>JAIESQ010000031.1 GCA_019745975.1 Pirellulales bacterium
GAAGGGTCGAAGCACAAACGACTCGTTGAATCGCGAAGTCCCTGGGTGAGAAGCGTGACGCGAGGCTGCAGGCTCCAGCGCCACGGCTGGCGGGCACCGATCGCCGCAGGCAGGTGGTACCAGCCGGGCTTGCCCTCCGGATTCATACTGCGTAGGGCACGAAGGATCGCATAGAAAAGACGGTTCGACGCTGCCAACGAGCCGGGCAATGAACGGCCACTTTCAGGGCCGAAGGCAATTAGCTGAACGGCGGGGCGTTGGGGTTACCAGGCGACACAGGGCTCACGCCCTGTGCTGGTGCGAAGCGGCCCTTCAGGCCGCAAGACAAATTGCAAACAGACACACACGACGAGGCAAGACGGAATGCAAAAACGCGTGCGACGATGAGGCAGGTCGTATCTCCGGCCTGCAGGGCCGGTTCTAGCGGCCGAGGCCGTCAGGCCTCGGTACGGTGGCCCCGCGTATTCCGGACCTGTCAGGTCCGATTATTGGCTCCGCGGTTCGCGTGAATCGGTCTCCGCGCGATTGCGCCGGTCGCGATAGAATTCGGCAATGCGATGTTTCCCCCCGCGCCGCTGGTTGCAATTCAGGCTCAGCACGTGGTTCGTGCTGGTGGCGATTCTCGGTTGGGGGATGGCGTGCTGGCCGTGGCTAATCCCCGTTTACACGTTTTACCTTCGTCCGAAGATTGGACATGGTGAGACCACCTGGGTTGTCAACCGGCAGTTGCTTTGGCCTGCCCTCGCCCTGGCCGTCTTCCTCGCCTGGAAAACCGGGTGGGCGGTTGGTCCGCGAATTGTTCGACGCCGTGATGCTCGCGCGACACCATTGGGGCGGGCATCGAATTAGCCGCGCTAGCGGCGGCGGCGCGTAGCCGTGGGTGCAACCCACGGAGGCATCACGCGATGATCCAAGCCGCGCGAGCGGCGACAGCGGCGTGACGCGACATCACACGCGCTGCGGAGGGGGACAGGTACATGTTTTCGGCCGACGCGGACTGGTTCGCACAACATCGCGCACCGAAAAATGTACCAGTCCCCGGCGTCTGTCGCCGCGGCGCGGCTCGGTGGTTTGATTGCGACCGATACCGTGGGCTGCGCGCCCACGGCTAAGTTATTTCGCCGCGTCGCGGCTGAATGTCGAAACACGCACCCCGCCGTTTGATTGCCACCCGCGCGACCCGCCCGCACTTCGCGCGAGCGTTGGGATGTGGCGCGGCTAGAATAGGTGGCTATGGACGAGAAGCCGAAACGCCGCTGGTTCCGCTTCCGGCTTTCGACGGTGCTGATCCTAACCGCGATCCTGGCGTGGGGGATGGCAACACGGCCGCATATCGTGCCCGGGCCAGGTGCCCACATCATTTGGACTCCTCCCGAAACGAAGGCTGAGCGTGATTCGATATGGACGCGCTGGGGCACTCCGTATGCGAATCGCAAATTAAATCCAGCGCTCCGCTGGCCCGCCATCGCCCTGGCCGTCTTCCTCTCTTGGAAAGCCGCGTGGGCCGTGGTCGAACGTCGACGCCGCGAGGCGCGGCCGGAATGAGCGGCCCCTGCGGGGCCGGAAATGGTCTAAGGGAAAGAAGGTGTGGGTGTCGCCACGTGTCCCCAGGCCTGACGGCCTGGGCTGGTTGAAGCGGCCTGTCAGGCCGCGAGGGCGTTGGTGCGACATCACACGCGCTGCGGAGGGGGACAGGTACATGTTTTCGGCCGACGCGGACTGGTTCGCACAACATCGCGCACCGAAAAATGTACCAGTCCCCGGCGCGAGGTCGCCGCGGCGCGGCAGGGCAGCGCCACGCGCCTTGACGAACCGGATATGCTGGCGATAGCGACGGGACGACAACACGTTCAGCCGGGGAGTTGGCAGCCATGCCCGAGCAAGAGGAAGACACCGTCGATGACGTTGCCGGCGCTCGCTTCGCTGAGAAGTTCTTTGACCCTTCGACGCACCGCCTGCAGCTTGATTTTGGCGCGGCGACGCACACCGGAAACGTGCGAACGAATAACGAGGACCACTATGCCATCGTCGAGCGCCGCCGTACGACCGAGCTGATCCTGACCAATCTCGCCGCGGGGGACGTGGTGCTGACGGATGATGCTGATTTTGCCATGGTCGTGGCGGACGGGATGGGAGGGCATAACTGCGGCGAGCTCGCCAGCCGCGTGGCACTGCAACGGATGTTCGAACTGGCGCAGCAAGCGACGAGCTGGGTGATGAAGTACACCGGTCTCGAGGTCCAGCAGATTCGCGAGCGCGTCGAAGCGTATATCCAAGAAATCCAAGCGACCCTGCGCGAGCACATGCAAGCCGATCCGGCACGCTGGGGAATGGGCACGACCTGGACCATGGCGCACCTGCTGCCGCCGCGCGCGCTGGTGGTCCAGATCGGCGACTCGCGCGCCTATCTGATGCATGACGGCGAGTTGCAGCAGGTCACGCGCGATGAAACGATGGCCCAGGCGTTTATCGATTCGGGCATGACTCCCGAGAGCGTCCAAAAGTTCCGCCATATGCTCGTTAATAGCCTGGGCGGCACCAAGGACGATGTCACCTTTCAACTCCATCACCTGGCGCTGGGGCCGTCGGATCGACTGTTACTATGCAGCGATGGATTGACCGACATGGTCAGCGACGAGGAAATCGGGAACATTCTGCGACAGACGACCGCTCCGCAAGCCGCCTGCGACAAGCTCGTCGCCGTGGCGCTTGCCAATGGCGGCAGGGACAATGTCACTGTGGCCCTGGCAGCGGCTAGCTCAACCTGGCTGCCAATCAATCGATGAGACTCGACCCAGGCCCGACGGCCTGCGCTGGTGCGAAGTGGCCTTTCATGCCGCGAGGCCGTTGGTGCGTTTCACGCGCACCGTTTCACGCACCCGATCATACTGATCCCCGACGCGGGCTTCCTAGAATGCCGTGCGGTCGGGACCTACA
The DNA here is from genome assembly GCA_019745975.1 of Pirellulales bacterium. Taxonomy (GTDB): domain Bacteria; phylum Planctomycetota; class Planctomycetia; order Pirellulales; family JAEUIK01; genus JAIESQ01. The sequence continues at coordinate 2,938 of JAIESQ010000031.1, forward strand.
ATCAAGGTTGAATGTTACGTCGACTTTGGGTTGCTTCGTCCTAGAGTACTGCAAAGTCAAAATGCGAAGGGGACAGGTACATGTTTTCGGCCGAGGTGCGTTGGCTGACACTGAATCGCTCACCGAAAAATGTACCAGTCCCCGACGTTGCAGTTCTCTCGCCTTCGTCTCGGACAATTGCCATGCGACGTTCGTTTTGCTTGAAGTTTGCTTGTGCGGCCGCACTGGCAGGGGGCCTGGCGAGTGGTTTGCCGTATGGTTTCGTGGTTGCGGCGCCGCCCGCGGAAACGGACGAAGCGACACCGGCCGCGGAGGCGGCGAAGCCGGATGCCGAGCCGGCCGCGCCGGTATCGCCGGAACTGGCCGCCGAGGTGCGTTCGCTGCTGCGGCAGCTCGACGCGCCCGAGCTCGCCCGGCGTGACGCAGCGGAAGCACGACTGCTTGAGTTGGGGCCGGGCGTCGTCGAATTGTTGCCCGGCGCGAGCGATCGGCTGTCGGCCGAGGTGCGGCAGCGCGTCGAGCGCGTCCGCGGCAAGCTCGAGCTGGCGCGCGCCGAGAAGTTCGTGCAGCCCAGTCGGGTGACGCTGAAAGGGCGCTTGAAGCTCTCGGCAATTCTCAAGTCGGTCGCCGAGCAGACGGGCAACACGATCACCGACTATCGCAAGGAGTTCGGGCAGGACGCGGACGATATCGAGGTCGAGCTGGCGATCGACAATGTTGAATTCTGGCTAGCGCTCGAGCAACTGCTGGAAAAAACGGACCTGGTGCTCTACCCCTACGCCGAAAAAGGAGGGTTGGCCATCGTCTCGCGCGATGTTCCGGCGGCGACCAACCCGCTGCGGCGACTGGCCGGCGTGTTCCGCCTGGAGCCGACCCAGCTCGTGGCCGAGCGCAACCTGCAGGACCAGCGGCACAGCGTGCAATTGCGGCTGGCGATCGCCTGGGAGCCGCGGATGAAGCCGCTGGCTTTGTGGTTGCCGCTGGAATCGATCGCTGGCAGCGACAACCTGGGGAACGTGATCAGCGCGGGGGAGCCTGGGAACCTCGAGGCGCCGGCCAATCCCGGCACCACCGCAGTCGAATTGATGGTCCCGTTGAGCCCGCCGCCGCGCGAGGCGGCCAAGATCACGAGCCTGAAAGGGAAGCTCACGGCACTGGTTCCTGGCCGCATTGAGACGTTCACCTTTGGCGATTTGCCGAAGGCGCGCGATGTCGAGCAGCGCCGCGCCGGCGGGGTCGTGGTGCTCGAACAAGTTCGCAAGAACAATGCGCTGTGGGAGCTGCGCGTGCGAGTGCGGTACGACGAAACGGGCCAAGCGCTTGAGTCGCACCGCGGCTGGGTGTTCGAAAACGCGGCCTACTTGCTCACGCCCGATGGGCAGCGGCGCGTCGCCGACGCTTACGAAACCACCCGGCATTCGGAGCAGGAAGTGGGCATCGCCTATCTGTTTGAGGTGCCTGAGGGGCTGGCCGGAATGAAGTTTGTTTACGAAACGCCGACAGTGTTTCTCAAGTTGCCGGTCGAGTTCGAATTGGGCGACCTGGAGTTGCCGTGAGCTTGCTCGCCTCGCGGAATTGGCGCACGTCGGGCCGGCTGGCGATCGGCGCGCGGGTAAGAGCAGTTTCAAAACAGGCGATGAAACCGCGTCGGGTGCCACGGCAAGAAGCGTCTCGCAGTGCTGCATCGAAATTGCACTGCTGGACAAGCCAGCAGTGGCACCCCAAGCTGGTTTTGAAACTGCTGGTAGTGCTATTTGTCAGTCACCCGCAATTCGTGGCGCAAGCGGCCGGGAAGCCGCCAAACGCGGGGGTGATCGCAGCCCGCGTCAACGGCGAGGCGATCCCGGTCGCCGAGATCGAAGCCACGATTGCCGACGCGCTTGGCACGACGCCCGACCCAGGCGGAAGCACGTCGAGCAAGCCTGCGGATGCCGTCTTTGCGGCGACGCTCGAGCGCGCCATCGATCGGCGCTTGGTGTGCGCCAAACTTGAGCGCGACCCAAAGCTGCGGCCCAACGACGAAGCGATCGCCGCGGCCCAGCGCAGCCTGGCCCAATCGCTCGTGGCGCGCGGGAGTTCGCTCGAGGATTTTCAAGCGGCCCGTGGCTGGTCGGCCGACGACTTGCGGCGCTACCTGACGTGGCGGGTTGTCTGGCCGCGCTACTTGCGCGCGGAGCTCAACGACGCGGCGCTCGAAAGTCACTTCAATCGGCATCACGGCGAGTTCGATGGCACCTTGGTGCGTGTCAGTCATTTGCTGCTGCGGCTGACGCCAGCCGCGACGGATGACGCCCGACAAGCAGTGCTCGGCAAAGCGCGGCGAATTCGCGAAGAGGTGACGTCGGGCAACCTCAGCTTCGTCGACGCGGTGCGAAAATACTCTGAAAGCCCCAGCCGCGAGCAAGCGGGGGACCAGGGCTTTCTGCCGCGCCGGGGCGTGATGGTCGAATCGTTCTCCCGCGCCGCGTTCGCGTTGAAAGTCGGCGAGACAAGCCAGCCGGTGGTCACGCCGTTTGGCGTGCACTTGATTCACTGCACCGAGTTCAAGCCTGGCAAGGGAAGCTGGACTCTGGTGCGCGACGACGTCGCACGCGCGCTGGCCGGCGAGCGTTTTGCCTTGCTGGCGAAAGCAGCCCGAACCGGCGCGAAGATCGAGTATCTGTCGGGTGCAGGTGGCGAGCAGCGGTAAGGCGGACTCGGCCGGCGAGCAATTCCGCTAGCAATGCTTGCGCGGCCTGGTGCTGCATCTTTCCCGCCTAGGTCTCGCGATTTATCTCCTCGTGCGATCGCTCCCCAGCAGATTTGCCGCTTGAGGGGTTGCGCAAGCTTTGACTTATGTACGGGTTGTATCGATTCGATGAATCGTAGGTACGACGTTGTCGACCGATGCATCCCTGCGAGGCCGCGCGCATGTGGCGCGGCCATGTGGTCCTGATTCCTGGTCATGGCCTGTCCGCGGTTCTGCCTGGCGATTTGGCTGGCGTGCGCGCTTTTGACTGCGCGCCACGCGCGTGGCGATGCTGCGCCCGTGCCGTTGCCGCCGGTGGATTCCCCCGGCCAGATCACCGCACCTCGTCTGCTGCCTGCGGAAACCGCTCCACGAACTGTCGATGCCGACCTGGCTTATTGGCTGCAGGGTGGCAACACGTCCGCCGGGAGACTCGCGACCACGGCGGCCGTGGCACCATCGGTGGAGCCGGCGTCATTCACGACGGCCGCGGCGCGCGCGAGCCAGCCACCGGAAGCAACACCATGGCTTGCCGATCGGATGGCGAGACTCGAGAAACGTCTCGACGACTTGGCCTCCGCTGAAAAGAAAGGGGGCGACGGCAAGACTCCTACCGTGAAGTGGACCGGGCAGTTGCAGGGGGATCACGTGATGATCTCGCAAAGCCCAAATAACATCGCGACACTCGGCGATATTCAGAATTTCGCCGACCTACGCCGGGCGCGCATCGGCGCGCAGGGGGAAGTGTTCGACAACATGGTCTACCGGATGGAGATGGATTTCGCGTTGACCGGCAAGCCCACGTTTCTGGACGTGTACTTTGAGCAGCAGGATTTGCCGTACCTTCGCGATCTGCGCGTGGGCTATTTCTTCGAGCCGTTTGGTCTGGAGCGCTACACGTCGAATCGTTTTACGACCTTCATGGAGCGCAGCTTGCCCGATGTGTTCAATCCCGCGCGCCACCTGGGCGTGATGATCTTGCGTACCGAATCCGACCAGATGGGAACGTACTTCCTCGGAACGTTTCGCAGCTTCACCGACCCATGGGGAGGCGACTTTGGCGACCCCAGCAGCCAGGCCGTGACCGGGCGCGTCACGCGACTCTTGTGGTACGACGAGCCCTCGGGCGGGCGCTACCTGCTGCATGTTGGCGGCGCTTTCAGCTATCGCGGCGCGGGGGGACGCAGCGTGCGATTTCAATCGCGCCCTGAAATTCGCCCAGGCGACCCGGCCGTGATCCCGTTTCCCCCCTTCGTCGACACCGGCAACATTCCGACCGAACACTGGGAGCTCTACGGCACCGAGTTGATGCTAATCCACGGTCCGTTTTCGATTCAGTCGGAGGCGATGCTCGTTCCCCTGAATCAAGCAGCGGGGCCACGCACCTTGTTTTATGGCTGGTACGCCTTCGCCAGCTTCTTTCTGACCGGCGAAAACCGCGGCTATTCGCGCGAGACTGGCATCAGCGACCGCGTCTATCCATTTGAAAACTTCTTTCGCGTGCGCGGCGGCGGACCGATCATCACCGGCACGGGAGCTTGGGAGGTGGCGATTCGGTTGTCGCAGATCGACTTGACCGACGCGGGAATACTCGGCGGCCGGCTCACCGACCTGACCGTGGGGCTCAACTGGTACTTGAACCCTTGGGCGAAGATGACGTTCAACTACGTTCACCCCATGTTGCAAAGCGGTACGCACGGACCGAGCACAGCCGACATCTTTGGAATTCGGGCCCAATTTGATTTTGGCCCACCGCGGCGGTAGTCGTTTGGCGACGTTAGTGGCCAGCGGCACGCGCGCCAGCGGCACAAGCCTCCTGCCGCGCGGCGGGATCCTGGCGGTAAAAGTCGCGCAGCACGGCGTACAGCTCCGGGTGCTCGGTCGCCAGCTCGCGCGGCTGTTCGAAGAACGTCTCCGTAGCGACGGCAAAGAACTCACCCGGGTTGGTCGTGCCGTAGGGGTCGAGAAACGTCGGCCGGCCGTGGTCGAAGTCGTCGCTTAGTTGCTGGAACTCGACGGTCATCACGCGCGTCCAGGCCTTGTACTGGCGCCGATCGGCCAGCGGCGGTGTGCCGTCGACCGTGCGATCGAGCATGTCGAGCTGATGGGCGAACTCGTGCGCCACGACGTTATCGCGCTCCGAGTGCCGGCCGCTGCCGCGCTTGCGCTTCTGTCGACCAACCGGTCCGCGATGATTCGCACCGATCGTTTGGCCGGCGCGCTCGGCGCGCGACCGCTCCAGATCGCGGCGATGCAGCCGGGCGACGCGCTCGACATCTTGCCACGACAGGACCACTGGCCCGCGATACCAGGCTTCGCCGAGCCGGGCGCTCCCTTCGAGCCAGGGTTCGTCCTCGTCTTCGACTTCGGTGATCAACAGCCCTCGGTCGGGCGCGACGTACTCGGTCGGGTAGACGAGGATCGACTGCACGCGACTGAGCATGTCGAAGTCGAGCTCGAGCACGAGCAGGCAGGCCCCGGCGGCGATCGTGACGCGGATCTCGTCGGTCAGTTCCAGTCCGCCGCAGCCCTCCCAATGTTTCTCGGCGACGAACCAGCGGACGTAGCTGGCCAGCCGCGAGCGGGCCACGGAAGGCAGCGCGTCGTAGTCGGGCACGCCCCATTCGAGATACGGCTGCCACGCGAGCGGCATGGGCGCGGCGAGCAACTGCTGGCGGCGGCGACGGCGAAAGTAGCGAAAGAGCATGAGGTCGGCGCAGGTGGACAATCGATTTCGAGCAGAATTATAACAGCGCCGCACGACTTGCCGCGGAGATCGTGGAACGGTGTTAGTCAACTTGCTATGGTGAACAGCCGATCGCGCCGTGAGGTGCACCAAGTTCGGCCAGCCGCACATTGTTATTTGTCATGCGAGACTCAAGTTCGCGCCGCACTCCGAGCTGGTTTCTGCCGGCAAGCCAGGCCTTTCATCAAGCCGGCTTTTCGCCGCCGGTCGATATCTATCGCCTGGCGCGGGGCTGGCTGTTGAAGTTCGACCTGGCTGGCGTGCGGCCGCAAGATGTTGAAGTCGTCATCCGGGGCTGCCACGTGACGGTCCGCGGCGTGCGTCGCGACTGGATGATCGAGGAGGGCGTCGCCAGCTATTCGATGGAAATCGCCTACAACAGTTTCGCCCGCACGATCGACTTGCCGTGCGATGTGGACGTGGCAGAGGTGCAGACCGAGTTTCGCGACGGGATGCTGCTTGTGCGGCTCGAGCTGCAAAGGAGCGACGCATGACCGACGGCCAGCGGAACATCTCGCTCCCGGTGCTGCCGCTCAAGAACACGGTGCTGTTTCCGCACCTGGTGCTGCCGTTGGTTGTGGGCCGCCCCAGTTCGCTGGCCGCCGTCGAAGCCGCGCTCAAGAGCGAAGACAAGACGCTCGTGCTCGTGGCCCAGAAAGACCCCAGCGTCGACGACCCCCAGCCCGACGGGCTGTACACGGTCGGCACGCAGGCGGTGATCAAGAAGATGGACCGCGCTGAGGGGCAGGTGCAACTCGTGGTGCAAGGCGCCCAGCGGCTCGAGCTCGTCTCCGTCGCGCTTGAAGACGGGTTGCTGCGGGCCCAGGTGCGGCCCATCCCCGATCCTCAGGACACCGGCCCCGAGGTCGAAGCGCTTCAACGGCTGGTGCTCGAGCAGGCAACCAAGATTCACGCCCTGGTGCAGCCGCAGACGCCGATCTCCGTCGAGCAGTTTCTGAGCCAGTTCAGCGATCCGCTGCACCAGGTCTATCTGCTGGGCTCGATGCTCTCGCTGGATCTCGAGAAAGAGCAGGCCCTGCTGGAAGCCGCGACGCGGGTGACGGCATTGCGCTTGATGCACGAGTACTTGACTCACGAAGTGCAGGTGCTGGAGCTGCGCCAGGAGATCGCCAACGAAGCCCGCACTGAGATGAGCCGCGAACAGCGCGAGTACCTGCTGCGGCAGCAAATGCAGGCGATCCAACAAGAGCTGGGCGAGCAGAGCCCCGAGCAGGCCGAAGCCGCCGAGCTGCGCCGCCGCTTTGAAGAGGCTGATTTACCTGAGAGCGTTCGCAAGGAGGCGGCACGGGATTTGACACGCTTGGAGCGGATGCCGCCGGCGGCGCCAGACTACCAGCTCACCCGCACGTATCTGGAACTAGTGCTCGAGCTCCCCTGGTCGAAGTCGACCGAAGATATTTTGGACCTGGCGCGGGCGCGGCAGGTGCTCGACGAAGACCACTACGGCCTGAAGGAAATCAAGGAGCGCATTCTCGAACACCTGGCCGTGCTCAAGCTCAACCCCAAGGCAAAGGCGCCGATCCTCTGCTTCGTCGGTCCGCCGGGCGTTGGCAAGACATCACTGGGCAAGTCGATTGGCCGGGCGCTAGGGCGCACTTTTGAGCGCATCAGTTTGGGCGGCTTGCACGACGAATCGGAACTGCGCGGGCATCGCCGCACGTACATCGGCGCGATGCCGGGGCGGATCATCCAGGCGATTCGCCGGGCCGGCGTCAACAATCCGCTGTTGATGCTCGACGAGGTGGACAAGCTCGGTCAGGGCTTTCACGGCGATCCGGCGGCCGCACTGCTGGAAGTCCTCGACCCGGCCCAGAACTTCGAGTTCCGCGACAACTACTTGAATATGGCGTTCGACCTGTCGCGGGTGTTTTTCGTCACGACGGCCAACACGCTCGACACGATTCCCCGCCCGCTCTTGGATCGCATGGAGCTGCTGCGCTTGGCGGGCTACACGGGCGAGGAAAAGTTCGAGATCGCCCGGCGTTATCTCATCCCGCGGCAGTTGAGCGAAGCGGGTCTGACCGCCGAGCAACTCAACATCACCGACGTCGCGGTCGAGCAGGTGATTGCCCGCTACACGCGTGAGGCGGGCGTGCGGCAGCTCGAACGGGCTTTGGGCCGGCTGACGCGCAAGGTCGCCGTGCGCTTCGCCGAAGGCCAGTCCGCGGCCGTGACCGTCGAGCCGGATGATCTCAAGGAATTGTTGGGGCCGGAGAAGTTCTTTCCCGAAGCGGCGCGGGCGAAGCTGCCGCCGGGCGTGTCGACGGGACTGGCCTGGACCGAAACCGGCGGCGAAGTTCTTTACGTCGAAGCGCTGCTCTTGCCCGACGGCAAGGGGCTCACGCTCACCGGGCAGTTGGGGGAGGTGATGCGCGAATCGGCGCAGGCAGCACACAGCTACGTCTGGTCGCGCGCCGGCGAACTGGACGTGGCCGAGAGCAAGTTCAAGGATTTTGGCTTGCACGTGCACGTGCCGGCGGGCGCGGTGCCGAAGGATGGCCCCTCGGCGGGCGTGGCGATGGTCACGGCGCTCGTCTCGCTCTATACCGGCTTGCCCGTGCGGCGCGACACGGCGATGACCGGCGAGATCACTCTCTCGGGCCTGGTGCTTCCGGTCGGCGGCATCAAGGAGAAAGTGCTGGGCGCGCGGCGTGCGGGCGTCTCGCGGATCATCCTGCCGAAGCAGAACGAGCAGGATCTGGCCGAAGTGCCGGCCGAGGCGCGCGGCGAGCTGGAGTTCGTATTTGCCCAGCGCGTGGACGACGCCTGGGCGGCGGCGATCCCGCAACTGGCCGAGCGGCTGGCGGAAGCCGAAGCGGCGTGAGGAGAGATTTGTGATGCGCCTGGTCGTTGGTGATTGTCGCACGGTGCCTCTTCGTGACTGATCAATTCAAGGCTCGAAATCAATGTCGGAGAAGCCTCGATTTCGCCAAGGCGACAGCGTCATTCTGCGTTCGTCCCTCGATGAGGGGACAGTGTTGAGCGATCCCGTCCTTGACGGCGAGGAGTATTGGTATCGCGTGCGCTTTACCAAGCGCGTTGTCAACGTAGTCGAAGATGACCTCGATGCGTTTTCAGAACTCCATGATAGCATCGAGAGCTTAGTTACGACCGGACAGTGGGGTCGTATCCAGGCTTTTCGAACGGCACTTGCCGTTGAGAGAATTGCGAACGAGAACCGCAGTACCGTCTATTCCTTTCGTTCCCAGCGCGTACTGTTTGAGCCTCATCAATACAAGCCACTACTCAAACTTCTCGATTCACTGGATCGACGTCTACTGATTGCTGACGAAGTTGGACTCGGAAAAACAATCGAGGCGGGATTGATCCTGGCTGAAATCGAAGCACGGCGACCGGTTGAGCGAGTGCTCGTTGCGTGTCCGTCGCGGCTGCGCGACAAATGGCGTGAGGAGATGAACCGCAAATTCGACCAGCCATTCGACGTGCTCGACAGGCGCGGTTTCGAGCAATATGTCGTCGCTCTACGGCAGTCGCAACGCCGGAGACAATTGCGCGCCATCATGTCGATGCAGTCGCTGCGCAGCCAACAAACAAGGGCCTTACTTACCGGTGAGCTCGGACAACTCGACTTGGTCGTGGTTGATGAGGCCCACCACGCGCGCAATCCTGCGACGCAGACGTCCGCTTTATTGCGAGACCTATGCGAAATCAGCGAGTGCGTCATCCTGTTGACTGCGACTCCGCTCCATCTAGGTAGCGAAGATCTTTTCACTCTACTCAGCTCGCTGCGACCGACCGAATTTCGCGATGCGGCGGTGTTTGATCAGGACCTGCGGCACCATGCGCCCGTGTTTGAGGCAGCGAGACTATTGCGCACGCAAGATCGGAAGAACCTAGTCCTTGCTAAGGAGTATCTGGAACGAGTCTTCATCAATGGCGTCCTCGAACCAGCACGTAACCCTCTGGCGGCGCAGGTGATTGAGGACATGCAACACGATCCTCCATCGGATCGCCGCGAGTGGATCGAGTTGGAGCGGCGCGTTCAGGACTTGCATCCCTTGTCGTCGATCGTCACCCGCACCCGTAAGCGAGATGTCCAAGAACATGCGCCGACGCGGCGGCCTTATACCTTTCGCTGCCGCTGGACGAAGGCGGAGGACCACACGTATCAACGACTTGTCGCTGGATCGTCGCAGCTAGGTTGGATTCGAGAGAAACTGACCTTGGGACAAATTCAGCGCGCACGGCAGGCCGCTAGTTGTCTCCCGGCAACGATGGAAGCCGGAAGCATCGCGGGAACAAGCGACGACGAGTGTGTCGAATCGACGGATATTCTCCCAAGCGAGGTCGCTGCCGACGTTGGCGCAGATGAGCAGTTACAGTCCACAATGAGAGACTCTGGCACTTTACCCGATTCGAAATTTGACCAGCTTTACGAGATCTTATTGCAAATCTGGAAGGAGGAACCATCTGCGAAGATCTTGGTATTTACCTTCTTCGTTGGTACGGCGAAGTACCTTGAGCGGCGACTCTCCGCTGAGGGAGTGCAGTGCTTACGCATCGCAGGCGATGTGCCTTCGAATCCGCTTGACCCGGGTCGCGACGAACGTGGTCATCGAATTCAACAATTTCGCGATGACAAGCGGATGCGCGTGCTGGTGTCGACCGAGGTCGGCAGCGAGGGCCTCGACTTCCAATTCTGTCACCACCTCGTCAATTACGACCTGCCCTGGAATCCAATGGTCGTCGAACAGCGCATTGGAAGAATCGATCGCTTCGGCCAGCAGTCGCCAATCGTTAACATCCATAATCTTGTCGTCGAGGGGACAATCGAGGACCGCATCCTGCACAGGCTCTATGAGCGAATTAACATCTTTAAGCACAGTATCGGCGATTTGGAAGCAATCTTGGGGGAGACGATGAATGAGTTGCGGAGCGACTACATCAGCGGACGTCTCACCCCCGAGGAGGCAGAGCAGCGTGTGGAGCATGCAGCGCGTGCGGTCCAGCAAAGGCAGTTACACCTTGAGCGACTGGAAAAAAGCACTGCAGAACTCTTCGGCCACGAAGAGTACATTCGCGACGAAATGGCTCGCATTGGCCGACTTGGTCGATTCGTAAGCGAAGAGGCCATGTTGGCGGTCATCAAGACGTATCTCGAAGCCCATCATCCCCAGGTGCGCGTATGGCAAGACGCCGAAGGGGTCTACGCCTGTCAGCTCACCGAGTCGCTGCGCCAGTCAATGCAAGATGCGGTGCGAGGCGGACCTGCCTGGCTTTTCCGCAAGCAAGGCGACAGCATGCGGTTCACGATGCGAGGTGATATTGCCTTTGATCTGCCAGAGATCGAGCTTGTCAATGTGTCGCACCCGCTAATTCGCGCGGCCGTGGATGCCTTGAAGAAACAGTTGGGAGGTGCCACTGCGAGAGTCGGTCAGGCGACTCTTGAGTTATCGAGCAACTCGGACCTGGAAATCCCAGTCGGAGTAGTGTTTCTCGTAGTTTATGTGCTAGTTATCGACGGACTTAGGCCGCGCCGCCTATTTGAAACCATTGCTTGGTCGGACGCACGCAACGAACAGTTGGATCAAGAGACCGCAGAGCGCCTGCTTCACCTCGTGCTCGATAGGGGAGCGAACTGGAATTCCTCCCTGGCGGCTCCCGCGATGCCGGTCGACATCTGGGAACTGGTGGCGTCAGAAATGAGGCGCCGCAATCGTCGTCTTGACGAGCGCGAGAATCGCGAGAACGAGGCGTCTTACCTCAGGCGCAAATCGGTCCTGCAAGCAGAGTACGAGTATAACCGGCGTTCTAAGGAGCAGCGTCTGCAGACAGCGATTGCGCGAGGCAGCGAAAAAGTCGTTCCGGCGCTACGAGGCCAATTGCAGAAAGCCAAGTCGGAATACCGGGCAAAGCTGGCTGAACTTGATAACATGAGAATGGTGTCGGTGACGCATCCTGATCCGTTGGCCGCATGTGTCGTCGAGGTATTGCGAAAGCAGGCTTAGGGGCAGCTCATGGACGTGAAAAGCAACGGCTTCGTTAGCAGATCAATTGAATCCGACCCACTCGGCGTGGCCTGCCCATCTTCGAGAAGTGGCCGGCCGGCGCCGCGCAGAAAAGCTAACCGCCCGACGGTGATCGTCGGATGCGACTTTGGCACCTATGCAACGAAGATCATGCTGCGACGGCGAGGTGACACGGAAGCACATTGCCTAGCGCCTGGAAAGCCCATGGACGGGTACGCACGATTCGCATTCCCATCATTGGTTCGGCTGCATGACGATCGACTCTATTTCGGTAGTCGGGCAGCTACGATGCGCGAGGGCCAACTATACCGGTCATTGAAGGTACGACTGCTTGGGCCAAAGGCCGAGCAGGAACTCGAGCAATTTCCTGAGGGGCCACCTCCCGATCTCTTGGTTGCTGCGTACCTCGCTTGGTTGCTCGAGCAGGTATGGCGGGAGATCGATCGGCGCTTTCGCGGTCCCACGGTTTTTCTCAATCTCGCCGCTCCGATGGACCATATCGAGAACAAGGCGCTCAAGGAGCGCTATCTACAGATCATTCATGCTGCCTGGAGTGTGACCTTCTCACCGACCACGATGGCAAACGGGGTCAGTTTGTCCAACGTTGAACCTCTGCTTAAGAACCTGCTCTTGTCTCCGGTGCCACCAACGCAGGAACGCAAATTCGATGTCTTGCCGGAGACAATTGCACCGGTGGTATCGTTGTCCCTCGACCCTCGCACCACCACCGGCAACTACCTGGTTATGGACATGGGCGCAGGCACGACCGAAGCTTCGCTTTGCATGATTGGTGGGCACGGAGCGGAGCAGCGGATTACCTGCTACTTCGACCAAACGGACTTGATTGGTGCCGATCTTTTCAGCGACGCGGATCGACTTGCCGGTGAAGTGCGTCGCGAGCGAACCGAGATCCTGTGCCGACGATTGGCCAAACTCGCGAAGCATGTGTGGTACGAGGGATTCAAGAAGGACAAGTCATCTCGAGCAACCCATGACCGTTGGCGCCGCCTAAAAGTGCTGCTTGCAGGAGGTGGAACCTTAAGAAGGGAAGTCAGCGAGACTATTCGTGAAACCGATCTCCTGCGCCACTGGTTTCCCGACGATCCCAAGCCTCAGGTGGCACGGCACTGCCCGATAGGAATCGGCGCGATGTCACAGGTTCAAGATGACCTTGGCATGCTCGCTACCGCCCACGGCTTGACGGTCGAGCGAATGCAATGGCCGATTTGGTTTCCGCCGAATGAGGTCGAGGTGCAGCCGCAGCCTGAAGTCGTCCAGAAGAACGAAGCATATTGGTACGTTTAGTCGCCGGAATGGTTGACCTCGAAAGCCCGACTCTGCGCAGGCTTAGCGGCGTGCGATGCGCTAGCGCAAATTGCACGATGACACGAAGCCCAGGAGTCGCAACCGTCGCAACCCCCGGGGCTTTGGTGACACGGTCCGAGCCACCCTGCGAAATTGCGGCCGCGTTCCCCGCTCGAATCTCGCCGCTGCGCGGCTCTCGATTCCGCGACATGTTTCCCGTGGGCTCGCGCCCACGGCTAAGCGCTTGTCGCCGCTACGCGGCTGGATTCTTGACCGAGTTGGCACGTCGTCCTCGAACGAGCCACCCCGAACCCTTGCTGCGCTGCGGGCTAGTGTGACGAGCGTACGTCTCGCATTTACTTCTCGATCAAGTAGCACTGGTTGTCGATCAGCACCAGAGCCGGTTCGTCGAACACCAGGTACTGCGACATCGTGCGGCCATGCTTTTCGGCTAAGGCGAAATACTCGTCACTGAACTGCCGCACTTTGACTGCCTTGGCAATCTGTTCTTCCGTCACGGTCGAATCGACCCAGCGGTTTTCGCGCTTGAAGAAGCACTTCGTGCCGACGTTTTGCACGCAGTCTTCCAGCAGAACTTCCTGGCCGTCGAACGATCGGTAGCGAGCACCACCCGCGGCCGGGGCGCTGCGCGCCTTTTGCAGATCGCCCTTGCTGAGCCGCTGCGAAAACGCTGCCTGGCCCGACGTTTCGGCCAGCCGGCCCAGGTTTTCGCTGGCCACGGCGGCGTTGGCGGTCACGGCGCCAAGCTGCACGTTCTCGTCGGCCAAGAACGAGGTGTAAGGCGTAAGAATGCCGTGTCGCGTCGACAGCGCCACGAGCTCCTTGATCAGTTCTTCGTTCTTGCCCTGCAAGTCGAGCTGATCGAGGATCTCGCCGACGCGGCGCACGGCCCAGAGTTTCTCGACGAAGCCGTAGTTGTCGTCGGTGGTCCGCTGGGCCAGCTCGGCGGCGAACTCGAACTTCTGCTCGGCGCCGGCGATCCGGCCCGTCGCGCGAATCTTCACCGCGCCGGCGCGCTTGTAGCGGGCAACCACGACCATTTGTTCCCCTTCGAACAGGTCGAACGCGCCGGCCGGATAGATGCGGGTGACCTGCGGCCCTTCCTCGGGCTTGGCGCCATCGAACTCGAAGGCCAGGGCCACGTCGGTCAGCACGGGCGACTCGACCCGGGCGTACAAGCGGCTGACGCTGGCTTCGATGTTTTCGTTGGGCCGTACATATTCGCTCTGGCCGAAATTGCCGCGCACCAGCTTGTCGAGCAGCCGGCTGTTGACGTCGTAGCCGACGCCAAAGGCGAAGATGCGTGCTCGCACTTTGTTGGCCCCTTGCGCGCCGACAACCAGCTTGGTTTCGTTCTGCTCACCCGCGGTCGGCAGGCCGTCGGTCAGGAAGAGGACGTAAGTAGGGCGGCTCGAATCTTGCAATTGCCCGAGCGCCGTGGCCAGGGCACCTTCGATGTTCGTGCTGCCACCGGCGTACAACCCTTCAACGAAACCGAGCGCGGCCTGGCGCGTTTCGGCATCGAACTTCTGCAGCTCGGGGCGGAACGACTGGATTTCGCTGTCGTAGGCCACGATGTTGAACAGGTCCCCTTCGCGCAAGTTGTTGAGCACGAAGCGGAGCGCGCCTTTAGCTTGTTCGATCTTTTCGCCGCTCATGCTCCCCGAGCGGTCGACCACGAAGACGACCGTTTTGGAGGCATGCTCCGAGGTCGCGGCCTTGATTTCAGGGCTGGCCAATAGCAGGAAGAAACCTTCGTCTCCCTCGCTGGGTCGGTAGCTGACCAGCGACATGCCAACCTGACCGGCGCCGACGTCGTAGAGCAAGCGGAAATCGGACGAGGGCACCTGGTTCTCGGCCTTAAATCGCACCACCGCGTGCTTGGCGTCGGGCCGTTGAATGTCGACCGTGTGCGTCGGGCTGTAGACGTTTTTGATGTCGGCCGGCGATTCGATCGCCAGCTCGATATTCACCTTCTCGACCGGCTGCGACGTGTACTTTGCCGTGCTCAGCGGAAACAGAAAATCGGTCAGGCCGTGATCCTGCCGGCAGAGTTGCGAGTAGCGCAACGTGATCTTGCGTTCGGCGCCCGGCGGGACCGGGAAGACGCTCGTCTGGAAGAAACCGGAGCCGAGCCATTCCAATAGCGCGGGGTCCTGGTTGCGGCGAACAATCTCTTCGTACTTGCGGCGGGCTTCGTCCTTGGGCAAGAGTTGTGCCGGCACCTCTTTGCCGTCGATCAGCAAGGTCAGGCGATCGATCGCGCCGTCGTAAGGCAGCGGAAAGATGAACGAGACTTCGAGAGGCTGGCTTCCCGTGTTCACGAACGACTGGCTCACCTGGACTTGAGCCACCTGGCCGGCGAGCCGCGCGTGGACGTCGATCTCCTTGATCTTGTAGCAATGCGCCGGCGGCGTGGGAGCCGGCGGAATCGGGCGCGGCAGTCGAATGGGGGGACCGGAGCCAGTGACGACGAGCACGCCCTGCGCCAGGGCGAACACTGGCAGCGATGCCAAACTGAAAACCGCCGCACGCAACATGGCCCGACTGCAAGAGGCAACCCACGCGTTACGACGTGTCATGACATTTTGCTCCTTGGAGAACTTGCTTTAGTTTACCGCTGCTGGCCAACGGCGCTGCCAGCGCGCGGCGTCGGCTTAGCGTCAGAATCTACGCCCCGGAGCATAGTGATACGGGGCCAGCCAGCATTCCTGACAGTGCTGCAGAATCTAGCCAAGCTAGAATTCGACGCTCGGCCGGACCGGAAAGTTCCAGGTAGTTCCGCAGGCCCGCTAGCGGGGAAGCGCCAGTTGTCGCCGGGCCAAAGCTAGCTGGTTAGCGTCTGATTGGCGGGAACTCGTCGCGTGGCTTACGCCCGGTGGTTGGTGAGCAAGTCGGCCAAGGTGACCGATTCCAGCTCGCGGCGCGTGCTAGTGGTCAACGAATCCATGGCTTTTTGCAGCCGCGACAGGGCATGATCGGAAAGCTGGTTGAAGGTCGTAAGTCGGGCGGAAATCGGCCCGTCGACCGCCTCGATCATCTCCAACAGGGTGATTTCGCCGGCCGGCCTGCCGAGCTTGTAACCCCCTTCGACGCCACGTGTCGACTGCAAAATGCCGTGTGTGACGAGGTCGCGCAAGATCTGGAGCAAGAATCGCTGTGGCATTTTGCCGTGCGAAGCCAGGTAGCTACATGGCACCGGCTCTCCGGCTGGAGCATCGGCCAATAACAGCGCGGCTTGAATGGCGTAGGCCACGGTGCGTGAAAGCTTCATTACAAACCTCGTCTCTCTCGTGTCCGGTTTTAACCCCGCGAAGCTGCCAGCGGCCCGTGGGGTTTCGTCGATCCAGGACGTGTCTGCCGCCTCCAACGGCAAGGGAATCGTCTGAAATACTGGGATCCGCCAGAATCTTATCAGCAAATCACGGCCCAAGTCAGAAGTGGTTAAAGATAAACCACTTAGGAGCCTAATAATTAGGCATTGCCAACGGCCTAGCTGGTCGCTCGGCTACCCCTGCGAAACGGCCGCTTCGGACGCTGGGCGGTCAGCTCGGAGGGTCTGCCACATCAAGAGGGTGACCCCGCAGACCAGCAGGCTGTCGGCGATATTGAATACCGGGAAGTCAAATACGCCGTCGACCTGGAAGTGGATCCAGTCGCGGACGGCGTAGACGCGCTCGCCGAAGCGCTCACCGTTGTGCCACTTTAGGTGATGCAAGCCGAGGCGGTCCCAGAGGTTTCCCAGCATTCCGCCCCAAACACTGGCCAACGCGAGCGTGAGCCAGCGATCGTGAGCTCCGCCGGCGTAGAACAACCAATACAAGATGCCGCCCGCGGCGAAAATCGTCAGGGCGACGAAGATCGGCACGCCTCCCTGGCCCAGACCGAACAACGCTCCTTCGTTGAGACTTGTCTCCAGCGAGAGTACATCGCCGAGAATCGGGATGCGCTCGTGGGCAACGCCTGGCATCCCCAGTCGATCAAAGATCCAGTGTTTCGTGGCGAGATCGGTTCCCAGGCCTGTCAATGCGAGGCCGAAAAACAGGGCATATCGCGTCCAGACCACGTAGGGACGTTGCGCTGGGTCAGCGACGTTCAAGCTGTTCGGCACACCGGACGCAGAGGGTTGCATAGGGCAGCGCGTTGAGACGGGCCTTGGGAATCTTGACGTTGCACTCTTCGCAAAGGCCGTAGGTGCCATCCTCAATCCGTTCGAGTGCCGACTCGATGGCTTCGAGAGTTTCCTCTTCCGACTGCATCAGCGTCAAGGTGAACTCTTGCTCGAAGTTATCGCTGCCAATGTCGGCCATGTGGATGGGCATGCTGGAGAGATTGCCGTTTCCTTCGCCGCCGTTTTTCTTCAGCGCTGCGTCGGCCAACTGATTGACGTCCCCCCGCAAACGAGACCGCAGCAGCAGCAGGCGCTCTCGGTAGGCTTTCATGTCGGCCTTCTTCATAAGTTCTTCTCCGGCAACCGCTTGGTTAAAGCCGCCCCGACGGTACAGTCCGTCGATTCTAAGCAGCCCCAAAAAGGGTGTCAAACCGCCGGCGCAAGTCACGCGGTCCGCCTAACTCCCCACGTGGCATCTGGTACGGGATGACACTCCGCGTAATACACCCTGTCGAGGCATGTCCGGGGACCTTGTTCCATCGCCGATCGCGCCCAAGACTCGGACGTCTTTGACGCGTTGTTTTCGATCGCCGCCGTCAGGACGTCGAACCTCTTTAGAAGGTCGCTGTTGAACGGACCTGACTGGTTCCCTTGCAAAACGCGGCACCACGAGCGCGTTTGGCCACACTGACAACAGTTGATCGTTGGTTGTTCGCAATCGGCTGCGCAGCATTTACGGGTGGTGTCCATTTACGTCCGCGCTTGCTCGCCGAGCGATCGAACTTGTAAACTGTCCGCCGCGCGTGCCGCTGGCGATTTGGCTAACATGGACACTAGCCAGAGCTTGCAGCCAGCTTGTCCGATCAAAGTCGCGTCGACTTGCCACGGAAAGGGTCCGCCCAATTCCACCGGCCATCGTTACCGATGCTGCTTTTCAGCGGTGCATTTCGCCTGTCTGTGGCGCTACCTACGGCGTGGACGAGGTGCTCACGGCCTGCAGTCAGTGCGGTGGACTGCTCGACGTGGCCTACGACTGGGATCGCACGCCACCACCGGCGTCGCTGCGCGAGTTCGAACAGAAGTGGACGCGCCGCTGGGATCCGCTCTGTTTGAGCGGCGTGTGGCGGTTTCGGGAGCTGCTCCCTTTCGCTCGGCCCGAGCAGATCGTCACCATTGGAGAAGGGCAAACGCTGCTACAGGTGGCCGATCAGGTCGCGCGCTTTGTGGGGCTCGACCAAGGTCGCCTGCATCTGCAATACGAAGGGCTCAACCCGTCGGGCAGCTTCAAAGACAACGGCATGTCGGCGGCCTTTACGCATGCCCGCGGCATCGGCGCGAAGCGGGCCGCGTGCGCTTCGACGGGGAACACCAGCGCATCGTTGGCGCTGTATTGCTCGGTTACGCAATTGGCCAAAGCGATCGTCTTCATCGGTTCGGGAAAGATCTCGTTCGGCAAGCTCTCGCAGGCACTCGACTACGGCGCGCTCACCGTGCAGATCGCCGGTGATTTCGACGACGCCATGCTGCGCGTGCAGCAGGTGGCGCGCGAGCTGGGCATTTATCTGGTCAACAGCGTCAATCCCTTCCGGCTCGAAGGACAGAAGACGATCATGTACCGCGTGCTCGAGGCGCTGCGCTGGGAAGTGCCCGACTGGATCGTTGTGCCCGGGGGCAACCTCGGCAACTCGAGCGCGTTCGGCAAGGCATTCGCGGAGCTGCGCGAGCTGGGGCTGATCGACCGCGTCCCCCGGTTGGCGGTGATCAACGCCGCGGGCGCGAATACGTTGTTCGAATTGTTTGAGCGTCGCGGCCTGCGGTGGAACAAGGGCCAGTTCGCCGAGCCGGTGATCGACGACTATTACAACCAATTGACGGCGACCGAGCGCCGCGCGGCCACGATTGCCAGCGCGATCGAAATCAATCGGCCGGTCAATCTCACGAAATGCCTGCGCGCGCTGGACATCTGCGACGGCGTGGTGCGCGAAGTCAGCGATCAAGAGATACTCGATGCCAAGGCACAAGTTGGCGCCGGCGGGCTGGGCTGCGAGCCGGCCAGCGCTGCCAGCGTCGCCGGGGCGAAGTTGCTGCGCAGCCAAGGGGTTATCGCGCCCGACGAGCGCGTCGTGTGCATTCTCACAGGCCATCAACTTAAGGACCCCGACGCTACGGTCGCCTACCACACCACGGATCAAGCGAAGTTCAACGAGGTGCTCGGCAAGCGCGGCGTGAAGCGGGCGGCTTACGCGAACCGCGCCGTGCCGGTGTCGAACGATCTTGACGAGATCGTGAAAGCGATTCGATTGTATAGTTGAGACTTTTCAAGCCGCGGCGCCACTGATACGCGCCATGCCACGGCACGGAACCAAGGCACTTTGCCGCGGCCCCGATCGACTCGGAGCAAATACGTGCCACGCACTCGGATTGCCATTCACGGAGCGGGCGGCCGCATGGGGCAGCGCCTCGTGGCACTGGCCACCGCCGATCCACAACTTGAGCTAGTCGCGGCGCTCGAGCACGACGCGCACCCGCAACTCGGTCGCGACGCGGGATTGCTGGCCGGCTGCGGCGAGACGGGCGTGCTGCTGGCGGCGGCGCTGACCGCACCGGTCGACGTGGTCATCGATTTCTCGGTACCCAAGGCGGCGCTCAAGATCGTTGGAGCGTGCGTCGAACGTAAGATTCCGTTGGTATTGGCCACGACCGGTTTTGAGTCTGCCGAGCGTGAGCAAATTGCAGCCGCCGCTCGACAGATCGCCCTGCTGTGGTCCCCCAACATGAGCCTGGCCGTCAACCTGACGATGCAACTGGCGGCGATCGCGGCCAAGGCGCTGGCCGGAAATGCCACGGGCGTCGACGTCGAAATCATCGAGCGTCATCACCATTTCAAGGAGGACGCGCCCAGCGGCACCGCCCTCAAGTTCGGCGAGATCATTGCCGCGCAGATGGGACAGAAACTGGCCGCGCATGGGCGGCACGGCCGGCCGGGCAAGCGACCGGCGGGCGAAATCGGCTATCACGCCGTCCGCGTTGGTGACAATCCCGGTGAGCATACGATCATCTTTGGGCTATCGGGCGAAACCATCGAACTGCGGGTCGGCGCCACCAATCGCGACTGCTACGCGCAGGGCGCCCTGGCCGCCGCCAAATTCCTGGCGGGCAAGCCGGCGGGGTTGTATTCGATGGCCAACGTGCTGGGGCTCGAGCAACTCGAACCAGCCAAATAGCGAGCGCGCCGTGGCCAAGTGCGAACAAGGCTATTTGTGCGAGGTCTGCGGGCAGGATGTCGAGGCGATCACCGACAGCGATCTCTATCTGCGGTACGTGATCGGCCTGGTCGATCCGGAAACGCTGCACACCAGTCGCGAACGGCACATCGCCTGCAACCCCACGCTCGCGCAGTTCATCGTCGACGAGGGTTTTCCGCCGGTCGTCGTCGAGGGGGCGTTTGATAAGCGATCGCTCGATTCGGCCGAAGTACGCCAGCGCGAGCAGCTTGTCACCCGCGGCTGGCGGCGCTTGCGGGAGTTGGCCGGCAGCGAGCTGTCGCTATTGGAGTATCCGCTGCCGGAAGTGCGGGCCCGGCACGAGCAGCGGATGCTGTGACGGCGGTTGCTGGTGCTATGGGCGCTCAGTTACGCGGCCGCCTCCCAGCCTGGGGGGTCCCCCAGAATAAAGTTGTCCGGGAATTTGCGTCCGGGTGCGTCCGGGTGTGTTGATATTGCACCCGAACTCGATTGGAGGGCACAACTTGGGGCAAATGTAACACCGCACGTTTTGCGTCCGGGTGATCGTCCGGTTTGCGTCCGGGTATTTTGGTATTGGACCCGAACTCGAATAGAGGGCACAACTTGGGACGCGTGTAACACCGCACATTTTGCGTCCGGGTGTTTTGATATTGGACCCGAACTCAAATAGAGGGCACAACTTGGGGCGAATGTAACACCGCGAGCTTTGCGTCCGGGGGTATCCCCCTCTGGTGAATGGCATCAAGTTAGTACTAAGTCGATTCGCCACAGGGCTGAAGCAGTGCTGTAGCAGCACGCTTGCATCAGACCGCTGTCGCGATGATTCTCGGGTTTCGCGCGCGGACATGGTTCGACGAATCTGCTATCGCAGCAATGCTTAACGAAACTGTGCACAGTATTTGCGCTTAACTTGATGCCATTCCCCCCTCTGGTCTCTCGCCTCTCACCTCTGGCCTGTTCCGTTGGACCTCGCGCCAAGGCGCCAAGAATGCTGCTTATCCGCAGATTTCGCAGAAGACGCAGATTGGCCAGAGGCAAAGACAACGACAATCTGATCCGTGAAATCCGAGATATCCGTGGTCAACTGATTGGGATGTGTGCGCGCAGGGCGGACGATGCGTGATGCGAGGCTGCAGGCTCTAGACCGCAGGCTGCAGGTACGATGTAGCGAGTTGTTTGCGCAGCGCGCAGCCTGGCACGCCAGGTTGCTCCTGTGGTGAATAGTCTTCGGTGTTCAGTTTTCAGGGAACCGAACGCAGGCATGCCCACGACGAGCGTGGGCATGGCACCCTTGCGTATCCGTTCTCAAGCCTCGGGACTCAAGGCTCGCGCCTATTATGTACACATTTATGACCATTTGTCAAGGGGTCACAAATGTCCAGCGGCACAATGGGCACTCCGCGGCGCGGCAACTTGGCCGCCATCGCGCGGGGTGTCATGATGGCGGGCAGGACGCGTGGCGCGAGACGCGTGGCGTCGTTGCCTCGCCCTCGTCGCGCCGTCGCGTTCGACCTTGGAAACGATCCCCGTCCCCTTTAATTCTCTCGGGAAGCGCGTCCCGCGCCGTGCAGTAGGCGCTCGTGTCGGGGGAGCACGGGGTGCGCCCCTGCGTCACGCGCCATGCCGCCAAGCGGGCCACGGCATCGCGGCAAGAGTGGTCCGGGCTCAAACATTGCGCCAGAAAGACCCACAAGGTGACCGCCGGCGAGTAGATCCAACCTTGCCAAAGCGAGCTTGCCGAGCCGAGCGTATCAAGGATATGTTGCTCTTCGAGCAGTGCCGCGAAATACAAGTCGCCGTGCTTGCGTGCGCGCGTCACCGCATCCCGAAAAGAATGGAACATCTTGGCCTCCTTGCCATCCGGGTGGGTTGTTCAAAACACCTAGATGACAAGAGAGGCCTTTTTCATCCAGATCAGTTTGACCGCACACTACTTACGAAAGTTCCCGTGCCATTCGTTCCTGACACCTTTTCTACTCCCCACCTTTTCTACTCCCGACCCAGCTATCCGCGCCGCAGATTGCCGCGCACAAGGCTATCGCCACCATGTCGAGCAGCAGGTGCTGCCTGGTGCGCTCGACGCGCGGATCGGACAATTTTTCAAATCTTGAAAGAATTGCAACCACGCCTGGACGTGCCATCCCGCGAACCTCCGTGAAGCCGTGGAAATCGCGAGCGCTCCGACCGCTCGCTTGACTTCGGGAGGATCAACGCAACACTTGGTCCAAATAAGATGCGATTGCCCTGGCTCGGAATATGGGAATGACCAACCCTGCCGCGGCTAATACGGCGAGCAGCAGCGTTGGCGGCTCTGGAATTGTGTAGATAAACCCGGTTGACCTAAGGGTTATACCAGCACCAATTGTAGTGTACGTACCGACAATCCTATTATTCGAAACGCCGTGGAAGGTAAAACCAAGCGAGTTGACACCCAAAGTCGGATGACTGAATGATTCGCCGTCGTAGATGTACGGACGCGACACTAAGGAACTAAACCCTTGAAATGTATATGTCCCTACAATAATGTCCCCGGAAATACCTTTCGCATAGTTTCCTTTGGTCCCGGCGGGATCGTCGATCGTGATCCACGAATTGCCGTCGTATAAAAACCCGTGCTCAAGACCGGAAGCGTCTAGGTATTGGCCGACTATTTTATTTCCGGAAATGTCCGCCAAGACGGTACCGTTGACACCCAAGGGGTGATCGAGCGTTGTCCATGTCGACCCGTTGTAGACAAAGCCGTGATTGATTCCGGTAGGCGATGTGCGATATGAGCCGATGATGTTATCGCCATCAATTCCTGATGCCGACGTGGTACTTGCTAGCGGATAATGAAGGGTTGTGTAGGATGAGCCATCGTATAGGAAACTCTGATAGTTGCCTTTGAGGTCGAAATAATAACCAACAATTCGACTGCCGGACACAGAATATGCCGCGCTGGAAGTGGACGTTCCGGGCGGTTCTAGCTGCGTGTACGTACTACCGTCATATAGTAGCCCATAGCTCTTACTCTGACCAACGATACTATCGCCGTCGATGTCATACGGAACGAACGAACTTGATCCTGGCGGTGGTTGCAATATTTGCAGCGTAGCGGCCTGGGCTTCGCCATAGAGGAAAGTCACGACTAGCGCAACGCATATTCGCCCAATTTTGCCACAAATTGAACTCATTAGCGTGTTCCTGTCGCGCGCCGCAAAGCTCGCCTTACTTGTTGCGATCAAGTTGAAGGTGATTCTATGCGGCCGTGGATCAGGACACAAGTCTCGATCCCGCTTTGAGCACGCCGCTGCGCGGCTTGATCGGTTGTTGTGTCGGGCTTCCGTGGGTTGGCACCCACGGCTAAGCACTGCCGCCGCGTTGCGGCGAAGACATCGTGCGGACAAATCGGGCCGCGGGGGAATTAAAGGGGACGGGGAGGACGGGGATCTTTGTCGTTGATTTTTCGTTGACCTGCGGCGCCGCCTCGCCTAGCTTCACATGCATGCCGCGTCGCGCTCGCTCGATCATCGGCGGATACGCTTACCACATCCTCAATCGCGCCAATGGCCGCTTGCGGTTATTCAAGAAGCCGGCCGATTATCAGGCCTTCGAGCAGGTGCTGGCCGAAGCGCACCAGCGCGTGCCGCTGCGCATCTTGGGCTAAGTCGTCATGCCCACGCACTGGCATTTTGTGGTCTGGCCGGCACAGCGGCAAGCTGGCCAGGTGACCGACTTCTTTCGCTGGCTCACCCACACGCACACCCAGCGCTGGCACGCCCATCATGGCACGTCGGGCATGGGTCATGTCTATCAAGGGCGGTTCAAATCGTTTCCGATCGCCAGCGACGAGCACTTGCTGACCGTGTTGCGCTACGTCGAACGCAACCCCCTGCGGGCGGAGCCGGTGCGAAAAGCCGAAGCGTGGCGCTGGAGCAGCCTGTACCGAAGGACGTTTGGCTCGGCCGACGAGCGGGCTCTCCTGAGCGATCCGCCGGTGGCGCTCGGCAAGCATTGGCGCGCCCATATCAATCAGCCGCAGACCGAAGCGGAGGAAGCGGCGATTCGCTGCAGCATTGCCCGTGGGCAGCCCTTCGGCGGCGCGGCTTGGACCAAGAAAGTCGTGCGACAGCTCGGGCTGGAGCATACCTTGCGGCCGCGCGGCCGGCCGCGGAAGAAAACTAAAGCCAGCACGGCCACGAAATGATCCCCCTTTAATTCACTTCGCTTCGTCCCGGATACGTCCGGCGAGAAGCCGAAGCGGCTATCTCTGCAATCCAGGCCGGCTCAGACGAGAACTGAGCGCGAGAGCATGCAAGGCGGCGGGGATCGACGCCAGCTTCGGCAAGCAACTGGCAGCGAGCTAGCGTGGCAACTCGGTACGCACGCGGTGCGGTACCCTACGAGGGTGGCGGAATACGGGCATGCCCAACGGCTAGGAGGTGCGGTTCGAGCCGCGTATGCTGTCAGGGCGCGGGTGCCGCCGGCAAGAAGCATCTCGCAGTGCCGTGTCGAGCTTGGCACTGCAGGGCAAGCCAACAGTCGCACCCAAACCAAATCCTGAAACTGCTTCTCGTCGCTCCCATCCGATCGAAACTATCCCGAGGGAAGACATCATGGTTCGTCTTGCTTTTGTCAGTTGGCTGCTGTCGTCGATGGCCACGGCCGCCGATGTATCGGACGAAGTGACAAGCCGCTACGAGGCGCGCACGTTCGACTACACCGCGTCGTCGGGTGAGAAGCGCGAGCTCAAGTATCGGCTGCTGAAGCCGGCCCACATCGCAGCCGGGAAGAAGTATCCGCTGGTGATCTTTCTGCACGGAGCCGGCGAGCGCGGCGATGACAATCTCGCGCAGCTCAAGTACCTGCCCGAGTGGATGGCCGCCGACGACTGGCAGGCGAAATACCCTTGCTACTTGATCGCGCCGCAATGCCCGAGCGATCGCTGGTGGGCGCCGGTGCGCGCGGCGCGGAGCGACGAGGCGCGCGAGAAGCAGCGTGCGCTCGACACGCAGCTCGATGGCGTGCTGGGCGTGATTGACGCGGCCGTGGTCGAGTTTCCGATCGATGCGAATCGGCTCTACCTGACCGGGCTGTCGATGGGCGGATTCGGGAGCTGGGCGCTGGCCTCGCGGGAGCCGACGCGGTTCGCCGCGGTGGTGCCGATCTGTGGTGGCGGTGATCCGGCCTGGGCCGAGACTTTGCGCGACATCCCGATCTGGGTGGCCCATGGCGGAGCCGATCGCGTCGTGCCGCCCGCAAAGTCGCGCGAAATGGTCGAGGCGCTGCGGACCGCCGGTGGACAGCCAAAGTACACCGAGCTCGATGGGGTGGGGCACGATAGTTGGACGCCGACCTACAAGGACCCGCAGGGGCCGCTGCCCTGGATGTTCGAGCAGGTGAAGGGGCGCTAAGCCAGCGCTGGCCCGGCCTCACAGTGCTCACGCAGGCCGGCCACAGGAACGTCGAGTCCGGCCTCACAGAGGCCGGCTACAGGAACGTCGAGTCCGGCCTCACTGAGGCCGGCTACAGCCCTGTCGGGTCGGGCTTCGCAGAGGCCGGCTACAGCGGGCCGTGCCGCCGGCCAGAAAATTGTTTTCCAATCCCGCCGCCGGGCGTTACAACAATACCTACGGTCGTGCGGTGGGTTTCAACTTTGGTGCGATCGAGCGGGGCCTATTCCGGCCGGTCCGTGGCCGCCCATTGAGCCTGTCCCCCAGACGCACCATCGTGACTCACGTCGCGACGGGATCACGTACACTTGTGCGGTGCGGAATTCGCGTACATGGGCGGGTCGCGATCCAGCAATTCCGGACTGCGTGTCAGAATTGGTGTTTTCGTCGCGTATCAGTTGCTGGAGCGGCGGAGCGGCTTGCCAAGTTACGACACGCAATCGTAGATGAGGGCAGCGTTTTAGGAAGACCAACACCCCAGCGTTCGAGTGCGGCCAAAGTCTTTGGTCGCCGAGACCCTGAAAGAATCAGACGGTGTAGCATGGCGAAGCGAGTTGCCAGTTCCGTAGCGTTCAAAGTCGTCACGCCAGGATCGAAATGGTGGCTGACCGCTTGCCGCGGATGCCTGGCTTTGGTGCTCAGTTGCCTGGCGACGGTGGCGTCGGCCCAGGAGGCGACGGAAGCCCAGGTCGAGGCCGCCGCCGCGCAAGTCTCGGGCGACAAATGGGCGCTCTTGATCGGGGTGGACGACTACGCCAATCTTTCGGACCTGCAGTATTGCGGCGCTGACATGCGGTCGATGCGCGAGCGGTTGATCAAGGCCGGCTTCGCTCCCGACCACGTTTTTCTGCTGCACGACAAAGCGGATGAAACCCGCTATCGACCGAGCCGCTTGAACATCGAGCGTCAACTCGAGGTTGTGCTCGCGTTACCGGAGAAGGAAGACCTGCTCGTGGTCGCTTTCAGCGGCCATGGAGTGCGCGCCGGCGAGACGAGCTTCTTGTGCCCCACCGAGGCTGACGTCGCCGACCCACGGACGTTATTGTCGCTCGATGAGCTGTACCAGCGACTGACGCGTTCGGGGGCGGGCTTCCGCCTGGCGATTATCGACGCCTGTCGCAACGATCCCGAGGCGCGCGGCCAACGCGCCGCCCGCGCCAGTACCGGCATGCACGAGTTTTCGAACTCGCTGGGCGAGCATCCGGCCGGAGTGTTGATGCTCACCAGTTGCCAACCGGGCCAAATCGCCTGGGAAGAGCAGAAAGAAGACGGCCAGTTTCAAGGTGGCGTCTTCACGCACTACCTGCTGGAAGGGCTTGATGGGAGCGCCGACAAGGCGGGCAACGGCGACGGCACGGTCACGCTGAGCGAATGGGTGCACTACGCCAGCGAACGCACCAAGACGTATGTGGCGCGGGAATTCAACGCCCTGCAAAAGCCGACATTCGTGGGGGCCTTGGCCATCGATGCGCTAGATTTCCCCTTGGGGCAAATGCTGGCCAGCAACGAGGCTGAGATTCCGGCGCCACCCAGCGACGTTCCAGGCCCCGCGCCGGCGGCCCCCGCGGCGCCGACGTTCCCTGCGCAACTGGGCGCGATCGATGATCCGGCGATCATGATGCCGCTGCCGGCGAACGTCGAGCAAACGCACACCAACTCGATCGGCATGAAGCTGCGTTTGATCCCCGCCGGTGAGTTCACCATGGGGAGCAACGAGTATCGCGCGGCGTTGGCCAACGACTTCGAGTTGAACGAGAATTTCGACCCCAGCGATGAGGGACCGGCCCATCGCGTGCGGATCACGCGTCCGTTCTTGATCGGGCAGTACGAGATCACGCGGGGGCAGTTCGCGAAGTTTGTGGAAGCCACGAACTATAAGACCGACGCCGAGCGCGACGGCCAGGGAGGCTGGGGCTGGGTCGATGCCAAGGTCGGCGGCGAGCAGCGCCCCAACTTCAGTTGGCATTCGTGGGGGGTCAACCAGAGCGACCGGTCGTGCGTCGTCAACGTGAGCTACAACGACGCCTGCAAGTTCTGCGAATGGCTCAGCGAGCAGGAAGGCGTGACCTACCGCCTGCCGACCGAAGCGCAGTGGGAATATGTCTGCCGGGCTGGCACCAGCACGCGGTTCTATAACGGTGACGATCCGCGACGGCTCATCGAGATCGGCAACGTCGCCGACGAAACGGCCAAGCAGCGCTTCACCTGGTGGAAGTTCGTGGTGCCGGGCCGCGACGGTTGGGAATTCACGGCCCCGATCGGCCACTATCAGCCGAACAACTTCCGCGTGTTCGACATGATCGGCAACGCGTTAGAGTGGTGCCGCGACTGGTATGGCCAGACGTACTACGAGACTTCGCCGTCGGAAGACCCGCAGGGGCCGGACCAGGGCGAGGTGCATTGCGTGCGTGGCGGTGGCTGGACGACGTTCCCGGTCTTCTGCCGGGCGGCCGCTCGCGACTACCGTTCGGCCGAGTTCCGACAGAATAATCTGGGCTTCCGCGTTGTCGTCGAGCCGTAAGTCGCGTGGGACGGCGGAAACCCATACTTCGTATCTAAGCGATCCTGGCGGCTCCGGCGCGGAGTGGCCAGGATTGTTCGTTGGTATCGTCGCCGCTCGGCGATGAACACGCGGCGTGATCGACGGTGACGCCGGCCAACGGCACGCCCGGGCGACTCGATTGTTCAGAGCCAACGTAAGAACGAGCCGGGATTGCCGTAACTAGAGTGGTTCGGCCGCCAGGCAGCTACAATTGTCCTGACCGACCGAAGCGACGCGGTTCACAAGACAACACCACTTCGATCCACAGTCGGGATCTCAGCCAGGGGTGCCAACATGACCTCGCAATTAGAACAACGAGTTGCCAGTAGCTCGAAATCGATCGGGTCGCCATTGCGTCCCGAGCGCAATGTAGTCGGAATCTGCGTTCATTCAATCGCGCGGCTGGCGGCCGCCGCTGGGCTGTTGGTGATGCTTGTCGGGGTTGCCCGAGCGCAGGTTCCGCTGCCCGGCGATATCAGCTCGACGGAATCGGGCACGCGCACCTGGGCGATGCTCATTGGCGTTGAAGACTACGAGCAGTGCAACGACCTGCGCTATGTGCGCAATGACGTGCGCCGGCTGGAGGAAGTGCTAATGCAGCGCGGTGGCGTCGGCCCCGCGCAGCTTCTCGTGCTGGCCGATGACGCGCGCTCCGCCGAAGCCAAGCGCCCCAACAAGGCGAATATCGAAGACCAGCTCGTCCGCTGGCTCAAGCTGCCGCTGGAAGACGATCAGCTCATTCTGTACTTCAGCGGGCATGGCGTGCGCGATGAGGCGGGCCGGCTGTATCTGGCCCCCAGCGACCTCGATCCCGCGCGCATTGAAGAAACCGGCATTGCCTTGGCCAAGCTGCACGAGCTGCTGCAAAGCTGCAAAGCCCGCGTCAAGCTGCTCGTGCTCGACGCTTGCCATGCCGGGAGCGCCAAGGACCCGGAAGCCAAGGACCCGCAAACGGCCCTTAACGAAGAGCTCGCCAAGCCGTTCGAGCAGGCCAATCGCGTGATCACGCTGGCTAGCAGCACCGGCGAAGAAAAGAGCCAGATCTGGTCGGCCCGCGAACAGTCGTTGTTCACTTACTGGTTGGTGCAGGCGCTCAAAGGGCATGCCGACGCCAACGAAGACGGCCGCATCGACACCGACGAGCTGTATCGCTATGTGTTCGAGAACGTGACCTTCATTGCCAACGAAAAACTTGGCGGGCCACAGACCCCCGTGCGGTACGTGAACGCTGAAGTGCCCGGCGTGCCGACCGTGATGGAGATGCGGCCGATGTCGTGGCGCGAGCGCGTGCCCGAGATCGCCAACGAGCTGGCCCTGGCCATGCAAGACCATGGGCTGTCGCGCGTGGCCGTGTTTGAATTCTCCAGCGATTCGCTCGCGGGAGAAGAGCTGCTGCGGCAGTATGGCACCTTCGGCCGGACGCTGGCCGATCGCTTACAGGCCGAACTGGTGAAACGCGGCGGCAACCGCTTTAGCGTCCTCGACCGGGCCACGTTGCGCCGCGCCATCGACGATATGGGGCTCGACGTCTCCGACATGGGTTCGCCCGAGCGAATGCAAGAGCTTTCCGAGAAAGTGGGCGGGCTGCCCGTGCTGGTTCAAGGCAAGTTTGAAAGCCGGCAGGGGGGCACGCTCAGCCTGCGGGCGCGCCTGAAGCGGCTCGATCAGGGAGATATCGTGGCCACGGCCGGCGGCCCGACACAGTTGAGCGTCGACGATTGGGCGCAGTTGGGACGGAGCGTCGAATTGGTCAACGAACCGCCGACGCCGACGATTGTCCCTTCGGTGCCATCGGCTCCGCGCATCTCGCTCGTTTCGACAAAGATCGATCGCTTGGATGACCTGGCGTCGGGCGCGCATCCGTTTTCGCGGCAGAGCAAGTCGCCGTTTCGGGTGCGGATTATGATCAAAGGCGCCGACGGGCGCTACAGCGAAGAGCGCCGCGGCGTTATCCAAGGCAACGACTACATTGTGCCGTTCCGCAAGAACGAAGTGTTCGCGCTCGAAGTCGAGCAAAACACCGGCAAACGCGTGCTGATGCGGCTGTTGGTCGACGGCCTCAACACGCTGCCGCAGAAGTACGAGCCTGGTTCGGAGTCGGCGACTCCCGAGGCCGATCCTGAGCATCTGGAAACACACACCGAGGTCGATCCCGCCGCTCGGCCCCGCCCCGGCGACCCGAACAAGGGCGTGGTGCGCGTCGTGGTTGGCGAACGCGTGGCGCTCGACGAAGCGCGCCCGTGGGTGCTCGACCCGGCTGAACTGCAGCGTAAGAACAAGAAGTTCTGGCGGGTGACGGGCTTCGCGCAGAAGCTCGGTTCGCTGGGCGAAACGCGCGAATTCACCGTGGTCGACGCCAAGGATTCGCTAGCGGCCCACCGTGAGTACACCGATCAGCTCGGCATCATCACGATGGCGTTCTACTCGGCGGTGCCGGCGCGGCGCAACGCCCGCGGCCAATTGGGCGTGTTGCCTGGCCAGGTGCGCAACGAAGTGATCGAGATTGTCGACGGGCCGAAGATGTGCGGCGAGCTGCTGGGGCTGTACACGATCAAGTACGTCGAGGCGCAGTGATCGGCGGCCATCGATCACCAATGGTCGCGGCCTTCACTTACGTCTGGGATAGGGCCCGAGGAACTTATCGCCATTGAAGTGGATCATGTGATCGGGAGAGTCGGCAATCCAGACTTCCGATTCCCAGACAATTTGCGATGCATGCCTCTTGAAGCCAACAAAGTCCATGAATGCCGTAACATAAACACGACTGGCAGGGCACTTGCTGAGCATCGATTCTAGTTCAGCATCGGCGAGATTGGGCCGTGTGACGTGACAGCCTCGACGAGGAATAGCCAGTCACGCTGGGTATCAAACAGCACCACGTCAGGCAACTTATCGTGACTCATCTCGGGTATCCTCAGCCGAGCGAGTGCCTTCTCGTTAACGTGAAGTTTCTTCTTGGCAGTGTCGCCTAAATAGACGAGCAGGGAACCCGGCGCAAACCTTGGCGCGAATTCTTCAACAATGCGCCGCTGCAAGTCGTTGTGCGCGCCTGCCGACAATTCGATAAGTACTCCATCGGGCAACCGGACTGGAATCATGTGCAAACGGCGCGCTCGGTCATAGGCCGCCGACAGTTGCCCGTGTTGCGCGATGAATCGCTCGCAAACCGATACAAATCGGCGTTTGCCAAATGCCGCTAGCACTTTCGCGGCGGAAGACGTCAGTTGGTATCGCGTGTCACCGCTGTTTGTCGGTCGGCGCGGGTCGTCGGGGTTGCGATCGATCAGGCGCGCTTGTTCAAACTGGTGGACCGTCTGACGGCGAATCGTCTCGCGACTGTTGGCCGCATAATCCTTGCCGTAATGCTCACGCATCCAACTCATCATATCCCAGATGCGCAGCAGGGGGCGCTGCGTGTCCGACCAAGCGTCGCCCTCCTTCATGCCAGCCAGGGCCAAAAGCGTCAGACATGACCGCTCGTTAAGTTGCTGCCGCGGCATGCCAAGTGCCTGCAAGATCGCCAACGCGTCGTCTCGCTTGCTCATGAACAATGCTCGACTAGCTGTTCGATCAGGCTCGCTGGTAAGTCCAACGCACGCCCCACAAGGCGTTCGAGCTCGCGTGCACTTCGGTCAATGGCAAGCTCTACCTGTTCACCCAAGCGGGCGATTGCCCGAGCCGTTGGAACCGGCAATTCGCGGATTTCGGCGGCGTTCACTTGCGTATTGCCGCTCACGGCTCGGAAGTAGCGATCAATGACGGTGGAGTTGAACAGTGCTGCCAGCCCCCAGGCATCGCACTCGGAGAGTTGCGCATCCCGTCGGTAGATGTAGTTCAGATGATTCTCGAGTCCGATCCAGGGTGAATACGAATCCGTTGCGTCGAGGATTCCCGCGACAACTCTCTTCTTTTCCTCCTTCGCGGTGAATCGCTTGAGCAAAACGTATCGTCCAGCCTGGAGTAGCAGTCGTCGCGATTGTTCGCTGACAACGATGTGCAATGGCTTGGGCGACTTTGCCGGAAAGCGCGTCACAAATGGCCGCACGTTATGCGACCAGAGCAGCGGGGCGGTATCGCCCGCCCGTTCGTGACGCAGGAAGTCCGTGGCGCGAAATGCCACCACCGGACCCGTCGAGACGTCGAATCCCAGAGTGCGGAACCGGCATGGCAGCCGATCGAGCGCGGCCACGATTTGGCGATCAAAATCACTGCTGATCACACGCACAACGTGATCGGCGCGCGAACTTGTGATCACGCTTTCGTAAGGGGCGGAACTGCGGCGTAAGCCTTGAAAGTCGGCTCCCACGCTGGAAGTTAGCGCGATGTCGCGGGCGATCCCACCCTTCTCCGCAAGTAATACCACGTTTTCTTGCAGCACCTGATCTGCTCGAAACGCCTCTGAGCGCGATTCGAACACATGGATTTGGCGTGCGGTCATTCGGTCGAAATACCAGCGACGAAATCTCCGGAAATAGGGTCCGCTAAAGTAACTTCGCGGAGTGATCGCAACCATCTGGCCACGGGGAAGCAACCAGTCAGTCGCCGCGGCCATGAACAGGGCGTAGACATTCGGTTGCCCGTGCACAACGTGCGGCATCGATCGAGCCTGTGGCGAATCCTTCCGCAGTTTGTAATACGGCGGATTCATGATTGCCACGTGAAACGAAGCGGGGCTACGCGCTACGAATAGCGAGTCGTCGGAACTGGCCAGAATGAAATCGTCGGTCCGAATCATGTATTCGAAACGATGGCCAGCAGTTCGCATCGCAACGGCGCAGCGTTGCATCGTGTCGCGAAGCGGCGCCTCCAGGCGGGGATCGGTTTCCCACAGTTCGATAAAAACGTCCAGTGGCGGGTCCAATTGCAGCAATCGATTGCACATGGCGGCAGAAAGCGTGCCGACTCCTGCGCCGGGATCCAGGATCCGGATCGAGTCGGTGGGGAGAGTTGAGAACAGACCCGCCATGAAGTTTGCAATGGCGGGCGGAGTGCCGTAATGACCGCGCTCTTTGCGGTCGGCTAGCGATGTGGCCGCGTCGAAGAGGCCCTGTTGATGTGAGGCAAACTCGAGAAGTTCTGGCGGCATGCGATCTCTGCAAATCGCGACCTTATTGCGGCGGGCGGCCCAGGTACGCGAACAAGTCGGCGATTTCTTCCAACGTCAGCGTGTTGAACAGCCCCTCGGGCATGGCCGACTTGTTCGACGGTACGATTTCCTCGATCTCATCCTTGGCGATGACGACTTTCTCGGCGCTGGCTTGCAGCACGACGATTGCGTTTTCGCCGCTGGGCGCCACGATGCCCGTGTAGGTCAAGCCGCCGGTGGTGACGACGGTCTTGCTGGAGTATTGATCGGAGATGACCTGCGAGGGGTGGATCACCGATTCGAGCACTTCCTTCTTCTGGAAGCGCCGGCTCACGCCTGACAGATCAGGCCCGACTCCCTCGCCGCGGGCACCGAAGCGGTGGCACTTGATGCACTGCGCTTTATCGAAGACGGCGGCACCGCGGGTGGCATCGCCGTGGGCGGCTTCGTCGCTGTTGAGGAAGGCCAGCAGCTCCTCGAAGGAGTGCTTGTTCTCCTCGCCGGCGGTGGGCAATTGCGGGGGTGGTTGATCGGGATACTTTTGCGTGAACCATTCCTGCCAGGCGGCCAGGGCGACGTTCGTTTTGTCTTCGGAATACTCCGGACGCTGGCCGGTCCATTTTTCCAAGAGTGAGACGGCATACTTGCCGCCGCCGTCGCCGAGCTTCAGGCCGGTGAGAATCACCTGGCGAAGCGGCTCGGGTTGATCGGGCTTGTGATCAACTTGCGCGAGCTGCATGAGCACTTCTTGCGCGGCCGGGCCCTCGCAAACCGGCAGAGCGCGCACCAGGAAATCCCAGTTCTCGCCGTTGGGCTCTTGTGCCAGGCCCATGGCGGCATCCTGCCGGCGCTCGGGCAACTGTTCGAACACATCGCGCAGGTAGGCCATTGCTTCCGGGCGCCGGCTCTGCCCCAAAATGGCGATCAAACCAACGCCCAAATCACGAGTCGCATCGGTCGGATTGCTTTGCAGGCGGCGATCGAGCTCGATCAGGGCCGTGACGCGGTCCTCCGGCAATTCGCCGACGAGGCTCGGCAACGCCCGCAACGCTGCGCTGGGGAGCGTATCGCCTTGGGTGACGACCAGCCATTGCTCATCGGGCGTCATGCTGGCCACGAAGTCGCGCGAGACGTTGTCGATGTAGCCGGCGTAGCTGTGTCCGCCGGGCAACACCCGCGCCTGCTCGTAGAACCGCAGCACCGCCAGCCGGTCTTCGGTCGTCCATCCCGAGTTCAAGTAGCGCAAACTCAGCCCCAGGTGAATCTTCTCGGGCACGGGGTTGTCGTCGCGCGCCAACTCTTCGAGGTAGCGCGGCAGCACGGTCGCGTCTTGGAGATAAATCAGTAGCCGCGCCAGTTCGCGATTCATCCGCGGCTCGAGGGCTGGGTACTCTTCGGCCAATTGTCCGCGCAGCGGCGCGACTTCGTCGGGCTTGATCTCGCCGCGGATCAGCGCCAGCTCCATCACCCGCAGCAAGCCGAGAAAGTCGTCGTCGCTGAGAAAGCCTTGCATCAACTCCGAGGCGTGCTCGATGACGGCCAGGCCGGTCTCGTGTTTCGGTTCGAGCTGCAAGAGCGCGACCGATCCCAGTAGGAACTGCCGCGAATGTGGCGATGAGAGCACCGTGCTGCGCCAATTGTCGATGGGGGCTTGTTGCAGGGCACGCATCGCGGCGCGTGCCACAAACCGGCTCGCATCGGTCAATAGCGCGACGAGCTTGGCCACGGGTAGTGGCGCTTCGGCCCGCACGAGCGACTCGCAGGCTTTGCGGCGCACGGTCGGGTCTTCGTCGTCGAGCAATTCGATTAGCCGAGCGTTGGTCGCGTCGTCGACGTGCACGCCCATCAAGTCCACGGCTTTGGCGCGGACCGCCTTCTCGCCATCGCGCGACAGCTTCACTAGCAGCGTCGTGGAGGGGGATGGGCCGACCAATTGCATCAGGTCCAATCCGCGCGTGCGATCATCCGCCGAGTAGCGAGGGCTTTGGATCAGTGCCGTGAGATCGGCGGCCCAACTGTCGCCGATCTCGCGCTTGATGTTGGCGACGCGGTTGCGGCCCCAAGCACTGTAGAGTTGTGGCTGGCGAATCGCCTGGATCACGCCGGCCTCCTTCGGTCGTGGGGGGACGCGGCCGCCGTAGACGATGCGGTAGATACCCCCTTCGGTGTCGCGACCGCCGGTCGCGAAGTAGAGCCAACCATCGGGCCCGACGGCGATATCGGTGACGTTCAGCGGGCGCCCTTGCAGGAACAGCTCGTTGCGCGCGGCGTAGGTTCCGTTTGACGGCTCCATCCGCGCGACGACAATGCGCCCCAGCGACCAGTCGCACAGAAACAAGGCATTGTGGTACCGCGTCGGGTACATGTGGTGGTTGTAGCACTCGACGCCGGCGGGCGAGCCGCGCCCGGTGTTCGACAAAGGTGGGAGACCATCGATGAAATAGTCGGGCCACACCGACCA
Organism: Pirellulales bacterium; assembly: GCA_019745975.1. Lineage (GTDB taxonomy): Bacteria > Planctomycetota > Planctomycetia > Pirellulales > JAEUIK01 > JAIESQ01. The sequence continues at coordinate 38,626 of JAIESQ010000031.1, forward strand.
ACCGCTGCGCGAGCCGTATTCACCCCCGGGGACAAGCTGCAAAACACGGGTGGGTCGATACCAGGGAAGCCCTTCGTCCCACTCCATGTCCGAATCCCAGGTGAACAAATCTCCTTGCTTGTTGAAGGCCATGTCGTAGGCATTGCGCATGCCTCCGGCAACCAGTTCGACGAACTCGCCCTGCAAGTTCGTGCGTACGACGACACCACAGGGAGCCTTGATTCCCACGGCGTGCCCGCCGGCGTCCTCGTACTTTGGCGTGAGCAGGTCCCCCTCGTAGTAGTGATGATACGGGCTGGTCGGCTCGACAGGCAGGTCGACGCTGGAGTGATTGCCGATCATCAGGTAGATCATGCCGTCGGGGCCAAGTAGCGGCGCGTGGGGACCATGTTCGCCCATACGGCCCTTGAATTTGAACAACGTCGTAATCGTTTCGCCGACACCGTCGCTGTCGCTGTCGGAGACGCGGTAGAAGCCGGTCCCCTCGGGCCCTTCGCCGACGGCAAAGACGTGCCCATTGAGCGGCAGAATGCCCTGGCAGTTGGTGACTTTGTCGCAGTAGACGCTCACGGCCTCGGGCGCGCCGTCGCCGTTGTCGTCGCGTACGCGGACCAAGGGGCCGCCGGCACGCGAGGCGATGATTTCGCCGCGTTCGTTGAAGGCCATGGCCACTACGGAACCGACGGCTTCGGGGGTCGTCACGCGTTCGACTCGGAAGTTCGGCGCGGCCGTGAAGCGCGCGCCCCCCTGGCGCTGGTCGCCGGCGAAGTGATCCTTCCAGGCGGATGCCTCGCGTAGTTCGCCGAGCACCTGGGCGGCCGCCCACCGCGAGTCGTTGAAACGCGACGCCTGCCAGTTGCGCTGCTCTTCCGTGGTGACCCGCCAAGAGCCATCGGTGGAGTAGCTCTGATCGGTATTGCCTTTTTGCTTGACCGTGACGCGCGCGATCAGTCCGGCGGACCCGGGCTCGTCATTCATGCAGCGTACGGCGATGGTGTTGTCGCCGACGACGAGCAGCCGCCCGATGTCGTAGTCGTCGAAAGTCTTCCAATCCTTGCCGGCGCCGACGGGCCGACCATTGACAAACAGCTCGTAGGCGTTGTCGCAGGTAATCTCAATCCGGCCGCTTTCGGGCGCGCCCATGCGAAACGAGCGTCGGAAGTAACAGGTGCCTTGGGGCGCGTTGAAAGGTGCGTGGTCGGGGCTCCAGATCCATTGTGCTTCGCCGCTGTCGACGGCGCGAGCCGGCTTGGCCGGAAGTACCACGACCGAGGCTACCAGGCACGAGATCAAAACGGCGAGCAGTCGCTTCGATCGATCCATCGTTCCCCTCGTAACCAGCGAGTCTGTAAGGCGTTGAACGCTAAAGAGTAACGGCAGTGGGAACTTGGGGCAACGTCAGCCCGGTGGCTACCGTTGGGCTGACAAGTTAAGTCTGTCGCCCGCGGTTGAAATAACGCACCGGCGGGTAGGTCAGGCAGCCTGGGCAAGCCGGACTTGAGGACTTCGACGACGGAACCGGCTTTCCGATAAGACAGTTAAGGCGATCCGATCCTCGAGGTTGGGGCGCATCACCGCGAGGACGAGTAAAGGCAAATACCAGGCGAGGAAGAGCCCCCCTTCGCGTGGCGACCAGAACTGGGTCGCTAGCATCACCCCCGCCGAACACGAGATGAGCGTCCCCAGGTTCTTGCGGGCCGGCCAGAGCGCCAGGCTCATCGACATGGCGACCAGGAGCGTCGCGACGGGGAGTCGATAGGCCGGATCAACGATCGTCCAAAAGCCGGCGGGCCCATGCTCCTCGTCGGCGGTCCAACGGAAGATGTCGCGGCCTTGAGCAAGAAAATCACTGAAGCTACTGGATGTCAGCAGCAACGTCGCGGCGAGTGCCACGAGGGTTGCCACCACCCCCGCGATGAAGCGGCCCCGTCCTCGCGCCCAATAGAAACTCAACCAAAGCGGTAACAAGCAGGCCGGGTAGTAGACGACGCCGATCGCCAATGCGATAAGCACGCCGGCCAGCAGCGGTCGCCGATAGCAAACGACCGCCCAAACGAGCAAGGCGGCCGTGAGCACATGATCGGGTCGGCCGGCAAATTGAGCGGTATAGGGGATGAGCAAGTACAACGCCGCGGCGGCAATCCCTGTCCGCAAATTGGCGAAGTGCCGGTAGCCGACGATTAGCAGCCCCACGACGATTGCCAGATGCGATGCGATCGCCGTGCCGCGGATCGTCGCTAACCGCTCGAGCCGGTGCTCCTCCTCGGCGGGTCGCTCGGCTGAGGAGTTGATCAGCGCCTTACTGGGCACGCCGGCCAGCAGGTGCAGCAAAGGATAACCTGGTCCATAAGTGGCGGGGGACGCACCTGGTTGGGCATGTTCCAGGTGCAGCAATTGATCGGCGCGCTCGGCACCCTCGAGGTCCGCGCTCGTCAGAGGATAGGTTGCCACGGAGACCGTGAGGAACGCCAGCAAGGAGAGCCCTACAAAAGTAAGTGCGGCCGGTGAGAGGTTTGGTTCCAAGAGCGGTCGCCGGATGAGCAGCACGTCGACGAACAACCGCACGAAGAGCAAACCGCCGACGCTCATCAACCAGAGATAACCCCAGCGCTCCACGTCGGGGCCCAACCGCGCCCCCTGTGCGACGAGCAGCGGTCCCGGCGCCAACAGCACGACGAGCAACAGGTCGAGATTGCGAACACTCGCCAGGCGATTGAAGCGAAAGAAGATCGCGACAATCAACAGCGAGGCCTGGTAGGCCCAGGTCGTGGGGCTGAGCTCGAACTGGTAAAGGCTCGGGTCCATGACTGCAACGAACGTTCGGGCGTGTCCGCAAAGCCGAGAAAGCGCGCATCCGCGCGACTTTACGTCGACTGTCCGCCCTCCGCAGGACAATCTTGGAATGTAACGCGGCACGGCCGGTGAAGCCAGTCTCGATCATAAACTATCGAGCTTGCGGCGATCGGAATCGCACCAAGGTTTGTTACGCTGAGTTGCATGAATCCGACCGTTCTCGAGCGCATCGAGCAATTACTCACTGCCCAGGGTGTGCCGTCCGACGTGCTGCGACACAAGCCCGTTTACACGAGCGCCGAGGCGGCGGCCGTGCGCGGCACGACCTTGGCCAGCGGCGCCAAAGCGCTCATCTGCAAAGCCGACGAGCGGTTCGTGATGTTCGTACTGCCGGCCGATCGCCGGCTGGCCAGCAAGTTGGTTCGCAAGGCGCGAGGCTGGAAGAGTCTCCGCTTTGGCACTGCCGAAGAAGTGCTCGAGCTGACGGGCTTGACGCCCGGCTCAATTCCACCCTTTGGTCAGCTCTTCGGCCTGGTGACATTGTGCGACCGCCAATTGGCCGAGCAGCCGACGATCAACTTCAATGCCGGCGACCACGCGGTGTCGATCTCGATGCGTTACGCCGATTGGGAGAGCGTTGAGTCGCCCGAGTTGATCGATTGTGCTGAGTGAGCGAAGCGCGCCGTGCAAAACCTGTCGATGGCTTGTCGATGCCGCGAATCTGCCGCCTGGCGCGCGGGGCGATGATCGTCTAAACTCGCGGAATCGCGGCCATCGCCATGGGGGCGACGCTTTTCGAGTTGATCGTCGCCGACGGGCCGCGACGTACGCCTCACGTCTTGCGCAGGAAGCCACCGGACATGGAAGCCTCGTCATCGCCGGCCACGATCGCAGAAGAACGCTCGCAGCAATTCGTCGGTCGCTGGCATCACCTGGTGAGCGATACGAATTGGGAGAAAGGGCGAATCGTCTGCCAATGGCGCGCGGCGCTGCACGAGGCCGGGGCTGCACCCACCGAATTCTCCGACGAAGCGTGGGCCGAGCGCATCGGCAACGTCAGCAGCCAGCACGTGGGCCGGTTGCGGCGCACCTTCTTACGATTCGGCGAAGTGCAGAAGAGCTACGACGGGCTGTACTGGAGCCATTTTCAAGCGGCTGTCGAATGGACCGACGCGGAGATGTGGCTCGAAGGTGCCGTGCAGAATCGCTGGTCGATCGCGGAAATGCGCCGCGCCCGCGCTGAAACGACTGGCCAGGTGGCTGACACCGCAGACGAGACTCCCGCGGCCGAATTCGACGAGGACGCCGCTGAAGACACCGACTCGGTGATCTCGGCCACCGCGAGCCTGGTCGCCGACTACGACCAGGCCAACGCCGAAGCGCAGTTGGTGGGCGAATCGTACGATGACGACAACATTTCGGAGTCGCGCGACGTCGACCAAGGCTCCGCTGAGTCATGGGATGCTGACTCGGCTCGTAGCGCCGCACCGGCACCTTTGGCGTCGCTGCCGGCCTTGCCCGACGACATGGCCGATGCGTTCGAGGCCTTCAAACTGTCGATTCTGCGACACAAATTGGGCGGTTGGAGCGAAGTGTCGGCCGATGACGTGATCGCGGCGCTGGCGGCGCTAAAGCATCTGGTGCTCGCCCCGAGCGGTGAATAACCGTGCGGCTCTGTGCTCTGTGAAGATTCGTCGAGCCGGTCGCTGAAACGTCGCGGGAGTCTCACAAACCGCTGGCTTGTCCGATCGCGCCCGTGCGGGCGCCTGCGGCGGGCAGAACTTCGTAGCGCGTCGCCTGGCAGTTGAGATAGCAGACGCCCGAGGCTCCGTCGGATTGCAGAACCTTCCAAGGCATGAGCCACGCCTGATGGAAATAGTTCAACGCATGCTCAATGCGGCGCACGCCAACGCCCAGGCCAAACACACCCGCTTGCAGATTCACGCTGATGTCGAAGGCCGCGGTGAGTCGCTCGCCGGCTGCCACGTCGCAAGGTGCAAAGCCAAGTTGCAGGGTCGAGGCCCGGAAGACCAACTGATTACTGCGGTCGTGCAGATAAATCTCGATCGACGCCTGCGCGAGATCGCGGCGCGCTTCGATTTCGATTTCGATGCGTGCCGCGTCGCCCGAGCGGAAGGTCATCTGGTTGCCACCGCTGGGTCCGCTGACCGTGGTACGCACCAGGCGACAGTTGGCATTCTCCGATGGGCGATCGTGCTCTTCGTGGCATTCGGTGGTGTACTGCGCGACGACGTCGCTGGTTTCGCCGTAGGCCACCCGTTGTCCCTGCCGCAACAGCAGGCATTTTTGACACAGGCTGGTGACGGCCTGCAGATCGTGGCTGATGAAAATGATGGCCGTCCCGCGCTGGGCGATCTCCTGCATGCGTTCGAGGCATTTCTCCTGGAACACGGCGTCGCCAACCGCCAGCACTTCGTCGACCAAAAGCACGTCGGGCTCGAGGTGCGCCGCCACGGCGAATCCGAGCCGCGCTTGCATGCCCGAGCTATAACGCTTGACGGGTGTATCGATAAAGGGCTCGATGCCCGAGAAGGCGACGATGTCGTCGAATTTGCGATCGATTTCAGCCCTGCGCATGCCGAGGATGGCGCCATTGAGGTAGATGTTCTCTCGGCCCGTGAGGTCGGTGTGGAACCCAGCGGCGACTTCGATCAGGGCGCGGAGCTTGCCACGGACGACGAAGCGACCGCGATTGGGGCGCAGAATCCGCGAGAGGATTTTCAACAGCGTGCTCTTGCCCGAGCCGTTAGGCCCGATGATTCCCAGCGATTCCCCGGGCTCGACCGCAAAGCTCACGTCGCGCACGGCCCAGAAGTCGCCCGCCGCCAGTTCGTCGCGCGCGGGCCCACGACGCATCAGCTTGCGGGCGATGGCCGGAATCAGGTCGCGGAGACTATCGTGATATTCGCCACGATGAAACTTCTTCCAAAGCTGTTCGACTTGGACCGCCGGTCGACTCATAGGCAACGACTTTCCGCCCCATGGAGATGCGCCCCCAAGGTTAGATGTACTCGGCGTAAATAAACTCGAGCTTGTGGAAGTAGTACCAGGCGAAGCCGAGGCCGACCGTCGCCCAGGTGGCCGAGTACAGCAGATAAAGCGGATGCCAGGCCAGAACCTGCTGTCCATGTTGCTCGTGAACGAGCGGATAGATCAGGTTGTGCCCGTCGATGACCGACAAGCTCAAGCCTTCGAGCAGCGGCGCGATGGGATTGAGCATCATCAGCTTGCAGCCAATGGGCCCCAGGAGCTCCGGTTCATAGAACACGGGAGTGAAAAAGATGCCGAAGGTGAGTATGACCTGAACGATGTACTTCACGTCCCGGAAGAAAAGGTTTGCGCAGCTAAGCACCAGCGCCGCCGTGATCGTCAACAGGACGATCAACACCACCAAGAGTGGAACCCAGAGCATCTGCCTGGTGAAGGGAATCTCGGCTTGCGTGAAGAGGATAATCGCCACGACGCCGCCGCCCAGCAGCGAATCGACCGCTTGGGTAAGTACCGTGGAGAGCGGCAGCACCTCGCGCGGAAAATAAATCTTGGTCACCAGGTTCATGTTCGAAATCAGGCTGGGAGTGGCAAAGCCGATCGATCCGACGAAGAACGCCCAGGGAAGTGATTTCAATGCCATCGAGGCCAGTCGTGAGAGCGGGAGATCGCCACCGCCCACGCTGGCCATCGCGTACTTGATGAGTGCTCCGGCGCCGACAATGAGCACAGGCATGAACAGAGCCCAGGCAATGCCCATCACTGCTTGCTTGTAGCGCAAGCTCAAGTCGCGAAGGGTTAGCCGCCATAGCAGCTCGCGGGCGCCGATCAACTCGGTGACCATCTCGCGCAGTTGATCGCGCACCCGCTCGCGGCGTGCTTCGGCTGCGATGCCTTCGTTCGTTGACTCAATTGCTCCACTCCCCGCGGACGAGAGCGAGCCAGCCGTCTGCTTCATCACGGGCTCCAGGGTCGGCAAACATGATATTCTGGTCTGATTTCGTTGGGTCTCGCAAGGTGCCCGAGCATGAAGGCAGGAGAACGGCAAAGTCAAAATACGAGGGGGACAGGTACATGTTTTCGGCCGACGCGAGTTGGCAACGGGTGACGTTGACGAGCCGAAAAACGTACCAGTCCCCGACTTGGCGGTTCTTCAGCGTATGAAGGATCGTACAAGAAACTGGTGAATGGCGAGTCGGCGGTCGCGAAATGACGCAGTGCCGCGAATAGTTGCTTCGTAGCGCCTTTCCGCCGGCTGACGACTTTTACGGCCCGTGAGGCGGGGTTAGAATCCACGATCGGTCGGAATGCCGCCACTGTTGTCCTCAGAGCGCGTTGTGTTGTCCCACGTCTCGCCACACGAATTGCTGCCACTTGACTTGTTAGCTGCTGGCCAAAGTGGGCGCGTGCACCAGGTCGTCGGGCCGCGCGACGAGGTGCATCGACTCGAAGAAATGGGCCTGCGCCAGGGGTCGCACATCGAAGTCGTGCAGCCAGGCAGCCCCTGCATCATCCGCCTGGCAGGGCAGCGGATCTGCTTCCGGCCGGGCGAAGCGGGTCACGTCCTCGTTGACACGGGACCTGTGCCGTGACCAGTCTGGCTGACCTGAGCGTCGGCCAGTCGGCGCGGATACGACTGGTTCACGGCGTCGACGACGTGAGCGTGCGATTGCTGGAAATGGGACTCACCCCCGGCGCGACGGTGTTGCTGTTGGGGAAAGCGCCGCTGGGCGATCCGCTCGAATTTGAAGTGCGAGGCTACCGGCTGTCGATTCGCCGCAGCGAAGCGACCCGGGTCGAAATCGAGTAGGTCAATCCTGCCTGGCAGACGCAGCCGCCACTGTCGGACCGATCGCGAATGCCTGCGCTGTACACGACACGATGAATTCTCCGGTGCATATTCCGACCATCACCGTCGCCCTGATCGGCAATCCCAACGTGGGAAAGTCAACCCTTTTCGGGGCGCTCGTGGGGGTGCGGCAGCGCGTGGGAAACTACCCCGGCGTGACGGTCGAGAAGAAAAGTGGTCACTTCGTGCACGCCGGGGGGCACTACGAAGTGATCGACCTACCGGGCACCTATAGTCTCGCGCCGCGTTCGCCCGACGAGATGGTGGCCGTCGACGTATTGCTCGCGCGGCGCGGCGACACGCCGCCGATCGACGCGGTCATTTCGATCGTCGACGCCAGCAATCTCGAGCGAAACTTGTACGTCGTCAGTCAGGTATTGGCGCTGGGGCGGCCCACGGTGCTGGCAGTCAACATGCTCGATGTAGCCCGCGCGCGGGGAATCTCGCTCGATCTGCCGCGACTGGAAAAGTCGCTGGGCATTCCGGTGGTCGGCCTCGAAGCGCATCGCCGCGTCGGCATCGATGAGCTCAAACACGCGCTCGAATGCGCTGTGCAAGAGCCAGCGCCGCAACAGGAAAGCCCCTTTCCTGCCGAGTTTTCTCAAGAGATCGACGCGCTGGCCGATGCGGTCACGCAAGAGAATGCCGCAACCGCGATCGCGGCTGCAGCCGCCGAGCGAGAGCATCATTCGCTCGAACAACAAACCAACCATGACGGCGCTGCGCTACCGCGCTATCTGGTCGAACGATTGATGCTCGACACCAGCGGCTACCTGGCGACGGCACTTGGCTTCGATGACAGTCGGCAAATTCAGTCGCGCCTGCGCGACGCACGACAACGGCTGACGGCCGCCGGGATGCCGGTGCCGGCCGTCGAAGCGGTCAGCCGCTATGCCTGGGTAGGGCGCATGCTTGAGGGATGCGTGACCCGCCCGGCCGCGCACGCCGAAACATTGTCCGATCGGCTCGATCGCCTGCTCACGCATCGCTGGTGGGGCTCGCTAATGTTCGTCGCCCTGATGATCGTGATGTTCCAGTCGGTATTCACCTGGGCCAGCCCGCTGATGGATGCCGTCGATGGCGCCGTGGGTTTCGTCGGCGCCGAGGTTGAGCGACTCTTGCCCGAGGGCGCGCTGCGCAGCCTCTTGGTCGATGGCGTCGTGGCAGGGGTGGGGGGAGTGCTCGTCTTCTTGCCGCAGATCTTCATCCTCTTCTTCTTCATCGCACTGTTGGAGGATTGCGGCTATATGGCGCGGGCGGCTTACTTGATGGACAAGCTCATGGCCCGCGTCGGGCTTAGCGGCAAGTCGTTCATTCCGTTGTTGTCGTCGTTCGCTTGCGCGGTACCGGGGATCATGGCGACCCGCGTCATCGAGAACCGTCGCGATCGATTGACGACCATCCTGGTGGCGCCGCTGATGAGCTGCAGTGCCCGGCTGCCGGTATACACGATCCTGATTGCGGCGTTCATTCCGCAGCGCGCGGTCTTTGGGCTTGGCCTGCAGGGACTGACGCTGGCCGCGATGTACGCGGTGGGGATGATCGTGGCCGTGGCCGTGGCGCTGGTGCTCAAGCGATCGGTTCTGCGCGGAGAGACGCCACCGTTCGTGATGGAGCTGCCGCCGTACAAAGTGCCGTCGCCCGTCACGGTGCTGCACCGGATGGCGGAGCGCGGCTGGGCTTTCGTGCGGCGGGCGGGAACGTTGATCTTCGCGGTGTCGATCGTCGTCTGGGCCGCGCTCTACTATCCTCATCCCGACGAAATCGAGGCGGCCTATCGACCACAACGTGCCCAGCTCGCAGCGCGGCTCAAGCGCGTCGACATGTCGCTCATGATGGGCAGCCCCGACGGCGAGCAGATGGTCGCTGCAACGGCCGACGAAGCCGCTCAGCTCGAAGACGAATTGTCGGCCATCGATGCCCAAATTGCCGGCGCGTATCAGCGGCAGAGTCTCTTGGGCCGGGCGGGAAAATGGGTCGAACCCGTCGTGCGGCCGCTCGGCTGGGATTGGCGGATTGGCTGTGCGGCGATCGCCTCGTTCCCGGCGCGCGAGGTCGTGGTCGCGACCTTGGGCGTAATCTACAACCTCGGCTCGGATGTCGATCTGGCGGCCGAAGAGGATCGTACGCGCCTGCAACGAGCACTGCGCCGGGCCACGTGGGACGGCACCGAGCGGCCGGTCTATAGCATTCCAGTCGCCTTGTCGATCATGGTCTTCTTCGCACTGTGTGCCCAGTGTGCCGCCACGCTGGCCGTCATCCGGCGGGAAACCAATAGTTGGCGCTGGCCGCTATTCGCCTTTACGTACATGACGGTGCTGGCTTATCTGGGGGCGCTCATCACGTACCAGGTTGGCATTCGACTGAGTGGCTAATTCGTGGCATGGGCTTTTCGGCCCATGACGAACACGGCCAGGATGGCCGTGCCACACGCTCCCCGAACCCGGCTTGCCACCGGGTGTCAGACTTTCTGGCGGCCAGTCGTATAGAATGAGGGCGATCATGTACGTACTGGCCGCAACCATCGACTGGCAGAGCACGGTTGCCGGGCTGATCGTCCTGGCGGCCGCAGGCTACCTGGCGCGCCGCGCGTGGCAGACAGTGTGCCGCCAGCGCACGACAAGTTGCGGCGCCTGTGCGAGCTGTCCCGCCGAACGCGGCAGCACCGAACCGCCGCTGGTGGCCCTTGAGGCGCTAGCTGGTTCGGTGCGACGTGAGCCGTTGGAACAATCACCGCGCGGGTAGAAACCACCTGCCGACTGATCCCATCAAGGGGCACAATCTACGATGAGCACCCCGGAAGACATCGTGCGCTCGCTACGCGAGGCGCTGGAGTATTCGCCCGACAATGTCCCTTTGCGGCGTCATCTGGCCGAGACGCTGTTGGGACACGGTCGCCCCGACGAGGCCGCCGAAGAATACCGCCGCATGCTGATCGATGCGCCCCAGGATGCCGGACTGCAGTTGGCCTTGGCGCGCGCGTATTTTCAGGCTGGCAAGTTGACGCAGTCGCTGGTGGTCGTCGAAGAGTTGATGAAGGCCGACGCACCGGCCGCCGGCGTACTGGCGTTGTTCGCCCGGTTGCTCTATCAGCGCGGCGAAGTTGAACGGGCGGTGCGGCAGTATCGCGCCGCCGTTTCGCAGGACGCTGCCGTGGCCGACGATGCGTTCGCGCAGCAACTTGGCATCGATCAAGGCGAAGCGGACGACGAAGAAGTGGTCGACGGACGGGTGCGGGTGAGCGCGGCGTACGACGACGAAGAGGCGACGGTCGATGCGGAACGCCCCAAGATCAACTTTGGCGACGTGGGGGGGATGGACGCCGTCAAGGAAGATATTCGTCTCAAAATCATCCTGCCGCTCGAGCAGCCGGAGCTGTTCAAGGCGTACGGCAAGACGGCCGGCGGCGGCATCCTGCTCTACGGGCCACCTGGCTGCGGCAAAACGCATCTGGCCCGGGCCACGGCCGGCGAAATCAAAGCGAACTTTTTGTCGGTCGGCATCAACGACGTTTTGGACATGTGGCTGGGCAACAGCGAGCGCAATCTGCACGTCGTCTTTGAGCAGGCGCGGAGGTTGCGCCCGTGCGTGCTGTTCTTCGACGAGATCGACGCGTTGGGGGCCAGCCGGGCCGACATGCGGCATACCGGTGGACGACACCTGATCAATCAGTTCTTGGCCGAGCTGGACGGCGTGAAGGCGTCGAACGAAGGCGTGCTGATCCTCGGAGCGACGAATGCCCCCTGGCACTTGGACAATGCGTTTCGCCGGCCGGGTCGCTTTGACCGCATTGTGTTTGTGCCGCCCCCCGACACGGAGGCCCGCGAAGCGATCCTGCGCATCCTCTGCCGCGACAAGCCGACCGCCGAGATCGACTTCGCGGCGGTCGCCAAGAAGACTCCGGATTTCTCGGGCGCGGACCTCAAGGCGGTGGTCGAAGGGGGGATCGAAGCCAAGTTGCGTGCGGCGCTGCGCGGCGGCGGAATTCAACCGCTCGGCACGCGCGACCTGGTCGATGCGGCCAAGAGCTTGAAACCGACGACCAAGGAATGGTTCGCGTCGGCCCGCAACTACGCCCTCTACTCAAACCAAGGGGGGACGTACGACGACATCTTGAAGTATTTGAAGATGTAGCGTCGCACGCGGCGTCCTTTTCCTTCCTCGGACTTCAACGCAGATTTCGTCGACGGTCATGTCGCCGGCCACCGGATACCAACAGCGACTCGATCGGGGTTGGCTGCTGATGGACTTGAAAAACTGGCCGCTAGCGGAGCGCGAGTTTCGCGAGGCGGTGTCGCTGGAGCCCCAAGCGGCCACACCCCACGCGGCGCTGGCCTGGTGCATCGCGCAGCGCAGCGTCCGGCACGCGCTCGACGAAGCGCGCGAAGCCGTCCGGCTCGAGCCAACGCTGGACTACGCCCAGTACACGCTCGGGCATTTGCTGATCGATGCGCGTGACTACACGGCCGCCAGCGAAGCGGTCGACGAGGCGCTGCGTCTCGACCCCAGGGACGTGAACCACCATGCCCTGCAAGCGCGGCTGCACATCGCCCAGGACCATTGGCGCGAGGCGCTGCAGGCCGCCGACGAGGGTCTCCAGTTCAGTCCGCAAGATCCCTACTGCCTGCGCTGGCGGGCGATTGCCCTGCGCGGGATGGGCATGCCGATCATGGCCGAGAAGACCACGGCGCAGTTGTTGGCATCGCACCCTGAGGATGCTGCCGGCCACGAGCAACACGCTTGGGCACTGTTGCAACAAGGGGAGGCCGAGCCGGCGGAGACACACTTTCGCGAGTCGCTGCGGCTGTCGCCCAGTAGCCGACAGGCCCTGAGAGGATGGCGGGAAAGCCAACGGATGGGACGCTGGTGGAGGCGATGTTTATATAGCCGGCCAAAGAGTCGGATCCAGGCGATGCTTTATCCGCTGCTGCGTGGCGTACTGCAAACTATGGCCGTCTTCGGCTTAATGGGTGGCTTATGGCTTCTTCTATACCTTGCGGCGGTAATCTGGTCGGCACTGTGATAAAAGTACGCCTTGGTTTTGGCTTGGTCTGCGAAGCGCGGTCGATCCATGCACACTCCTCACTTTCAACGCGGCGCGATCCTGCTCCAGCAGCATCGCCACGACCTGGCCGAGCAGGAGTTTCGCCAGGCGCTGGTCGACGACCCCCACAGCGAGCTAGCGCATGCGATGCTCGCGCTCTGTTTGCGCCAGCTAGATCGGTCGGCCGAAGGGGTTGAGGAAGCGCGGGCGGCCATCGGCCTCGATCCTGAGTTGGCGCTGGGACATTTCGCGCTGGCGCTCAATTTGTTGGATCAAAAGCAACGCCCTGCCGCGCTGGCCGCGAGCCGCGAAGCCGTGCGCCTTGACCCGCACGATGCGGACCACCACTCGGTCGAGGCGCTGGTGCATCTGTCGGGCGACAATTATCAAGAATCGTTAGCGGCCGCCGAACGAGGCCTGGCCTGCGACCCCAAGCACACCCGGTGTCAGAATCTGCGGGCTCTGGCGCTACGTCAATTGGGGCGCGCGGACGAAGCCCTGGCCGCGTCAGAGGAGGTGCTGGCCGAATCACCCGAGAATTCGTTGGCGCACACCGTCCGGGCCTGGGCATTTCTCGAACAAGGGAACGTTCCGCAGGCACTCGTCCACTTTTCCGAGGCGCTGCGGCTGGACCCCAACGACGAATTCGCTCGGCAGGGAATGATCGAAGCGCTCAAGTCCCGCTACCGCGTTTATCGCTGGTTTTTTGCGTTTCGCCTGTGGATGGCCCGCTTGGGTTCGCGACTGCAATGGGTGTTCATCATCGGGTTGCTGGTCTTCATGCGCGTGGCCAGCGCCGCCGGTCGCGCGAACCCGGCCTTGAAGCGCCCCGCGCAAATCGTCGTGGGGCTCTACCTGCTGTTCGTATTCTTCAGTTGGACTGGCGAGCCGCTCTCGGATTTTCTGCTACGGCTAAACCGCTTCGGCCGGCAAGCCCTGAATCGCTACGAGACGTGGACAGCCAACGCCGTGGGAGGCTGCCTGTTGCTGGCGATCGCGTCGGCGCTCGTGGGCTGCGTCAGCGCGACGCTACGCTACCCGGGCCTGGCAGGGGGCGTAGTGTTTCTGACGCTGATCATCCCGGTGGCTGGCATGTTCTCGCGGCGCAGCGGTTGGCCGCAGTGGACGATGGGCGGAGTCACGACGCTGATCGCGCTGCTGGCGTGCGCGTCGTTGGGGCTTAGTCTGCTGTTCATTGCCGGCGGCGAGCAAGAAGCCGGCGATGGGGCAGCCCTCATTGCCGGATTGATCGCCGTAATCGGCTCCGCGGCCAGTACCTGGATCGGTCTGGCGACGCCGAAGCGCGACTGAGCGACGCGGCAGAAATGCGGAGGTTGCGCGGCACGCCGGGCTGATAGCCGAGCGAGGCTCGCTGATGCGGTGCGTTTCACGCACCCTACAAGCTGGCCGGCGGCGAATTACCCGGCTAACTTTGGCCCTTCGTCCACGCGCGCGGCTCAACGACTTCTTGAGCCAGCCCCACGCGCTGTAGCGCGCGAATCGTCAGCCAGGTGACGTCGAACTCCCACCAATGATGGCCGTGCGAGGCGGCCCGTTGATCGGCGTGGTGGTTGTTGTGCCAGCCTTCGCCGTTGCTCCACAGGCCGACGAGCCAATTGTTGCGGCTGTTCTCGCCGGTGTTGTAGTTCTGATAACCCCAGATGTGCGTCACGGAGTTGACGCTCCAGGTAATGTGCCACACGGCGACGGTGCGCACGAACACGCCCCAGACCACCCAGCTCAGGCCCAGTTGCACGCCGCCCATGAGCGAGCCAGTCCACAGGCCGCCCACCAGCGCGCCGGCCAGATAGAAGACGCCGATGCTCGCCACGTAAACCCACAACCAATTCAAGTTGCGCTCGAGCTTGCGATAATACGGATCGCGGAGGATGTCGCGGGCGTAGCGCTCGTAGGTATCGAGATTGTTGACATCGCGGTTGGTGAAGATCACCCAGCCGACGTGGCCCCACAGGAAATTCACCAGCGGGCTGTGCGGATCGGGCTGCTCGTCGGAGTATTGATGGTGCAGGCGATGAATCAGCACCCAGCGCGCCGGAGCATCTTGCAGGCAGCAAACACCCAGCGTGGCGAACACGTGTTCGAGCCACGTGGGCACTTTAAAGCCTTGGTGCGTCAACAGGCGGTGATAGCAGAGATTGATCCCGAGCGTGCCGAAGATGTACAGGCCGGCCACGGTCCACATCAGGCCCGTCCAACTGAACAACCAGGGCACAAAGGCCAGCAGGCTGAGCACGTGTACGCCGGCGATGCCGATCAGGTAGGGCCATTGCACGCGCAGGGGCTGTGTCGACTCGGGGCGATCGAGATGGCGCAAGACGAGCGGATTGCCGAGCGCCGCCGAAGGCAGGGCAGTATCCTGCGAGCCGGTCGTGTCGAAATGCGGCTTGGTCTGTCGCGAAGCGCTGGAATGGTCGGCGGAAGTCGAGGGTTCGGCGATCGACATCGGCGAGTGACCTGGTCGTTTGGAGGAGATGGAGAGATCGTGGGCGGGACGATGCGTCGGGGTGCGGCCCCGGGCTAATCGGCCCTCTCTGGCGGGTAGTTCAGTGTAACGAACCGGCCGCGCACGCTGAATAGAGGTATCGACCCATTCCTGAGGAGCGCAGCAGAAATCCAACTGTTACGCCCGTGCGGCATTTCGCCGCGTATTGTGCCAGCCCGGGCTGCCATCACGGCACTTGGTAGGTGAGCGAAACCTGTGTTCCGGCTGCGGTTTCCGCGATCTCTACGGGCATGTTCCAGACGACACTTCCGGCCTTGCAGACCCCCTCGGAGCCCTCCTGACAGTAGTAGTACGCCAGCGAGACTTTGAGCCTTGTGCTCCCAGATCGACCGGCGAGTTGAAGCCGAATCGTGAACTTCTCCGCTGGCTCTTTGACGCGCTCGAGTTTGCCAAGGCTCTTGGGATCGAGCGGGCCGGGTGCCCCACCAGCGTCGATCCGATAGGCCATCGGCGCGAGCTTGTTGATCTTGTAGCCGTCGGGGAGCTTGAGGTCGATCGCGATGGTGATCGTGCTTTCGACCGGTTTGACGCTCGCCTCGGCGGCATCGACCGTAGTCGCGTCGGCGAACGGCGACGGGCCCGCCGGCGTAGAGGGTTTCACGGGGGGCTTGAGCCCTTCGATCGCGAGTGTTTCGACTCGATTGCCAGCCGCCAGATCGACGACGCGGATGGCGTGGTTATTCGTGTCGGCGACGTACAACTTGCCGGCGGCAAACGAGATTCCGCCCGGCTCGTCGAACTGCGCCGGCTCGTCACTGCGTCCAGCCTTGCCTGTGCCGGCCAGTGTCGTGCAACTCGCATCCTTCACATCGATGACTTTGATTTTGTTGTTGTAAGTATCGGCGACGTAGAGACGGCCATCGTGAAACACGACGCCCAGCGCGTGCTGCAAGCGGACGGCTTCGCCCTGGCCGTCGACGTCGCCGAAGGCGAACAACCGCCCCTGCGGCAGGTGCGAGGTGCCGACCACGGTGCGGACCTTGCCCGACGCTTTGAAGGGCACGGCGCGGATCGAGCTTCCTTCGCTGTCGGCCACGAAGAGCGAGGTGCCGTCGGAGGCCAATCCGCTCGGTTGGGCGAACGACGCCACGTCTGCGCCGCCCGGCGCCACTTGCGTTGCGTACGGTTGGCGCGGCAGCAGCGCCCCGTCGACGATGTCCTCGCGGGCGTTGCCGGCATACGGGCCGATCTCCCGTTCATCGAGCGGCATCTTCCAGATCTGGTGCGTACCGGCCATCGCGATATATAAGTCGTCGCCGTGAGCCCACAAGTCCCAGGGACTATTCAGCCCTGTCTTCTCGGGCTTGCCGATATACCGCGTGGGGAGCTTCGAGGCGGCGATCCCGCCACGTTCGATGGCGTCGTCGGGAATGCCCGGCCAGGCGTTGCGTCCTTGGCGGCCGGTGCCGGCGATGGTTGTGACGGTCTTCGACTTGAGATCGATCTTGCGCAGCAGATGGTTTTCGGTATCGGCCACGTAGAGCGTGTCGCCGACGAGCGCCATGCCTTGCGGGTGGTCGAACTGGGCCTTGTCGTACGGGCCATCGGCCGCGCCGATTTGCCCCGAGCCAATCACATCGACGAGTTTGCCGGCGAGCGTGGCGACGACGATGCGGTTGTGGTTGCTGTCGGCGATGAACAACCTGCCGCCCGCCTCGTCGGCCAGCACTTTGCCGGGGAAGAGCAGCGGTGTGTCTGCGGCTTGATCGCGCGCCATGTCGAAGTGCAGGGGAGTCGCGTCGAGCAGCTTGTGCTTTCGATAATATGGCAACGCCCGCCTGAGGAACGCATCGAGCGTTTCGAAGTCGATCTCCCCGCCGTGCTCGGCGACGACGAAGCCTTCGGGATCGATCAAGCGCAGGCTGGGCCAGCTATTGACTAAGTACTTTCGCCAGATCACGTGATTGGCGTCGTTGACCACCGGGTGCTCGATTTCGTAGCGAAGCACGGCCTCGGTGATATTGGCGGAGTCCTGCTCGGTCTCGAACTTCGCCGAATGCACGCCGATCACCACCAGCTCGTTGGGGTAGGCGTGCTCGAGCTTCTTGAGCTCAGGCAAGATGTGCATGCAGTTGATGCAGCAGTAGGTCCAGAAATCCAACAGCACGAATTTGCCGCGCAGGTCTTTCATGCGCAGCGGGCCTGCCGTGTTGATCCAGGCAGTTCCGCCGTCGAGCTCGGGGGCAGGGATGCGCTGCTTGAAAGGGTTGTCGGCGGCAGCATCGGCGGCTGCCGCCGGGGCGGGCTCAGGGGCTGGCGGATCTTGGGCCGCGGCGCGCTCGGTCGCAAATGCAACTGTCGCGGCGAGCACGCAACTGAGAATTCCGATCTCGGGCCGTCGCGACCACGGGCGCGGTGCCACCTGATTGGAAAGCGCTCGTTTCGTTGTGAGCATGATGGTCCTGCGGGAGGTAGTCTGTGAGCGCGCAAGTCAGTCGGTTATCTCAGCCAGACAATCGCGGGAATGCCAGAGAATGGCCTTCCGTCGCCTGGCAAGCGCCTTGAGCGTAGCCCAGATAGTGGCAGGTCGGCAATCCGCAGTGCGCGCCGGTTACTTAGCCGCGCGAATGCAGTACAGATTCTCCACGCCGCGCAGGAGCAGCGACTCGCCGGCCACCGCGGGAGACGCCCAAAAGACGTCGTCGAGCTTGCTGGTCGCCAGCACCTCGAGCGATTCGGCCGCGCGAATCAGAAACGCCCGACCGTTTTCATCCAGATAGAGCAGCTTGTCGGCAAGCACGAGTGGCGAGGCGACGATATCCTTCGCCTCTGGCAGCCGCTCGCGAAAGTACCGCTCGCCCGATTGCGTGTCGTAGCAACTGAGGATCGAATTCTCCGTCACGAACAGCAGATCGGCGACGACCACGCTCGACGACAGTCCTGGACCGGAGCGAAAGCGCCACCAGGCGACCGCGTCGCTGTGGGCGGTCTCTTTCGGCTTAAGCTGATCCTTAGGTATCGAGATGTCGCCGCTGGCTCCCGCTTTCACAGCCCAGAGCGGAGCCGTGCTGAACGGTCCGTTGTTGCCCAGGATGAGCAGTTCGCGCGTGGCTACGGGCGTGGCCGAAAACGACGACGGAAAGTTGCCGATCTCCCAAAGCGGGGCACCGCTGGTGGGATCATAGGCGTCGACCTTGCCGTTGCCGCACGCGATTAGTTCACTACGCGCCGCGGTGTGCCAAATATAGGGCGTGCTCCACGAAGTTCCTTTCGAACGATCGGCGCGCCACAGTTCCCGGCCGGTTTTCGGATCGAGCGCCACCAGGAAGGCATTTTCTTCGTTGTAGTTTTGCACGATCAGTCGACCGCCAACGACGATCGGCGAGCTGCCCGTACCCAGATTCGACGTCATCGGGTACACGCCCAGGTCGACCTGCCAGGCGAGTTGGCCCGCGAGTGTATAGGCGAAGACTTTGCCGATCGACGCGAACCAGACAAAGACGTGCTCGCCGTCCGTGGCCGGCGTCTCGGTGGCGTAGGTGTTCGACGGATGGGTCGGAATCCCCGGTGCTTGTTCTGCCGCACGCTGCTGCCAGAGGACCTGGCCGGTCGCCAGATCGAGGCACGTAAGTTCCCATCGGTACACGTCGCTCGGTGGCTTCGCGGGTCCGGTGAACGTGGAACGCGGATCGCGGGCTCCTTCGCGTAGTTTCTTCGGCTTCTCGGTGCTATCGCTCACCGCGGCGGTCACGAAGACCTTGCCCTGCCAGACGATCGGCTGTGACCAGCCCGTGCCGGCAAGGGGGGCTTTCCAGGCGAGATTGCGATCGGGCGCCCATTGCAGGGGAAAGCGTGGAGCGCTCACGTGGCCGTCGCCACTTGGACCGCGGAACTGCGGCCAGTTGTCGTCTTGGGCGAGGGCGCGAGGCGGTACCAGAATGAGCACCAGCGTCATGATCGACGATCCGGCGAATCGGACCATCGATCGACCGGCGCTCGTCAGTAGCTCGACCGCTCCAACAGGCTGCGCGCGTTCGACGCGTTGAGAACCCTTGTGTAGAGGCATGATAGCTTGACCTTGCTGCCAGGACATCGCCAGAACGTGACCGCCATGATTTTATAGACGGCCTGGCAAGTACTTCGCGCCATCCACACCGATCGTGCCAGCTCGACGCGTGGCGATGGCCGACGACCGTCGCACTCAAAACGCACGCCGCAACAGGTTTGCGCGAGTTGCCGACGGTGTGGCTGGTGGGGGTGACAGCAGGCATCTGGCCTTCACCTAGCGCGCGTTACAGGCGTAGAATGCGGGCGCAAAGCGAATTCTGAGTCCTTCGTGATTGCACGGCACAGGCCGCATCTTCGCCGCGCACTGCAAGTTGTCTGCACCTCTAGAGTTAGCCCGATTGTCGAACCGAAAGATGGACTTGAAAGTGCCTGATCTTTCGGGAGACCGCCTGATGTGCCGCTTGATGCCACCACTGGTCGCGATCGCGCTAGCAATCCTGACGGCGTCGCCGGCCGGCGCGCAGGAATGGGCCCGCAAGATGTTCGAGGCGACGAACCACGATTTCGTGAGCGTCGCCCGCGGCTCGAAAGTGCAGTACCGCTTCGTCTTCAGCAATCTCTACAAGGAAGACGTGCATATCGCCAGCGTGCGTTCGAGCTGCGGTTGCACCACGGCCGAATACACCGATCGCCCGATCAAAACGTACGAGAAGGGCGAAGTCATCGCGACCTTGAATACGCGGTCTTATTCGGGCCAGCGCTCGGCGACGCTGACCGTGACGTTTGATCAGCCTTTCTATGCCGAGGTGCAGTTGCTGGTAACCGGCTTCGTGCGGACCGACGTCGTGCTGGACCCGCCGGGAATCGAGTTTGGCAGCGTCGACTCCCAGTCGAGCGCCAAGCGCACGCTCAACCTCGCCTACGCGGGGCGATCCGATTGGAAAATCACCGGCATCAAGCCGACGAGTCCTTATTTGACCGCTCAGGTAGTCGAAAAGAATCGCTCGGGGGGGAGCGTGAACTACGAGCTGTCAGTTGAACTGAAGCCCGAGGCGCCGTCCGGCTACATCCACGAGCAGATCTTCCTGGTGACGAGTGAGCGCACCGAGGTTCCGGTCGAGGTCGAAGGCCAGGTCGTCGGCGCGCTGACGGTCAGCCCGGCGTCGCTTTTTCTGGGCGTGGTCGATCCCGGCAAGTCGGTCACGCGGCAGATCGTGGTCCGCAGCAAGCGCCCGTTCAAGGTCTTGAACGTGACCAGCGACGCTGACGGGTTCGAATTCAAGATTTCCGAGCAGCCGAAGTTGCTGCACGTCATTCCCGTGACGTTCGTGGCCGGCGATAAGCCCGGCAAGCTGGTGGCGTCGATCCGCATCGAAACCGATTTGGACGGCGGCGCCATGGTCGATTGCAAGGCTTTCGGCCAGATCTCGCGCACGCCGGCCGCTGACGCCGCCGCGAAACTCCCCAGCAGCCGCGCCGGCGGACGTTCGATCAACTAGCTAGCGGGCCCGTTTCGCGCACGTAAATCGGGTGCCATGTCTCACGCTTGCGTGGGCATGTGTACCGCCTCCGCCGAGCATGGCCACTTTGCGGAGTACCGCAGTGGCCATGGCACCCGCGGTTATCCGCTGAACAACAAGCTCGCGGGCCGCTACTTCTTCGCCTGCGCGCTCTGCTCAAGGCTCTGCTCGATCACCTTGACTTCGTTGGCCAGTTGGCCGGCACGCTCGCGCGCCTTGTCCTTGTTAAACTCGACCGAAGCTCCTGAGCCGTTGAACTTCACGGTCAAAACGCCGGCCGCAATTAGGCCGACCACGCCCACAACGAGAAAGAGAATTCCACGCATTGCTTGGTCCTCCGTGACCGAGTCGTTCGCCGCCTGCAAGCCGCGCACCATCGCTTGGCGCAAGTCGCAGCGGCGGCTAGGGGGCGAATTCTGGCGCATCGTTCGATTTTCAACAAGAGGAACTGTGCCAAACACCAAGGAAGCGAATTCCCGGCGGTTGTCGCGACGCAAGCTCGCGTCGCATCGTCGCATCGCTCCTTGCGGCGTGTCAGCGACTCGGTTACAAGTGAATTTCGATCCCCCCCGGAGAGGCGTGTTCGCCCAGCCGGCGCCCGCCCTTCAACCCCGCCTGATAGTAGCAGCACTTGCTGCCAAATTGGCTGTTTCAGGAACTCAGATATGGCCCACGTTGAAGAGTATCTTTACGACCTCCGCGAGGCGCGGTTCGTGCTGTTCGAGCACCTGCGGGTTCAGCGGTTGTTTGAGCTGCCGGCGTTCGCCGATTTCGAGATCAACGATATCGAGCTCTTGCTGGCAGAAGGACTGCGCTTCGCGCAAAAGGAACTCTCCTCGATTAATGCCAGCGGCGACCGTGAAGGCTGCCGCTGGCAAGACGGCAAGGTGACCACGCCGGAGGGCTTTCGCCGCGCCTATCGCCAGCAGTTCGAACACGGCTGGATGGCGATGAGCACGTCGCGGGCGTACGGCGGGCAGGGGCTTCCCTATGCCATCGGCGCGGCGCTGGGCGAGATGTTCGTCGGTGCCAATTGCTCGCTGAGCATGGTGGCCGGGCTCACCCGGGCCGCCATCGAAATGGTCATCGAGCACGGCACCGAGGAGATGCGCAAGCGCTACCTCGACCCGATGTTGTCGGGGCTATGGGGCGGCACCATGTGCCTGACCGAGGCGCATTGCGGGACGGCCCTGGGAGACATCAAGACCACGGCCTACCGCCGCGACGGCAAGTACTTTGTCCGCGGCCAGAAGATCTTCATCTCCGGTGGCGACCACGACATGGTCGAGAACGTCGTGCACCTGGTGCTCGCGCGCTGTGAGGGGGCTCCGCCGGGCACCAAGGGGTTGAGCCTGTTCCTGATCCCGAAGATTCGCGTGGGGGCCGACGGGAAGCTTGGCCAGCCCAACGACGTCGTTTGCACCGGCATTGAAAAGAAATTGGGCATTCATGCCTCGCCCACTTGCCAATTGACGTTCGGCGACGCCAACGATTGCCAGGCCGAGCTGATTGGCAACGAGCAAGACGGCATCAAGCTAATGTTCGACATGATGAACTCGGCCCGCATCGGAGTCGGCCTGCAAGGGGTGGCGCTGGCGAGTTGGGCGTGGCTGGCGGCGCTGGCGTATGCCAAGGAGCGCATTCAAGGCCCGGAGATGAAGAACTTCCGCGACGCCACAGCGCCGAGCGTGCCGATCGTGCGTCATCCCGACGTGCGCCGCATGTTGGCCACGATGAAGGCGTACGTCGAAGGCGGGCGCGTGCTCTTGTTGCACACGGCCTATTGCCTTGACCTGGTGCTGCACTCGCCCGACGCCACTGAGCGCGAGCACCTCGAAGGGCGCGTCGAGCTGTTGACGCCGATCTGCAAGGCCTGGTGCAGCGACACGGGTTTCGAAACCGTCGCTATGGCACTGCAAACGTACGGCGGGCATGGTTACTTGAAGGACTACCCCGTCGAACAGCTCTTGCGCGACGTGAAGATCGCTTCGATCTACGAGGGGACCAATGGCGTGCAAGCGCTCGACCTCTTGGGCCGCAAGGTCGGCCGCAAGCAGGGGGCACTCTTCCTGCAACTGGTCGCCGACCTCGACGCCTTCATCGCCAAGCACGAGGCCAACGTCGATTTGTCGGGCGCGATCTCCGCGCTTGCGCATCACAAGCAGAAACTGGCCGAGATCACGATGAGCTTCGCCATGCAGCAAATGAACGGCGACCTCGACTATCCACTGCTTTCGGCTACTGGGTATCTGCGGATGTTCGGCAACGTGGTGGTCGGCTGGCTGCTGTTGGAACAGGCGACCGTGGCGCACGCGGCCTTGCAGGAGCTGTTCGCGGAGACCGGCGCGAAGGACGCCGCCGCTCGCGCGGCGCTTTGCGATGAGCACCCCGACGCGCAGTTCTACGACAACAAGATCAAGACCGCGCGGTTCTTCGCCAGCAACCTGATGTCGCAAAACGACCACCTGGCAACGGCGATCCAAAGCGGCGACCGCAGCCCTCTGGAGATGCATTTTTAGGTGTGTCCTGGCTTAGCTGCGGCAGCATTCAATCGAGCTTGTCATTTGGCATGGATGGCGAGCAACACGGCGCAAGCGACACTACTTCCGATCTGGAACGCCAGCAGCAGGAGCACCAGGTGTGCCTCCCAGGTGGCCGTACTGCTGATTCCAATAAAGGAAGCAACGAGGATCGCCCATTCAATGGCGTCGTTGTCAACTAGCTTCCACCAGCCGCGCGGTAACCCTTCGAGGTTGGTGTCGACTCGATAACTGTCCGACGCGTCAGGGGCGCCGAAGATTCGCTCAAGTTCCTTGCGATCGAAAATCCCTGTTAGGTCTGCGATGGAGGCGTACGATACAACGCCCGAGCGAAGCTCTCGGCGGCTCTCCTTCGAACCCCACAGGAACAAGATGGAACCGAGGCCCAGGATTAGCCAACCGACCTCGATCAAGTTGCACCTCTCGAAGGTGTCAAGCGAACGCCTGAGTTTCTAAGCGCCACGATGAGGCATCGTAAACGACTTGTACGGTGATGATCGCTCTCACTGGTCGCCCGTCATCATGGCTTCAAGCCGCGCCGCGGAGAGGTACAGTCGATAGGGCGCGCCTGGCAGCTCACGAAAGTCCCAGCGCTGGTAGAACTGTTTGGCATCCTCGTTGAGGCAATCCAAAACCACGGCGATGAAGGGAAATGCCTTGCTCGCTGCACAGCAATCTCGCAACGCCTGCGCGAGGAGCCGAGCTCCCAAGCCTTGGCCTTGATGCCTCCGGTCAACTCCCAGCCAGGCCAGCGTGGCGACTGGCAAGGTTCTGCGCGGTAAACCCCGCGCCAGCTCGATCGGCAGTTCGTCGAATTTGATATGGCCACTCGCCAAGGTAAAGTACCCCGCGATTCGCCCGGCCGCGACCAGCAACTTCGTGCTCGAGAGTCGTTTTGACTGGCTTTGCAGGGCGCGTGTCGCGAGCCAGGCATCAACCTCGCGAACGCCCGAGTCGAATCCCTGCCGCGAATGGTCGCGCCTGAGCGGCTCCAGTTGATAGCCGCTGGGAAACAGTACGCCGCTCACGCTTCGCCACGCATGATGGCGCTCAGCTTGCGCTGAGCGGTCGTCAGCTTCACCGGCTCGTGAAGCGCTTGCCAAAGTGCGAGCTGCTCGTCGGGCGACAGCGCGATCACGCGCTCGCGAGCGGCCCGCACCTCGCGCCGCGCCTGCGGCACGGTTACCGTACGGACGTAGTCACTTATGCTGATTCGACGCAGCTCAGCGGCTTCGACCAGCGATTGTTTGCTCTCATCGTCCAGACGCACCATCAGCACGCTCGCAGGCTTATTGGCTCCCTGCCTGCGAGTCGCACGTGCTGGTTTGGAAGAAGGTTTCTTCATGTCCATAGTGTATAGCAAATTGCTATACAGTCAAGCTGGATTTGGCATCGTGTCGTTCGCTTGGCCTAAGCTCGTCAAACCCCTGCGCATCACCGTGCCCGTTTCCCATTCGAAGCCTTGGCCAGCGACGGCCGCGCCGCCGCCAGCAACCCCCGCTTCCGTAAGGCTGCGACCAGTTTGTTCTTCGTCGGGTACATCGCCCGCAGCGCTTGCGCCTTCGATTCCGCCAGTTGCGCGCCGTCGCCGGGCCGCGCCTCGCGCAATTCCGCCAGCAGGTCGCTCGCCTGGTCGTACGCCCGACTGCTGAACGTGCTCACCAACTCATCCACTTGCTGCAGAACCTTGGCCGGGTCCGCAGCCATCTTGGCGAGCCGGGCCTGGCGCTGTTGTTCGCGCTTCTGCGCCGCCTTTTTATTCCTGGCTCGCTCGATTTCTTTGGCCGCTGCTGCCAGCTCGTCCATCGTGCGCCGCAAGTCGACCACCGGCCATTGCAGGGCAGGTTGGCTGTCGCGATAGGCCTTCATCACTCGCGATCGCACTGCCGCATGGTCGCTTGTCAGTAGCGCCGCGAGCCAGGCGTCCTTCTGAGCCTGCGGTTGACCTCGCAACCAATCTTCGGGGCTGACTGCGCGGCCAGCATGCGGAGGGAGCGGCGGCGCCCCTTTCGCCACGGCAGCCAACAGCGCCGAACCGATTCCATAAAACTCCGCCAGCGCTGCCTGGGCGCTACTGAGACTCGCCAGGCCGGCCGGCACCGGCGGCTCAACCGCCTCGGGCTCGCGGTAGCAACCTCGATCGACGGCCAGCCGGGCGAGATATAGCGGCCGCAGATCGCCTTCGATTAACTCGGCCCGAATGCCGAGCAACCGTTCCAGCCATTCATCGAGATCCCAGAGATCGTCGAGGTCACCTGGTTCGTAGTCGGGATTGATTTCGAGCGTGGCGCCGTCCCCTTGTTTGTCGCTGTGCAGCGTCAGTAATTCACCATCCAAGTACAGTGCCGCCGCGCGCGCGTCCGGCAGTCCGCTCGGCAAGCGCATCATCAGTTTGCGGATGCCGAAGTTGGCATAGTGCAGATGCACGTCGTATCCGCGCCGCAGCATTTCGAGCGCTTTGCCGCGGAAGTCACCGAAGTGGTACTCGTTTTGGAACGACCAGGGAGTAATCTCGGCGCGGGTCGATTGCTTGCGCATGTACTCCTGGTTCTTGTCGCTGACCGGTGCGTCGATGGCGCGAAACTCGACATATTGACACTCGCTCATAGCATCCTCCATGAAAGTCGAAGGCCGCCTTATTTTAGCGGGATTTCGCGTAGTTCTCTCATGCAAATCCAGACAATCGTTCGTCCACTATCGTTTGACAACCCGCGCCGCAGCCGATAGAAGGGCAGCACTCAACGGCGACGTTCCTCTGGCGTGTCGCGTCCTTCGGTCGCGAAGTTCTTCCGCTAACTGCCCATGCCGAACTACTACGATCTCGAGCCGCAAGAGCAGCAGCGTCGCGCGGCCGAGCGCTTGATTCGCTATCTGCGAAACTACGTCGGACCGTATCACCCTTATCTGCGCCGGCTGTATCGTGAGCGCGGAATTGATCTGGCCTCGCTGCGCACGGCCGACGACTTGCGGCGGCTGCCGATCGTCGAAAAGGACGTGCTGCGGGCGGACCCTGCTCTGTTTATTCTGCAGCCCAAGTTTCCCGGAGTGCCGGGGCCGCCTGCGGGATACGAAACGGCTCCGATCGCGCGCGGCAAGCTGCTTAAGTACGTTTGGGAGGCGCTGATCGACCGCCCGCGCGACTTCTCGCGACCGGTGCGGCGCTCGAACTTGCGCGAACGTGCGCGGCGGCGCGGGCTGGCCGAGTGGCTGCCGATTCACTTTCACGTGTCGACCGGATCGACCGGCAACCCCACGCCCGCCACGTATACGCACTACGACATCACGCGGGTGATCCCCGAAATCGTTTCGCTGTTGATCCTGCCTAAAAATGCCGACCCCGAAGAGCCCTACTTCGATTGGGCGGAACGGGCGCTGAACATCTTTCCCGGCGCGCCGCACCTGGCGTTCTTTACGCCTGTGCTGGCCAAGGCGGCGATCGGCACGTCGTGTTTCGATACCTTTGGTGGCAATGTTATTCCCACCGATCGGCAGATCAACATCTTTGCCCAGGGAGGTTTTTCGTCGCTCACGGCGGTGCCGAGCTACCTGGTGCACTGGCTGCGTCGCGCGTTGATCTTGCAACAGGAAGGGGTGATCGGGCCGCTGTCAAATTTCAAGCGCGTGGCGGTCGGCGCCGAGCCGATGAGCGAATCGCTCCGCGACTACATTCGCTCGCTGGCCTTGCAGCTCGGCGCCCATCCGCGGTTTCGCATTTATCAGTCGCTCGGCATGACCGAGATGAAGTGGGCGGCGCTCGAGTGCTGCGAAGGGAGCGGCATCCACCTCAATCCAAAATTCTTCTATTGGGAAATGTTGCACCCCGAAACGCGCGAGCCGGTCGGGCCCGGCGAGCCCGGCGTGTTGGTGTTCAGTCACATTGGCTGGCGCGGCACGGTGCTGGTGCGCTACTGGACGGGGGACCTGGTGAAGGGGGGCATGAAGTGGGAACGCTGCCCGCACTGCGGCTACACCTTCCCGCGGTTGTTCCCGCCGATCTGTCGCGCCGTTAAGGACTTTACGAAGATCAAAGGAACACGCGTCGATCTCTCCAGCTTGATCGAGGCAATTCGCGACACGCCGGGCGTGCGCAATTTTCAAGTTTCGTTGGAAAGCGAAGCCGCCGAGCAGTTCGCCCGCGACGTGCTAGCCGTTCACGTGGTACCGGAGCAAGGGCGTCCGGAGTCGGAAATTGAGTCGAAGATTCAGGATCGCTTGAAATACTACACCGAAGTTTCGGCCGATCGGGTGGTGTTCGAGCACAACGAACCGGAGTTCGAGAAGCGGCTCTTCGCGCGAACCGGAATCAAAGCCGAGTATGTCGTGGAACGCCGCGCCGAACACGTGTGAGCACGGAGCGGGCTCAAAGGGCAATTCAGCTTGGAACCACGGATTTCACGGATGACACGGATAAAGAGCTAGAACGATCGAACTTCCATTACGAAGCGCGCTCCCCGCACCGACACGACCGATATCCGTGTGATTGGTGCCATCCGTGGTCAGGTTCCGTTCGTATCCGCGGTCACGGAGCCGAGACGCCGATCGGCTCGCGAATGAACTTCACCTTGGGCTTGCCGGCCGCGTTGGTCACCTTGAGGTGTTCGCTCACGTAGCGCAGCTTGCGGCCCGGGCGGTCGGGGTCGGAGAAGTTGTCCCCCTTCTGCAGGATCGGCCGATGCTCGGCGATGCCGCCGAAGTCACGGCTGCCGGCCGCCTGGCACGGGAACCAGTAGCCGTTGCCCTCGGCATCAGTCAGATAGAACTCCGGATAGCAATGCCCTGGCACCCACACGGTGCGCGCCGGAATGCCACTCGTTCGGCACAGGGCGATAAATAGCGAGCTGAGCTCTTCGCAATCGCCGTGACCCTGCTTGAGCGCGTCGATCGCCCCTTTGAAGGGGCCTTCCTTGTATTCGACATTGTCGCGCACCCAGTCGTACAGGGCTTCGACAAGCTGCCAGGTGGTGGGCTCGCCCGCTTCGATCGCTGCGGAACGGTCTTTGCCTGCCACGCCGACCGCGCCAGCCACGGCATCTTGCACGTCCTGGTTCTTCGAAGGCTTGGTCTCGTCGGCCGCTGCGGCCAGCGCCGCGTCGCTGGGGCCGTCCGCCTTGAGCTTGGCGGCGATCTCCTTGGCCAGCGAGCGAATCTTGGGGTTGCGCGCCTCGATGCCGATGCTGGCCGCCAGGTAGGTGCGCAACTGCCGATCGAGCTTCTTGGGGATGACCAGCGCGGCCGTGTCATCGGGAGCGACCAGACCGCGGCGCGAGACTTCAAACGTGATGATGGCGTGCGCCTCTTCGCCGGCGGCGAGGTAGGGGACCGTGAGGACCATTTGCTTCACCGTGCCGTCGATCATGCGGAAGTCGTCGAAGTCGCGCACCTGCGCCGAGACATCCTGCTCGACGACCTTGACCTGCTGTTCTGCCCAGTCGATCGGCACCGGCGTCGTGGCGACAATCCCTTCGCACGCTCCTCCCTCGGCCGTGATGCTGATGCCGATCTTGATCTGCTGAACCTGCGTGTCGCCGAGCTGGGGGCCAAGGTCCGGCGGCTTGGCGTCGGCAGCTTCCGCGCCGCGCTTGTGCTTCTTCTTGCGCGGCGAGGGCTTGCGGTCATCGGCCGGTGGCTTTTTCGGATCGGCATCGGCGGGCTCGAGCGTGTCGGCATCGAAGGTCGCCGTTGGGCCTACTGCATTCGGGGCTGGCTGATCGCCGGGCTTCGCCGCCGTTTGGTTCGCGGCCAGCGAACTTCCAGAGACCAACAGCAGCAGAATGGCCAACAAACGCATGTCGTTCACCAACAAGAAGGATCGCATTGAACTAGCGAAGCCGCCGCTGATTGCGGGTGCGTTCGACGGCGCTAGTCGTACTGTTTAGTGTACTTCGCGAAACGGCGGGCCGGGCGGGGAGGTTGGGCCCGCGGCGCGGACCGGCAGCGTGGCCGCAACTTCTGTCGCGGAGATGCAATCCGGGGGCGAGCAACTCGACTGCGTCGCGCCCTCGTCCAATACATTGACGCCGGCGGGCGGGCATTCGTCCCGCTAAAATTGCACTAAGTTTTGTATTTTTTCGTGGCAGCCACGGAGAATGGGATTTTGGCCACCGGGGGCTCGGCGGACACCGAGGGGATCGCGCGCGAAGCCGACCGTACCCTCCAGTTTGGGTAGAATGTTCAAAGTTCTATGTCTAAGATCACTTGATAGTTCGCGGGATCCTGCCGACGCGAAGCTGCCATCTTCAGGCGCTGTTCATAGTCCTTCGGAAAAGTTACCAGTCCACGATAATTGTTGAACGCGGCCATCGCCTGGGCTAGTTCCGCGCTACTGAGGACTCTTGCATTGATGTGCCCAGTGAAGACACGTCTCGGGTCGCCATAGTCCATGATGAATGTCGACCGTTCCTCGTCGAAATTGCGCAACAGTTCTTCGCCAGTTGCGTGAGCGCGACCATCGTCATCCGTGAACAGCGTGTAGTGGAAATCGTTCTTTGCCGACGACACGAAGCACAGCGACACGGCAAGTCCAGGTGCATCGCGCGGCTCAACCTGCACGGTAACACGACGAGGAAGCGTCATTCGTGGATTCGACCGTGTTGTGTGCCTCGGTTGATTCCGACCTGCTCAAGTCCGCATGACGAACGGATTGACGATCTCAACGCCTGAATACCGATAGTCGCTCACGTTGCGTGTCGCGACAATCAAGCCGTGTTGTAGCGCGGTCGCAGCGATCAGGCTGTCCTTGACGGGCATTGCGCGACCCTTTTGGCGAAGGTCGCTCAAAAGTTGTGCCCAAACGTATGCGCTGCGCTTATCCAAAGGCAGGACGTGTAGAAATCGCGCCGTCTGCGCGAGCCATGCCGCCAATCTGTCGCGGCGCTGGCCTCGCGGGAGCGACAAGACGCCGAATTCAAGCTCACCAAGGACGACCGGATTGATCGCCAGCTCCCGTTCATGTGCCTGCACCCATTCGAGCACTTGCTCCTGCGGTGCAGGTTTGCAGCTCTCGCTTAGGACGTTGGCGTCGACAAGGTACCTCATCGTTTGCGGGCGCGACGCTTGGGTGGGCCGATGGTGTCAGTAGTCTCGGAGGGGATTGGTTGAAACCAGCCTTGCTCCGGACAACGCTGTAGCCAAGCCGCCAGTCCAGGTTGTCCTGGCTCGATCACCTTTTTGAGCAAGTACTCACCTGGCTGCACCCGCTGGATTTCGAACTGTTGGCCCGAGTGGATGTCGTCTTGCTCGCGCAACTCGGCGGGCAGGACGATTTGGCCTTTGGAGGAGAGCTTGGTTCTCATAATAGTAAGATATCGTCTTACAATTTCCGCAGCAACATAATCGGTCGTTGAATACGAGGATTTTCTCACGTGTGCGCAGTCCATCTTTTGCGCACGCCCGGTATATCTATTCCAAGTTTGCAATGTCGGCGGCCTCGGCCGCCGACTTGCAGCAACTCAGCGGCGTGGCACCCATTACGATTCGTAGCGGCAAAAGCTGCGTCATCCGCATGCGACGCGCGTGCGCCAAGGCGCTGCGGCAAACGTTCCACGAATTTGCCCGTTGCTCCCTGCGCAAGTCCGCCTGGGCGAGTGCCTACTGTGCGATGCTGCGCGCCAAAGGGCATCGCTTTCATTCCGCGGTTCGCGCCCTGGCCTTCAAGTGGCTCCGCGTCCTATTTCGCTGCTGGCAAACGCGACAGCCATACGACGAAGCGCGCTACCTTCAGCAACTTCGTCAGAAAAAGTCGCCGTTGATCGCCTTCCTGCAACCAACACCCAATGCCACAATCCATTGACGAAATGGCTCAGATGTCTACGCGTACTTACGGGGAGGAGCGCGAACGCGGCACTACTCGGTACTGCTCTCCTCTTGGCGTTCTAGCTGGCGGCGCAATTCAGCGAGTTGATCCTCCGTAATCCGCGGCGCAGTTGTGGCGAGCATGTTCAGGAAGTGTTCGATTTCCCGGGCCTTCGAGGGAAAGCCGATGTTGCCTTCGGGACCGTCGGAGGTGGCCAGCGACTTAGCTTGCGCGTCGAGAATCGCGATCCAGGGAACGCTCATCGCGATCCCTTTGTAATAGCGATCGATTACCTCATCCGCGTGCCGGAAACGTCCATCAATGCGCAAGTCGACGTAGTTCTCGTCGAAGACCGTCTTGTGCTCCTCGATGAATTGCTCGAGCCGGCGGCAGGCCGCGCAAAACGGACCAGAAAAATGCAGGAAAACCTTCTTGTCTTCTTGCTCTGCGCGAAGGAGCGCGGCCGCTAACAATTGTTCGGCATCCGGATACTGCGCCGCGTGATTCTCCAAGAACTTCAGGAGCTGCTCCGCGTCGGCGGCCAGGTTCTCCTTACCGATGACGGCGCTCTTCATCGCCACGAGCCGATTTCGTTCGTCGAGCACCGCCACGGTGGGGAGCGATACGTACGGCGAAACAGGACGATAAGCGGCAACCAGCGCCGACAGCGGCCGCATGTCACGAGGTGAGATCGGCATAAGTAGATAGTGGCCGAAAGACGGCGCCAGCGTGCGATCCTGCTCGCGCAACTGGAGAAACTTCAGCGCTAATTCGTCCGCGGGATCGCCCAAGACGATCAGAGTTCGCAGGTTCCGCTGCTGGCACTGCTTCCTGGCATTAGCAAGCCGATCGGCGAATTCTCCGCGCGATTGGAAGAATTTGGGCGCCTTTTCTGTCCAGGCGATGGGCTCAATGCCGATGTGGCGCTCGACAACTACGTGCGAGCCGAGTCGACAATAGACCGAAGTTCCCTTCTGACAGTTCAGACCCTCGATGCTGAAAAGCTCGGTCGGCACCGGCCGATTGACCGATTGCCATTGGAACTGGTGTTTGAGCTCGGTCGACGGGTGACCTGACATCGTGAGTTGCGTGGGAACCCAGACGCCGTCGACTTCGCTCCACCGGGCCTGAGTCACCCGGTAGGGCGCGGGCCAGCCATCCTGCTCCCTCGGGCCGCCTGGGCTGCGACGATCCTGAAGTTCGAACCGAGTCACCGAGAAGCCGTGTGACACATCGACCCACATTGTCCGCCGATGATTGCCGTCGAACAGGAACCACCGCACGCGATAGAGCCCTTCCCCCTGGTCGACAATCTCATCGGGTGCAAAGCGGAGCAAGCCGTCCAAGACTGTTTCGAACAGCGTCCACTCCGCGGAATGATTGCTGACTAAGAGCCCGGCCGCGCGAATGTCAAACGCTTCGAGTGAAGAGTGCGGCGCCGCGGCCGGTCGATTTATCCACACTTGCAGGCCACCGTCCATATAGTCCGCACTATGGTCGGCAGCGCGATAATAGGCGTAGCGATTGGTCGTGATGATTGGGTTCTTGAAGGTGCCGGGTGCCGCGGGATCATCGGGCATGAGCGATTCGCCCGATTTCGGCCACGTGGTGATGGTGCGCCGCGATTGCGTGCGATCGAATCGCAGCAGGTTTTGCTCCACATCGAAGGCACAAAAGAGTTCGACCGGCGTTTCCAAGCGACTCTCGCCAGAGCCGGTCACCGCGCTACCAGTGCAGCGCCAAATGCCACGACGAAGCTGCGCGCGGTGCGCACGCATTTGTTGGAACAGGTGCTCGGCGAGTTTGGCCCTCTCCTGGTCGGGTATCGGCTCGGCGATCGCCACGAAGGGAAGCGAAGTGGCTAGCAGAAAGATGGCGACTCGAAGCGGAAGCAAGGTCTCTCCTTTCGTGGCCAGGAGAAAGTTCGGCCTGCGGCATTAGAACCTGTGCGATTCCAATGACTTCACGATAGCTATTGCTAAGACCGCAGGCTACGGCGGGTCGCCTTACTTCGCCGGTTTGACCAGCTCGACCAGCACCTTGTGGATCGTGCCGGTGAAGGCGTTGTCCCCTTCGGCGTAGTCCTCGGTCACCGGGGTCGCTTCGTCGCTGCCGACGTCAGCCGTTTCGTCGGCCGAGAAAACGCCCAACTGCGTGCGGTCGATGCGCCCTTCGGCCACCTTGGCGCCGTCAACCAGAATCGTGCCGACGCCTCCTTTGCCCAATCCGCCACCGTCGTACGCGAACTCGAAGCGAAGCTGGTGCTTGCCGGGCGCGAGCGCATCGGGCGCGGCGATCGTGAACCGCTCCAGCCCGAGGAAGTTGTAGACGTACGTCGGGCGGCCTTCTTTGAAGTACAAGCTCCAGCCGCCGAAGCGACCCGCCTGGGCGAGGATCACGCCCGAGGCGCCACCGTCGGGGATCGTCACGTCGGCCGTGATTGTGTGCGAGAGGTTTTTGACGTTGATGAAGACGTTCTCGGTCATGCCGCGCATGCCGGGAAAGAGCGACAGCGACGTGCGGCCGTCCATCAGGTCGGGGCGGCCCACCAGCCGAGCGTTCATGCGATCCAGCGTGCGGTCGTCAAGCGGCAGCACCTGGTATTTGATCGCCTCGGTGATGAACAGCTCTTGCAGCTCCTTGAGTTTCTTGGGGTTCTTGGCGGCCAGGTTGTTGGCCAGGCTGAAGTCGCTGCGGGTGTCGTAGAGCTCCCACTTGTCGCTGGCCAGCGGGGCGCGGGGTTGCATTTCCCAGGCCGCGCGATGCACGGTGCCGGCCAGCCAGCCATCGTGGTAGATCGAGCGATTGCCAAAAATCTCGAAGTACTGCGTGGGGTGCCGCGTGGGCGCTTTTGCATCGTCGAACGTGTAGACCATTGACACGCCTTCGATCGGAGTTTGCTTCGTGCCGTCGACGATTTTGGGCTCGGGCAAGCCGGCCGCTTCGAGCACCGTGGGAGCGACGTCGATCACATGATGAAACTGCGGGCGGACTTCCCCGCGAGCCTTGATGCGCGCGGGCCAGTGGACGACCAGCCCATTGCGCGTGCCGCCGAAATCGGACGCCACCTGCTTGGTCCAGGCGAAGGGGGCGTCGCCGGCCACGGCCCAGCCGGCCGCGAAGTGGTTGTACGACATCGGGCCGCCCAGCTCGTCGTAGTGCTTGAGGATGTCCTCGACGGATTCGGGGACGCCGTTGAAGTAGCTGTACTCGTTGAACAGGCCGTTCATGCCTCCTTCGGCGCTGGTACCGTTGTCGCCGATGATGTAATAGACGAGCGTGTCGTCGAGCTGGCCGAGGTCTTCGAGGGCCTGCACGACGCGGCTCACCTCGGCATCGACGTACTCGCCATAGCCGGCGTAAATCTCCATCTGCCGGGCGAAGAGTTTCTTTTCGTCGGCCGAGAGTTTGTCCCAATCCTTGATGGCGGCCGGCTTGGGAGCGAGCTTGGTGCCGGCGGGCACCACGCCCAGCTTGATCTGCCGGGCGAGCGTTTCTTCGCGCATGCGGTCCCAGCCAGCGTCGAACTTACCGCGGTATTTTTCGATCCACTCCTTGGGCACGTGATGCGGGGCGTGGGTCGCGCCGGGCGCGTAGTACATGAAGAATGGCCGGTCGGGCGTGAGCGACTTTTCGAACTGCATCCAGGCGATGGCCTGGTTCGTCATGTCAGTGAGGAAGTGGTAGCCGGGTGTTTTGGGGGTCTCGATCTGGTTAAGCCCTTCGTAGAGCATGGGGGCCCACTGGTTGGTTTCGCCGCCGAGGAAGCCATAGAACTTGTCGAAGCCGGAGCGCGTGGGCCAGCGATCGGTGGGGCCCGACGGGCTGACCTCCCAGGCGGCGGTCTCGTGGCTTTTGCCGAACGCGCCGGTGCAAAAACCGTTGTGGCGCAGCATTTGGGCCAGCGGGGCGACGCTGTTGGGGCGCTGGCCGGTTTGGCCGGGGAAGGCCGTGGCCGTTTCGGTGATCGATCCCATGTTGCACATGTGATGGTTGCGGCCGGTGAGCAAGGCGGCGCGGGTGGGAGAGCAAAGCGCCGTGGTGTGGAAGTGGTTATAGCGCAAGCCGGCGGCGGCCAGTCGTTCGGCGGTCGGCATGTGAATTGGCCCGCCGAAAGCGCTCGACATGCCAAAGCCCATGTCGTCGATCAAGACGACAAGCACGTTGGGAGCGCCGGCGGGGGCTTTCACTTGGAAGCGCGCGGGGGGCTTGGCGTTGCGGGCGTCGAGCACGGTGGAGTGCGGAATGTTGGGCTCGGGGATCGGGAGAACCGTGCGGTCGAGCTTGGCAGCGGCGGGTGCTTGTGCCCGCGCGTGCCGAGTGAAATCGCCCGTGGCGGCGATCCAGGCGAGCGTCGACAAAAGCGCAATCGCGGCGGCGAGGAAACACTTGGTGCGCATCGGATGAAGCTCCGGCGGGTATCTTTTAAGTTATTTGACAGTGACCGGTTGGGGATTGTACGAAACGCCGCTCCGCTTGGCGAGAAGCGGTGCGATTAGCGCGTCGCCCTCGAGCACTCGCGGAAGGAGTGGTCTCGACGCATCCATGCTAGCGGCCACTGGCGCGCGGCCCAGGAAGGTAGCGGCACCATCGGAGTAAGTGCGTCTTTGCAGAGCGCTTTGGGGATGCGTATTCTCATGCTTCCTTGGCCGCGCAGCGGCCGCAGCACTTAGCCGTGGGTGTTAACCCACGGACGCCAAGCGCCTAAACACCACAAAGCCGCGCAGCGGCGACAGCGACCTGGGCAACCGACGGGCGGGATGTCGCCGCTGCGCGGCTTTGGATTCTGCGCGACGGTTCCCGTGGGCTGTCGCCCACGGCTAAGCGCCATCGCCGCTGCGCGGCGGATTCTAGCGATTTTTGCCGCTGGCCGACTCGAAGTCCGGCACATCGTCGCGCGCGGCAATCTCAGACTCCAAAGTGGCCAGGTGCTCGCGGAGAATACGGGCGACCTCTTGCGACGTTTCGAGCTGCCGCTGCACTTGCGTGTGCTTGGCGCGAACGCCGATCTGGCTTTCGGCGCACGGGAAGTTCGCGCTCTGGATTGAGACGACTTTGTCTCCTTCCCCTTCGCGCAAGTCGTAATAACCGTAACCGATGACCGAGTGGAACGTGACGCAGGGATTCAGGGGTAATGAGTCGATCGCGCGCAGCACCCCACTATCGGGGTCGAGCATTTCGACGCTGGTGGGGATGCGCTCCGAGACCTCCGGAGAGAAGACGCCCGGGTTGTCGCGCTCGAGCTGCTCATGACGGTTTCGCTGCGTGTCGTCCGGCCGCACGAGGGCAGAGCTGAGCCGGCCAACGGGGCGCCTCGCCCAGACCGATCCCCGATGCGGCGTTGCCAGAAAGATCACGCGGCGCACATTTGGCACCGGGTCGAAAAAGCAGAGTTGCCGCAGTTGCTCGCGCGTCATCTCCGTGGTGGCAATCGCCTCCAAGGGGCGATTGGCGATTGCGCTCCAGAGTATCTCCTGGCTCGAGCTCGCTTGCATCTTGCAGATCAGTCCCCCCATGCTGTGGCCGACCAGCACCAGGTGGCCGAGCGCGGGGTCGCAGCCGTCGGGGTCGATCGTCGCCAGCGCGCGGTATAGATCGCTTCGCAGGCGGGCCGCCGATTCGAGAAACGGCCGGCCGGTCGCGTAGCGAAAGCCCCAGATCTGAAAATGGTCGCAGAAGCCGGGGATAGCGCGCAGATCGTTGGCCAGATCGAGCCAGGAGAGCGGATTCGAGGCCAACCCATGGACCATGATGACCGGAATCTTGCCCGGTTGATACGGCTCGACCATGAACAGGCCGGGGTTCCGGATGCGGGTGGGAGAGATGAACGGAGTCAGCCAATTGGCCAGTTGCGGGTTGAGAATTTCACGCAGCGCGGCGGGGGCCGAGATATCGCTGGCCAACGGGCGCGGCGCCGGTAGTTCGGGGTGCGTCTTCGCGCGCAGCGGATCGAAAAGCTCGAGATTGACTCCGCCCGTAGGGCAGGGTCGCAGTAGTGCTGTGGCGGCGAACATGCCGCCGGGGGGGAGGAAGCCTTCTTCGCGATAGCAACCCGTGGGGCAAGTGCGCTGCACGACGACCGGGACACCCCAGCCTTCGCAGCGGTACTGGCGGTTGATGTATTCGCTTTTGTAATGTCCGATGGGAAACAGCGCCTGGAAGTCGTCGTGCTGCCAGACGAAGCCGTGCGGGACCAAGGGAACCAGCAGGCAGCGACCTGGCGCGTTGACGATCACGCCTTGTCCGGGGACGAGCCGGCCATGGCGTTGAGCGGTTGTGATGAAGCGGGCCGTGCTGGTGTGGTAGATCTCGCTAGCCAGCGCGCCGTCGTGCGACGTCCCGCAGAGTTGGTTGAGCGCTGTCCAAGCCGTGACCGCAGCCTGATAGTGCAAATCGACGGCCGTTTGGTCCTTGGCGCGGTCGGCCAAGGTCGCGCGAGCCGCCAGGGCGCGCGCCGATTCGAGCGCGTCGGGCGGCTCACAGGTTGCTGCGCTGGGCGCGCAGAGCTGCACGAGCTTGAGAGAGCGAGGCTCATGCCAGGCGTTTCGGCAGCATCCGCTGCCAACAAGCGCGAGCACGAGCAGCGTCCGTGCGAAGGAGCTGCCGCGGGGCATGCGATGAACACGTCAAGGCTGGCGCAGCCGTCCATGGGTGGTTTACGGACGGCGGCCGCCATGCCGCGGTCATGCTTCATGCTAATGAGGAAAGATCGGCAATTTGTGCAGCGCAGTTGAGAAGGCGCAGCCCTGAAATCTCAGCCGACGCCCGCGGAGCAATGCTTCCCGATCAGCCTGGCGGTGCCGATTCGGGTGAAGCACTGCTGGGCAAGCCAGCAGTGGCACCCTACGCCGTTAACCCTTGATCAGAGTGGCGCGGCTGTCGCAGCCGGGTGGCGCAGCCACAAGGAGCTGCTCATGCCGCGCGGCCATGTCAGCCGCGTCGGTGTCAGAGGATTTCTTGTCACTTCGCGACCCAGCCGGCAAGCGGCTGGGCCACCCAAAATTGACGATTCAAAAGGAAATCGGCGCCCGGCGACGCTCAATTCCGCGCTCTAGAACCAGCACAGCACGCCGAAGATGATGCCGTGCAGTACCAGGTTGTTGTTTGGCTTGATGGTGGCGATTTCCGGCGTATCGACCAGGAAGTGCGGGAACTGCTGATCGGCCGTCCCCACGCCGGTGACCGCCATGAAGCGGTAACCGCCGTAGACGCTCCAGTTCGGGGCGAAGGCCCAGTTCAGGCCCACGTCGATCGAGCCGATGAACGAGGCGATCGTGCGGTTGGCGTGCACGTCGATGGCATTGAGGCCATCTCCGCGATAGACCGAGAACCGCGAATCCATCCAGTTCGGACCGACGCCGAACTTGGGCATGGCGAAAACGCTCCACGTCGGCAGGAAGAACCAATTAGCGATGCTGCCGACCTGGAAGGCCAGAATCGAGTTCTTCATCTGGGAGTTCATGTAGGCTTCTTCGAGGCCGCCGTTGTTGCCGAACTCGAAGCCGTTGGCGACCGAACCGAAGATCACACTCTCGTTCCAGCGGAAGTAGCGCAGGCCGTACAACCAGCCGAAGACCACCGAACCGCTTGGCGAGGCAAATGGCGCCGTGAAGCCGTTAACTTCGAAGTTGTAGAAATTGTCGCGACGCCAAATCTGGTGGGCGTTGGCGTCATCGAAGAAGTGGCTCGCTGGTTGCCCGCCGATATCGACGAAGGTGAGGTCGATCGGCGTGACCAGACCGCCTGGACCATTGGTGGTCAGGGCCGTACCAGCCATCGTGCTGGTACCCCAGAACGAGACCTCGGCGGCGCCGCCGCCGCAGAACTGGCGTCCGAAGGCAACCGCGCCCCCCGGCACCCAGTCGAACGGGGTGTCGTTGAGCTTCATCATCTGGTTGAAGTTATTGAAGTTGTCGGCCGTAGTCCAAACCTGATTCGGCTCGTTGCGCGTGAGTACCACACCACCGATGCCGCCGAACCAGGCAGGGCGGGGGCCGCAGCATGTGTTCGAGCATCCGCTACACGAAGCGCAGGAACCTTTCAGCGAATCTTCCCAGCAGCTCTCGGCCTCGCTCCCGGCCATGTCGACGTGGTCGGTGGCGCCATCGTCGACTACAGTCCCTTCGCGGTATCCGACCTGGCTCGTAGCGTATGAGCTTGTGTAGCCTTGGGTGGCATAGGGATTAATGGAGTATCGTTGTGCTCCCGACCAGGGATTGGTGGCTGAGTAGACCGCGCCACCGCCGTTGTAGGTCACCTGCGGCGAGACGACGCCGCTGGGGAGCGGCAACATGGCCGGCGAACTATATCCCTGCTGGGCCAAGCTGGGCAGGGCGACACCTAGCGTCGCGAGTGCGACCAGAAAACCAAGAAATCGCATCGCCGTTCGACTCCTTTCGCGAACTCCCTAGCGCCGCTACAAATCCGTCGGTTCGGCGGCGCAAGATCCGCCTGTCCCGCGGCGGGGAGAGATTCCGTTTGCTACTGGGAATCGACCGGCCGAGGCGCCGCAGTCTCGCCAAAGGCGCTGCTTCACCGCGGGATTTTGCCCGGTTGTAATGATGCGTCGCGCACAGTCGGCAAAGTGCCCCTAGGCGGTACGACGCAACGAGGCCCTCAGACGGACGAGTCTTTCGGCACGCGAAGCTGTAAGGGTTGTGCGGGGCCCTCGCAAGCTCGGGTACGAAAAGCCGAGATCCTGCTTGATCGCACTAGACGATGATCGAGGTCACCGATTGAAAGCCGGGATCGGAGCGGATCGGATCGAAATCGCTCTCACGTTGGGCAAGTTCCTTAAAGTGTGGCTCGATCGCGCAGGCCTTGCGGAGCAACGTCACGGCGCGCTCGGTGTGACCTTGCAAGCTGGTATAACAAGCGAGGTTGTAGGTGAGTAGCGCGCGTTCCTCGCGGGTGGGCTCGGCGGTCAAGGCGCGCTGGAGCGCCTCGATGGCCAGATCGAGCCGACCGGTGCGCTTGTGGCACCAACCCAGGGCGATCCAGACATTGATTTTGCTGGGGAGCCGCTCGGCAGCTCGGTTCAAAGGCACGAGGGCTTCTTCATAGCGTTCGAGCGAGCGCAGCGCCTCTCCGCGGAGATAGTCGACCGAGCCTTGCGAGCTGTTGGGCTGCTCGATTTGATCCAGCACGCCTAGCGCGTGCTCAGCCATGCCTAGCTCGAGATAGCCTTCGGCCTCGCGCAGTCGTTGGGCGAGTCGTAAGCGAGCGAATTCCGACACGCCAAGGCTCCGTGTGTCGAGTCGTCGGGACGCGTGGCCTGATGCAGTTGGACTTGCGAGGCAGTTGGGCCGTCCGAATCGATTGTACTTTGTCGCGCGCCGCGCCGCGACGACGTTCCACGCGGTCGCGAGCACGAGGGCGTGGCTTCAGCGTGCTGTTGACCAGCCGCCACGACGTTGTCGCGTTTTGACAGCACGTGCGATCCCCCGCCTCCTACGGACGCGCTGGCAGGAATCTCCGAAGGCCAAGCGGCCAGCGGTTTAAGAGCCAAGCTTCAAAGCGGGTTTCGGCTGGGGCGCGAAGAATGCTTGTTAGCCCGATAGCTGGCACTTGTTGGCCGGCTTTGTCCGCGTGCTCATCACGAAACCTGCCGTGCGCTGGATCGTTGGCCTATCTCTGGCTCTCATCATCGCCCTGTGGTGGGCGTGTCAGGCGGACGTTTCTCCGGGAATGGCGCAGCGCGGCGAGCTGGCCGCCTGGCGGCGGACCGTCAACGGTTGGGAGCAGCGCGATGCATGGCAACTGGGGCCCGCCCCTCGACCGCCACTCCACCCGGTGGCTGTGCTGGCGTTGCAACTCGTTGCCGCGATTGGCCTGTTGGTGCAACACCAGGAGCTGACCGCGCCGGGGCGCGCCGCACGACGCTGACGCGCCATGCGTTCGGGCGCGAGAGGGATCGGTTACTCGACCCTGCTCGATACGTCGCGGCGCACGGTACGGCTGGTGGGGACTTCCCCTTCCATTTCAACCGACGGCTCGGCCGGGACGGCCGCGTTGTACGACGCCGGCGCCGCCGAAGAGCCACTGCTGCTGGGAGTCGCCTGCTCGGTCGAAGCCATGCCATTGGCGGGCGCACCGGAGTTCGTCGCGGCGTAGGTCGACGCAGCGTTGTAGCTGGGCGCCGAAGCGGTCGGGTATCCTCCGCTTCCGCAAGGTCCACGGCCGCCGCACCAACCACAGCAGCCGCTGGCCGCCGACACAGACAAGGCGCAAAGGAGCGTGGCGATCCCTCGCATAACGGGGTTCTCCGACGAAAAAATGAGGGGAGTGATTCCTGAAGGCCGAACGGCCACGGACGTGAGCGCGGCGGACGATAAGAAAGGCTATCTCCCGAGTCAAGACCGGTTTTCACCGCCAACACTCGTCGTCCGAAAGCACGTTGGCGGGCGGGCATTGGTAGCTTGGGCGAGCGAAAGCAGCTATCTTCGAGACCTGTGCTCAAACGCCGACGCTAGCGGTAGCGAATCTTGACCCGCTTAACTGGAGTGTAGGACAAGATGTGCGATCATCGTTCGACGCGGATTCGGCTGGCGCTGCGACTGGCCGGCATAGGCGGAGCGTGCTTGTTCCTTCTGGCTCGACACAGCCCCGCGGATGAGCCGGCACCCGGTGGGACAACGCTTGCTGCACCCTCGATCGCGGCGGATCGCTTTTCGCTGCCCGAGGGCTTTGTGATTGAGGTGGTCGCCGCGCCGCCGCTCGTGCGGCATCCGTTGATGGGGGGCTTCGACGACCGCGGACGGCTTTACCTGGCGGAAAGCGCCGGGCTCGATCTCAAGTCGCAGGAGTTGCTCGAAAAGAAGCCGAACTTCGTCCGCCGACTTGAAGACAGCAACGGCGATGGCACGTTCGACCGCTCGACGATTTTCGCCGACGCGATGGTGATGCCGCAGGGGGCGGTGTGGCACCGCGGCGCGCTGTACGTCTGCAGTCCGCCGCACGTCTGGCGACTGATCGACACCGATGACGACGGCGTGGCCGACCAGCGCGACGCGCTCGTGGGCAAGTTCGGCTTTATCGGCAACGCGGCCGATATTCACGGCTGCTTTGTTGCTCCCAATGGGCGGCTCTATTGGTGCGACGGGCGGCACGGGCATCAGTTCATCGACGCCGAAGGTAACGTGCAGAGCAAAGGACAGGCGGCGCGGATCTTCTCGTGCCAGTTGGACGGCAGCGACATCCAGGCGCATTGCGGCGGCGGCATGGATAACCCCGTCGAGCTCGATTTTTCGCTGGCCGGCGACGTGCTCGGAACGGTGAACCTGCTGTTTCAGAAGCGCGGCGATTGCCTGGTGCACTGGCTGCACGGCGGCGCCTACCCGCGCTACGATCAGCCGACCTATGTCGCCGAGTTTCACCGCACGGGGGACTTGCTCGGGCCCGTGATCGACTTGGGGCACGTCGCGGTCTCCGGTACGCTGCGCTACCGCGGCCAATCGCTCGGCGACGAGTTCCGCGACAATTACTTTGTCTGCGAGTTCAACACGCATAAGCTCGTTCGCGTTGAGCTGGCGCGCGAGGGGTCGACGTTTCGTGCCACGGCGCACGAGTTCTTAACCTGCCACGATCCCGACTTTCATCCCACCGACGTCGTGGAGGACGCCGACGGCAGTTTGCTGTTGATCGATACGGGGGGTTGGTTCCGCAGCGGTTGCCCGACCTCGCAGATCGCGAAGCCGCAAATCGCGGGGGCCATTTACCGGATTCGCCGCCAAGTTGCACCGCCGATGGCCGATCCACGCGGGCTGCGGATCGATTGGCAGCGGATGGCCGCCCGCGACCTGGTTCGGCTCCTAGACGACGCGCGTCCGGCAGTGCGCGAGCGCGCGATCGATACTGTGGCGACGCGTACTTCGACGGCGGCCGATGAAGCAATTGCCGCACTGGCTGACGCACTGGCCGACCGAGAGTCTCCCATGCGTCGGGCGAATGCGGTGTGGGCCTTGACGCGGATCGGCACGGCTGCCGCTCAGACTGCGATTCGCGCGGCTTTGGCCGATACCGATGCGATCGTGCGACAGGCCGCGGCCTCGAGTGCCGCGGCGACGCGCGATTCCCAGGCGAGCTCCACGCTTGTCGCCATGTTGACGAGCGACGACGACCTCGCCGTGCGGCGAGAAGCGGCCACGACGCTTGGCAGACTGCATGAGGCGGCGGCCGTGCCGGGCTTGCTCGCCAACTTGCGCGCCGGCGGCTACGACCGCGCCTTGGAGCACGCGCTCATCTACGCATTGATCGAGATCGCCGATCGCGGGCAGACGCTGCCGGGCTTGAACGATCCGCTGCCCCAGGTGCGTCGCGCGGCGCTGGTGGCGCTCGATCAAATGGAAGGTGGATTGCTATCGCAGGGTCTCGTGGCGCCGCTGTTGGACAGCGACGATCCCGCGCTTGTGCAAGCGGCACTCGAGGTTATCAGCAAACATCCGACTTGGTCCGGCGAGTTGACAGCCAATCTGCGGACGTCGCTCGCGGCCGACCTGCCCGCGGAAAAGCTAGCGGGCATTCGCGGCGTACTGCTGTCGTTCTGTCGGGAGAAATCGATACAGGAACTGATCGCCGAAGTGGTCGGCAAGCGTGAAGCGGCAGCCGCCGCGCGCGTGCTGCTGTTGGAAGTCATTGCGCGAAGCGGCATCGCGCCGTGGCCGACGGAATGGGTGAATGCAGTCCGCGCGGCGCTCGCCGATACGGATGGAGCGGTGTTGGCTCAGGCGATTGTCGCCGCGGGTGGCAGCAGTGATCCCACTCTAGGGGCTGACCTGCGAGCACTTGCCAACGACGCATCTCGCGGGCATGCGCTGCGCGTGGCGGCGGCTGCGAGCCTGGCGGCCAGCGGTCAATCGCTCGACGCAGCGCAGTTCGACTTGCTTTCGGGGCAACTGAACGAGGCGATACCGCCGATCGAGCGACTCGCCGCGGCCGAAGGGTTCTCGCGCGCCGATTTGCCCGCCGCGCAACTCGCGGCGCTGGTCGAGTACGTTCGATCGGCAGGACCATTGGAGTTGCCAGCGCTGATCCGCTCGTTCGAGCGCGGCACCGATCGCGAGCTGGGGATGCGTTTGTTCGGGGCGCTGGCCAAGTCCCCAGGTTTGGCGGCACTTTCACCGGCGCGGCTGGTGGAGATCGCCAACTCGTATCCGACCGAAGTACAAAGCACGGCGCAAGCGCTGGCAGCGCAGCAGAACGCGTCGCGCGCGGAACAACTCACCCAGCTCGACGGACGCGCGAAAAGCCTCGCGGCTGGCGATGCGGCGCGCGGCCACGCGCTCTTCTTGAGCACGCGCGTCGGCTGCTCGGGTTGCCACCGCGTGGGGAGCGACGGCGCGCAGGTTGGTCCCGACCTGTCGAAGATCGGTTCGATCCGCACGCGTCGCGATCTCTTGGAATCGATCTTGCTGCCGAACTTGTCGTTGGCCCGCGGCTATGAGAGCTTCACTGTCGTTACCACCGGCGGACTTACCTACACGGG
Source organism: Pirellulales bacterium (assembly GCA_019745975.1). Taxonomy (GTDB): domain Bacteria; phylum Planctomycetota; class Planctomycetia; order Pirellulales; family JAEUIK01; genus JAIESQ01. Next base: position 83,128 of record JAIESQ010000031.1, read on the forward strand.
CCTGATCACGCGACAAACCGCGGAGGCCATCTGGCTGCGCACGCCGGAGCGCGCCGAAGTGCGGATCGCGCGCGATGAAGTCGCCGAGCTGGCCCCCAGCCCACAGTCGATCATGCCCGAGGGGTTGGGTCGGGTGCTCACCGACGAGCAGTTGAGTGATCTGCTGGCATGGCTGGAGGCGTTAAAGTAACTCAACGACGGACGGGATCGTCGCCGTCGCGTGGAGTGTCGTCGGCTGGCTTCTCCGCAGCAGGCTTGTCGTCGGCCGGCGCGTCGTCCTGCGGCGCGTCCGCCGGTTTCTCATCGCTTGCCGGCACTTCAGTTGTCGGCTGCTCGGGCGCGGGGGGCGGCAACGTTTCGCGCCAAGGTTTGCCTTCCTGGTAACTCTCGAGCTCTTTGGATAGCGCCTCGCGATTGCGTTCTTCGCCCAGCTCCACGGCCTTGGTCGACCAATCGATCGCGGTCTTGAAGTCTCCTGTTTCGGCGTAGCCGGCGGCGAGCGTGCTGAGAATGTGGGCCTGCTTGAAATCGGTAACTTTGCAGGCGGCCGTGGCCAGTTCGATCGCCCGTTTGCCATCGCGCAGACTATCCTCAGGTGAGGTGGCCAGGAGCCAGGCCAGATTGTTGAGGATCGCGCTGCTCTCTGGCGCTAACTTGAGCGCTTGCTCATAGTCGGCGATGGCCTCGACCTGCTCTCCCAAGGCCAGATGCGCGTCGGCCCGCCCTTGCCAGGCGGTGACGTTCTTTTCGTCGAGCTTGAGCACGTGCGAATAGTCGGCAATTGCCGAGGCTGGCAGCTTGCTGGCCAGTTCGAGCATGGCGACTTGCAGTCGCAACTCGACGTCATCGGGCTCGATTTCGGCGGCCAACTTAAGGTCTTCGAGTGCGCCGGCCAGCCGCCCCAGTTCGGCGCGCATCACCCCGCGCAGCCGCAAAGCGGGCGCGAAATCGGCACGCTGCTCCAGAATCCGCTCGACATCCTCCATCGCACGTTCGTTCTGCCCCGCTTGCCAGCGGGCCGTCGCGCGCAAGAGCAGGGCCACGGGATTGCCCGGCGCCAGCACCAACACACGATCGAGGTCCTCACTGGCGGCAGCCGCCTCGTTGCGCTGCAAAAGCAGACGGGCGCGCTGCACATACGCCTGCGCGGCGCGCGGGTTTTGTTCGATCGCCTTGTCGAGCGTCTTGAGGGCGTCGTCGATCTTGTTCTGGTCGACCAGAATGGCCGAGAGCAGGATCAACGTCTCAGCCGATTCAGGATCGAGCTCGAGGGCTTTTTCGAGGTCGGCGCGGGCTTCGTCCAGGCGCTTCATCTCGTAAAGCAATTCGCCGCGGGCGCGTAGCGCGTCGACTTCGTCGGGCACGGCTTCGAGCGCGGCAGAGTAGTCGGCGAGGCGATCCTCGGGCTTTTCGGCCAGCGAGCCACGGACCGTCAGGGCCTTGGCGCGGAGCGCCGCTTCAATCTTCTCCGACTTGAGGAGTTTCTCGAGGGCGTCGATGGCTTTCTGGCGGTCTCCGCCGGGAAAGGCGTGCAAGCGCGCGACCAGGTACCATTGCTCGACCTGCTCGCCGTCGAGCTCGAGCGCATGTTCGAGATCTTCGAGTGCCAACTCCCGCAAACGAATGATCTGCTCGATGGTGCGGTCGCCGCCAGCTTCCTCGCCAAAGATTGCTTCGGCGTAGGCGGTGCCGCGCTGGAACAAGGCGGATGCCAGCAACTTGTGGGCGAAGTCCTTGTTTTCGTCGTTGAGGCCCAGCTCCAGTGCCCGGTTGCAATGGTCGATGACTTCGGCCAGGTCGCTGATCGACTCGGCATTCAACTTGGCCTCGACGGCGGCGTCGAGTTCTTCCTGGCCGGGCTCATCGCCGGCATAGGCCGGCGCGGCGCCCATCACGGCGATGGCCAGGGTTACGACCCAGCGAAACGACGGGCGACGAGTGTCGCGGCCAAAGGCAGGCATTGCACTACTCCTCAAATCGCTGCGGAACCAGCGCCTTGCGGTGTCGCAGAGGGGGCTGCCGCGTGGCGGATTAAGTCCGACTCACGAAGTTCGGGCGCTCAGATTATGGCGCAATCGGGCGATTGGGGAAATGCGAGTACGCGGCGGCGGCCCCTCGATTACAGCGGAGCGGGGAGATCGCGGCGGCAGAATATCACCGCTCCGGCGACATAGGCCACCAGCCCCAGGCCCAGCAGAACGGCGTTGTACTGGGCCAGCAATTGCCAGGCCGCGTCCGGCTCGCGCAGGTATTCGGCGATCAGCCCCTGCGGTTCGTAAGCGCCGAAGAACGTGGTGTATTCCAGCCAGTTCAGTCTTTTGACGGTGCGCCCCATGACGTTGACCATCAGTTGAATCACGTAAAAGCCGCCGACCAACCCGATCGTACGCCAGCGATAGCGGTCGCAGGCCGAAGCCAAAGCGGCGACGCCACCGAGAAAAACCGTCATGCCAAACAGATTGAACGCCGCTGGCACAAACGGCATGGCGGCGACCGGCTCCTCCAATGTCACCAACGACAAGCCGCATAATGTGCCCGAGAGGGCCGACATGGCAATCAGCGCTGCGCCGATCGAGGTGACCAGCGACTGCGTGAGAAAGATGCTCAACCTCCGCACGGGCTGCGAGACGAGCAGTTCCATTGAGCCGCGGTTGATCTCGCCGCTGACAACATCGGAGCCACGGGCGATTGCCCACACCGCCGAGGTGACCAGCACGATCGGATCGACGTAGGCCAGGCCGATACGGCCGGCGACCGTGGCCAGTTCGTTGACGGGTACGCCCGAGAGACTCTGCAGGCCGGGGGGTAGGGTCTTCACAAAGCTGGCCAGGGCGCCGAGCTTCACCATGCTGGTGATCCAGACGAAGATCCACTGAAACGCGAACATCAGGAGCATGCAGCAGACCAAGAGCAGTCGCGCTTCGATCCAAGCTTTGCGCCATAAGGCAGCGTTCAAGAGCCGCGGCGAGAAGTGAATCGGCCGTTCAACCGTTGACTGATTCGCCGGCCCACCTGTCGGCGACGGTTGGCCACCGCGCGCCGGGCGCGCCGACGCGGCGCCGGGCCGATCGACCGGCAACGTTCGAGAAGCCACCGTGCCGCTCATGCACTCTCCGCGCTATGGAAACGTTCGTACAGGGCCTGCAAGCCGACAGGCTCGACGCGCACCTCGCGGATCGGCAGTTCGGCCAGCCAGCCCAGCAGGGGGGAAAGTTCGCCAGGCGTTTCGATCTTCAATTCTCTGTCGTCATTGACGTGAATCTGCAACTCGGCCGCCAGCTCGGGTGGAATCGCAGGCAGCGGCCCGGTCAGCTCCGCCCGAATGCGGTGTTGACGATGCAACTGGCTCATCACCTGCGTGTGCACCAGTTCGCCACTGCGCAAGATCACCACCCGATCGCACGATTGTTCGATCTCCGACAGCACGTGCGACGAAAAAAGGACGGTCCGTCCGGCATCGCGCGCTTCGCGCACCATATCTAATACCTCGCCGCGCATCGTCGGGTCGAGGTTCGCGGTGGGCTCGTCGAGAATCACCAGCGGTGTTTGACCTGACAAACAGGCGCACAAGGCCAGCTTTTGCCGCATGCCTGTCGAGAAGTAAGCCACTTGCCGGGTGATGTCGAGGTCGAGCCGCTCGGCCAGCGCCAGCGCGCTGCCGAAGTCGCCGCCGGGGCGCACGCGGCTGAAAAACTCCAGCACTTCGCGACCGCGCATTTGGCGAAACAGCCGCGCTTCGGCCGGCAGGTACGCCGCGCGGGCGTGCACCGCCACGCTCTGGCGATAGCAATCCAGCCCGTCGATCAAGGCATAGCCGGCCGTCGGCTTCAAGAAGCCCATCAGCAGCCGGATCAACGTCGTCTTGCCGGAGCCGTTGGGACCCAGCAATCCGAAGACTTCGCCGCGACGCACCTCGAGCGTGCAGTTGCGCAGCGCGACGAGCGTGTCGTACTGCTTGGTCAGGCTGTGAGTCTCGATGACAGGCGCCGCTTGGATCAACGTAACGATTCCTGAAAGTACACTCCGGTCTTTCGGAGGCGCCGGTCGGCGTTCGCGCTGCCGGCACGTTGCGTCGCGGCGCCTACCCTGGCGCTACGCTGGCCCGCATCTTTTCGAGCCCCGTGCGGGCCACGACGAGCGGATCTTGCTTCCAATAGTCGCGATTGAATAGTTCGAGCGACAGCGCGCCGGTGAACGACTTTTCGCGCAGCGTATCGGCCAGGGCGTGCAAATCGAGGATGCCGTCGCCGGGATAAACGCGGTCGGCGTCGGTTTGCTGCTCGCGTGTCGGCTCGCGCGGCGCGTCGTTCCAATGAAAGCACGAAATGTGATCGACCGGGATGTCGTCGAGCACTTTGAAGTCGGAGCCGCCGCGGAACATGTGCCACACGTCCGGCGTGATCGTGCCGGCCGGATTGCCGACCGAACCGCAGATGGCCCAGGCGCGCTCGAGCGTGTTGATCCCTTTGACAAAACCAAGAAACTCGAGGGACGCGGGTACGCCGCGATCGATGCTGATGTCGAGAATCTGGCCGTAGCGCTCCACGGCGAGTGCTTGTGGCACGTCGTCGCCTGGGGGCCCCGCCACGATGCGCTCGACACCTAGCTCGCGGGCCAGGTCGAGCCGACGCTTGGCGGCGTCGACCGCCGCGGCGAATTTCGCTTCGTCGGCGGTGCACCAGTCGCGGAGCGAAATCATGCTCGGACGCGCGAGCCCGGCGTCGTCGAGCGCGGTGCGCACTTCGGCGACCTTGTGCCCTTCGGCGAGATACCCCTCGACATCGTTGATCCACAGCTCGATGCCCGAGTAGCCGGCCTCGCCGGCGATGCGGATCTTGTCGAGCAAGCTGGCCGGCTGAATCGTGCTGGTGTTCAGGCAGAAGCTGAAATCGGGCATGGCGAGCTGGCTGGTGGGAGGGCGGCAACGGAATGAAGGTGGGGCGGTCGCGGCCGCAGTGCTTGCAAAGTCGCAATCGCGCGAGCGTGCCAATCATTCTCGATCAGCCGCCGCGAGTTGGCAAGCGCCACAAAACAGCGCAGTTTCGCTAGCGTTCGTCGCCGCGACGTGGGTCCGCCCAAAGAATGCATGCGCGGGCCAGAATCTTGGCGCCGATCGCTAACGCCCGCTCGTCGAGGTCGAACGTGGGGGTGTGCAGCGCCGAGTTGCCAGCGGTCGGCGATGCGCATCCCAACCGAAACATGCTTCCGGGGACAGCGTCGAGATACGCGGCGAAATCCTCGCTCCCCATGCTGGGGCGTGGAATCTCGGCTACGTTCTGGGCACCGAGCAAATCCACGGCGGCCAGCCGTGTGAGATTCGTGAGCTGGGCATCGTTGAGGACCGATTCGATCCCCTCGTCGCGCGCGACGACAATCTCGGTTCCGGTGGCGGCAGCGATGGCGGCGGCAATGCGCTGGATCTGTTCGAGCGCATGCTGGCGAACCTGGTGGTCGAGCGTTCGCAAGGTGCCGCGGAGCAAGGCCCGCTCGGGGATGACGTTGGCCGCATCGCCGGCGACGATCTGCCCGAACGACAAGACCACAGGGTCTTGGCTATCGACGCCGCGCGGGACCGCTTGATACAAGCTCGACACGAGCTGTACCAAGGCGGCGATCGGATCGCGCGTTTGATGCGGACGGGCGGCGTGGCCTCCGCGCCCGGTGATCGTCACGCGCAGTGAATCGCAATTGGCGGTGAACGTGCCCACGCGGACGCCGACCGTGCCGACCGCGCGGCTCGGGTCCATGTGCAGCGAGAAGATGCCGGCGACTCCATTCAAAAAACCTGCTGCGACCATTTCGCGAGCGCCCGTCAGCGATTCCTCGGCCGGCTGAAAGATCGCCCGCCAGGGAACAGGCCAGGGGAGCGCCCCTTGCTGGCCCAGTGCGTGCAGTGCCAGTGCAGCTCCCAACACAGTGGCCGAGTGACCGTCGTGTCCGCAGGCGTGCATAAGTCCTGGGTGGCGGCTGCCGTATTCGCGTCCGGCGACTTCCTGAATCGGCAGGGCGTCAATATCGCCCCGCAGCGCGATACGCGGCGCGCTTGCAGCGTCGGGCGCATCGACGACGAGACCACGATCGCCGGGGCCAAGCCGGGCAGTTAGACCGGCGGTACTAAGCTGCGCGGCGAGGTGCCGCGTCGTTTCGGTCTCGAAGCCGCTTGGTTCTGGGTGCGCGTGCAGATGCCTGCGGACGGCGATCAACCGCGCGGCGAGACCGTCGACCGCGGCGTCGAGTGCCTGCTGCCAGGGAGCGGAAGTTGAAACGGCGTTCATCGGCGGTGGTTGTATCGGTCGCCGCTGCATTTCGCGGCCCGGTACTAAGGGTAGTTGTCGCGATCGGTTGGAAGCCTGTCGCGGCGGGAGTCGGCTTGAGCGTATTGCTCGTCGGCGTCGGCTTCGTCGCGAAGGCTCTGCGACAGCCAGCGTCCCCAGACAACGTAATGCAACGCGGCGACGCCGAACAGGATAGCGATCGCCGCCATGACGTTGGCGAAGAAGCCGATCGTCAGCACAATCAGGACCGCGCCCACAAACAGGGCCAAGAGCGCCGCCAGAATGATTGACAGTGCCGAACTGCGTGGCACGCGTGCTTCCGGCGGTGGCGGTCGATCCATGCTCGCTCGCTCCTGGCGCTTCGCGGGGGCCTGCGAACGACGTCGGCCGCGCGCGGCCCGTCGTCAGATTGGTATTATAGCCGAGCTCATCAGCCCGCGGCGGCTTCACGGCGAGCCCGCCAGGCTTCGAAAACCGCTGGCAGGATCGACACGAAGACGATCCCGATGATCACAAACTCGAAGTACCTCTCGACGATCGGAATGTTGCCGAAGGCGTACCCCAGGATCACGAAGAACACGACCCAAACGATCCCTCCCACGACGTTGTAGCTGGCGAACCTAACGTAGCTCATCGAGCCGACGCCGGCCAGGAACGGGGCGAACGTGCGCACGATGGGCACAAAACGCGCGAGGATGATCGTCTTGCCGCCGTAGCGCTCGTAGAAGCGGTGTGTCTTCTCAAGGTATTCGCGTTTGAGGAATCGCCCATTGGAGGTGAGCACTTTCGGACCCATATACCATCCGATCGCGTAATTGACGGCATCCCCGAGGATGGCCGCAACGCTCAGCAGTAGTATCAAAGTTACAGCGCTTAGTGGCCGCTCAGGCTTTGCTGCCATTGCACCAGCGGCGAACAGCAGCGAGTCGCCCGGCAGAATCGGGGTGACCACCAGGCCGGTCTCGCAGAAGATGATCGCGAATAGGATCAGGTAAATCCAAGTGCCATAAACTTGGACAATATCTTTGAGCTCTTTGTCGAGGTGCAAAAACAGGTCGATGAAGTCGCTGAAGTTTTCCACGTGTCAGGGCAGTCCTCTCGGCCGTGGGATTCTGCTTTGTGAGTTGACGGGCCGGCCAGCGTACACCTTCCGGCGTGCCATGAACACCGGGCTTGGCCAGCGGCAGAAGAAGTGCAAAGTCAAAATGCGAAGGGGACAGGTACATGATTTCGGCCGACGTGAGTTGGCAAGGGATGACTTCGGCGCACCGAGAAATGTACCAGTCCCCGACTTTGCAGCTCTCCTCAGGCTAGCGGCCCATGGTTTGCACATAGCGCTCGGCTGGCTACACTCATTCTTACCTCATGCCAGCCGGAACACGACTCGAACCGGCGAATGCCCCGCCGCACGCGATGAAGCCCGCCATTCATGCACTCGGACCGAAGAGGCCCATGATGAAGTTCACACGTGCCCTCACGGCGACCATTTTGCTCGGGTGTCTCGCGGTGGTTTGGCGTCAGTCGGTCGCGGCTGACTGGCCAGGGTGGCGTGGGTCCGACCGCACCGGGCTATGTCGTGAGACTGGGCTGCTGGCTTCCTGGCCCGAAGGGGGGCCGAAGCTGCTCTGGAATATCGAGGGGGTGGGCGAAGGCTATTCGACGCCATCAATCGTCAACGGCGTCTTGTTCGTCATGGGTAATCGCGACGGGCAAGAGCAGGTCATCGCCTGGGACGTCAAGAAAGAGCCACGCGAGCTGTGGGCCGCCACGCTTGGCCCCGTGCGACACGATGGTGCTGGTTACCCTGGCCCGCGCTGCACACCCACGTTCGACAAGGGGAAGCTCTACGCGCTGGGGCTTAATGGCGACCTGGTGTGTTTGAACGCTCGCGACGGCAAGCTCATCTGGCGGCGCGACCTGGTCGGCGAGCTCGGCGGCGCGGTGCCGAACTGGGGGTATTCGGAATCCCCCTTGGTGGCTGGCAACTGGGTGCTGTGCACGCCGGGTGGGTCGCGGGCGACAATCGCCGCGCTCAACAAGCAAACCGGAGCGACGATCTGGGAATCTCCGGTCAGCGATGGCGCGGCATATAGCTCGATCATTCCCGCGCGGTTGACCGGCCGCGACCAGTTCGTGCAGTTCACGGCACGCGGCGTGATCGGCGTGGCTGCTAGCGACGGCAAGTTTCTCTGGCGCTGGGACGCGCCGGCCAATGGCACCGCGAATTGCTCGACGCCGATTGCCGTCGGCGAGGATCACATCTTCGCTGCCTCGGGCTATGGCACCGGCGGCGGCGTCGTGGAAATCAAATCCGCGGGAGATGCGGTCACGGCCGACGAGGTCTATTTCACGAAGGACATGAAGAACCATCATGGCGGAGTGATCTTGCTCAACGGTTTCTTGTTTGGCTCGAACGATCCCGGACTACTGACGTGCCTGGACGCCAACACAGGCAAGGTGAAGTGGCGCGACCGTAGTTGCGGCAAAGGCTCGCTCCTGTATGCCGACGGCCACTTCTACGTGCGCAGCGAGGAAGGACTCGTCAGCCTGGTGGAAGCAACCCCCGATGGCTTTCATCTCAAGGGGCGTTTCGAGCAGCCAGATCGCACCGGAGCTCCAAGCTGGCCGCACCCGGTGATTGCCGACGGACGGCTGTTTCTACGGGATCAGAATCGCCTGCTCTGCTACGGCATCCGGAGTGACGAAGGCTCTTGATGCCCAAGTGCTTGCAAATGCCGGCGCAAGGTCGACGCGCGGCGACGTAGCTTGCCTCGCACGGTCGACAGATCGCCGCACTCGATTAAGGTTACGACCGGTGAACCGCCGGGAATTGCCGTGCCGGCTGCGGGGATGTCGGCGACCTGGTACGGCGGCACTCCGACGTACCAGTGACGTGGCGTGCCGCCGGTTTCGCGCCGTGCATCGTTGGCCGCGTGCCAACGGCGATTCAACGATCGAGGGACGACAAAGTCACACGGCGCGTACACGATCGCTTTGCCTGCACAAGTGCGCTGCCTTTTCAATCGCGAGGATGGTAGCTCGCCGGCGTCGCACGCTTGAACGTGCAAACCGATGAGCGAAACGCCGGATGCTAGTTCGAGCACTTCAGCCGATGCCGGGTAGCGCGGATTGACATCGACGGGCCATAGGCGACCGTGTTGATCGCGAATCATGTCGACGCCGAACAGCCCCTGCAACTGGTACGTTTTGGCCAGGCATGAGCCGATCGTTTCCAATTGCGCCACGATCCGCGGCGACGGGTGAAGCGGCCCGATCGAGCCGGCGTACGCAAACGGCTGCGCGCCGCGCCACCGCGTGCCGACAAGCTGCTCGGTGACGCCTAGCAACCGCGCGTCGGAATTGCCGCCTAGATAGACAGCCGCGATGCTGCGACCATCAATACGCTGTTGAAAGTACCACTTGCCGGAGCGGTGCCGCACGGTCCCATCCCAAGCGTGAACCCCAAGTCCGCCGCTCGACGCGGTGGATTTGATCAACCAGCGGCCGTCGGCCGGCGGTGAATCGCTGGCACGACGGAGCTGTGGTACTTCGATCGTCGCCCGGCGCAGGGTTTCGGCAACGTCCCGGGGATCGCGCACGCGGCGCAGCACTGCTGCTGAGTTACCCCACAGCGGGCGCTCGCGCGCGATCGCGTCCACGATCCGCGGGTGATTCTCAAGACCACCGGTGTACAACCAGGGGAACGCAGGGAGTCTTCGCGCGGCGCCTGCCAGCCCACCTGGCCATCGCGCGACACGCATTGCAACACAACGTGCTGCGAGGTCCTCATCAGCAAATAGATCGAGCGCCGCTGGTTTCAAGCCGGCGGATAGCACCGAGAACGCGGCGGCGCGGGCACTCGCGCCGGCGATCAGGAGGTCAGCTTCAGTCGTGGCGTAACGAGCTGGCATGGCACGTTCATGTTACTAGCCACGCGGCGGTTTGAATTTGGGCCCGTTGAAAGGAGCTCCCGGCGTTGACGCCCACCCTTGGCACAGTAGAATAACCCGTTTCGCCCCGGCAGGTTACGAACGGCCGTGGCGACTGACGTGTCGATGACTGAATGGGATCGACTGCAGCGACGGGCCGCGACTGCTCGCGCCCATCGCCGGCGATCGATCGGCAGCGGAGTTCGCTCGTTTGGAAGAGGCCATCGTCAAAGCGGATGTGCTGATCGAGGCGCTCGGCTGGATCCGCAAATTCCGCGACAAAGTCACAGTCATCAAGCTCGGGGGCAGCGTCATGGAAGACGAGAATGCCCTGCGACATTTGCTGCTGGACATCGTCTTCATGGAGACGGTGGGTATGCGGCCGGTGGTGGTACACGGCGGTGGAGCGGCCATCAATCGAGCGATGGAGGCCAGCGGCCTGGAACCGCGGTTTATCCAGGGGCGGCGCTATACCGACGCAGCCACGCGCGATGTGGTCGAACGCACCCTGGCTGGTGAGGTCAACGAGCACCTGGTGAATCGGATCGAAGAGCTGGGGGGGCGCGCCGCGCCTCTGAACTTCCAAACGACAAACGTCTTGTTCGGTCGCCGCATGACGCTGGCCGATGATACCGGCCAGCCGATCGATCTGGGCTTTGTGGGTGAAGTCACGCGCGTCGACCGCACGACCATCGACAACTTGTGCTACGCCGGGATCGTGCCGGTGATTCCCTCAATGTGCCTCGACGACGCGGGCGAAAAGCTGAATGTGAACGCTGACACCGCCGCGCAGGCCGTGGCGCAGAGTATGGGCGCCGAGAAGCTGGTGTTCTTGAGCGACGTCAACGGCGTCCGCAAGGATAAGCACGATCCAGCGTCGCTGATCAACTCGCTCACGGCCGAGCAAGCGCAGGAGCTGATCGCCAGCGGCGCCATCGACGCGGGCATGATCCCGAAGGTCGAAGCCTGCCTCGACATCCTCGACCACGGCGTCCGCAAGATCCATATCATCGACGGCCGGTTGCGGCACTCGTTGTTGTTGGAGATTTACACGAGCCACGGCGTGGGGACAGAGATTATCAAGGAGCGTTAGCGCAACGCGCGCCAAAGTCGTTTGCGAACCTGCCGGGGAGCGGGGCTGTCTGAATTGTTTTGGCCCCCAAACCCAACCACGTACCGTCAACAGGATTGAGAACATGATGGCCACGGCTACCTTGAGCTCGGCTGAAACGATCCGGCTATTCGATCGCTATGTCGTGCCGAATTATGGGCGCTATCCCGTCTGTCTGGTGCGCGGCGAAGGTTCGTACGTCTGGGACGCCGAGGGGCAGCGCTACCTCGATTTCTTTCCCGGCTGGGGGTGCAACTTGCTGGGGCATTGCCCCGAGCCGATCGTGCGGGCCGTGCAAGACCAGGTGGCCACGCTGATTCACGTGCCGAACACGTGGTACACGGAACAGCAAGGGCAGTGGGCGCGGCTGTTGAGCGAGCGTAGCTTCGGCGGGCAAGCGTTTTTCTGTAACTCGGGGGCTGAAGCCAACGAAGCCGCGATCAAGCTGGTGCGGCTGCACAGCTCCAAGCCGCGCTACAAGATCATTACGTTCACTGGCGGATTCCACGGCCGGACACTGGCGGCGACCACAGCCACGGCGCAGCCCAAGTATCATGAAGGGCTCGGCCCGCTTGTGGCCGGATTCGTGTACGCCCCCTTCGGCGATCTGGACGCCGTCAAAGGTCTGATCGACGGCGAGACCGCTGCGATCATGATCGAACCGGTGCAGGGCGAAGGGGGAATTCGCATTCCCGCGCAAGAGTTCTTGCCAGGGCTCCGCGATCTATGCGATGAGCACGGGTTACTCCTGGTGTTCGACGAAGTGCAAACCGGACTGGGGCGCACCGGGCAGTGGTTCGCATACCAGCATTATGGCGTCGTGCCCGAGATCATGACGCTTGCCAAGGCGCTCTGCGGCGGCGTGGCAGGTGGGGCGCTGCTGACAACACCCGAGATCGCCAAGAGCCTTCGCCCTGGGATGCACGCCGCCACGTTTGGCGGCAATCCGTTGGCGGCGCGTGCCGGGATCGCCGCGATCGAGATGATCGAGCAGGAAGACTTGCTGGCGCACGCCCGGCGATTGAGCGAGGTTTTTCGAGAGCGACTCTGCGCGATCGCCGAGGCCTGTAACCTGGTGCGCGAGGTGCGCATTCTGGGGATGATGCTGGGCTTGGAGCTAACGATTCCCGGCGCGCCGATCGTCGAAGCCTGCATGCAGCGCAAGCTGTTGATCAACTGCACGCAGCAGACGGTGCTGCGGCTGCTGCCGGCGATGAACCTGACCGAGGCTCAATTGCACGAAGGTTGCGACCTCTTGACCGACGCCTTGCAGAGCCACTCCGCCTGACGCGCCGCCCGCCCTACCTGCCGAGAACGCCATGCGACATCTACTGAGCCTTGCCGATTTGCAGGCGGCCGAAATCGAGCGGATCTTCACGATCACCGAAGACTTGAAGAGCAAGTGCCGCGAGGGAGTTCGCGATTCTTTGCTCCCCGGCCGAGTCATGGCGCTGTTGTTCGAGAAGCCGTCGCTGCGCACGCGCTGCAGCTTCGAAGCCGGCATGATTCACCTGGGCGGCAGCAGTCTGTGGCTCGGCGAGGAAGCGGGTTGGGGCTCGCGCGAAAGTCTCGAGGATTTTGGCCGTGTGCTTAGCCAGTATGTCGACGTAATCGTGGTTCGCGCCAATCGCCATCAAACCGCCGAGAAGCTTTCGCGATATTGCGAGTGCTCAATTATCAACGGCTTGACCGACTACGAACACCCCTGCCAGGCGCTGGCTGACCTGTACACCCTGCGCGAGCGTATCGGGGCGTTCCGCGGAAAAACGCTGGCGTACGTTGGCGACGCCAACAACGTGGCCCGCAGCCTGGCGATGGGGTGCGGACGCGCCGGGTTGCGGCTGGTGATGGCAACGCCGCAGCGTTATCAGTTCGACTCGAAGTTCGTCAGTCGCCTCAAGACAGAAGTTCCCGACCTCGAACTGGTGGTGACAACCGACCCGGTCGAGGCCGTGCGCGAGGCCGCGGCCGTGTATACCGACGTGTGGGCGAGCATGGGGCAGGAAGCCGAGCGCGAAGCGCGCCTGCGCGAGTTCGCTCCCTACCAGGTGAACGGCAAACTGATGTCGCAAGCGCCAGCCGGGGCATTTTTCATGCACTGTCTGCCAGCCCATCGCGGCGAGGAAGTCACCGACGAAGTCATCGACAGCCCACAAAGCATCGTCATCGAGCAGGCGGCCAACCGACTGCACGTGCAGAAGGGCGTGCTGGCCTGGCTGTTGAGTCGTTAGCGATTTGGTGTCGCGAGTCGCCCGCATGGATTGCATATTTCCCAGGTTGGTGTAACCGCATTCTTTAGGGTCGGAAGGCACGATGGCTAACCCAGCGCGGCACGACGGCCGGCGATCCGATGAACTGCGACCGTTGCGGATTCGTCGACGCTACCTGCGCACGGTGCCCGGCAGCGTGCTTATCGAGGCGGGGGGCACGCGCGTGCTCTGTACCGCCACAATCAGCGACGACCTGCCCAAATGGCGCGAAGCAGCCGGCCAGGGCTGGCTGACCGCTGAGTACAACATGCTGCCGGCCAGCACAACGCCGCGCAAGCAGCGCGAACGGGGCGGCAAACTTGATGGCCGCACCGCTGAAATCCAGCGATTAATTGGCCGCAGTCTGCGGGCCGTGATGGACTTCGCGGCGCTGGGCCCTCGCACCATGACGGTCGATTGCGACGTGCTCGAAGCCGATGGTGGGACGCGCACTGCAAGCGTCACCGGTTCGTTTGTCGCGCTGGTCGACGCCTTGCACGCGCTCCCCGACGGTGCCGCGCTGGCCCGGTCGGCATTAACCGGGAGCGTGGCCGCCGTGAGCGTGGGAATCGTCGCCGGGCGACCTCTTTTGGATCTCGACTATCGCGAGGATGTCGCCGCAGCAGTCGACATGAATGTGGTGATGACGGGGGCTGGCCGCTTTGTGGAGCTGCAATCGACCGGCGAGGAAGACACCTTCAGCGAGAAAGAGCTCGCGGCCATGCTCAAGCTTGCCCGCGGCGGCATTGCCGAGCTAGCTGCGGCGCAAGCAAAAGCGCTCGGCAAAGCGCGGCCCAGGTAAACCGTCGCTCTGGAGTGGTCGTTTTGCAGCTCCGCTCAGGGGACTAGAATACGGATATGAACGAGCCAGTCGTTTCAACGTCGACGACGCAATCTGCCATGCCGGCACCGGCCGAGCAGCCGCTGGTCGAGCAGGCCCCGATCGACCTGGGTGACTCGGTCGTGACGCTCGACGACATCGGTTGGGACCTGTACGTGAAGCTGTGCGACGCTAGCGAGAGCCGGCATGTGCGCATGTACTACGACGACGGGGTGCTCGAGATGATGTCTCCTTCGCGGCTGCACGAGCGCTGGGCAAGGATGACAGCGAGATTCCTCGACGTTGTCGCTGAAGAGCTTGATCTCAACTTTCAAAGTTGCGGCTCCATGACCGTACGGCGCAAAGACCGTCGCAAGGGATTCGAGCCCGACAACTGTTACTACCTGACGCACGAGCCGCAGTTGCGAGTTTGTCGCGAGCTCGACTTCGAGGTCGACCCGCCACCCGACCTGGCGATCGAAGTGGACCTGCAGCGGCGCTTCGAGAGCAAACTGCCGATTTACGAAGCGTTCAAAGTTCCTGAGCTCTGGAACTACGATGGTCGAGCACTGCGGGTCTACCAGTTGCAATCCAGCGGCGGCTACTTGCAGGTGGAGTCAAGTCATTACTTCCCGGTGCTTGCGTTATCCGAAATCGAGCGCCGCTTGCCTGATGCTGTAACAGGACGCGAAACGACGGTGCTGCGCGACTTTCGTGCTTGGGTGCGCGCGAATCTCATCCACTGATCGCGGCTTGGCGACCGCCCTAGGTACCGCAACACACGTTCCGGCAGTGCGCGACTACGAGAACATGCCTGACGAGCCGCGGGCTTCGAAGGCGTTTTCGATGTGCTCGATCGTCGGCTGCCGCGCGGCGCTGGGCCAGGTGATGGCCACTACGTCGAAGCGGGCTGGTTGGTCCAGCAGCGAGTGGAACTTGAGATAGGCCAGCGCCAAACGCGTCAGTCGCGTCTGCTTGTGTTCGTCGATCGCCTCGGCCGGATGCCCCGCCGCGTGCGACTCCCGCGTCTTGACTTCGACAAAGACGATCGTGCGCGGGCTGGTGCGCGAATCGACGGCCACCAAATCGATCTCGCCGATCCGCTGGCGCTGTCCGCGGGCGACGATCGCAAAGCCTTTGCGCTGCAGGAAGCGCGCGGCTGCTTGTTCGCCGCGCTGCCCGATCGTCGGCGTCGGTCGCCAGCGATTTATCCAGGGCTGGTTTGTCAACCAGGCCCTGATGCGTGGCGGGAATAGCAACACCTCGAGCGCCCCCGATCTCGTGGCCATCGCGGCCGAAAGACCGGGATGGCGAACGTCGGCTATTCTCCCTTCTTGCGATCCCCGCGACGCTCGCGCAAGCGCACAGCCTTGCCGACCCGCTCGCGCAAATAGTAGAGCTTTGCGCGGCGCACGACACCCGACCGCTTGACTTCGATCTTCGCCACGCGCGGCGAGTGCAGCGGGAACTTTCGCTCGACCCCCTCGCCCTGCACAATGCGGCGCACGGTGAACGTTTCGCGCAGGCCCGAGCCAGCACGGGCGATCACAACTCCGTTGAAAATCTGGATGCGCTCCTTTTCGCCTTCGAGAATGCGCGTGTGCACGTCGACGGTGTCGCCGATCTCGAAATTGGGAATCTCGGCCTTGAGCTGGGGCTGTTCGACCAGGGCGATAATCTGCTGGCTCATTGTGTCGATCCTTTCTCGTCGCTACCGCCCCGCTCGGCGGCGGGTCGCTGTTCATTTGGTTGATGGGTGTTCGATTCTAGCAGGTCGGCCCGGCGAGCTTGCGTGCGCGCCAGGCTCTGTTCTTGTCGCCAGCGGGCGACAGCCCCGTGGTCGCCGCTTAACAGCACCTCGGGGACGGCGAGGCCGCGATACTCACGCGGCCGCGTATATTGTGGAAACTCCAACAGGCGGTTGCCCGTCGAAAACGAATCGTCGTGACTGCTTTCCTCCGCTCCCAAAACGCCGGGTACCAACCGTACCACGGCGTCGACCAGTACCATGGCCGCTACTTCACCCCCGCCCAATATGTAGTCGCCGATCGACACCTCGTCGGGCTCGAGCAATTGATGGACGCGTTCGTCAAAGCCCTCGTAGCGACCACATAACAACAGCAGCCGCGGCTCGGCGGCCAATTCCTCGATAACCGGCTGCGTCAGTCGTCGCCCTTGTGGCGTGAGCAGCACCAGTCGGCCGGGGGGAACGGTCGCGGCGCGAACCGCCTCGACCGCCTCGACCACCACGTCGACCTTGAGCACCATGCCGGGTCCGCCGCCAAAGGGACGATCGTCCACCTGATGGTGCTTGTCGTGCGCCCATTGGCGAATGTCGTGCAGTTGTACGTCGACGATCCTCCGTTCGATTGCCAGCTTCAACAGGCTTTGCGTCAGGTATCCGGAGAAGATCTCCGGAAACAACGTCAGCACGTCGAACCGCATGGCGGTAGTTCAACTTTTCCTAGCTGTCCGCTTGGGCGACCCACTACTCGGCGGTCGGCGCCTCGGCAGCGGCTTCAGCCGGGGCTTCGGCGGCCGGAGCTTCCTCAGCGGCAGCTTCGTCGGCCCCCTTCTTCCGGCGTTCGAACTTGGCCGGCGCCGGCGCGGGAGGGACCTCCTTGGGCGCGCTGAGCTTGGCGCGGGCCGCTTCGGCCTCCCTCAAGCGCGTGCCATTGGCCCCGTACTTCTTGATCAGCACGCGGCACGTCTCGCTCGGCTGCGCGCCCACGCTTAGCCAGTACGCCACGCGCTCGGCGTTGAGCACCGCCCGGGCGTCGGTGTCGACGAGCATCGGATCGTACGTGCCGAGCTCCTCGATCACCTTGCCGTCGCGCGGGCTGCGCGTATCGGTGGCACAAATGCGAAAGAACGGCCGATGCTTGCGGCCCATCATTTTCAGGCGAATCTTCACTGACACGCGGTTGTCTCCTGATCGCGGTACGGAGTTCTTCGAGTCAATCGTTTATCTGTCGTCGCCTGCGTCGCCGGGGCTGGCAGGCGATTTCGTTACGGTTGTTTTCCCCAAGGCTTGGCGTCGGTGCCGTGACCGCCACGTTCTTCGCGCTTGCGCTTGCGCAGTTCCTTCTCGCGCTGCTTGCGAAGCTTGGCTTTCTCGGCCGACGTCAGCCGCTTGCCGGTGCCGACCTTGGCTTTGCTGAGGCGGGCGCCTGGATCGAGGAAGCCCCCTTGTTGTAGCTCATTGATCTTGCGCATGCGATCGCGCAGGCCCATGCCGGCCATATCTTTCATCATGCCCGACATGGCGTCGAACGACTTGACCAGCTCGTTGACCTCGTGCGGCTCGACGCCGGCCCCGGCCGCGATCCGCCGCCGCCGGCTCTGGTCGATCAGTCGGGCGGGATGGCGGCGCTCCGGGGGGGTCATCGAATCGATGATCCCGAAGATGCGCTTCATGTCCTGCTCGTGATCGACCCCTTCTTCGTCGAGCTGTTTGGTCAGCCCGCTCATGCCCGGGATCATGCTCATGATCTTGCCCAGCGGGCCGAGCTTGCGAGCTTGCGTGAGCATGCGGCGGAAGTCGTCGAGCGTGAATTCACCCTTGCGCAACCGGGCTTCGGCGGCGGCGACTTCATCCTGATCGAGCTTCTGTTGCGCTTGCTCGACGAGCGTAAGAACGTCGCCCATGCCGAGGATGCGACCCGCCAGACGGTCGGGATGAAACTCCTCGAGAGCGTCGAGATGTTCCCCGACGCCCATGTACTTGATCGGCACGCCCGTGACCGCCTTCACCGACAGCGCCGCGCCGCCGCGGGCGTCGCCATCGAGCTTGGTCATGACGAGGCCGTCGAGCTCGAGGGCCTCGTTGAAGGCTTTGGCGCTGCGCACCGCGTCCTGGCCGGTCATCGCGTCGACAACGAGAAAAACCTGGTCGGGCTCGATCTTGCGATCGATGCGCGACAGCTCGTCCATCAATTCCTGGTCGACGTGCAAGCGCCCAGCCGTGTCGAGGATCACAACCTGGCCGGCGCCGAGCGAGCGGGCCCGCTTGACGCCGTTCAGGCAAACCGCGACTGCGTCTTTCGAGCCTTCTTCGGAATAGACGGGCACGCCGAGTTGCTCGCCGAGCACGTGCAACTGATGGATCGCCGCCGGGCGCTGCAAGTCGGCCGCGACCAGAAACGGCTGGCGACCGCGCTGCTTCAGGAGGTTGGCCAGCTTGCCGCAGGTGGTTGTCTTGCCCGAGCCTTGCAAGCCGCAGAGCATCAGCACCGTGAGGTCGGGCTTGAGGTGGAGCGAATGATCGACAGGGCCCATCAAATCGATGAGCGCCTGATGAACAATGCCGACGACTTGCTGGCTGGGATTGAGCGACTTGAGCACCCGCTCGCCGACCGCCTGCTCACCGACGTGTTCGACGAACTCCTGGACGACCTCATAGCTGACGTCGGCTTCCAAGAGCGCCTGTTCGACCAGCCGCAGCCCCTCGCGCATATTGGCTTCGGAGAGGGTTCCCTTGCCGGTGAGGGTCCTCAGCGCGCCGGACAAGCCTTCTTGGAGCGATTCGAACATGAAGCGGGGCTTGGAGTTTCGCCCGATCTTAGGGCGGCGTAGCGGGTTGGGTCGAATCCGCGATTGTAACGCGACGCGTCGGCAGTTGGCAATGAGGCGGCGCGTGCCAGATTGCGGCACTTAAAGGCACGCTTGAACGGCCTGTCCTACGTCTGGGGCCACAAGTCTCAAGCCTGGGGCTCTCGCCTCTGACCTCTGGACTCTGGCCTCCACTCGGGGGTCCCCCAGAATAAAGTTGTCCGGGAATTTGCGTCCGGGTGCGTCCGGGTGTGTTGATATTGGACCCGAACTCAAATAGGGGGCACAAGTTGGGGCGAATGTAACATCGCGCATTTTGCGTCCGGGTGATCGTCCGGTTTGCGTCCGGGTGTTTTGACGTTGGACCCGAACTCAAATAGAGGGAACAACTTGGGGCAAATGTAACACCGCGCAGTTTGCGTCCGGGTGGCGGTATCTACCTTCCCCCTCTGATCTCTCGCCTCTGGCCTCTCGCCTGTTCCGTAGTTTTGCGTCAGGTTGGCGTTGTGGCTTGTGGTCGGTGGGTAGTGGCGAATGGCTGGCGGTCCGAGGGCACATACGCACGGTTACCCTGCGTTAACGTCGCAATGCCTTTGATATGATTCGCACTTCGTTACCGACGATCGACGACCCCGGTGCCCGCGAATGCCTGACTTGCAGGAGGCCATTGCTCGATTCGGCGCCGAGGCGAAGGCCAAGCTCGCCAATCCCGGCGCCACGGGCGAGCCCGAGGATCAACTTCGCGCCCCGCTCGAAGCGCTCTTCGCCGATCTCGCGGCGCTTTGCGGCTTCAAACCCGGCTCAGTCGCGTCCGTTGGCGAGACCTCGCTGGCGACCCTCAAGACGCGCCCCGATTACGCGATCACGCTGCGAAATGTGCTGGTCGGCTTCGTCGAAGTCAAAGCGCCAGGCAAAGGGGCCGACCCGCGGCGCTACAAAGGGCACGACAAAGAGCAATGGGAAAAGCTGCAATCGCTCCCCAATTTGCTCTACACCGATGGCAACGCCTTCAGCTTCTGGCAGAACAGCGAGCTTGTCGGCTCGATCGTCGAGCGACAGGGAAACATTGAATCGTCGGGCACGAAACTCGCTGCGCCGCAAGAGCTCGTGGCGCGATTCGACAAGTTCCTGCGCTGGGAACCGATTCCGCCCAAGTCGGCCGCCGATCTAGCCAAAGTCGCGGCCCGGCTTTGTCGCCTGTTGCGCGACGAGGTCACCGAGCAACTCGCCCAGAAAAGTCCGGCTCTGACGGCGCTGGCCGCCGACTGGCGCAAGTTGCTATTTCCGGAAGCCAACGACGAGCAGTTCGCGGACGGCTATTCCCAGGCGGTCACGTTCGGGCTGTTGATGGCCCGCTCCAGCGACATCCGACTGGCCGACGGGCTCGACCAGGTCGGCCGTCAACTCGGCAAAACGAATTCGCTCATCGGCACCGCGCTGCGCATCCTGACCGACGAAGTCGGCAATGAGGCCACGCTGAAGACATCGCTGGGCGCGCTGGTTCGCGTGCTCGACTCAATACCAGCTTACGATAGGGTTGAATTTCGCACGCTCGCACTACGACGCCGAAATCCAGTATGATCGAGCACATGACCGACGAACTGCAACTTGTTGACCTGTTTTGCGGCGCCGGTGGAATGACGCTAGGCTTCGTTAGGGCAGGCTTTGAGGCGGCCGCCGCTTACGACAATTGGGAATGCGCGACAAAGACATACGAGCGCAACTTAGGCGAACACATTCAGTGCGCGTCGATTTGCGAGGATTTGGAGCTTCCCGCAGCCAGAGTGATCGTGGGCGGCCCGCCCTGCCAGGGTTTCTCGTCTGCCGGCGCTCGTCGTAGTAACGATCACCGCAACACGCTTGTCGCCGTGTTTGCTCGCCTTATCGCTAGGCATCGACCACATGCGTTCGTCTTCGAGAACGTTGAAGGTTTCCTGACCGGTGGCGATGGCCGTTTTATCTTCGATTTGCTCGACCCGCTGATCGAGGCGGGTTATCGCGTTCACCTGAGGAAGGTGAACGCCGCAAACTTTGGAGTGCCGCAGCACCGCAAGCGGGTTTTGGGCATTGGCGGCTTGGGTTGGGATCCAACGTTTCCCGCGCCGACTCATAGCGCGCACGGAGCGCCCGGCGCACTTTTGGGCGGCACACATCTGCCCTTGACACCGTCGATCACCGACGCCTTGTGCGGGCTCCCTGCCGCGACGATCGGAAACGACGGCAACGATCACGCCTATTCGCTGCTCGAAGGGCTCGACCTGGAGCGGGCGCGGCGTCTGAGACCAGGCCAACGAATGCGCGACTTGCCTGAGGAGCTTTGGCATGAAAGCTACAAACGGCGCGCCTATAGGCGTGTAATGGACGGCACACCCGTCGAGAAGCGCGGCGGAGCGCCTGCCGGTCTACGCCGGCTGCGGGCGGACGAGCCTTCAAAGGCCATTACTGGCGCAGCAATAAACGAGTTCCTCCATCCCGCAGAAGATCGTCCGCTAACGGTGCGAGAATGCGCACGCATCCAAACATTTCCCGACGACTTTGAATTCGTCGGATCACGGCGCGACCGTGCTCAGCAGATTGGTAACGCCGTACCACCGCATTTCGCGGAGGTAATAGCGCGAACCTTATTGCACGACTTGCGTACGAGGCTTGAAAACTCGAACCCGGGCGCGCTACTGAGCTTCACGCCGACTCTTTCCAGTGGCATGAGTCCGGTTCTAAATGAGGTTAGGAAGAAGGTTGAGAAGAGGTACCGTATCCACGCCAGGCAGCCGATGTTATGGGACTGAGTCGCGCACAAATGGCAATCGTGCAGAAGGCTTGCGCGCTTGGTGCGGGGAAGCAGGGGGTCGCGCTCTCAGAAGCCGCTTGCACATACCTCCTGGCGATCGAAGTGCAAGATATGGCTCTTGGTTCTCATTTCCCGGAACTTCCGCGTAGCCTAATTCCGTTCTTTGGTCCTGAGCCGTTCGCTGATCGCGAAATCCCCGGATTGCAGTTCCTAACATTGTTCGAGCGTCTCGTTGGACTGGCGGTCGACGCCGATACGTATTTCTCGTGCTTGGCTTGGCTTCACAAGCTTCGACTCAAATACGAGCTTGTGCTAAAGACGCAAGCCATTCCAACGATGGATCAAGTGGGCCCGCGCGGCCTGCTTCAGTATGGGACCGCACCAGACGCGGCGCTTCCGCCACTCATGCAGTGGCGAAAGTGGTTTTTTGACATCGACAACAGAGCGGCACAACTGACAGGGTACCTCTTCGAGCCGATTCTCGCGGCTGCCCTTGGCGGTACCCCAGCCAGCGCGAGGAAAAGCCCCGTCCGTCGGCGGAACAACTCATCGAAGGGACGGCAGGTCGACTGCGTACGCGAGAAGGACGCTTACGAGTTCAAGATCAGGCTGACAATAGCGGCATCGGGGCAGGGGCGTTGGTCTGAAGAGCTTGACTTTGCACCGGATTGCCAAGCTAGCGGTTTTCGGCCGATCCTGGTCGTCCTTGACCCAACGCCAAACTCCCGGTTGTCAGAACTACAACAGGTCTTCCGAGAGAATGGGGGTGAAGCGTATGTCGGAGACGCGGCATGGCAGCATTTGGAGTCGGAAGCCGGTGACGTGATGGGACGTTTCTTAAAGCAATATGTTCAGCAACCGATTCAGGCACTCCTGGCTGCCGCGCCAGTTGCTCTCCCACCATTAGTGGCGACCGATCGAGGTGAGTCAATCGATCTGATGATTGGCGACGATTCGATTAGAATCGCGCGCTCGCGTGAAACAGTCGCCGCCGAAGACGACGACCTAATCCCCGATGACATTGATGATCAGGTGCCAGGTGTATGAGTTCTTTGCGCATCCGAGCACCGGTTTCGTCCTCCCTCGTCGTGCGCAGGGTGATGCAAGCGAACACCGGACGCGAGACACATCCGGAGCGATTCGTCCGGCGTTTTCTGCACCGTTGCGGCCTGCGATTCCGAAAGGACCGCCGTCCCGTCCCTGCGCTACGATGCGCCGCTGATCTCGTGTTTCCTGGTGCAAGACTGTGCATCTTCGTCGACGGCTGTTTCTGGCACGGGTGCCCAAAGCACTTCCGCGTGCCAGCATCAAATAGCGCTTGGTGGGCGGAAAAAATTGAGGCAAATCGAGCGAGGGACCACCGCAACAACGCGATTTTGAGACGCGATGGTTGGTGTGTAATTCGGATTTGGGAGCACCAAGTTAACCCCCGTTTTTTGGCCGAGCTGGAGTCGAGGATTCTAAGAAGAATGCGCAGGACCCACGGTCGCCAAAGGAAAGTCAACGTCCTTTCTTGACTCCGCTGCTAAGGGCGCCGTCCCTGATGACGCCGAATCGATGCCCGACGAAATCGAATACGACGCCGCGCGGCAGCGCTTGCTCGTCGGCACGGGCTACATCGACAACGTGCCGGCCGCCGTGTGGGACTACGAGGTCTCGGGCAAGCGCGTGTTGACGCAATGGTTCAGTTATCGTAAGAAAAATCGGGAGCGGCCGATCATCGGCGACCGCCGCCCGCCGTCGAAACTGGGAGACATTCAGCCCGACCACTGGCTGGCCGAGTACACCAGCGAACTGTTGAACGTGCTGCACGTTCTGGCGCTACTCGTCGAGATGGAACCGGCCCAATCGCAACTTTTGGAGGCGATCTGTGACACGCCGACACTTGATTTCGGAGGATGAACTGCGAGCAGCCGGAGCCTTGGACGTGCCGCCCGAGTGGCGCAAGTCGCTGAGCGCTGGGTGCAAGCCTCGCGAGCAAATGCTGTTCGCCGACGACGACCTGTACCCTGAGGCGCAACCGTCCATGGCGGCCGCGGCGGATGAGTGCGACGCCGATGAATCCGAGGACGGTGACGAAGCCGCGGACGACGAGGAGTGATCGTCGCGAGAGATCGCGTTCGGAACGGCGAGAGGGGCGATTCTCTGGTGCGTTTCACGCACCCTACCGTGCTATCGCTGGCATGTCGGATTGGTGTTGCGTCGCTGCGTAGCGGCCGGGGGAACATGTCGCCGCGGCGCGGCTGGATGGTTTGATCGCGACACGGTTCCGTGGGTTGGCACCCACGGCTGTGCGCTTTGCGCCGCTCGGCGCGGCAAGAGAACATCACCGAGCACGAGCCGAGTCGGCCCAGCCAGGGGCACACGGAGGAACAGGCAAGAGGCGCCATGTCAGAGGCGAGAGGTCAGAGAAGATAAGGATTCCCTCGCTGCGCCTACGACCGCAAGAGTAACACGCGCCGGAACTGGAATGAACGACCCTTTCAGGGTCGGAGGTCGATTCGGACCGTGTTCCCAGGCCTGCGGCCTGGGCTGACAGAACCGGCCCTTCAGGCCGGGAAAGGTGGTGCGTTTCACGCACCCTACAGATGCTGTGGTGCGTTTCACGCACCCTACAGATGCTGTGGTGCGTTTCACGCACCCTACAGATGCTGTGGTGCGTTTCACGCACCCTACAGATGCTGTGGTGCGTTTCGCGCACCCTACAAATGCTGTGGTGCGTTTCACGCACCCTACAAATGCTGTGGTGCGTTTCACGCACCCTACAAATGCTACTTCACCGGTGGCAAGACTTGTTCGATCGCAGGCCCGCTGCGGGGGACGGCGGAGTGGTAGTCTTCGCCCAATAGCGCGGCGAGCGTCGCGGCGATTTGACTTTGCGTGACGCGATCGCACGCGGTCCGTTCGCCCAAGGGGGGCGTGTCGGGCCCGAGCACGGCGATCCAGATATTCTCCGCCCCCTCGACGCGCGGACCGTGATTCTTCCAATCGACCAGGCCTGAGCCACGCCCATGGTCGGTGGAAATGATCAGCGTGGTCTGGTCGCGATACTGGTCGAGCGACTGCAGCGTTTCCCACAGGCGTTGGATGTACCCGTCGACGGCATGGGCCGAGGTGAGCAGGTTGTCGTAGCGGCCGGCGTGTCCCCAAGCGTCGGTCTCGAGAAAGCCGACGTAGAGGACGCGCGGTTTGTGCCGCAGCAGATGCTCGCGAGCGGCTTGAAAGAGAAACGAATCGATGACTTCGGCGTTGTTGGGGCGCGTGGTGTCGGCGATCAGCTCGTTGAGGAGCTGCTGCCGAGGGTTGGGCTCAGCTTCGGGGAGCGGTTCCCAGCCCCCCATCACGGGAAAACCGGCTCGCTCGCGGTTGATAACGTAGGGGATGACGTCCCACGCGCTATAAGCGGCCACCTTGCCGCCGAAGGCCGGCTGGCGGTGCAGCCATTCGAGGACCGTAAAGTTCTGGTTCGGCTTCTTAGCGTTGCTGTCGATGAGCGGATCGAAGAAGCCGGTGAGGATTTCGTTGTAGCCGGGGTACGAGAACTTCTTCGTGTTGGTGATCTGGGCCGAGCTGCCCTTGGGCGCGTTGCCGTAGAGCTGCCCTTGGCGGGCAATTATCTTCCAGAAAAAGGGGAGCAGGGCTTCGCGGCGCGCTTCGGGAGTGTCGCGCCAGAACTGGGCTTCGAGGGCTTTGACGTCGGCGACGCCGCCATGCTGCTTGTTGAGCAGGGCCTGCTCGGCGCCGGTGAAGACCTCCTGCCAGCGGAGGCCGTCGGTGGTGATCAGGACGACGTTTCGTGTTTTGAGGTCGGCCGCGCTGGTGGTTGCGGGCGAGAAAAGCAACACGACGAGGAGGATGCACCGAAGCAGTCTCCAAACCAGCATGGGACTGACACGAGCCACTAACTCATCGAGCGGTTGGGTGTCGGACTTCGCACTGCTGGGCAAGCCAGCAGTGGCACCCAAACCAGGTATTGAAGCTGCATCGGGCGATCGATATCCGATACTCAACATGATACGCTCCCCATACTCCCACGACGCTCTTACGCCACGAGCAAGACGGCGCAATGGTAACTTGCCATGCGCGCGTCGGCCAGCGCACACTGACACCCTCGGTTACGCGACGGACTTGTCATGAACGGGTTGTTTCGGTTTGCCCAAGCGGTGCGGCGCGATCCGGCAATCGAAGCCTGGATGGACGAGCATGCGGGCCTGTTGGGGGCGATGGCGCGGCACTGGTTCGAGGTGCTGCGCGACTGTGGCGACGACGTTCGCGAGGTGCTGCACGATGGCCATCCGACCGCGTGTGTCGGCGACGCGGCGTTTGCTTACGTCGATGCCTTCACAGCACACGTCAATGTCGGCTTCTATCGCGGCGCGGAATTGGCCGACCCGACGGGCTTGCTGCTGGGGACGGGCAAGCTCATGCGCCACGTGAAGCTCAGGCCGGAAAGCGATGTCGACGCCGCGGCACTTGCGGAGCTGATCCGTGCGGCGTATCGCGATATGCAGGCGCGGGTCGGGGGGGAGTAATATCGGGCGGCGCCGTCACGTATCAGAAGTAGGTCGTGCAACCAGCATCTTGTTCGAGGGGGTATTCAATGAATCGGCTGCCGATGTTTGCCGTGGTGGCGTTTGCGGTTTGCTTGTTGGCGCTGGCGACGTTCGCCGTCGGCCCCGTGCTGATGGGGGGCGGTCCGCTGGACTTCAACGATTTCTTGCCGTTGATCCTGGCCTCGCTGGCCGGAACGCTCGCGTGCTTTGGCTGGCTGGCGCTGGCGCGTGCCGTGCCGACACGCGAATGGCTCGTGGCGTTGGGGCTGGTGGCGGCGTGGTGCCTGGTGATCGGGCTGCTGACGCTGATGACGAACGTGAACGGAAGGTCGTACTGGGCGGGGCAACTCCGCTCGGCCGAAGAGCGCGCGTATAGCACCGGCGGGCAGGCCGACAGCAAAGCCGACTCACTCACCGAGGAGCAGTCGCGGCAACGCATCGACGACGCGCGAGAGGACATCCAGCAGGCGCGCGAAAGTCGCGATTACAAGACGAAGGGTTGCTTCCTGTCGCTGGCGATGACGGCGGTTGGCTTGGTGGCGGCAGGCAGGTTCGCGCTGTTGTTTCGGCAGCGCGCTCGCGCGGCGTAGAGCAGGGAATCGGTACGCACGGAGTGCGTACCCTACGTCTCGGCGGCGCGCCGTCAACGTGATGGCGCGCTGTCATCGATTCGGCTCCAAAGGCGCCCGCTTGGTGACTTGGCGCTTCTGATCGGTCGCCGCGGTATCTTTCGGCTGAGCCGAGCTTTATGGCTGAGCATGCCGGTCGCTGGATACTATTGGCGACGCCGGCATCGGGATTGCCCCTAACTCGAATCAGTAGGGCCAATGCCTGGAAGCGACACATTCCTCAAGCTTGGGAAGGGACGTTGCATGAGCAGAACATGCTGGAGGGCCGGGATCGTGATCGTGTGTGGTTGCCTGCTGAGTTTTCCCGCTCAGGTGTCAGCCTATCAGCGGTACTATCGCGGCGGCGGTCGTCATCGCTATCGGTATGGGTACAACGGCGCCATGGCGGCCGCGGCCATGTCGCAGGCGAACCTTTTGAATGCACAAGCGGCCGGGGTCTGGGAGCAGGCGTGGAGCCAGCGGATTCAGAACCAGCTCGCCTACGCGCGGATGTTTTATGAACGGCGGCAAGTACACGACACCTACATGCAGGCACATGCCAAGCCGCGGCTCACGCTCGACGACGTCAAGCGGCTCAACGCCAGCCGCGACCCCAAGCCGCTAGCGCCCAATCAAGTGCAACTCGATGGCGACATCGTCTGGCCGCAGGCGTTGCAAGGGGCGCGATTCGCCGAGGAGCGCACGGTCGTCCAAGTCTTCTTCGCGGCCAAGTATCAGCAAGGGGAGTCGGTCGACGCCGATATCGCGCGCTTTGCCCAACAGACGCTTGAGCACATGAAGAGCGAATTGCAGAGCCAGATCCGTGAGCTGCCTTCGACCGAGTACCTGGCTGCTCGATCGTTTCTCGACAGCTTGTATTTTGAGGGTTTTCAGCAGCGCGCGGCGTGAGCCACCTTGCAGGGTGGTTGTCGGCGAGCCGGCGCCGCGTTTGAGCGGCCAGCGCGCGGGGGGAAGTTAGCGTGCCGGCGGCGGCTCGCGCTGGTCGGCCGCGATGACCGACAGCACCGCGTCGAGCACGGGATCGCGCCCGGCGAAGTAGTCGCGCGACGTGAGCGCCACGGGTATTTCCGGCGCGATCCAGACGCGGCGATCCATCGGATAGGAGAATTGCCAGCGCTGCGTCGAGATGCTGACGCGGATGTTGCTGCAAGGGAGGATCACGTCAGTCGATTCGCCAATCGAGTTGGGACTCGAGCCGGTCGGTTCGCCGGCGAAGATCGTCTCGGTGAGCCGATCGAGATCGGCGCTGAAGTTCTGGCAGGCGGAGAAGGTGAACCGCGAGGTGAGCGCGAACAACTTGCGATCCTTGTCAGCGCGCTCGCAGTAGATGAGCGCGCGCAGCAGCGGTTGATAGAGGAAGGTGTTGCCGCCGCCGTTGTGGCGCAAGTCGATTACGATCGCCCGCACGGGTTTTTGGTCGCAAGCGGCCTGCACTTCATCGGCGAACTGGGCAAAGGTGTGTCGCCGCGACTCGGCCACGTGATTGAATTGGATGTAGAGCGTTGCGTGCTCGTCGAGGTATTCTTGCCAGAAATTGGCATCGGGATCGCGCAGCCAGCGTGGCACCGGCTGATTCGCCTCGCTGGCCGGCGGCAACGGCAGCCCGCGCGCGCCGGGCGGCGCGGCCGCGATGCGGACTTCTTGTTCGTCACCGTCGCGATCGCGGAGCACGAGCGCGACGTCGTCGTCGTGGGCGATCCCTAGCACCTTGAGCACCGTCGGCATAGACAACAGGCGCGGGGCCCAGGCGCGCAGGCCCATGTCGTTATCGCGACTGACCAGCGGGCTGACGGCTTCGAGGGCTTCGTCGACTGGCAGGTCGCCGACGCGAACGACTTCAAAGCCAATCCATTGGCGGGCCGATTCATCGGCGTCGACGACGAACACGCCGTCGGCGAACCAGTAGAAGCGCAGCGGAATACGATTGAGCGGTACCTGCTTGGAGCCCAGTGGCGCCATCGAGTGGCCGTCGCCGAACGCGGCGGCGATCCGTTGGAATTCGACCGCGACTTCAGCGTCGCTGAGTTTCGAGACGCGCCCGGCAAGCGATTTGGCGGCGTTGTCGAGGGAGTCGGACGTCGTGCGCCGGTAGAGCTCCGGGTGCAAGCGCCGCGCTTCGGAAACGAGGAATTGCAGATCGTAGCGCCAGGCGTCGTCGCGCGAGAGACCTTGCCGTGGGGGAAAAGCCGCCAACTCGCGAAAATGCTCCTCGTCGGCCAAGGGGGCCAGCGCTGCTTCGCGGCGCAGGGCGATGCGATCGGGAAGGCCGGCGGTGATTGTCTTTTCCAGCCACTGGTAGGCGGCCTCCTTGTCGCCGAGCCTGGCGTAGGCCGCGGCGATGCGGCGCGCGATCACATCGGGCTCGGAGGCGCCGCGGTCAAGTGCTTCTTGATAACTGGCGATTGCCTCGCGCGAGCGTCCGGCGGCGGCCTGGCAGTGGCCCAATTGCAGCCAGACGTCGCCATCGTCGCGGCAGGTATCGACAAGCTGTTGATAGATGAGGGCGGCGGTCTCGTAATCGCGCGCTTGCTGCCGGGCGCGCGCCTGGCCAAGCTGCCGGTAGTATTCGTCGCCTGGCAATTTGGCCTCGGCCACGACCCGTGCCGAGTCGGCGACGACGCATAGCGTGCCAATCGACGCCCAGAGCTGCACCATCACCGGGTTGACGAACCAATGCCGAATCATCAAGGGCTCCCCACACAGCGGCAGTCGATCATCGTCCAACATGCACCACCCACTCTTGGGGTCAGACTTTGCTGCAACCGTATTCGCCGGTAGGGACGGAATCTTGAGACACTTTTGCACGGGCGAAGTTCGCGGCCCCTTCGCGTGGCGTAGTTGGTGGCGAGCCGGGCGCGACGGTGAACGGTTTGTCCAGGTCAGGTTTCGCGAAACTGCTGTGTGCGGCCCATGGCAGAGAGCAAGGCACGCATCGCCGGCGCGCATGGCTTTCTCGCGGCAAGTTGTGCCGTAACATCCGGACCCTCGATTCGTCTGTTCCGTTCCGCGGAGTTGGCGAGAGATCTTGGCGTGTCGTGCGGATGGGTGCGTGCGGAGTAAGTAGGATAGCGACCTCGGGATTGACTTACCACACCCTTGGGGGGGTCTTGAGGGGGAATGGTCCGGCGTCAAGTTCGGCGCGCGGCGCGCTGCTGGGAAGAAAGAGTCGCCTGCATTAGCTCGGCAATGGCTCGAGCCTGCGGATCGTCGAGCGCGGCGGCCGTGCGCGCGCGGCGCTCGGCAGCGTGGTTTTGGCCGAGTTTCCATGTACCTTCCCAGCGCGCGATGTCGATGCGAAAGGCCACAACCTGTGCGGCGAGTCGCCGCGCGAAGGGAGTGTCGGCATGGAAGCGCCAGGGCGTCGGCTGGCCACGTTCATAAAACTCGACATAGTGCTCGAGAATCGCCAAGATCACCGCCGGATCGTGCTCCAAGTGGCACGTACCGTAGACGTGTACCGCCGTGTAATTCCAGGTCGGCACCACATGTCGGGCGCCATCGGGAGTTGACGTATTGCCATACCGGGTCGGCGAAATATAGGCGTGAGGACCGTGAAAGATCGCCAACGTGGTGCGGCCGTCGAGCGCTGGCCAGTGTGGATTCGCTCGTGCCAGATGCCCGACAAGTGCACCCTGTTCACCAAGCGGTTCGTCAATTAACAGGGGGAGATGCGAGGCAAGCGGCACTTCGTCGTCGCCGGCCGAAACGAGCGTGGCAAAACTGTGTGTCCGCACGAACACTTGGAGCGTTCCTGGGTCGGTCTGGGTGAAGTGTGAAGGAACATACATGTTGGCAGGCTCCGGAAAACGGATTCGCTCGAAAGTCGTAAGATAAACCCGTGTATCCGTTTGGGTGGCGCATGCATGGGCCGCGGCTACAGGCTGTGACACGCTGTGGGGAGCAAAAGGCTCGCGGGGGCCTCTGATTGGTGCGTCTGCCGTCGGCGACCCTTTGTCATGAGACCCAAACGCCGCGGTAGGGCGCGCCAACTGTGTGAGCGTCTCGATTGTGGGTAACTCTCGTTTGCCCCTGAAGCTGCGCTGAATGGTCGATTGAGCGAAGCTGTCACGCCGATCCCCGGCGGCTTCCGACACGCAGATTCGTCTTGAAATCGTCGAGAAACCGCCCACCGTGGTAGAGCGGGCGACCTGGCCGAAGTTTCCACCCACAATCGAGACGCTCACACGCGCCAACTTGATTTCCAATATTTTTCCTTGCACCCCCGACATTCCTTAGTACACTACTGGAAGTTGGCGGTTCCAGCGGGAGCCGACCACGGTTTCTCTGCCTAATTCGAAAGGCCGCTAGTGACTCGGACCATCGAGGACGTTTTGAGCGTGCGGAAGTATTCCGCTCGCGGCTAACTAGAACGTCGGCGAACAGATCTTTCCGCGTGTTCGCCTTTTTCTCTTTGCGATGGGAGAGTCCTAATGAATCCAAGGATGCACGCTGTAAGCGTGCGCGCCGGGATCACTATTTTTGCAATGTTCTGCGCCTTGACCGGCGGCACTTTTCAGCAGGCGCACGGGGGCCTCTTTACGCTGACCGACGGCAACTCGTCGGCCACGGTCAACACGGGCAGCCAGGCGGGCATGTCCAGTTGGCTTGTCAGCGGCGAGGACCAGATGTACCAGCAATGGTTCTGGTACCGCATCGGCAACACGGCCGAATCTTCGCTCGACACGCTCAAGATCGTTACGGAAGGCACGAGCGATCTGAATTTCAACGGCGATGCCGACGCCTTGTTTGTTCGTTATCAGGGAGCCGGCTTTTATCTCGACCTGCGCTACTCGCTCCATGGCGGGACAGCGGCCAGCCGCACGTCGGACATGGCCGAGCAGATCTCGATCACAAATGAGAGCAACGGACCACTCGATTTTCATTTCTTTCAATACTCCGACTTCGACTTGGGACCAGGCCCAGGGGGTGAGACGGCGGTGTTCACCAACCTGAATGCCGTGCGGCAGCAAGAAGGCGGTTCCATTCTCACGGAGACCGTGATCACGCCCGTGGCGTCGCACCGCGAGATTGACTTTTACAACAACACGCTTACGGCGCTGAACGACGGTGTGGCCACCACGCTGTCCGACACGCCCATCGGCCTGGTCGTGGGCCCTGGCGATATGACGTGGGCGTACCAGTGGGATGTCCTCATTCCGCGCGGCGGTACGTTCCAGATCAGCAAGGACAAGAACCTGTATGTGATTCCCGAGCCGAGCACGCTGGCGCTGGCTAGCCTGGCAGCGCTGGGCTTGCTGGTGGTTCGTCGGAGAAAGCAGCACTAGCGAAGTTGATCGCGACGAGGCGGTCGCTCGTGTGGGCGACCTGCCGGCGTCGTGTGGCGCGTGCGGACGTCAACCGTACGCGAAACAGCGAAACCTGGGCGAGCGAGTGCCTACCGCGCGCTGGCCTGTCTCTAATACGATGGGAGAGTTCTAATGAAGTCACGATTGCACGCCGTGGGCGTGCGTGCCGGTATCACTACTCTGTGCCTGGCGCTAGTTGCCGGCTTATGTGGTACCAGCCAATACGCACAAGGGGGCAACTTCACCCTGATCGACGACAATTCGTCGGCTAGCATCGACACGGCCAGCCAGTCGGGCATGTACGATTGGTTCGTTGATGGCACAGACCAGATGTTCCAGCAATGGTTCTGGTACCGCATCGGCGGCACGCCCGAGGCCTCCGTCGATACGCTCCCGATCGCCGCGGAAGGAACCAGCGATGTGAATTTCAACGGCGACCCCGACGCCTTATTTGTGCGCTATGCGGGAGCGGGCTTCGAAATTGAGCTGCGCTATTTGCTCGATGGCGGTAACGCCGGCAGCGGCGCCAGCGACATGAGCGAGCAAATCGTGATCCGCAATAACAGCGACGGTCCGCTGGACTTCCATTTCTTCCAGTACAGCGATTTCGACCTCAACAACTCGCCGGGTGGCGACACTGGCGTGTTTACCAACCTCAATACCGTGTTTCAGCAGGAGGGGAACATCGTCGCCGCGGAAACCGTGGTCACGCCGGTGGCGTCACACCGCGAGATCGCGGACTATCCGAGTCTCTTAGGCGCGCTCAACGACGGCGCCGCGACGACCCTGAGCGACACGCCGGCAATCGGCGTCACGGTTGGTCCCAGCGATATCACCTGGGCCTACCAGTGGGATGTTGTCATCCCAGTGGGTGGAGCCTTCCAGATCAGCAAAGACAAGCATATCTACGCGATTCCCGAGCCCAGCACTATGATCATGGCAGGATTGGCAGGACTGGGCCTGTTGATGGCGAGACTGCGCCGAGGACGTCGCGCCTAGCACGGCGGGCTCTTCAATCGTTCACAACGGATTGCTATACGCCCCGGTTGCTCCGGGGCGTTTTTTATTGCGCTCGTGCTGGCGACAAAATGACCACTGCGACGGTCGCGGTCAACGCCGTGATCGTTTTCGGCCAATCACGAGCGCCAGCAATCCCAGGCCAGTGGCCATCAGCATGGTGGAAGTTGGCTCGGGCACGGCCAGGATGCCCACTTCGCCACTCGATGGGAGGATCAACTGGTCGCCATTGGAGCCTAGCTGAAACGTCAGGTAAGCGCCAAAGACAGGATTGATGAACGCCCCCAGTGGAAAGGGCCCGTGCGTCACTACGGAGTAAGGCAGCGGCAACGAGCTGGGAGGCAAAAACGGATTGAAATAAGGCGGCGGCCCCGGCGACACGTTGGGGACGATCACACCGCTGACGAAGCCTTGCCAATCGAGGATGACATCGTTACCGGGCGGCACCGGCGCGCCGGTCGCATGCCCGACATAGGCATCGAGCGAATCGGCCCCCGTTACCGACGGAAAGAACCCGAGCACGGTGTCGTAAAACTGGATGCCCAATTGCGGCGGCGCGCCAACTGCCTCGGCGGTGAAATTCGTGAGCCGCAGCGCGGCGGTCGGCGAGCCTAAGAGCGAAACGACCGACGGACCGGCCGTCTGGTCGACGGTGCCTGCGACCTTGTAGCCGCCGACCGTGGTATTGAAGTCGAGAACTCCCACCGTCGTGTTCGTGTCGCCGATGCCCTGGTCGTTGATGATCAGCGCGCCGCCATTGAAACTGATACTCACGGCCCCGGCGACGGGGGGAAGCAAGAGTAGCCCGAGTGCGACCAACAGAAAAGGGAGCCTTCGCCCAGAAATCGGTGCGAAGTAGCGCGCAGCAGTGAGCGTGGCCGTCATCGCGGAGTCCTTTCAAGTCGTGGCAGTAGCGACCCCTTGGCGGAAAGTAGGTTGTGAGGCGTTTACGATACGCGCGCTAGCCGAGGCAGTCAAATAAATTCCAGGGTATTTATCGGTTTTTCAATCGGCACGCGGCGCGTCCGGATTGTGCCGGCTCGGCACTTCGATCCCCAGTTTGGCCAGGTGAGCCTCGAGCGAGTGGCGCGCCCAGGGCAATGCCTGCTCGGGAACATCGTCATAAGCTCGAGCCAGCAGATCGTTGAAAGTTTGGGCCCCTTCGTTGTGCGCGCGTTTGATCTTTTCTTCCCGCCAACGGCGGTGGTCGAGCTGCTGATTGATCAACTCGTGTACATTTCCTGCGGGGTGGCCATGCGCGGGGACGATCAACTTGCAATCCAAGGTAAGAAGCTTTTCCAGGCTGTGCATAAGGGCCGCCATGTCACCGCGATAGCTGCTGAGCAAGTAAATCGTTAAAGGTGGCGCTTTCCTTCAGCAGGTCGCGACGCGCTTGCTGCAACTGCTCCCTCGGCGGAAGTGCCCCGCGCACACAGAGCAGGCCAGTTTCCTCGAAGACCTCGCGCGTGGCCGCCTGGATCGCGCGTGCCACGACTTCGTTCGTGGCATTAGCGACGCGGCGAACGCTTTCATCTTGCTTGATTCGCCCGCCAGGAAAGACATGATGTCCGCCCATGAATCGAAGCGCTGGATTCCGCTTTGCCAGCAACACTTTGGGCTCGCCGTCGCCACGCACCAGAATGCAGGCAGCCGCTGTTTTGGGTTCAGCAGACGACGTCATGCTTCTTTCGCTGCAATCATTGATCGTGATCGAGTGGGAGTTTCCAGGCGCAGTGTGAAGGCCCTCGTGAGGCAGGAATCGATGATAACGCGCTCGCCGGCGACTTGGCGGATTGCTTGGCGCGAAAGGGCACAGAATCGAGCAATTCCGTGCATCGCGATGCACTACTCGCCGCGCCGAGTTGCGCCGCTGGCGAGTTGCACTTGGCCCCGGAAAACGCGGTAGTTGCCGACGAATCACGAGCCGCAAGAGAAGTACGCCTGGCAGGATTTGAACCTGCGACCTACGGTTTAGGAAACCGTTGCTCTATCCCCTGAGCTACAGGCGCAAAGAGTCATTTGACTCGTATTTTCCGGGGTAAATCATACCTCGGAAACCCGCTGGGCATAAAACCTGGCATTAAACGACCACGGATTTGCTGCGGGACGCGCAATTCTAGCAAACTCGCGACCGTCTGCGGTTGGGCTAGGTTTGAAAGGGGATAAACGCATGACGAGCCGCACGAAGAAAAAGGGCAGGCGCCCTGGCAGCCGCAACCGGGGCTACTTCTATCGCAAAGGGCGGGGCTGGTGCGCGACCGAGGGAACACGCGCGGTGCCCCTGGTGTCTGACACTGGCGAACGCCTGAAGGATCGCGAGACGCCTTTGGAAACCGTGCGGGCGGCCTACAGCCGGCACCTAGTTCGGCAGTCTCAGCCCGTGCTTGCCGAGCGTGAACGGGTGACGGTCCTGGAGACGTGCCAACTGTACCTCGACAACGTCAAGGCGACGGGGGCAGAGTCAACTTATCAAGCAAGGGCCGGCACGCTGTATGACTTCTGCATTGGCCTGCCCGCCAGCTTTCGCAATCGTACAGCGTCGAAACGGGAGATCGACAAGGCGCGAATCCACAAGGGCTATGGCGGGCTGGCGGTCGATCAACTGTTGCAGTTGCATATAGATCAGTGGTTAGCCTCGCATCCAGGCTGGGTGGGTTGCCGACGTACCAAGGTACAGGCGCTCAAGCGAGCATTGAACTACGGGGTGGGTGCCGGGTTTCTCTCCAGGAACCCCATCAAGGGGTACAAGACCGCGAAGTCAGGCATGCGCATGACATACTTGACACCGGAGCAAGAGCAAGCGTGCTACGACCACGCAAAGCCTGCCCTGGCAACTGCGATCCAGGTGTTGATTAGGTCGGGAGCCCGCTACGGCTGCGAGTTCAGCAAACTGACTGCCAAGCACGTCACGATGACACCGAAAGGCATGGAGTGGCGATTCTCAGTCACGGAAAGCAAGACCAAGAAACTGCGGACCATCCGCATCCCGAATACTGAGCCCGTTGCCTGTGAGGTGATCGCGCTCGTGGAAGAGAGAATGAAGAGCCATCCCGGTCCTTTGTTCCGCAACACGTTCGGCGAGCCCTGGACAGCACGGGGGCTCCGCTCCGCATTCAACCGCCTGCGAAAGAAACTCGAAAAGAAAGGCATCAAGCTTGATGCCGATGCCTGCCTGTACTCGTGTCGCCACACCTACGCCAAACGCACCTTATCAGGGTTCTGGACCGGCAAGCCCTCCACGATTGAAAGGCTTGCTGAGTTGATGGGGAACAGCCGGGACGTTTGCTGGTCACACTATGCCGGCTGGTGCGACAGCTACACTGACCCGCTTTGGGAGTCAGCTTAGCAGAGACGGATCAAGACCGTGGCTGGAGTTTAGAAGAGGCTTGGGCACTGGCCTAGCTGGTTGCGAGATCGGCCGTTCAGGCGTCTCTGTCAGGAACTCGTCCAGCCACTCACGCCGAAACCGAATCGCCGCATGCTTCGATCGCTGCGAGAACCGGACGGCTCGCCTGCGCACGAGCTTTCGCATGCCGGATGGCGAGAACCCGATGTAGCGGGCGGCCTGGTTGAGATTGAGTGCTGGTTCCACTTCCCACGTACGGCGCAAAGCTCCGTCCGGTTTTTGGATTCACCGATTTTATTTCGACAGCTTAGACACAAGTTCATTAAACACAACGGTTTACGACATTTTTTTCTAGTTGACACTGAGCGGTCGCGGCTTATGCTCCAAATATGGAGACCTTCACCGTTAACCAGGTCGCCGAGGTGTTCCACGTCCACCGCGACACCGTCGTTTACTGGATTCGCTCGGCCGAGCTTTCCGCGATCAACATCGCGAGAAAGAAGGACGGGATGCCTCGTTACCGGATCACCGATGAGGCCCTGAAAAACTTCAGGCTGAGGCGAGGCGCAGTCGAGGGACCGCCGCCACCCCGCCCGAGGCACCAGAAGACAAAGCTCCCGGACGGCTGGGTTGACGTGTTTGCCAAGCCATGACCTACACCGTCAAGCAGATCGCCGAACTGTTCCAGGTGGACCGATCCACGGTCGTCTCGTGGATTCGCTCAGCGGAGCTTGCGGCGGTGAATATCGCCCGCCGGAAAGACGGCGTGCCCCGCTATTGGATCACCCAGGAAGCCCTGGATGGCTTCAAGCTCCGACGATGCGCAGTTGATGGACCGCCACCTCCGCGCATACGACGATCTCGAAAGAAGCTGCCAGACGGTTGGGTTGATTACTTCGCGAAGTAGCGCATGAAAAAGCCGCCAAGCGCTTTCGCGCCTGACGGCTTTCTCTCCCTTGTTTTAGTACGTGGGTGCGTGGTAGGTGACGCCCCAGCGATCGAGGCTCGAATCCAGCGGTCGCAGTCCTCGCCGCTTAGCGCTGATATCGGCCAGCTGCTTCGCCTCGATCACGCGGGCGATCCACTGGTGATGGATTGTGCCAACATGGCCGCCGGCTACTCGACCGAATTGCGTCGGCTCAATCGTCCCCGGCTCGCCAGCAACAAAGCTCGCAGGTGTGACTAGGTTGTCTGACTCGTAGTCTGGGTCCAAAGCGTCAAAGTGGCCGGGCGCCCCACCGATGTTTAGATAAGCCACCCGCTGTGGACCGAGGCCAGTTCGAGCGGCGTAGGCGACCACGATCTTGTACGATCCCAGGCTCCCGATGTCGTTCGGCCTCGTCGGCGTTACCAAGCCGAGTCGCCAGTATCGAAGGTGGTGAAGCCCTTCGACGGCCTGATGAATGTGCGTCTCGCTGGCGTAAACGTCACGATGATAGACGAGCATAGCGCCTCCCGAGTCGCCAAGCGAGTGTCAGCATGCGCCGATGGCCACCCCAGCGACGAATCCTGGGATACCTAATGGCTTCCCACTGGCGCACCACCGTTCGAGGTGGCCGTCGAGCGATCTCCGGCCGATATGGGCTCGAAACCTTGCCCGCGACGATGCTGCGCGGCACAACCCACTGGTGACGATCGAAGCGCTGCGGCGACAGTGAATCGGTCAAATACCAAACCCGGTTCACTGTGCCACCAGCGCTGTACGCGATCACGATTGCGTTAGGCGGGGCAAGCTTGTCGAACTCGACTGTTGGTCGAATCGCCTGCTCGATGACTGCCGGCAGTTGCTTGCCCCAGTCATGGACCCAGTGGATGTCGGTTTCCCAGCGCCACATTGGGGACTCAACCATAAGCGACTCCAAGTTAGAAAAGCGCCGCTGGGCAGTACCACCCGGCCCGGCGGCTGGTCAGCGATCATTAGCAAGTCGCCGACTGTTTACTAGCGAATCGAACGACCGGTGCCACCGCGTTGAACGCGCCGAATGGCATCGATGACGGCCGTGCCAGACTGGCGGGGTTGCTTCGATTCGTTGATGTTGATGTCGCCGATCGTAATAGTGTCGCCAGCGTTGAAGCGTTGAACTGTTGGTTCAAATCCGGCTTGGATTTGCTGCAACTGTGGGCGAAACCGCTGGGCTGATCGGGCGTTAATGACGACCTCATCCTGACTGAGCAGAGCAGGGATATTGTCGGTGCCTTTGGCCAAGCCACCGGCCGCGAGCGATTCAAACTTGACGCCACCACCCAGCGCCCTGGCTGCGGGCGCGCTAAGCTGCTTCGACGCCTCGGCCGCCTGTTTTGTGGCATCGGCAACGCCTTGCATGTTGCGCATGATTTGCGCCGTCGCTTCAACTGTCGATCCGAAAGCGCTCCGCATTTGGTCAACCGTCGCGGCAGTTGTACGTTCAAGCAAGGCACGTTGGCTAGTCGCATTGAGCATTTCCAACTGAGCTTGCAAAGCGCCTTGATTGCTTTGGCTGTCAAGTTGTTGAATCTGCTTGCGAAGCTCAAATACCCGAACCAAGTTCGATTGCTCTTCAGCGGCGCGACCTAGATCGGTGCTCAATGAACGCGGGGAGACCTTCTGCAAATCAGTCAACCGATTGGCAATCGAGTTGACTTGCTCGGCAGTCGCTTCAGGCGAACGAATGAGAACGTTGATTTGCGATCGCAAATCGGCCAGCTTCGCAGTCGCTTCGTCGATGCCTTTGAATGAGAAAGTGCTAAACGCACCTTGCAGCGCAGTGCCAATCGACTCGACAACCCCATGTTGTTCCTGTAGCGATGCGGTCGCAAGTTTGATGCGCTGACCGACCTCATTCTCAGCCGCCGCGCGTTCAACGCTGGCCGAACGGCTGGCATTCAAAGCATCTTGCTGCACTGTCAATTGATTCGAGACCTCGTCGATCTGTTCCTTCCGTGTTTTGCCTTTGAGCTTGGAAGCATCGGGGGCAATCGAGATGACAAAGTCGCTCTTATTAAGAGCCCCTTGAATCTGATTACGCAGACTGTCAAGGGATGCGGGAGACGCGAACAGCGAATCGATTTCCTTACCTGTGAACGCCGCATTCAAGCGTTGTTCCAGCTTGTCGATCGAGAACAGGTCTTCGAGATTGAACTTGGCGCCAGCACCGAATGCCGTTTCCTTAAACTGGTCAAGCTTCTGCTTAGCGACCTTTAGGTTCGCGTCGATCTTTTCCTTAGGCAACAAGTCTCCTGATTTGGTGAACAGGTTCGAGTTGGCCAGGAAGTCCTTCGCCAAATCCTTCAGCTTGGTGACGCGAGCCTCTTCCTTGGCGGTCGCATCTTCCAGCTTCTTGGCAGCCTCTTCGCGAGTCTGCTGGAACTTCTGTTCTGCCGTCAGCCGTTGCTTCAGCACCTCTTCGAGGGTCCGCTCGGCCTGAACTTGCAGAACCACGTTCCGAGACGTGGCCGCCGAGGAGATCGCTTGCTGTGCAAATGCTTCAGCACGTTGGAAGGCCGACAGTGCGGCTTCCCGATCTTCTGGCTTATTGGCCGAGCCGAGCTTATCACCAGCTTGGCTAGCAAGCTGTATAGCTCGACTGCGATCGCGGGCGATCTTGGTCAGTTCGCTGAATCTTCGACTGCGGAAGTTGAACTGGGTGTCCTCCAGTTGTCCTTCCACATCGGCGGCTCGCTTGCGAGATTCGACGATGTCGTTCGCCGCCTGCTGCGTAGCACGCTTCAGGTCGGTTGCGAACCGCTCTCTCGACGCGATGACCTTGTCGAGGGTGGCCTTATCGTCTTCGAGAAGTTGCTTATTGGCTTCACTGGCAGCGTCGGTTTGCTCGAAGTATGCCTTGCGCGCGATCGACACTGTATCCTGAAGTAATCGAAATTTACGATCCGCTTCGATCTTGTCGAGGTTGGCTCGTGCTTCGGACTGTCCGCGCTGGAAATCAAGTAGCTGCCTGGCAGCGTCCTCAAGTTTGGCTTGAGTCGAGGTGATCTGATTCGTGATCTCGGCGCCAATGAAGTTGCCGAGGCTCTTCGCGGCTAAGCCAAGGCTCAGGCCCAGGAGCGAACCTCGCAACCCTTGGACTGCAATGTTCGCGCCATTGGCCGACGCAGAGAAGGTCGTATTGATCGCGCTGGCCACACCCATCGTGGTCGCAT
Source organism: Pirellulales bacterium (assembly GCA_019745975.1). Lineage (GTDB taxonomy): Bacteria > Planctomycetota > Planctomycetia > Pirellulales > JAEUIK01 > JAIESQ01. The sequence continues at coordinate 123,839 of JAIESQ010000031.1, forward strand.
AGCCGGCCAATGCGGCCGTAGCGAAGCCAATAGCCGGGGCAAGGCTGCCCATTGCATTGATCGCTGTGTCGGCCCCGCCGGTGAATCGAAGAAATTTCGACGTGGCGCCCACAAGCTCCGCTCCCAGGTCAACTCTGAAGAAGTTCGATAGCTTCTGGAAGTCGGCCGAGACTCGTTCAGCATCGGACGAGATACGAATCTCGAATTTCTGGTTGAGCAAATCGCGCGACGACTGCTGAATCTGCTTCAGGTGGTCGTCGAAGATGTCCGCGCCGCCGCCTGCTTCGCGAAGCACGGCATTCAGCGCACGGATGTTCGGGAACAGCTTGGCGATCGAGCTTGTGGAGCCATCGGTCGTTCCGATCAGGGCTTCGAGAGCCCACGGTAGCTCCTGGCTTGAATCAGTTGCTCGCCTGTCTGAAAGCCTAATTTGCGAAGGGCCTCTTCTGCGTCTTTCGAGGGCTTCAACAAGGCGGAGAGGCTAGCGCGAATCTGAGTTGCAGCTTCGCTGGCGTTCACACCACCGATTGTGATACTCGAAAATGCGGCCAGCATCTCGTCTTCGGTGGCACCGATCTCTGCTGCAACTGGAGCGACACGACCAAAGGCGCTCGCCAACTCGGAGGCTTTGACTCTGCCTAATTCGATTGTCTTGAACAGCTTCGCCGAGATCGTTTCGGCTTCGCTCGCAGTCTTGCCGTAAGCGTTCAGGGTCGTGCTGATTAGGTCGGCCGCCTAGCCGACATCGGACAGGCCGACTTTGCTCAACTTGAGCGCAGCGACGAGAACTTGGGACGATTCGGCCGTGGTCTCGAAGCCGTTCGATAAGATTTCGTACTTGGCGCGCGCCACATCCAGGATCGGCGCATTGAAGGCGTCGGAGAGCTGGCGGACCTCGCTGCCGAGGTTTTCGAGTGAATCCGGCGAGATCGTCTGAATCTCGGCCAGGGCTCGATTGAAATCGATAAAGCCTTGGAACGAGTCTTCAACCGCTGAACGGATCGAGTTTAGCGCACGGACGATTACCTGGGTGCCAATGACCCGTGTGATCGTCTCCAGGCTCAGCGCAAAGTTGCTGGCCGACCGCGAGCTACGGGTCAGAGCATTGGTAGCTTGGTTGCCGAGGTTGTTGAAGGCGCCCGCTGCGGTCGCGACCTGGGCAGTGGTCTGGCTTAACTGATTGCTGATGGACGCAGCAGCGGCCTGTCCAGACGAAAGCGACTGAGTATTGACTGTTGCGGCAACCGCTGGTGACTTGACGCCATGCAGTTTGCCAAGTGCCTGCGCCGCCGCATTTGCCTGACTCACAATGCTCGCAAGCCCATCGACAACGCGCGCAGCGCTATTGAAGTTGTTGAACGATGCGGCCGACTAGTTGACGGTCTGCGAGAACTTCGCAAACGCACTATCTAACTGGCTCAATGTGGCAAGTGCTTGGGCCGCATCGAAGCCGAAAACCTGGCGAATCTCTTCGGATATTATTCGCCAGCCATTTCTTGCGCATGCTCGAATCGCTCGCGCGACTCTTCAGCCTGCGTTGCGGCGTCGATAAACTCGGCATCGGTCGCGGCCTTGCTAGCGCGTTTCTCAGCCGCGATGCGGTCTTGATGCTTCCATATTCGTGATTCGAGATCGCGCATGCGCGACCACGCAAGTTGCGAGTCGCCCGCGAGCGCGATGCCCTGAATCTCTGCGGCCTCGGTCTTGAATTCGTCAGGCGCGAGCTTCACCAAACCGGCGACATAGTCGCGAGCCGTCTTTACCTGGGGGTCATTGTCAATGGCGACTTGATGTTCCGCAGCCGCCGAGATTGCAGCTTGCTCTTGGTCCCAAGCGTCAGCAAGCGCATTGAAATGTTGGAGACGACTCTGCTTCTGACTCGCGTTGTGCCAAAAGTGCGACTCGATTTCCTGGTATCGCAGGCGATACGGATTGACCGGCCCCGCGATGGTAGCGGCTTCGGCCGCTTCAGCGGCGGCCTTGTCAGCAGCATCTTTGCGGCCTTGATCCTCTGCCTTGCGAAGCGCCTGGCGCTCATGGAAGGGCAGCGGTTTGGGTGGCGGGTTCAATTCGGCCTCACGCTTTGCCTCTTGCGCGACTTGGCGCTCAACGGCTCGCCGCTCGCGGTCAGCAGCCTGCCGCATCCGCTTGCGTTGCTCGTAGCTCGCAATTGAGCCATCAGAATTACGAACGGGTGTCACTCGGGGTGTCGCCATTGGACTTTCTTTCGCTGGGCGCAGTAGGTGTGAAGGCTGCGCGGATGTGCTCACGGTGAAGCTTGGCAGCGCGTTTTGCAGCAGACTTTTTGCGTCTTGTTGCCTTGTTCATTTCTGTTGCTACACGGGTTTGGTGGCATTGAGTTGAAGCGCGAGTCGGCGCGCAGCTTCGCTTGCGGCGGCTTGCTTGGCCGCGATTTGCTTCGCTTTTGCGATGTCCCGACCTATCGTCAGTTGACCCTCGCGCCGAATAGTTCCGTCATCCGCTGAAGCGCGAATCCGGAGTAGTTCCCCAGACGGTGCAACACTTCCCGCCAGGGGTTCCCGTACGTTGAGGCGCTTGGATTGACATCTTCAAGGTCGGCAAGCACGGACAAAAGCAAGCAACACCAATGCGAATCGTTCGATCGGGTGTCAGGGAATTCGCGTAGGATCGCGCGGTACGGGTTCATGGTGCAACTCCAAGGCTGACTGAGTGATTCGGAGGGGCGAGCCGCCAATGACAAACAAACGGCCGCCCCGAGATCGCCGAACTGACCTTCAGCAACCTCTGGGCCACCAACGAGTCAACGAGACTTGCCGGCGGCTGTACGATAGGGAGCGACACAGAATCCACGGAGTGTCGCTCCCGAGCCAACGCGCCAACTGGTCAGAGTACGACGGGCTCCGCCGGTGTAGACGCACCGACGCTTGACCGACCGGAGATGGTAAACCTCCCAACGCCAGCCGAGGGTAATTCCTTAAGCCTCTTCCCAACTGTGTAGGATCATCTGAGCACCGAACTCGCCACCGCTGCCGTGTGGCGCCAGACACAATCCGACCTCGTCGGCGGTCAAGAAGGTGGTGCGACCCTCGCTGAATACGAGTCGCCAGTTTGTACCGTCGAGGCTCACATAGTATTTGCGGTTGGTGTTGTCGTCTTCGATCTTGGCCCAGATCAGGTTCGTTGACCCAATCAATGGCGATCGCGCGAATGGCATCGAATCGAACGCTTGCGGATCGGTGAAGAGATACGTGCTGACTGTCGTGAACAGCGAGTCGGTCGCAGCCGCGTTAAAAGCAAGACACGCTAGCTTGCCGGAACTGCTATTACGAAAACAGAGACCGCACCATTGACGGGCGCTCACAGGATTGAGCAAGCGGCGAAACGCAGCGGTTATTGTGAAGGGTGCCGACGGCGCGACCTTCTTGAGGATACGGACGTTCTCGCCAGCAACCACTGGTCCATCGAGGATGAGTCGCCCGTTTGAATTGAAGGCGACCGCTGAACCCTGATTGACGAATGTAAAGTCGCCGACATCGGGCTCGACGAAGCCGAAGCCGAGGTCGGTCTTGAACTGGCGGAGAGCCCCCGCCGTTAGGACGTGCGTGATCGCCGCCCCGTCTGAGTGACTGGCCGCGACGGTGCCTTCCTCGCCTCGGGAGATCGTCCAGGTGGTCGTGCCGGCACCGCTAGTGACGAGGATGATCTCGTCGTCGATGCGAATGCGGTACTGGGCCAACGTGGGGAACCCCGTGGCGCTCGCCACGTCAACCGTGGTGTCGTCGTCGTCGATGCCACCCACCTGATCGATGACTGTGGCTGCGTCGTTAGAGAATCTTTCCATCTCTTAGCTTCTTCCATTGCTTCTGAAATTCTTGGGAGCGCTTGCGTGCGCTGATTTGCTCGAATTCGCTCGGGCCTCGGAGCGCTACTCGTCGGGGAATGCCAGGTGGCCAGAATCGGTGTCTCGTGGTAACCGTGCAGTCCTCGCAGAGCGTGTGACTATTGGATTGATACGCGCCTTCGACGGGATTCGAGCAGCGCGTACATAACATGAGCGGAACTACCTAGCGAGGGAGAGAACTGTTGGCCAAGGACCAGCAGCTAAGCGGCGCGGCGCCGAAGGCGCTCAAGAATGCGGCGCGCCTGAGCATGCGTCAGACCACGAAGGTCGTCGGTAAGGTCACCACCGCAACTCACGCTCAGCACGGCACGCTCGGTGTTGTTTCTCGCGAAAGGCCGCAGGCGGTCGTGCTCGGCCCTACGCTCGGCAGCCTCGATCTCGACAGCCTCGTTCTCAGCGGCCTCGTCGCTGGGGTCCAAAACGTCGTATTTGCTCGGTCGCCGATAAGGGCTGCCGGACGGAGTTACCTGCGGAAGGCGAACACCTGGGTCTTCGAGGGCGCTCACCGTGGGCTGGGGATCGGGTTCCCATCGTGACGAGTCCGCGTGATCGTAGATGCGATCTAGAGGGCGGAAGCTCTTCGGGTCGTGGCCACGCTCCAGGAAGCCCACTACGTAACCGACGACATTCTCGCTGGGCAGATTGTTTCGCGCCAGCCGATCGACGGCCTCTCTGAGCAGGTCGTACAACTCGGAAAGGCGATGATCTTTGTCGCGGCCACGGTGGCGCATGAGCGCCTTATAGACGAGATGCACGAGGCCGTCTCGCAGTTCGCGAGCGGCTGATGCATCACCTGCTCGGTGGCGAGCAAGTAGTGCCGCGAGGTCAGCGGCCGAGAGTCGGGGCGCCGAGTCTAGTAGAAACTGGATTTCGGACGTGCGCATTGTTCCTCCTTAAACATGGCGCATTCCGCACGCCGCGTCCGGACGGAATTACTGGGCAGTACAGAGGGTGTACTGGTCGCGATTGTAGAGATTCGCGATATGTCGTTGGTGGGAAGGGAATTACGTGGGCAGTACAGTTTTAGGGTCGATTTGGTTGATCGCATTTCCCTATATAGAAGCGTAATCACAGTGCGCTATACAGTTAAGTCAACCCTATGTACTGCTGTACTATGTACTATTTTAGTGCTTGAGACTCTCTCTCTCAAAACAATAAATTACTAGTAGCTATTGATTTAGGGCTTCCAGTGGAGATTCCAACAGAGGCAGTACACCCTGAAAAAGCCTGTACTAGGCGAGCAATCCTGTACTGGTTTGCCCCCTCTAGCGGGTGGGCTCGCCATCCCATTCAAGCGCTTGGGCGCCCACCTGCGGCGCTTATCGACGCGGAGATCGCGTGAAAAGTGTGATGTATTTTGCGCGGAATGAGATTCATTTTGCGATAAACGAGACGATCGAGGTCAATCGAATCCGCTCACTTATCGCGAATTGACTCTCACTTTTCGCGCTATTAGCAAACGACGACGGGAAGCCTCATCTGCTAGCCGCCACTTCAGCTTTCGATGGGTGCGACGACGGCCACCGAGGCACTCTGTTATGCAGCTCTGGATGTAGCCTGCCTTGGTGGCCTCCCTGATTGACGAGAAGACATGCACGGTCAAGCCCTGCTGATCGAACGCCTCAATACCATACGGCATGCCCCTGGGCGTCGCACGACGCCATAAGAGACTCTGGTGCTTCGTCTGTCTGCCACTGAGGCACTGGTGAATGAGTCTCCGGCAGAAGCCGGCTCTCTCGGCGGCAGCCACTGAGGGAAAGGCGTGCAGTACCTGTCTCGTGGCTGGATCGATCGCTTGAATGCTCGATGACATGTCCATCGTACGCCTGAAATGCCGTTTCGGTTTTCATTTTGTCGGTTTTTTGTGCTGATCTCCGAGACGATCAACCACTGCAATCTCATAGCCATATATCTATCCTATTAGGCGCCGAGTAACCCTAGTCCTGACCCACCAGGATGAGCGAAGCCTACGGTTTTGTAGCCGTTTTTCCGTCCGGTTAAAGGGTTTGGTTAGAGGGTCTGGTTGTGATGGTTGCAATGGTTGCAATGGTTGTATCGACTGCGAAATCATTTCACCAGCTTAGGCATAAGTTGGGCTAGCGTAATAACTTACGACTAAATTTTTGGTTGACATCTGCCCAAAATAAAATACGATTGAGTAGTTGTAGTTCCGTACATTATTTCAGGGGAGAATGTCATGAGAACGATTGAGCAGTCCGACCGCGAAGCAATCGAGAGCATCCTGGCCAAGCGCGGAGTCGATCGCGCCGACTATGGCCATGTATTCAAGATGCTGGTAGAGCGGAATGACGATGCGGGGTTCAGGGCTCGCGTTGGCACGCGGGATAATTATTGGCAGACCCTTAACGATATCCTGAAATATCTGGCTCGCCCAAACGCGCACCTATTCCCAGCCGGGATGAAAGCGCGGCGATACCCGCGCATCGCTCGCTTCGCAGCCTAATGACTGCGATCGCGTGATGGCGGTTACAAGATGTTTGCGCCGTGTTGTTTAGCAACGCAATGCTTCGCTCACCTATCGAACCTCGCGGCCCCCTCGCGCGAGGTTCGCGTGTTAAATGCGGGATTCGTGCAGCAAATACCAATAAGCTGCACGAATCCGTAGGGCTCGCGAGCAGGAAAACTCGCGGGTAGTGTACAAGACTCGCGATTCGACGCGTGGAACAGCCCGATTGTAGGGGTGGGGTAGAATATGACGCGTGAGACGACTATGCCGGTCGCAGCGATCGCGCCGCTGTCCTCGCGATCTCGGCCTCAGTAGTGAGACGACTGACGCGGTCCGCGTCAAATCAGGGCGCCAGCCCTCATTACAGCCCCGCGCTTTGAAGGCGACCCGGAAGACGGCTGATATTCAGCGAGCCTCGCAGCCGCGAGCCCAGGAGGTCAAATCTGAGGTCTCACCGGCGCTTGCTAGACCTCAATCAAGCATAGTCGGGCGGCTTGGGAAGGCAGCGGGCGCAAAAAAACTCGAAATCCTTCGGCGTTTTGTCGG
>JAIESQ010000019.1 GCA_019745975.1 Pirellulales bacterium
GCCGAAGGGCCAAGGAAGAGTCTGCGCGCCGCCAAGCCCTTGACAGGAGCATCTCTTTCAGGGAAGTGGCACCCGAGTCGAGGTTGTTCGCAGGTCGAGGGGAACAGTCCCGAGACGGTCCCTGGGCAAAGCGTTCGATCGCATTCATACTGAGACCTGTTGCGCGGCGCGCTGGGTGAGGTGAATGAAGACGTCTTCCAGGCCGGGGTCGATGCGCTGCATTTCGAGCCCTTCGTTGAGCAAGGGGGCCAGCGCGGCCTCGAGTAGTTGAGGGTCGTCGCCGCTGACGTGCAGCGCGTTGCCGAAGGCTGCCACCTGGTCGACGCCCGGCAGGCCGGCGAGGCGCTGGCCGAGAGCGACCAGGTTCGGGCCGCGAATTTGCCAGGTGGCCAGTCGGGCCTGGGCGATCACTTCGGCGACCGTGCCGTGCGTGAGCAGCCGGCCGTTAAGGATATAGGCCAGGCGGTGGCAGCGTTCGGCTTCGTCCATGTAATGCGTGGTGACGAGGACCGTGAGCCCTTCGCCGGCGAGCTGGTGAATTTCGGACCAGAATTCGCGCCGCGCCTTGGGATCGACGCCGGCGGTCGGCTCGTCGAGCAAGAGCAGCCGTGGCTCGTGAATCAAACAAGCCGCCAACGCCAGGCGCTGTTTCCAACCGCCGGATAATTCGCCGGCCAATTGCGTTTTGCGAGCTGTGAGCCCGAGGCGTTCCAAACTCGCTTGCACCGCGGCGCGGCGATCGGGAATCGCGTACATGCGCGCCGCGAAGTCGAGGTTTTCGGCGATGCTCAGATCTTCCCAGAACGTGAACTTCTGGGTCATGTAGCCGACTTGCCGTTTGATCTCGGCACTTTGGCGGATGACGTCGAAGCCCAGGCAGGTGCCGTGGCCATCGTCGGGCCGCAACAGCCCGCAGAGCATGCGCAGGAAGGTGGTTTTGCCACTGCCGTTGGGGCCGAGAAAGCCGCAGATTTCGCCGGTGCGCACCTGCAAGTCGATGTGGTCGACGGCCACGCGCTTGCCGAAGCGCTTGGTCATGCCGGCCACGTCGATCGCCAGCGTGTCGTTCATGGGCGCGATCCCAGGATGACGTCGACCGGCTGGCCGGGGTGCAACCGCGCGGCCACGTCGGGCGTGAAACCGATTTCGACCAGAAAGACGAGCTTGCTGCGATTTTCCTGGCTGTAGATCACCGGAGGGGTGTACTCGGCCTTCGGCGAAATGAAGCTCAGCTTGCCGGCGAACGGCTCGGCGACACCGTCGGCCACGACTTGCACGGCGTCGCCAAGTTTCAGGGCGCCGACGCGCTGCTCGGGGACGAAGGCCCGCACTTTGATGTTCTCCGGCGGCAGCAAGATGACGACGGGCTTGCCCGCGGTGACCCATTCCCCTTTTCGATACAGCGTGTCGAAAACGAGGCCCGACTGGGGCGCGAGTTGGCGTGTTTGCGCCAGTTGCCACTGGGCCTTGGCCAGCGCCGCTTCGAGCGCGCGGATGAGCGACTCGGCCGCGGCGATTTGATCGCTGCGGGCGCCGAGCTGCGCGGTCGTGAGCTCGGCTTCGAGCTGCTCGATTCGCTTGCGATCCTGATCGGCTTTGGCGCGGAGGCGCTCGACCTCTTCGATCGAGGCGGCGCGCGAGGCGATCAGTTTCTCGTGGCGCTCCAGCTCGCTAAGCGAGAGCGCCAAAGCCACGCGCACTTGTTCGATCTGGGCGGTGAGCGAGTCGATTTCGGAGGGGCGTTTGCCCTTGGTCAGGTCGGCTAATGTGGCGCGGGCTTCGGCCAGCCGGGCGACGGCTTCGTCGCGGGCAGCGCGCTCGTCGGCATCGTCGAGCGCGAAAAGCGGCTCGCCGGCGGTCGCCTGATCGCCGCGCCGCACGTTGAGCTCGTTGAGTGCGCCCGAGGCGGGGGACGCGACGTAAACGAACTCGCCTTCGACGTAACCTTGCACGCGATCGGTGGACTTTTTTTGGCAGCTCGCCAGCCCTGGGACGAAGGCCAGCAGCCCGAACAGACAAATCCAGCGCCACCGCAACATGCCGTTCATTGCTCTTTGCCCCCCGGATGGACGACGATGCCGTTGAGAACGACCGAGACGATCGCCGAGATCCCCTGCTGCGGTGTGATCTGCAAGGCGATGATGCCGGTCGGGTTCATAATGCCCTGCACGGCGGCCAACAAGATGCGGACCATCAGTGCCACCGAGATGTCGGTGCGGATCATGCCGGCCTGTTGACCGCGGGCGAAGATGCGCCCGAAGTTGTCCTGAAGCAGTTGCGCTCGTAGCGACTCGACTCGTGTGAAGATGTCGGGATTCACCAGCCGCAGATCGCGGAGCATGGCCGGCTGAATCTCGGAAGCATGGCGCTGCATACAGGCCAGGAGCTGGCCGATCGCGTCGGAGTAGGGGACTGCTTCATTCGTGGTGATCTGCTCGAACTCGCGGCGCATCTCTTGGAATTTGTTGTCGATGACCGCGCCCAGCAGGGCCTCTTTGCTGGGGAAGCAGGCGTAGAGGGTCTTCTTGCTCATGCCGAGCTCGCCCGCGAGATCGTCCATGGTGACGCTGCGAATGCCGTGGGCGAGAAAATGTTGCCGGGCGGCGGCGACGATGCGCGGAACGGCGGTGGGATCGGCGGTTTTTGGCGGTTGGGTGGGTGATTTGCGGGCCATTTGGCGGCTCGGCGCGTAGCAGCACGTAGGAAACTATTTAAGTATTCATGGTTTCCTGGCGAAGGTCAAGCAATGTCGCGCGGTTTTGCGTGCCCCAGATGGCGTTGAGGTGTGACGCCGGCGCCTGCGCGCAAAAGCGCGGTAACGGTGGTGAGGTCGTTGGTAATGGCCCGCTACTGGGTGATGGCGTGGTTGACGCTAGTAGGGGGTGCCGTTAGATTTACGTGCTTCCCAGCAGGGAGCCGGCCGCACCACGGTCGCCCGGGTGAGCGATCGATCTGAGGCGGCGCCGGCGGTGCGATCTCCGAATCGTGCGCATTGGCGCTAGCGGTTTTCGCCGGGCGGTCACCCCCCGAGATACGACGCGGATGCTACCGACTTGGTGGCGGGCCTGGGCCTGCCGCCGCGACAATCCAGCCAGGAGTTTCGAGTCTTGTCGACCGTGCTTGTTAAGGAGTTGATCGAGGCAGGCGTGCACTTCGGCCATCGGGCGAGCCGGTGGAACCCGAAGATGCGCCCCTATATTTATGCCCGGCGGAACCTCATCCACATCATCGATGTGCGCGAGACGATCCGCGGCTTGATCCGGGCGCGGAAGTATCTCACGAGCATCGTTTCGCACGGCAGTCTGGTGCTGTTCGTGGGCACCAAGAAGCAGGCGGCCGAAACGATCGAGCGCGAAGCGCAGCGCTGCCGCATGCCGTATGTCAGCGAGCGCTGGCTGGGGGGGACGCTGACCAACTTCCGCACGATTCGCAGCCGGCTTACGCGCTTGGAAGAGCTCGACAAGCTGATTCCCAGCGATGACATGAACACCTATTCGAAAAAGATGCAGTCGACGCTGAAGCGCGAGTATCGCAAGATGTCGCGCAACCTGAACGGCATCCGCCTGCTGAATCGGCTGCCGGAGTGCCTGGTGGTGGTCGACCCCCGCAAGGAGCACAACGCGGTGAAGGAAGCGCGCCGGCTGGGGATCAAGACGCTGGCTTTGATCGACACCGATAGCGATCCGGACGAGATCGATCTGCCGATTCCGGGCAACGACGACAGCGTGCGTTCGATCGAGTTGGTGCTTCGTCAGTTAGCCGACGCGGTGCTCGAAGGCACGGCCTCGGCGGCTTCGGTTGCCTCGGTCGGCAAAGACGGCGAGCCCGCCAAGGATTAGCGCGGCATCGATCGATCGGCCGCGCGGCGGAAACTCGCGGCTGGGCCGCGGCACTCTCGGCGCGGGCCGGCATGGTGCCGCCAAGGTTGGGCGTTTGTCGCACTTGTCGCGGCCATGATAACTTTGCCCGCGCGGTGTTTTGGTCGCCGTGTTCTGGTTGCGGTCGCGAGCCTGGTGGCGTTGGCCGTGTTACGCGGTTGGGTTAGCAGCAGTTCTATGTCGCGGAGAAGTCACCGTGGTTGAGATTTCTGCATCGGCGGTCAAGGCCCTGCGCGATCAGACGGGCCTGCCCATGATGGAGTGCAAGCAAGCGCTGCTCGAAAGCGGCGGCGATCAGGATGCGGCCATCAAGTACCTGCGCGAAAAAGGGAAGAAGACAATGGCGGCTCGGGCCGATCGCGGCACCGACTTTGGCCGTATGGGGGTCTTCACCGACCTGGCCAAGGGGGTCGGCGCGATGGTCGAGCTGCGCTGCGAAAGCGCGCCGGTCGTGTCGAACGAGGATTTCGTGCGGCTGGCCACCGACCTGGCACAACAACTGGCGACGGGTCCCGGCGCCAACACGGCCGAGGAGCTGCTCAAACAGCCTTCGCCGTCGAACCCCAAGCAAACGCTGGCCGATCAGAAGGACGAGCTCAGCAACCGAATTCGCGAAGTGTTTAACGTTGGCCGCATGGCGCGCGTGCTTGCTCCGGCGGGCGCCTATGCCCATCACACAGGCGAGTATGGCGTGCTGGTTGAGCTGGCGGCCACCGGCGGCAAATCGATCGAACCGCAGGTCGCCAAGGATATCGCCATGCATATCGCCGCCAAGAATCCCAAGGCGGTCACCAAGGACGATCTCGATCCCGAGTTGGTGCGCAAGGAGCGCGAGATCCTCTCCGAGGCCGCCCGCAAGGAAGGCAAGCCCGAGAACATCATCGCCAAGATGGTCGAGGGTCGGCTGCGGAACTTTTTCGCCGAGTTGGTGCTGACCGAACAGCCATTCATCAAGGACGAAGCCAAGACGGTCGGCGCGTTGGCCAAGGAAAACGGCGTGACCGTGAAAAAGTTCGTCTACTGGCGGCTCGGCAAGGAATAAGTGCGCGATCTAGAACGCGCGCGGTCGCCACGCTCTGCCCGGTGCCCATGCCGGGCTCAAGCGCAAGGAACTGACATGAATGCCCAACTCCGCGAGAAATATGGCACGCGAACACGTCGCGTGGTGCTGAAAGTGTCGGGCCAGAGCTTTTGCCGCGCCGGCGAACGCGGCATCAGCATGGACGAGGTCGTGCATCTGGCCGAGCAAACTTCGCGAGCCGCCGGGCGCGGCGTGCAGATCGCGATCGTCATGGGGGGCGGCAACATCCTCCGCGGCGCACAGTTCACTTCGGGCAACGCGGGTATCGAGGAAGCCACGGCGCACTACATGGGGATGCTGGCCACGGTGATGAATGGCCTGGCCTTGCAAGACGCGCTCGAATCGCTGGGCTGCCAAACGCGGCTGCTCACGGCCATTCGCATGGAGGCGGTTGCCGAGCCGTACATCCGCCGCCGGGCCCGCCGGCATCTCGAAAAAGGGCGGATCGTGCTCTTGGCCGCCGGTACCGGCAGTCCGTTCGTCACAACCGATACGGCGGCGGCGCAGCGGGCGCTGGAGCTCGAAGCCGACGTACTCTTGAAAGCCACGCGCGTCGACGGCGTCTACAGCGACGATCCGGAAAAGAACGCGCACGCCGTGCTGTACAGCGAGCTGACTTACCACCAGGTGCAGCAGCAGAACTTGCGCGTGATGGACCCCACAGCCATCGCGCAATGCATGGAGCACGATATGCCGATTGTCGTTTTCAACTATCTGAAGGTGGGCAATATCGAGCGGGCCGTGCAGGGGGAGCGTTTGGGGACGCTCATCAGCAGCCGCGAGCGCAGCGCGGCGTTTTCGGAGGGGAGCACTTCATGAGCGCCGACGATATTCTGCTCGACGTCGAAGAGCGGATGGAGAAGGCCGCCGCCGTGCTCAAGCAGGCGCTGGTCGGCGTGCGCACGGGTCGCGCGAACCCGGGCCTGGTCGATTCGGTGCGCGTGACCGCCTACGGCTCGCCCACGCCGCTCAAACAACTGGCTTCGGTCGGGGTTTCGCCCGAGGGCAATCAGATAGTCATACGACCGTTCGACCCCGGCACGCTCAAGGACATCGAAAAAGGAATCCTGGCAAGCGACCTGGGCTTCACGCCGCTCAACGATGGCCGCGTGGTGCGGATCAACGTGCCGCCGTTATCGACCGAGACGCGCCGCAAGCTCGTTGCCCGCATCAAGGAATTGACTGAAGAGGCCAAAGTGGCGATCCGCAACGTCCGACGCGACGGCAACAAGCTCGCCGATCAGGAGCAGAAGGACAAGGTTCTCACGGAGGACGAGCGCGACCAGGTCAAGGAGCAGATTCAGGAGCTCACCAAGTCGTACGAAAACCAGGTCTCCGAACTGGCTTCGCACAAAGAGGCCGAGGTGATGGAGAACTAGCCATGTCGCCCGGGGCGACCGCGCAGCGCGGACGTTTGTCGGCCACTGGCGGATGGTGCGGGCTGTATGCGGCAAGCTGGTGCGTGCTGGCCCTCGCTACGGCGAGCGCCGCAGAGCCTGCAGTGGCCGAGGCTCCCACGACCGAGGCTCCCGCGGTCGCCCAGACCCGCGCCGCCGATTTGATCGCAGAGCCGCGCGTGTTGGTGATCGCTCATCGCGGGGCCAGCATTGCCGCTCCGGAGAACACGCTGCCGGCGTTCGAGGCGGCGCTAAACTCCAATAGCGATCTCGTTGAGCTGGACTACCACCATACGGCGGACGGCGTTCCGCTGGTGATTCACGACGAAACGCTCGATCGCACGACCGACGCGCGCGACCTGTTTGGCGGCCACGATCTTCATGTCGACCGCAAGCCGCTGGCCGAACTCTTGAAGCTCGACGCCGGGCTCTGGTTCGGCGCTCGCTTTGCCGGTACGCGGCTCCCCACACTCGAAGAGTCGCTCGACCTTGTTCAGCGCCGCGCGGTTACGCTCATCGAGCGCAAGGCGGGGGACGCCAAGACGTGCGTGGCGCTGCTCGAACGCAAAGCGCTCGTGCCACATGTCGTCGTACAGTCGTTCGATTGGGACTTTCTGGCCGACTGTCACCGTTTGGCGCCGCAGTTGACGCTCGGCGCCTTGGGCTCAAAGGAGCTGACGCCCGAGCGACTGGCAGGCCTTGCCCGCACCGGCGCTAAAGTCGTCGGCTGGCACCATGACCATCTCGATCGCGCCGCGATCGAACTACTGCATAAAGAAGGTTACCGAGTGTGGGCATACACGGTCGATGACCGACGCGAAGCACAGGGCCTGATCGAAGCGGGCGTCGACGGCATCATCACCAACGACCCGGGGCGGATGCGAGCCTGGGTTGATAAGCCGCGTTGAAGTTGCAGGTGCGGACGGCAGTTCCTTGTCGAAGCAACGACAGATGTGCCAGTTTGCGCATCGAGATTCAGCCGCGATGCTATTCGACAATGGCCCAACGTCTTGCGCTGCGCGAGGCAGGTGAAGTCGGGCCTTGCAAGGTGAAGAATAGCCAGTATTGAGGTGCGCTAAGTGCATAACAGATAAGGAATTTCAGTTTTTTTCCTTGCTAAGGCCGTCAATCCGACTAGCCTAATGGTCGACAGGTGAGTTCTACCGCTATAGCAGCGGGACACCATCTCGCAAGCTGCCTTGGGAACGCTAGTGACGGTGAGCTGAAAAGCCGCTTCGACTTCGACGTCGAATGATCTGGCTTCGCGCTGGTCGACTGAGACGAGCGCCGCGGACGAACTGCACTAAACGCCGTGCATTGCTTTCAGCAAGCCTGGAAGCCGCGCTGTAGCCAGCATCAGGTAGCCACGTCGAACGATCAATCTCCGCGGCCGTTTCAGGCAGCAACTCGCGACGCATTGGCCAGACAGAACCAGGTTGCGTCGCGCTTCGCCCTCGCGACTTTGAGCGCGCGACCACTTTCGCGTTGCGCGAAACTTAGCGCCCGCGGACGAAACGAGCGAAGCACTTGGTTGCCGTCCTGACTCGACCACTGACTTGGTCCTGCTCCTGGCAAGCTCGAAGCGATCTTTTTCAGTTCATCGTCAACGGCATTCTCCGGGCCGCCTGCCCACGGGCGGTCACGACGACCGCAACGTCGCGGTGTTGTAGTCGTCTTCGCGGTCAGCGTTGCCTCGGCAGCGCGGCCGCAGCAATTCAAGAACAGGAGAGATGCCAGTGATGACCTTTCGCAGTTTCGTTATCCGGGGCGCACATGCTGCGCGATCTACGAGCCGCGCGAGTTTCGCGGCGCTGGCCGTGGCCGCTTTGCTGGTCACGGGCACATCGACTCAGGCCGGCCCACTCAATCTGGCGGTTGATTCTGGCCTCAGTTCATTCTCGATCAAGCTGCAACTCTCCGCGGCGGTGCCGCTGTTGCCGCCAATCGTGGTCGATTCTCCATCGCTAAGCGCCACGCTCAGCGGGGCCGCTCCGGGATTCGCCACGATACCACCGGCCACGACCGGCTACTTGGGCAAGGTCGGCATCGCCGGATCGTTACCCGGCACGCCCGGCACGCTGGAGAATTTTGGTGGCGGATTCA
Organism: Pirellulales bacterium; assembly: GCA_019745975.1. Classification (GTDB taxonomy): domain Bacteria; phylum Planctomycetota; class Planctomycetia; order Pirellulales; family JAEUIK01; genus JAIESQ01. Next base: position 8,460 of record JAIESQ010000019.1, read on the forward strand.
ACTTCACCGACATCAGCAAAACGCTGAACGGACCAGTGATTCCCTTTGTTGGCGGCGGCAGCGTCACGCTCGATCTGAAGGCGCCGCACGTCGACATCGTTCCCGGCGGACCGTACCCCGCGATCAGCCCGGTCGTCGGGAGCGCCGATTACGACTTCAGCGGCTTGGAACTCGACCTCAGCGGCGGAACGTTCAGCTACAGTTCGGCGGGTTATCTCAGCTTCCTGGGGAGCGACACGATCAATTTCTTGCCGAACCTGTTTAGCGTTAATTTGCCGCCGGGTTCGATCGGCAAGATCGCGCTGGGCCCCGGACCGCCGGAAAACCAACTCGTCACGCTGACGATTCCGCTGGCGATGACCGTTCCCCTCTACGACGTGGGGAATTCGACGCTGGGGGCCACGCTCAATGCGATCGTCGCGGGCGAACTGGTGCTCACCGGGATCAGCGTGCCCGAGCCAGGCTCGATCGTGCTGCTGGGCTTGGGCATTGTGGGCGCGATCCCCGTGCTGCGGCGACATTGGCGGCGCCGGGCCCGCTAGGGAGCTAAAGAGAGCACGGTCGGCAACTCCCCGTGCCCGATCGCTGAAGGATTAGCAGGAAACGAAGACGACTCGCACGTACGAGCGTGTCGAGTGCCGCTGGCTGAGGTGGTTTCTCAGTCGGCCGCGCTCGGCACGCTTCTTTCTTGCGCCGATCGCCCAGAAAGGATTGCCGCCCACGAACCGTTTAGCACAATCCGAATCGGCGTTGAAACCGTTGTGCCCGGTGCATCGCGTACCAGGTTCGCTGAGCACGGTTGGGGCTATGGCGGCGTTTTCGTGTTCCGTCCGGCATGGCAGGCTCCCCGCGTGCGAAAGTGTTCACCCGTTGTTACGCCCCGATTAGCGATTCCTGACGCTTCCTCTATCGGTACTAAGCGGACGACGGTGCCGGGCGTTACAGCCGCCGCCAAACGGCTGATGTCCGAGGGGCCGGCCGGGCGATGGATAGGCAATACACCTCGACAGGGGCAGAATTCGCCGGGTTGGCAACCCCCGCCGGCCATCGACTTTGGCGAACAGACCCATGAATCGGCAGCACAAATACGACGCGATCGTAATTGGGGGTGGCCATAACGGGCTGGTGGCCGCGGCCTACCTCGCTCGCGCTGGACGCCGCGTGCTAGTGCTTGAGCGACGGGGCGTGCTCGGGGGGTGCGCGACGACCGAAGAGCTCTGGCCTGGGTATCGGGTTTCGACCGCGGCGTATGTGATCAGCCTGCTGCTGCCCGAAATCACACGCGACCTGCGGCTGGACGACTATGGGTTGCGGGTGTTGCCGCGGAATCCGTCGTCGTTCACGCCGCTGCCGGATGGCCGCAGCCTGACCTTGGGTCCAGACTCCGCACTTAATCAGCGTGAAATATCCAAGTTCAGCGTCCGCGACGCCGAGGCGTATCCGCGCTATGAAGCGCTGCTCGAACGGGTGGCCCGCGCACTGGAGCCGGCACTCAGCCAGCCGGCCCCCGATTTGTTACCGCTTCCCGACAGATGGCGTCGTCGCGGCTGGCGCAAGCGACTGCGCGACACCCGGCTCGGCTACGGCTTGTACCAGGCGTTGGGCAAACTGGGCGCCGAGCTTCCCGAGGCACTCGAACTCCTTGTCGGTCCCGCGCGGACGATCCTCGAACGCTGGTTCGAATCGGAGGCACTGCGGGCCACGCTGGCAACCGACGCGATCATCGGCGCGTTTGCCGCCCCGTCGACTCCCGGCAGCGCCTACGTGCTGTTGCACCACGTGATGGGCGAAGCCGGCGGGGCGCGCGGCGTCTGGGGCTACGTGCAAGGGGGCATGGGGCGCCTGGCGACGGCACTGGCGGATGCCGGGCGTGATCTGGGAGTTGAGGTGCGTCGCGAGGTCGAGGTCGCCCGCATCCTCGTCGAAGGACGCCGCGCGCGAGGCGTGGCACTGACCGACGGCACGGTGATCGAGGCGCCGGCCGTGGCGTCGAGCATCGACCCGCGCTGGACATTCGAGCGGTTTGTCGAGCGGCGCGAGTTGCCCGACGATTTTCTCGCGGCGGTGGAGCGGATCGATTATCAGTCAGCGTCGATGAAGATCAATCTCGCGCTGGCCGAACCACCGAACTTCACCTGCCTGCCCAGTAACGGCGTGATGCCGCACCATCGTGGGACGATGCACATCGGGCCGAGCATCGACTACATCGAACGCGGTTACGACGATGCCCGCGCGGGACGTCCCAGCCGCGAGCCGGTGCTCGAAATCACGATGGCCACCAGCGTCGACGACACGCTTGCGCCGCCGGGGCGCCACATTCTGTCGATGTTCGTGCAGTACGCGCCGTATCGGCTGGCGGAAGGATCGTGGGACGATCACAAGGAGGCATTCGCCGACCGCTGCCTGGCGAAACTGGCCGAATACGCGCCGAACGTGCCGGCCGCCGTGTTGCATCGCCAGGTGCTCAGTCCGCTCGATCTCGAGCGGACGTTCCGCCTCACGGGGGGGAACATTTTTCAAGGGGCGATGAGCCTGGGGCAGTTGTTCAGCTTGCGCCCCGTGCCCGGCTGGGCCGACTACCGCACGCCGATCGCGGGGTTGTATCTCTGCGGAGCAGCCGCGCATCCCGGGGGCGGTGTGATGGGAGCCTGCGGCCGCAACGCGGCCGTGGAGATGCTCCGCGACGGCGTGTGACGGCGGGGTAGCAGTCGCACCAAGACCGCGGCGCCGACCGGCAACTCTGCGCGCACACGCGCGGCCCATGCTGTCATGCTGGCGCGCGGGAACCTGCATCGACCGGCCGGAACGCTCCGGCTATTCTTTGCGGCCCGCCATTCAGGAAAACCGGAGCTGTTTGTACGACAGCGAGATCAGGAGGATCGCCGGTCATGCGCCAACACCGCCAAGATTGTCAGTTCGTCGTGCGTGGTAAACGAGGGATCGGCGCTTCTCGACTGATGGCGATGGCGGTTTTGTGGGCGTTGCTGTCGCCAGCGCGCGCCGCCGATAAGCCGTCGGGCTCGCCCGCTCCAGCGGCAGCTTCGCCGGCGGCCGCGAGCGCGGGGGCGACTCCCGGCATCGCCAGTCCTGCGGTAGAAGCCGAAGGCCCTAACGAGGCGAGCCTGCAAGCGCGCCTCAAGCAACTCGAATCGCTCGCAGGGCTCGCCGCCGACGACCGCGCGAAGCTGGTCGATGTCTACCAGCAGGCGCTCGCGCTGCTGGAAACGTCGGACCGGCTCGAACTGAAGGCCGCCGACTACGCGCGGCAGCGGACGCAGGCGCCGCAGACACAAGCGGCCCTGCAACAAGAGCTGGCCGCACCGCCCGTCGAGCAACCGGTGGCGCTCGATGTCAAAATGTCGTTAGGCCAACTCGAACAGGCGTTGGCCAACGCCCAGGCGCAGCTTTCGCAACTCGACAGCGCGGCGGGACAGATCGACTCCGAGCGCAAGCGCCGGGCGGAACGGCGGGCTGAGATTCCCAAGCTGACGGCTACGGCCAACGAACGCCTGGTCGCGGCCGAATCGCAGCTTGTTGCGCCGCAATCGCCCGACGAATCGCCCGAGTTGGCCTTGTCCCGCCGCGAGCTCGCGCAGGCCGAGCGGCGCGCGGTCAAAGCCGAGATCGAATGCTATCGGCAGGAGCTGCTCAGCTACGAGGCCACGGCCGATCTGTTGCCGTTGGAGCAGGACAAGCTGGCGCGGGCGCGCTCGCAGGCCCAGCGGCTGGTGCAGCACTGCCGGGAGCTGGTCGACGAGCGCCGCCGGCTCGACGCCGCGGAATCAGCGCGTAAAGCGCAGGCCGCCTTGTGCCGCGCGGCTCGGGCGCATCCCGCGGTGCAGAAGCTAGCGGCCGAAAATGCCCGCATGGCGCAGCAGCGCACGCAACTGGCCGAGCTGATCGAGCAAACATCGCACTTGCTCGAAAAGCAAGCGCAGCAGTTGGCGGCGCTCGACAAGGAATTCGCGAAGCTGCAAGACAAAGCGAAACTCACGCACGGCGCCAATCTGGGGCTGTTATTGCACAAACAGCAGTCGGAGCTCCCCGATCCGCGCCAGTTGCGGCGCGAAGTCAAGCTGCTAGCGGCGACGATCTCCGCCGCGCAGCTCGAACTACTCGATCTGCACGATCGGCGCGGCGACTTGGGCGATCTCGAGCCGCACGTGGCGCGGCATCTCACCGAGGTCGCGCCCGGCGAACGGGCTATCGAACGTGTCCAGCTCGAAGAAGCGTTGCGTGAGTATTGCCGCGCCGAACGCGAGAACGTCGACGCCCTGATCGAAGGGCAGGACCAGTACCTGCAGGAGCTCGTGGCGCTGTCGGCCGCCTACGAAAATCTGGCCGACAAAAGCCAGGATTTCGATGAGTACATCGCCGAACGAGTGCTCTGGGTGCGGAGCACCACGCCGCTCGCGCTTTCGCACCTCGCTGGCGCGAGTCACGCCCTCGACTGGTTCAGTGATCTCGACGGTTGGTACGGCGTGGGCGAGGCACTGGTCACAAACGTGCTGCACGTCCCGCAGATCTATCTGTTGATGGCCGCGGTGTTTATCTTTCTGTGGCGGATGCGGCGCGTGGCCCGCGCGCAATTGCGCGAGTTGGGCGTGGTGGCGGCGCGGGCTCATACCGAGTCGTTTCGCCCCACAGCGCGGGCGATCGGTTTTACCGTGCTGGCCGCCGCACTTTGGCCGGCGGTGTGTGCGATGCTCGGCTGGCGGCTGTGGGCCCTTGGACCGGCGGCTCGCAGCGAAAGCCTGGGCCTGGGTCTGTTGACAACGGCCGGTGTCTTCTTCGTGCTGGAAATCACGCGGCAAGTGTGCCGGCCGCATGGCTTGGGCGAAGCGCACTTCGCCTGGTCGAGCCGCGGCTTGACGGAGTTTCGCCGCAACCTGCAGCGCTTTATGGTGGCCGCCCTCCCCTTGGTGCTGTTGCTCAAAGTAATCGAAACGCTCGGCCGCCAGGATTGGGACGATTCGCTGGGCCGCTGTGGCTTTTTGTTGTTCATGGCGATGCTGGCGTTGTTTCTGCAGCGCACCCTGCGCCCCAGCGGCGGCGTGCTCGACGAAGTTCTGGCCAAGAATCCGCAGGGCTGGTTCGCGCGGCTCCGCTATTCGTGGTTTGTCCTGGCGATCGGCGCGCCCAGCGCCTTGGCGGTTTTGGCGCTGGTTGGTTATCACTTCACCGCGGTGCAATTGGCGTGGCGCTTGATGGCTACGGCAAGCCTGATGTGCGGGCTGATTCTGGTACACGCGCTCTTGATGCGGCTGTTATTGTTGGCCCGGCGGCACCTGGCGTTCGAGCAGTTGCGGCAGAAGCGTGCCGCGATGTGCGAAGGGCGCGAAGGGCCGCCCGTCTCGTGCGATCCGGCGCACGATCTCGCGAAGCTCGACCCCGGCCTCATCAGCCAGCAAACCCGCAAGCTGTTGCGCAGCGCGCTGGCCTGCGGGGTGGTGATTGGGCTGTACGCCGTGTGGGTCGACGTGCTGCCGGCGCTGCAGGTGCTCAACAAGCTCGAACTCTGGTCGACCACGGTCGACGTCGTCGAATTGACCACAGAGAACGGCGTCGAGGTACCGCGCCACATTCCGCGGCACGTGCCGATCACGCTGGCCAACGTGCTCTTGGCCGCGGTGGTGGTGATGATGACCGTGCTGGCCACGCGCAACCTGCCGGGCCTGCTCGAAATCACGCTGCTGCAGCGGCTGCCGTTCGAGGCGGCGGGCCGGTACGCGATCACGACGATTTCGCGCTACGCGATCACCGTGGCCGGCTGCGTGACGGCGTTCAGCCTGGTCGGCATCGGCTGGTCGAAGGTTCAATGGTTGGCGGCCGCGATCACGGTCGGTTTAGGCTTCGGCTTGCAGGAGATTTTCGCCAACTTTGTCTCGGGCTTGATCATTTTGTTCGAGCGGCCGATCCGTGTGGGAGACACCATCACGGTGGGCGCCACCAGCGGCACGGTTTCGCGCATTCGCATCCGCGCGACCACGATTCTCGACGGCGACCGCAAAGAGTTGATCGTGCCCAACAAGGAGTTCATTACCGGGCAAGTCATTAACTGGACGCTCACCGACGAGATTGTGCGGCTGCAAATTCCGATCCGCATCGCCTATGGCTCCGACACCGAGTTGGTCGAGCGGTTGATCCTGCGGGCGACGGCAGAGCACCCGCTCGTGCTGCGCGACCCAGCCCCCAGCGCGCTGTTGGAAGACTTCGGCGATCAGACGCTGAACTTTTATTGTCGCGTTTACTTGGCGTCGGTGTCGCACATGGGGCGCGTGCGGCACGAACTGTTGGCCGCTATCAACAAGTCGTTCTCGGCGGCCGGCATCGAGATCGCCAATCCTGCTCAGGACGTGCGGCTGCGGGTGCTCGACCCCGATCTGGCCAGCCTGGTACGGCGTCGTGCGGCGAGCTGATGCCCGGCCGGCCGCGTCCGTGAGCTACGCTTGCGCTGTTGCAGGTAACTGTGAGTTGGTCTCATGGATTCGCCTCGGGGAATCGCCGCACCGCTCTACTCCACGTTGGCAGCCGACCGCGCGCTGGATGATCTCGTCGAACTGTTTGTCGACGAGTTGCCTGATCGCGTGGCCCGGTTGCAACGGTTGTACGATGCCGATGAACGTCGCGAGCTGGAACGGGCCGCCCACCAGCTTAAGGGAGCCGCGGGAAGCTACGGCTTCGATCCGCTGACGCCGGCCGCTGCCCGACTCGAAAACGCTCTGGCGACCCACGACCCGAGCGCAGACGTGGTCTCAGCCCTAGCCGAATTGATCGCACTTTGTAACCGTGTGCGCGCCGGCGCGCCGCGATAGCACCGCGTCTAATCGGGCTGAATAGACCGTCAGCTTAGCGCATCGCGTAATCGCCGGCACGAGTTGCGTTTGCCGGTCCGAGTGCCGCGGCGGAATCACCTCTCGGGTGGTGCGCCGAGGAGTGTTGTTCCCAAGCGAAGCGATGCCGCGCGCCGAAGCTACGTCGTCAACTGGAGCCGACGATCCGATGTCGCAGCCGCCCAACACTGGACGCGGTTGCGGCCATTGGCCTTTGCTTCGTAAAGAGCGGTATCGGCCCGAAGTAGCGTTTCCTCGACACAGCATTCCGGCTCGAGTTGGGCGATGCCGAACGACGCGGTGACTTGCAACACGCGGCCACCCGCGCAGGCAATGGGCAAACTGGCGATGCCCTCGCGGAGGCGTTCGATGATTGGTAGGGCCGCTTCGAGGTTCGCCTGCGGAAGGTTCAGAAGGAATTCCTCTCCGCCATAACGAAAGATCGCGTCGTACGGCCGCAGGCTATTCAAAGCAAACTGTGCCACGGATCTCAGTACCTGGTCGCCGGCCTGATGGCCGTGCAGGTCGTTGACGACCTTGAAATGGTCGAGGTCCATCATCGAAATGCAGCATTGGTGCGCACGGCGTTTGACCAGCGCATGCTGTTCCCTCAGGCACGTCAGCATGCCGAGGCGGTTCTTCGCGCCGGTTAGCGGGTCGAGGTTGAATGTCGACTCCTGCAGTTCACGCTGCAGCGTCGTCACCTGCAGCTTCAGTCGCTCGAGCGAATTGGAAAACCGGTCGTAATCGATCGCGGAGACTGATTCGCCCGCCGCGGAGGCCAGCAGCAACTCGCGGGCCAGTTGGTGCATCAGCGCATGTTCCTGGCCAATGGGCTCAAAGCCCGGATGCTCGCGCAAGGCACGGTTGCTATCGCCGTAGTACCACTGACCGAAGAGGCACTGTCGATGAGCATCTTCCCCGATATCGCGCTGGTCGCAGGGAAGTTCGCAGACCAGCGTCCTGTGGATCGCCCGGGACCACTCCTGATGGTTGTAGATGGCCTGTTGAAGTTGGCGGTTGACGCCGTCGAGGTCGTCTGCGCTCCCCTGGAACATATGCTCGTGCTCCGGTCGCTGAGAGACGTTGCAACTCGGCCGCCGGGTTCGTGGTGCCGGCGCCTTAGGCACAGCCAATATACGTCAAGCATTCTCAACGGACGTCGCACCGTAGGCCATGAGGTCCGCGTCATTACAACCATCATCGTTGGAATCGCGGGCAGAATCGCCTCGTCACGATGTGCCGGTGCGACGCTGCACACAGAACTGTCTGGCACGTAACGAACAAGCCACGTGACGCGGAGGTGAATTCGCGCGCCTTAGGCCTCGGGGATGCCGACCGCTGGGCCTGAGCAACAGGAACGCGTTCGAGTCGCGCGAGGTGGCGCGCGACTGAGGAGCGCGCGTCAGTCGCGCGGCAAATTGACTCAGCAGGTGTCTAGCCGCGCCGCCAGCCGCAGCGCCACCAGGTACGGCACTGGTTCGCTCCCCAGCGCGTTTAGCACGGTGCCGCCGGCTGTGAAGACATGCGTCACCCAATCGGGCTGGCCGTACTTTTCCAGCGCGGTGCCACCTTCGCCGCCGCCGATGTAGACCTCGATGCCGGCGTCTTTCAAACGCTTAAGCTCTGCCATGAAGCGACGCGTGCCGCTCTCGAAGCGCGGGTCTTCAAACATGCCGAAGACTCCGTTGTAAAAGACCACCGCCGGTGGCTTCCGCCCGCGCACGTCGTCGATGAATTTGCCGATCCGCGTGTGAAGCAGGTCGCTGGTCTTCGGGCCTACATCGAATTGCTGATCGCCGGGGCCGAGCTTTTCGGCTACGCTGCCGTTGGCAAGCACGAAATCGATCGGTAGTACGAACTCGACGCCACGTTGCCGCCCCGCCTCGATCATGCGCCGCGCCTGGGCGACACGCTCGGGGGGTATGTAGTAGGGCTTGTCGGCATACGCTGGGTCTTCGGCAACCCCGAGGCAGAAATCGCCGCCGTCGCGCTGCGCGGCGGCTTTCTTGAGCGCCATGGCCAGCGAGCCGGCGGCAATCACCACGCGAATCGACCCGCGATCGATCATCGCCTGCAGATCGTCGAGCTTGTCGATCTTCAGCCCGCTGAAAACCACCAACTCGGTCGCCAGACAGCGGCGCATGGGCCCGTCGAATTCACCAGCGACATAACTGCCCAGTACAGCGCGCCGCATTCCCGAGGGGGCAATCACGGTCGAGGTGTCGAGACTCCCGGCGCTGAGTGCCTCGTTGACGTAGTGCGAGGCGATGCGCGCGGCGAGCGAATTCGTGAAGGTGGCCAATCGCGGAGCAAGCTTCGCCAGCTCGTCGGGCTTGGCCTTCCAGAGCACGCGCTCGATGTCGTAGCGGCGCGTGTTCTCAAGCACCAGCACGCTGCCGGCCGGGCTGTCGGCAATCTGCCGGGCGACTTCGGGCCGCACTTCGAGAGTCGCTTCGTCGAGCCAATCGGTGCCCAGCGGCACTGGCGTTTTCAATAATTCGCTGAGCCGCGCCGCCACGGCTTTCAGCGAGCCCTCGGGTTTGCGCCCGATATGGCCGAGGATGATCTGCTTCCAGCCGTGCTGGCGGCCATGTTCGAGCGTGGGGACCATCGATCGCAGTCGGATGTCGCCGTCGCCGATCGAAGGGCCGGGCTTGGCGTCGACGTCCCCCCGCACTAACACGGGCGTGCCGGGGGGCAAGTCGTCAAGCGCGGACAGCCGCGGGATTGTGGCCAGGTAGTCGTCGAGTGTAAGCGGTGGTCGTGGCTCGACTCCCAGAAGCTTTCGGCACCAGACCAACATCGATTCGGCAGAGACGGTCATCACGGCGATCCTCGACAAGCGTTTCGTGTTGCTCATGTGTGCTCACACAAGATAGCACAACGCGCCCGGACGCCTAGCGGGGGCTTGTAGTTGGATGGCGCGATGTTAGCCGCGAAGTTTACTTCGCGCGCTGGCGAGTAGGACGTTGCATCCGTATACAGTCACGCGTCAGGGAATCGCTCGAGCTAGCGCGCCGGACAGGTCCCGCGACTAACGGAGTCTGCGCAACGAGTCATCGTCAGAAGTGGCGTTTGTATCGGTAGGTTTGCCACGAATTGCCGACCAGGCCTTGCCTGCGCCGGCGCACGTGCCGTGCCAAGCGCGGCGGAAGAGCCGCCCGGTGACCAGGTCCTCGGTCCAGGTCGGTCGATCATGCGCATAGTTGTGCCACACCGCCTCGATATACGGACCGCTCACGGCGGCCAGCGTGGCATACACGCCACGCGCGCGGATGTCGGACAACGCTGTCTGGTAATGGTCGATCACGTGGCGATTGAACAAGCCGCCGCTGACACGCAGGCCCGACAGCGCCCCGCGCCCCACCAGCGTCAGCTTGTCGAGCGCGTGCAAGGTCATCGTGCCGGATAGCTCCAGCAATCCGACCTGTTCGCGTTTGGCCAGCTCGCGCATCTCGCCCCATAGCCGCTCGAGCTCGGCTTGAGGGAGTACCTGTCGCGGGTCGACCTTGGCGACGGCTTGCCGGGTTTCGTCGACAGTCTGGCGCAAGCCGGCCAGCGAAAGCGGCGGCGTATCGAGCGCCGACGAAGTCTTACCGGCCGCGCCGCCGAGCGCGTTCAAGAAGTCGTCGAGCGAATCGATCGTCGATTGTTCATCGATAAGTCCTTCGCGCTTGAGCTCCGCCGCGAGCTCGCGGAGAAAGGTGCGCGAACCGTACGCCGCATCACTGACGATCGCCAGCAGCGTAATCGGCGAAATGTGCAGCGTGGCCAGGCTCGCCATTTCGGCGAAGTTGCCGATCGCCTTGCGAGCGATGAAGTTCTCGACGCCGGTCGATTTCTGGTCACCCGCGGTGGAGCGGACGCCGCCGATATCTTCGACCAGGTAGTCGAGCATTTGTCGCACCAGCATGGAGTAGGTGCGCGAATTCTGAAACGCCTGTGGCACCAACAGTGAGGAACTCTCGCGCACCGCGCCCCCCACCATGCCGACGCCTGTGCGCAGCGTGCGTTCCGGCAGGCTCAGCGTATAGAGCAGGTACTTGCGCACCGCGTTGTAGCCGGGATCGGCAGTTGCGTTCGGTGTGTCGTCGATGGGTTCGGTCATGTGGTTGCGAGCGTGAATGTTCACTTGTTCCAGTAGGGTGTGCGAAGCACACCACTTGTAGGGATAAACTGAACGTTCACGTTATGGTGCGTTTCACGCACCCTACATAGGGGTGCCGCTCACGTCGCGTACTCCGCGTGAGTACTTCGTTCGTCAGTCGGGGAGCTTGACGATCAGGCCGGCCCAGACGGCTTGTGGCTCGGTGCCTGTGTAGCCGATCACGTTCTGACCCGGCTCAGCCACGATCGCTCCCAGCACGAGCACCAGGTCGCCGCGGCCGGCGATTGAACCTCGCGGGCTAAGAATCGTCGTTCGCCGCGCGCCGCTAGGCACGCTCACCTGCAGAACCTTCAGTTTGCCCGACGGCTTGATCTCGTCGACCTGGCCGACAAGTAGAATGCCGGCTTCGGGACGGGGGGGACTGTCGAGCCGGCCAGGAGTCAACTGCGCGATTTCGCGTACGTTTTCCGTCGTGGCGATGCGCAGCGTAAGTCGCCGCAAGGCGTCGCGGCGGGGCGAGACGTTCTTTTCCGGCTCGTCTGGCGACAACAGCGCGATCACCTCGGCGACGTCGCACCACGCGGTGTAGCTGTCGGCCGACAATGCCGGAGGCGGACCGCTTGCGGCCGCGCCGGCCCCAGCGCCTCCGGCCAGTTCGTTGGCGCGGACGAGCGCTTCGGCCAAGTCGGCGGAGTCGTATAAATCGAGCCGCCGCGGTCCGACATATTCGGGTGGGTACTGAACGACCGGCTCGCTCGGCGCCGGCTCCGTCGGCATCGCGGGTTGGTCGTGCGGCGGCTGCGTTGGAACGCCCACCGGACCGATTGGCGCAGCCTTCTCGGCCTGATGCTGCGCGGCTTCGGGCACTGCGGCACCCGGCTGGGTGTGGGGGATACCAGGCAGCGGAATCTTCAGCCAGTTGAAGCTCGGCCCGCCGAGATAGTTCAGCAGGTAGTAACCAATCGCCAGCCCCATCAGGCCACCGACGATCACGCCAATGAGTTGGCTGGCGGCACTACCGCGACGACGCATATTCATGGCGTAACCAGGTCCGAAAACGGCGCTACTAATCTTCGACTGCGTCCGGATCAATTCATGCCGTACAGCGGGCCAAACTTTCGGCGGAAGTGCCGCATGAGCGGCTCGTGCGAAAGCGGACGCCCAGTCACACGCTCGACCAGGTCGGCAGCCGAGTAGCGCCGGCCATGTCGATGGATTTGCTCGACGAGCCACTCGCGTAGTGGCGCGAATTGTCCGCGACGGAACTGCTCGTCGAGCGAGCCGAGATCGGCCTCGGCCTGTTCGAAGAACTGGGCCGCGTACAGGTTGCCGAGCGAATAGGTGGGGAAGTAACCGATGGCCCCCGCGCTCCAGTGGATGTCTTGCAGCACGCCTTCGGCATGATTCTGGGGCGTGACGCCGAGGTAGTGGTGATAGCGATCGTGCCAGGCGTCGGGGAGATCGGCGACTTCGAGGTCTCCAGTCAGTAGTTCCTGCTCGAGCTCGAAGCGGACCAGGATGTGCAAGTTGTACGTCACTTCATCCGCTTCGATGCGCACGAGCGACGGTCGCACCTGATTGATTAGCCGATAGAACTCGTCGAGCGTTGTGTCAGTCAGCGCCTGCGGGAACGAGTGCTGGGCTTGCGAGAACAGCCATTCCCAATAGGCGCGGCTGCGGCCCACGAGATTCTCCCACAGGCGCGATTGCGATTCGTGGATGCCCAGCGAGATCGCTTCGCCTAGCGGTAAACCAAAATGCTCGGGCGGAAGCCCCTGCTGATAGAGGCCGTGGCCAACTTCGTGCAAGATGCTGAAGATTGCATCGGTCATGTCGCGCTGACTGTAGCGCGTGGTGAGGCGATGATCGTGCGGGCCGAGCTGCGTGCAAAAAGGGTGCGCTGAAACGTCGATCCGGCCAGCATTAAAATCGAAGCCGACTTGTTCGGCGACAAGGCGTGCGAAGGTCGCCTGCACGTCGAGTGGGAAATCGCCGTCGAGCGCGCTATCGCCGCCGGCGCGGACCGCCGCCGAAGTCTTGCGGGTCGATTCGCCTGCGCCCTTCGCCCGCGGCGTCGCGTTGACGATCGCCGTCAACAGTGGCACTAGTTCGTCGGCCAGTGCGGCCAGTACGCGGGAAACTTCGGCGGTCTTGGCGCCGGGTTCGTATTCGTCGAGCAAGGGATCGTAGGGCGAATCGGTAAAGCCGAAGGCGGCTGCTTCCTCGCGCTTGAGCGCCACGATGCGCTCCAAGAGCGGGCGAAAGCCCTCGAAATCGTTCGCCCTGCGCGCCACGGCCCAGGCTTGCTGCCCGAGCACGGCGGCCCGCGTCAGTTCTTCAACGAGCTTTTGGGGGAGCCGCACCTTTTTGTCGTATAGGCGGCGCAGCTCGCGGAGCGTCACGGCAGCGTCGCTATCGTGGTCGGCGACCAACGGACTGTCGGCCAGCTCGGCCAGCCACTCGGCCATGCGGGGATCGGTCCAGAGTTGATGGACGCGCCCCGCCAGATGGCTCATCTGCTCGGCGCGATACGGTCCGGCCGCTGGTGGCATGCCGGTGCGCTCGTCCCATTCCAACAGGCTTTCGATCGATTGGACCAACGCGATCTCGCGAACGTGGTCGCACAACCGCGCGTAGGTGTTGCTCTTGATGGTTTTCATGCGCCGCAAGGGTCTCGGCAGGTCGAAATCGGCCCCGACATTATTGTGCGCAAGGCTACCACGCGCCGGGCGGTCCGGGAAGTTCACCGCGCGTGGAAGCGTCGCGTTCAAGCATTACAAGTACATCTGGAAGCCGATTAGCACGACGCTCGGGTTTTGCTTGATGCGCCAGGCTTCGACCGGTCGGCGGTTTTCCAGCATCACCACGTGGAAGAACTCCAGGCGACGCGTCAGCCGCCAGCCCCCTTTCACGATGCCGCGGCGGATCGGGCCGTCGTGATACGGATTGCCGATCTGTTGCGGGTAGTACTCGCCGTAGTTGAAGTCGAGACGCACGACGGGCATGGTCCAGCCGAAGTTCACGTAGTAGCCCAGTCCGTAAATGCCCTTGTCATTGCCCGGCCAGATATCGCGGTAATAGATACTGCGCTGCCAGAAGATGCTGTCGGGACTGAACTCGTTGCCGCGGCGTAAGCCGTACTGATCGTAAATCGCTTCGCCCGACACATCGAAGGCGCCGTAGCGCACGAGGCCATCGACGCCGATGTAGTTGTTAAATGTCTTCTGCTGCTCCGAGCCGAAACCGTCTTGAGCCTTGATCGAGGCGCCGCACGACGCGTGAGGCGTCTGGATGCCCACCCGCGCGACGAGTGCCTTCGACGAGTTCGTGTCGCGGTCGGGGGTGCCGTTGGTCAGTGCGGCGTCGAAGACAAAGATGCTCGGCGTGTAATGGAGGAATAGTCCCGTTTCGACCCAACGGATCGCTTCGGTGCGAATGAACGGCGCATCGAATCGCGCGTTCGAGTAGAGCGGGAAGTAGTAGCGCCCGAACGGCGAGGTGTCCTTGCCGATCGTGAAAGTCAGCGCGCCGCGCTGGATCTTGAGGTTCAACTGCCAGATCTGGAACGGGTCGGGCCGGAAGTTCTCCAAGTACGATCGCCGCATGTTGTCGGTCAGCATGTTCTTGTCGAACGGCTGGTTGAAATAGAACGTGCTGTTGGCCGTGTACAGCCAATTGCCCGACGCGTGAAAGGCGTGCGGGCTCAACTGCCCTTCCACGCCGAACGTTTCTTCCTGGCCGCTCCACTGGATGCGTTGATCGTTGACGTAGTTGCCGCGCGCGAGACCTCCGACCCAAAAGCCGGTCATCTGCCGGTCCTCTTCGCCCCACACGCGCCCCAGGCCCATCAGCGAGCGTGGCGCCATGAAGGGCGTGATGAAGCCACGTGGATAGCCGCCGTTGCGGATCCAAGCCCACGCGGTGCTTTGCAAAGCGTCGCCGCCGGCCGTGAACCAGATGTCATCGAGCCCGCCGTACGTCGACCAGCTTGGAGCCGGCGTGCCGGGCGGCAGCCACGGAGAGCGCCGCGCACAGGCTTCGCTACCACAACCAGCGGGGCAGCACTCGGGGCCGTGTGAGATCCGGGCGGCGACGTGTGACGTTCTGGCTGCCAGTAGTTCCGGGCTGGCGGCGACCGGCGGCAGTGGATTGAGCGGCAGCGCTTGCGTGCGGGCTGGCGTCTGGGGCGATCCCGATGACGGCGTGCCGACGGCAATCGGGCTGACTATCGGCGCAGCCGCGGTCACCGCTGGCAACGGTGCAGGCGCCGATTGCGCTTGCACCGCCGTCGCTGCCGTGACGTCAATCGCGACAGTCAGGGCCAGCGCGAAGCTTCGCAGGAATGATGACCGTTCTTTCATGAAGTCTCGCGCGGCGGGAAGGCAGGCGGTTGGCGGGGCGGGTTTGTCGGCGCCTGGCAGCGCGTCGTCAACCAATCGCTCAAAGCTGGCGATCGGTCTGGCAATTCAATCCACGCCCGGCGGCTGGGTCGATTCGCGCCGGGACGTGGTCGGGAAGCAGCCCGCACAATCGGTATCGAGTGTCGTGGCCGGCAAATCGAGTACAACCCGAACGCGTGGCAAAAGGTCCGCAGCTTTCGCTGCTTCGCTAAACGGAATGGCCCCGTGGCGAAGGCCTCAGAGAATGAACTACTCGGCCAAGATGGCCGTGCCGCGGCGGTTGGTCGCGGCTGACCGCCAGCACCCGTGGTGCTAGCAGTGAGCTGCTTCTATCTTTAGAGAGGTCACTCGTGGTGAGGCGATCGCCGGGTGAGTCGTTTGTCCTTGGAGGAGCTTCGCGTGCTCGACGTGCTGGTGGTTGCCCCGCATCCCGATGACGCCGAGCTGGGCCTCGCCGGCACGATGATGAAGCTCGTGGACGAGGGGTACCAAGTCGGGGTACTCGATCTCACCAACGGCGAGCCGACACCGCGTGGTAGTCTGGAGATTCGGGCGCGCGAGACCGCCGCCGCGACCAAGATCCTGGGGATCGAGTGGCGCGAGAATCTTGGGCTCCCGAATCGCAGCTTGGAGGCCAGCCTCGAGGCGCGCCGCCGCCTGGCCGAAGTCTTCCGCCGCGTGCGGCCGCAGGTGCTGTTCGCGCCCTATTGGGAAGACGCGCATCCCGACCATGTCGCGGCGACGCAGCTCGTTGAGGCGGCCCGATTCTGGTCGAAGCTTTCAAAGAGCGATCTGGCAGGCGAGCCGTTTCATCCCCAGCGCATCCTCTATTACTATTGCGTCCACCTGCGGCATCTGGCGCAGCCGGCGGTGGTGGTCGACATCAGCGCGTACTGGGAGCGCAAGCGGGCGGCGATCGCCTGTTACGAGAGCCAATTTGCCGCTAGCGGTGACGAGGGCTCTCCGACACTCGTCGACCAACTCCGCGACCAGGCGGCTTACTGGGGATGGTCGATCGGCGCGGCGTACGGCGAACCGATTGCCAGCCGCGAGGCGATCGGCGTGACGACTCTCCGCGGAGTTATTTAAAGGGTGCAGGGGGATGCTAGCAGCCGTGGCTCGCAGGCGCCAGGCGAGCGCGCGGACTTCCTTTGTGCTCGCCATCGAAAAAAGCAGCCAAGCGCCACCCCGGAAAGGCCTCCGTGCCAGGGTGGCGCTTGGGCTGCAACGGATCGGGTGACTTCGGCCACCGTTTCTCAAGCCCAGGGAAGACCGCTGGCATCGTTGCTGATGGACCGAAGGTCCGCGGTCTTCCCTGGGCTTATCCAGATGAGGCTTCCGTCGTGCTCGTGCCGTGACGGAACGCCGGGTTTTCCCCCGCTAGGCTTCGACCGCGACCAGTTCGCCGTCGATTACTTGTAGCAGCTTGGTAATGCAGAGGCGGTTCATGCTCGTCCGGCGCTCGTGGGCCTCCGTCCGCAGGGCATCGTGCAGGCTCTTGGGGAGGCGGACGGTAATCACACGGGTTGGCTCGTTGGCGACTGGCTTGTTGCGACTCCGTTCGCGGACCCGTGCCAGCATGCTTTGGAGTTGGCTGTATTCTCTGCTCTTCTCGAACGAGGCGAACTCCTCGGGAGTATTGAAGATTCGGCGCACGGCCCCTTCGACGCCGAGCACTTCGCGAAAGAAGGTCACCCAGTCGGGGTCCTGGGCCATGAGGTTCTGAGCGATTCGCAGGACTTCCTCGTGCTTCTCGACCATGTCGGTCTCCTTACTCGGTCTGGTTCTGTCGGGTTTTGCGGTCCGCAGTGGCCCGCGTTTGAGCCGATTGTCGAGTGCAGTCAAGGGCTGGTTGCATGTCATTGCTATCGCAGCATTTGTGGCGATCGAGTCAAGCTGCCTGCGAGGCGTGCATACCTGCCAGGAATTAGGCAGCCGAGTTGGTGCCTAGTTCTTGGGCACTAGCAAAAGTTCCACTGGCCAAAGTGTCCACCAAAAAAGCTGCCAAATAGTAAGAGAGGCAAGCTCGGCGCGGTTGGAATCGCCTTGATCGTCTCGCACAGGAGTCCGACGTTGTGCTGTATCGGTCCTTTGGTGGGATCGATCAGCAAGCCCAAGCGATGGCTCGCCATATCGTCGTCGTGTCGTGACCCAAGGTCGGGCCTCCCTGGGCTTTCAGGGTTCGTTCGTCACCGAACACTTCGTGACACGGCCACGCAACTCGCGCAATTGTTTGCCGTTAGACGGTTTGCTATATTCGACCGCTTGTCGCCGGGCCGCTTGGTTCTCTCCAGCGCGGAGAGAGCGCGCCACGGCATACGTCTCGACGTAACTCCTTAATTTACCGCTTCGGCAGAATCACCAGCACTATGGTCAACCGTAACCTGATTCGCGAGTTTGATGTCTCGGAAGAAGATTGGAAGGAAACCCTTTCGGCCGCCTTGGAAGGGGCCGACGTCGACGAAGTCGACTGGAACGAGGACATCAATTGGGGCGCCGAAGCGGTCAACGTCAACTCGATAGTCGAGGGCAAGGTCCTCCGCATCGAGGGGGACAACGTGCTGGTCGACGTCGGCTACAAGAGCGAAGGGGTCATTCCCCTCTATGAGTGGGGCGAAGGAGAAGAGCCACCCCAGCCGGGACAGCGCCTCAAGGTGCTGATCGAAGAAGTTGAAGACGTCTACGGCGACGCCGACGAAGCCGCCGGAATGCTCACCCTCTCCAAGCGCAAGGCCGAGAAGATCGAGGCCTGGCTCAAGGTCATGGAGACCGTCCACGAGAACGACGTTGTCACCGGCGTCGTCACTCGCAAGATCAAGGGAGGGCTCCTGGTCGATATCGGCGTGAACGTGTTTCTGCCAGCCAGCCAGGTCGACATTCGCCGCCCTTCGGATATCGGCGACTACATCGGCCGCACGATCCAGTGCCTGGTGCTCAAGATCGACGAGGCGCGCCGCAACATCGTCGTCAGCCGCCGCGCCCTGATCGAAGCCGAGCGCGCCGAGAAGAAACAGGCGCTGCTCAGCACGCTGGCCGTCGGCCAACTTCGCAAGGGGATCGTCAAGAACATCGCCGACTTTGGCGCGTTTGTCGATCTGGGGGGCATCGACGGCCTGCTGCACATCACCGACATGAGTTGGGGACGCATCGGCCACCCGTCGGAGATGGTCTCGATCGATCAGGAGATCGAGGTCCAGGTGCTGCACATCGACCGCGAGCGCGAGAAGATCGCGCTAGGGCTGAAGCAGAAGACCGCCAGCCCCTGGGAGAACATCGGCACCAAGTACCCCGTTAACGCGGTGGTCAAGGGGGAAGTGGTCAACGTGATGAGCTACGGGGCGTTCGTCAAACTCGAGGAAGGGATCGAGGGCCTGGTTCATATCAGCGAAATGTCGTGGACCAAGCGGATCAACCACCCGAGCGAGCTCGTGCAGATCGGCGATGAGATCGACGTCGTCGTGCTGGGTATCAACAAGGATAAGCAGGAGATTTCGCTGGGCATGAAACAGACCCAGGCGAATCCCTGGGATAAGGTGGCCGAGCGCTATCCCCCCGGCACGGTCGTCACCGGCACGGTCCGCAATCTCACCAATTACGGCGCATTCGTCGAGATCGAGGAGGGGATCGACGGCCTGTTGCACGTCAGCGACATGTCGTGGACGCGCAAGATCAGCCATCCCAGCGAAGTGGTCGAGAAGGGCCAGCAGGTGGAGTGCAAGGTGCTCTCGGTCGAGCAGGACCGCCGCCGCATCGCCTTGGGCCTCAAGCAACTGCAAGAAGATCCTTGGACCACGGATATTCCTTCGAAGTATCAGCCTGGTCAGGTTGTCACCGGCACGGTTACCAAACTGACCAACTTCGGCGTGTTCGTTGGTCTGGAGAACGGATTGGAAGGGCTGTTGCACATTTCGGAACTGGCCGATCACAAGGTCGAGAGCCCCGAAGAAGTCTGCAAGGTTGGCGACCAGATCGAAGTAAAAATCCTCCGCGTCGACACGGATGAGCGCAAGATCGGGCTGTCGCGCAAGCGCGTGGAGTGGAGCGAAGAGCTGCACGGCGACGGCGAATCGCCCGACGGCGGCACTCCGGCGCCGACCAGCCCGGCGAAGCCCAGCACTCCGCCGGCCGAGCTCAAAGGTGGCGTTGGCGGCGATTCGGGCCCGCTCATCAAGCCAACGAAGTAGCGAATCACAAGCCCAGGTTAGGCGGTCGACGCAGGTCGGTCGATACGATGGTCGCAGGCCACCTAACCTGGGCTTTCGCGCGCGCCGTCACGACTTGAGCGGGCCCCCTTCCCTGGGCTTTTGTGCGCGCCGCGACGCGAGCGGAGCGCGTCGGCGACTATCGCCTTCTGCCGTGTTTCTCGTGCGGTCGTCATAGCCGATTCAGGCTGAATAGGGAGCATGGCCGCGCGCGGCCGTCGAGGTCGTTGCACGCGGCACTCCCTTCAGCATGCGAAGAATCGGCTTACGGCGTCGCCGCGGCGCGGTTGTGCAGAAGCCGCGCAAGCAGCGTCGATAGTGTGTGTGTCCCGACGGATGCGCGGCTCGCGGAGCAGAGCCGACCCGACGGAGTTGACGCCGCGGTGCAGCGCTTGGCATCGCAGGCTACGGCAGGAGGCCGGCCAACCCGCACCCTGACCAGGCCGCCGCGAAACGCAACCCGACGGCGATCCGACACCACCATGAGTAAGTCGCGACGCAAAGTCTCCGCGGCCGTGCAATCGCCGTTGGAAACCTATCTCCGCGAGATCAACGAGACCGCGCTGTTGTCGGCCGACGACGAGCAGCAGTTGGCCATCCGCATCGGCCAAGGCGACACCGCCGCCCGCGATCGCATGGTGCGGGCCAATCTGCGGCTGGTTGTCAACATCGCCCGCGGCTACACCGGCAAGGGGCTCGGCCTGCAAGACCTGATCGAAGAGGGCAACCTCGGCCTGCTGCGTGCCGTTGAAGGGTTCGACCCCGCGATGGGGACGCGTTTCAGCACCTATGCCAGCTACTGGATCAAGCAGTCGATCAAGCGGGCGCTGATCAACACGGCCAAGACGATCCGTATTCCGGCCTACATGGTTGAGCTGCTGAGCAAGTGGCGCCGCGCGACGACGCGCTTGAGCGAAGAGCTAGGGCGCAACCCCACGCCCGAAGAAATCGCCCGCGTCCTCGGCTTGCCGCGCAACAAGCTCCCCATCATCAAAAAGGCCATCCGCATCTACAACTCGACGCCGCAGACCGATCAACCCGAGGCCGGCTGGTCGCTGGGCGAAATGGTCATGGACGAGCGGATCAAGAACCCCGAAGACGAAATGCTCGAAAGCGACGCGCTGCGGCAAGTCTTGGGCCTGCTGGAAACGATGGACTCGCGCGAAGCCACGGTGCTGCGGATGCGGTTCGGCCTGAACGACTCGGAGCCGCACACGCTCAAGGAAATCGGTGAGTCGCTGGGGCTCACCCGCGAGCGTGTCCGCCAGATCGAGACCGAAGCGCTCAACAAGCTCTCTGACTGCTTGCAGGGCCCGGTGGCGTAGGGCGGCGCCGCCTCAAATTGGTGCGCATGCAAGCCCAGGGAAGGTGGTCAACGGTCTGCAGAATTGCCGGCGGTTGACCACCTTCCCTGGGCATCAGCACTCGTTGCGTGCTGCGCTTCTCTTCTCGCGTTGGTGCGCTAGCACTGCTGTCGCCGCACATCCCGAGAAATCGGCACGCGCCGAAGAATCGCTACGCCCCCGACAATCGGTCTAAACCGCACAACCCCGATAAGCCGAACCCAAGAGAAAAGGCGACTAGGACGTCGCGCTTGAAATTCAGCAAACATCCCGGGGGGGGATCGGCAATGCGTGCCACTTTGATGGCGGTCGGCCTGGCCGCCTTAGTCAGCGGTTCTGCGTCGGCTCAATACTCATCTTCGCGCACGCCTTACGCGCAGGGTTACCGTCCGCGTCCGCGCGCCGCGCACGAGTATCCCGTGCATTACCAGCCTGCGAACCCGTTTGATACCCCCGAGGCGCCGCTGCCCGAAGACGTCGATGCTCCGCGTTCGGACGAGGCAGCCGCCGACACCGAGGCTCCGTTGCCCGACGACGGCCACGGCGACGATTGTTGCGACGGCTACGGCGACGACTGCGACTACGCCGATTACTGCGACGACGGCTGTTGCCCGAGCGAGCCCTGCGCCCCACCGTGCAGTGCGCCGTGCGGTGCGCCATGCGATTCGGGTCGCTGCATGTCGGTGTGGGTGAACCTCGATTTCATGGCGCTGTGGCTCAAAGGAGACAAGCTCCCGCCGCTGGTTACGACCAGCGATCCGGGCACGTCGGCTGCCAACGCCGGCGTGAACGGACTGTCGACCACGCATGTGTTGTTCGGCGATGGCCGCGTGAATCGCGACTTCCGCGCGGGAGGGCGCGTGCAGACCGGCATGTGGTTCAATCCGGAGCAAACCGTCGGTATCGACGGACACTACTACCAGATTGCCACGGCGGCACAGAACTTCTATTCGCAAGCGAACTACGCGACGCCCGACCCCTACGCCCACATCCTGGCGATCCCGACGATCAACGGCGCGACGGGTGTGCAGAATGCGACGTTGATCGCGCATCCATCGGCCAGCGGCGGGCTGAGCGGCTCGGTGGCCGCGACCTCCACGAGCGACATCTTGTCGGCCGGCGGCGGCGGGCGGATGCAGCTCTGGGGCGATTGCTGCGGCTGCACGCGGGTCTACGGTACGGGCGGCTATCGCTTCTTCCGCTTGGACGAAGGGCTGACGCTCGAAACGAATAGTCTGTCGAGCCAGGGGACGCAGCGCCTTGCGACCTACGATCGCTTCCTGACGTCCAACCAGTTTCAAGGCGGCTACTTCGGCACGCTCGCGCAGGTGACGCGAGGGCCGCTCTGGTTGTGGGTGGCGCCGCAGATCGCCATCGGCAACATGCAGCAGGTGGCCAATATCAGTGGCGCCACCGGACCGCTATATGGCACGCCGACCGTTGGCTCCGGCATCCTGACGCGAGCGTCGAACATCGGCCATCGCTGGCGCGATCACTTCGCTTACATTCCGGAAATCGACATGAAGATCGGCTATCAGATCACGCCCAACTTTGTGGCCACGTTGGGCTACAACTTCACGTTCCTCTCCTCGGTGGTGCGCCCTGGCACGGTTATCAATCCGGCGATCGGCGGCACGCAGCCGCAGTTTGCTTACAACGCCACGAGCTTGTGGATGCAGGCGGCGACGGCCGGCTTTCAACTGCGGTTCTAACCCGCATTTCTCACCAGCCATCTGCTACGCGGAGCCCAAGTCCTTGGATGGCGGCGTCGCCGGGTGCGTCTCGATCCTCAACGTATGAGCCAATACGCTTCCGGTCGATCCACACCCTGCTTCTTGCCATCCAAGCACTTAACTCCGCTCGCGACGAAGTTGGTGAGAAATGCGGGCTAAGCCCGACGACAGCAGCACGATTGAACTGACCAAGCCCAGGGAAGGTGGTCGTCGATTCTCCCATGCCCGACCACGACAGGTCACCTTCCCAGGGCTTCTTCGTGCGGTGACGCTGCTCGCGGCGTTCGAACATTTCTGCTAGGCTTGCGACGCCGCTTCATTCGAGATCCAGGACTCCAGCTTGTCTACTGCCACGCTCGACCTGACGAAGTTTGTCCGCAACATCCCCGACTTTCCCAAGCCGGGGATTCTGTTTCGCGACATCACGCCGCTGTTGGCTGCGCCCGAGGCTTTTGGCGAATCGATCCGGCGGCTGGCCGACCATTTCCGCGATCAGCAGGTGGCGGCCGTGGCGGCGGCCGAGGCGCGGGGCTTTATCTTCGCCGCGCCGCTGGCGCTGGAGTTGGGCGCCGCCTTCGTGCCGGTTCGCAAGCCCGGCAAGTTGCCGTTCGAGACGCATGCCTTTCACTACGAGCTCGAATACGGCACCGACACGCTCGAAATGCACCGCGACGGTGTGCGGCCAGGCCAGCGCGTGCTCTTGGTCGACGACCTATTGGCCACCGGTGGCACGATCGAAGCCTGCTGCCGGCTGATCGAGCGCAGCGGCGCGCGGGTAATTGGCTGCGCATTTTTGATTGAGCTGATCGAGCTGGGGGGCGCCAAGCGCATCGCACCCTATGAGTGCTTCAGCTTGATCAAGTACTGAAGCAGCGCGTGGCAGTTCGAATCGCCTGTTGACGTATCGTCGTCGGCCTCTTCGAGGCGGGAGATCTGCCGCGAACTCCGCGGTCGCAGACCCCGGCCACAGAATACATCGATGCTGTGCCAAGCTACCGCGCCAGGCCCACGCTGAAGTTGAAAATCTGCTCGCGGTCGGTCGGCGCTTTCTTGACCGGCACGGCGAAGTCCAAGGCAATGGGCGCCGGCCCCATCATCGGGATCGCCAAGCGCAGGCCCACGCCGGGAGCAACGCGGAAGCTCTCCCCCTTGAGCTGCGTCACCGGTTCGACGGTACCAAAGTCGCAGAAGACGACGCCACGCAAGGCGTCGTCGGCCTTGATCGGGAACATGTATTCGACGGTATTGATCCACTGAAAGCGACCACCAACGATCGTGCCCATCTCGACGGGCGAAGCGCCGCGGAAGAAGAAGCCGCGCAAGGTGCCGTAACCGCCCGCGAAGAAGTTCTCGAAGACTGGTGTGTTGCTGCCGGTGAAGCCCAGCATGGTAACCAATGCCAGGGTCTGACGGCCGGTGCCGTCGGCCCGCTCGCGTAGCAGGAAATACTGGCTCCCTTCAAACTCCCCGCGCGGGAACGAGAAGGTGCCAAACGCTTGTTCGTAGGCGAACATCAACCGGTGCCCCTGGGTCGGCATGAAGGGATGATCGCGAGTGTCGTTTGTCAGAGAGAAGCGCGCCGTGTACAGGCCGTTGTTGCCGAGCACATCGAGAACCGATTGTGGCGCCGGCAAGGGACGCGGATTCGAGATGCCGACGTTCTCCATTCGCAGCGCCATGGCGATCGACAAGTCGGGGGCGATTTGGCGGCCGAGCGAAAATCGCCCGCCCAAGCGCTGCTCGGTCCAGTTCTGAAAGAACCGGGTGTAGTAGTAACCGCTCAGGCCCAAGCTGTTCTGCGTATCGAATAGATAGGGCTCGGTGAAGCTGACCATGTACCGCTGCACGAGCGTGCCTGGCATCGCCTCGATGCGGAAGTGCTGGCCCGACCCGCGCCAGGCGGTGCCGTTGCGGATTTCGGCCCAACTGCGCGGCCAGCGGCGCCAATCGAAGTTCTGTTCGTCGAGCGTAATCTGGCCGACGAGCCCGGCGTTCGAGTTCACGCCGACGCCAAACATCAAGCGACCGGTCTGCGTTTCATCGACGTAGACATCCAGCGGCACTTCGATCGTCGGCTCGAGGTCGACCGGGTTGCCAAACGGCTGGGGCTGCGGTTGTGTGCCTGGGAACAGCTCGCCCGGGTTGTCGTAGCCTTGGGGCGCGGGGAGCACGCCCGGTGCTACCGCGCCCGGGGCCGGCGGCACAGCGCCGCCGCTGAGCCAGGCGGGCGGGCCCGTGCTGGAAGTCGGCGGCGACGTGGGGCCAGCAATCGGTTGTGCCGGCGCCGCTTGCGGGCCGGGGATGAATCGCGGGCCTGGCGGAACATAGGGCGCGACTGCGGGGGGATTCACCGGCGGCCTTGGAGGGGGCGCCACGACTGGTCTGGGAGCTGGCGACGGCGAGATCGGCGCTTGACGCAAGCCGCCGGCCTGTGGACGCGGGGCCGGCACCTGATTCATGTCGAACGTCGGTAGATCCTGTCCCTGCCCAGCGCCGTAGCCAAAGTCCTGTCCGCGCACGATTGGTTGTCGTGTGGCCGCGTTGCGAGTTGCCGGCAAGTTCTGAGGATACGGATACGGCCGATTGACTTGATCAGGTTGCGCGATGGTCGCCGGTCGCGCCGCTACGGCTGCCTGGCCTTGGTGGCGCAGTGCGCTTGCGGCGGGCACGCGCGCGTAGCGACTGCCTGCGACGGGCGGCGCGGTGCGCGGCGCATGCCCGTTCAGCCAGACATCCTGGCCACGCACGATGGGCTGCAACTGCGGTGGCGACTGGCGTGGCACGGCCGCGGAGGGTCGATGCGGTTGAGGAGCCACAGGATTCGGCTGATACCATGGGGGTACAGCCGCGATGGCGGCGGCCCGGTTTGAGGCGGCCGCCGGCGACGCGCACGGCGGCAGCTCGACCTCGATCGTGCCGTCGTCGAGCACGTGGACAATCGCCAATTCGTCTTCGTCGTCGACGATTGTCTGCTCGAGCATTGCCTCCCACGTGCGCGGCCGACGGGAAGCCGTGCGCGCACTACTCGCAGTAAGGTCGTCGGGGCTCTGGCCGCGGAACTGCCCGGGCTTCGGTTTGGGGCCGCCGGGATTCTCGGCGATCAATTCCCCGTCGCCATCCCCTTCACCAGGTGTTGGCGCGGAGAAGACGATCTTCGGCTGGCTGCCGCCAGGCTGTTGATCAGTCATGAAAATGCCCGACGCCTTCAGCCGCCGCTCGCTGTCGCGCAGTTCGCGAATGTCGAGGATGTCGCCGGGGCGCAACGAAACGCGATTGAGTACGGCCGTGCGCCGGGTGTGTGGATCGTCCCCTTTGATGTGCACGTTGATCTGGCCGACGCGGCACCGCGCGCCTTCGCTGATCTTGTAGACCAGATCGACCTGGCCGGGCTCTTCGAGGAACCGTGTCTCGGGCTCGATCGTGGCGAAAACATAGCCGCGGCCGCCGTAGCACTCTTCCATCGAAGTGACGTCGTGCTGCAGGCGTCCTTGATCGAAATAGTCGCCATTTTCCAGCTTGAAGGGCTCGCGGAGTTGCTCGGTCGAGAACTTCGTGTTGCCTAGGATGGCCACGTCGCGCACGCGGTAGCGGATGCCTTCGTGGATGACGAAGGTGACGTGCGCCCAGCGCTGGTCGCGATCGAACTCGAGCTCGCGGCCGACGCGTGCCTGAAAGTAGCCCAGCCGCCGGTAATAGGCGGTGAGCTCGTCGAGATCGTGCTCGATCTTCTGGGTTTCGACGAAACCCTTGAAGCCGCGGAACAACCCCGGGATGCGAAACATTGGCGGCTTTGTCTGGCAGAGCACTTGCATGCGGCCGTCGGGCGCGACCGTGTTGCCTTCGAACGAAACGTTGCTGACCTTTTGGAGCGGACCTTCGTTGACCAGGAACGTGACGCCCTGATCGCCCGGCTTATCGCCCTCGAGGGTTTTGACCGTGCACTGCGTGTGCCCTTTCTCGCGATACCAGGCTTCGATGCGATTGCGGGCATCCTCGACAATGTAAGGATCGAGGGCTCCGCCCTTCTTGATGGCGGCTTGCTTATTGAGCTTGCGGCCGACGACATGCTTGTTGCCCACATAGCGGATGTACTTGATGATCGCGCGTTCGACGACCTGGAACGACACGACGACGCCCCCTTGCACGGGGCGAACGACCGGTCGCACATCGAGGAACAGCTTGCTGGCGTGCAACCGGCGCACGTCCTCTTCGACCATGTTCTGATCGAGCGGGCGCCCTTTGCGCGTGCGGACATGCGGCCGGATGCTTTCGACCGGCGTTTGATGGTGCCCTTCGACACGCACATCGACGACTAGGGGATGGTCGGGGCCCGGCTGGGCGACGACGACTTCGGGGCCCGTCCACTTCGGCTTTTCGGGTGGCCCCTGCGGCATCATGGGACCGCCCGGCGCGCTCATCTGCGCTTGCGCGCACGCGCTTGCGAGCAGCCAGATGATCCCGGCGCAGGCCAGCACACCGGCCAGACGCGGGGATTTGCGGGGCGATAGAGTCATCAACGACCGTTCCGTGGTTGCGCCGACCGGCGCAGTTTCTGACAGGATGGCGGCGCGGTGTCCGCCCGGCCCGCAAGGGACGCCGCCGAATTCGCGGCGCGCGGCGATTGGCGCGCAGCGGCCTCGGCGCCCCATTTTTGGGCCGCGTAGAGATACTTGAACCGCACCGCGGCGGCAAGGCGGATTGTTACGCTGGGCGAAACTCCCGCTAGATCGTGGATTTGGGTAGATTGGCGAGGAAAATCGCTTCTGTCGGCCCGCCGAATTCGCCAATTGCTCAAGGGAAGTCCGTCATCGACTTAAGCTTAGTCTTGCCGACGCCTTCCCTGGAGTGCTAGCAGTGGGGTTGCGTCGCGAGCAGCTAGCTCGCGTGATGGCGGGCGAGTAATCTGCTTTGCCAGCCGAGTTCGCCTTGGGATTAGGTTGCTGCGGCCCTCCGATCGCGGTTGCGGAGAGAGTGCGATTCAGTCCAGCTCAAAGCGTCGCGTGCGGCCTATCAACCGATCCAAGAGCCGATCGGCCGCCCGGGCCGGCGACGATCAATGCACCGTTGATCCGTCGTCAGGTGACGTCGATTTCAACATGGAACATGAGTAGCCGACGGCAACCGTCTTGGTGACGCACATGATCGGGTACGGCCCTTCTGAGAGCCTCGCGTCCGCCGCGCAAGGGACGGGTGGTGCGCGTGAACCCAAGCTGACGACGATTGCCCTCCGGGCCACGATGCTCGTGCTCGTGTTCCTGGCTTTTCTGGCAAGCGGATTGTGGGTTCGAGCACCGTACCGCGACGCCTTTTTCTGGGCGGATGACTATTTGTTCCTGCGCGAGATCGGATTGTATCAAACAGGGCGTTTGTCGTTTTCCGGTTATTTGTTTGAGAACGAAGGCGGCGGGCACTTTCTCGCGTTGGGAAAGCTGTTGTTCTACCTGGAATGGCGAGCGTTTGGCTTGAATACGTCGAACTGGCGCCTTG
Source organism: Pirellulales bacterium (assembly GCA_019745975.1). Taxonomy (GTDB): domain Bacteria; phylum Planctomycetota; class Planctomycetia; order Pirellulales; family JAEUIK01; genus JAIESQ01. The sequence continues at coordinate 36,569 of JAIESQ010000019.1, forward strand.
TCACCGAGCTCGTACAAGCAGGTTCGGCGTTGATGCTTTACTTGTTGCTGAGGGCGTATCGAGTTGCTGCGCTAGGCGCCTTCGCCGGTGCACTCTTATGGGCGGGCATGGCCGGGGGAGGTGTGGATAATCCCCTGCAGTGGCTCACGTGTCAGTTCTTTGCAATCTCTTTGGCTCTTGTGCTGGCGGCGATGGTTGTCGTTTCGCACACCAGCAGGCTCGGCCGCTGGAGCCCTTGGCTGGTATTTACCCTGTCCAGTGTCGCCGTGCTGACGTGGTCGAACGCCTTGCCGATGCTGGGCGCGATTCCACTTCAGGTACGGATGCTAGGTTGGAATATCCAGGCCGGCACTGCGGCTCGACTACGCCGACAAGTGTTGATCGCGGTCGGGGGAGCGGCCGGTTTGGTCGCCGCGCCGCAACTGTTGGTCTTGGCAATGCTCACGATGGCGGGAGGCAGAGAGCTCCATCTTTCGGTAACGGAGCATGGCGAGCGGACGTCGGCTCAAACCGTGTCCGCGTGCGGTATCTTGATTTACGACTTGCCACCGGTCCTGCCGATGCTGCGAGCAAGTGGCGCGAACCAACGCGGATTGGGAATCGAACTCTGGGAATTTGTCAGTAAGAAGCAGCCAGAAATTGCCAACGCGCTCTACCCACATCAGTTCGCACAATTCAAGGAACGCCTCTCGCAAGTTGCGCGTCCGCTGCGGCTCGCCGACTTCCTGGCACCTGGCGCGCTTGCCGGTGTCCTCCTCGCGGTCTCGTTGGCTGTGGCGGCGCCGCCTGGACGCGTTCTCCTGATGATCTTGTTCGCCATGACGCTCATGCAGTCGTTCCTCATCAACCTGGGGAGTACCGGCGATAGCTTGGCCGAGGCGATTGGCTTTACGCACTACGTGTACCATGTGGCGCTCCCGTGGTGTGCCTGCCTAGGTGTGTTGGCGGATGCAACGGTGCGTGCGAGCCGACGGGTCGGAGCCGCGTGGCTAGCGCTCGTGTGGGTGTTGCCAATTACCGCCGTGTTAGTACACCAAAGAACCGTCGCCGCCGATGGTCGTGAGATGTTCGACGCGGCCGCCTGCGCGAATCAAATCACGCATCGCTGGAACGAATTGCTTTTTGAGCAAATCGCTCAACGGCGGTCCAATCAGGCAGCCAGACTGATATTGCCAGACGTGCCGACAACAGTTTCCGTGCCGCAGTCGTATTACTGGCCGGCGTCCGCGTATTTTGCGGCGATGCTACCGCAGGTTACTTGCGTCGAGTTCGTGTCCTGCGGCGATTGTGGAATCAGGCAATGGCAGGAGGCCGTCGCATTGTTTGCCGGGCACACTCACCATAGTGCGAACGATTGGTCGGGCAACGTTTCGTCGTGCTATCGGTGGGCGAAAGCCCTGGAGTTCCTCGACCGGCGTGCGAATTTGCGGGGAACAGTTTTAGCGATTCCAGACATCGACGCTCGATTTGACAACGCCATGACCGTCCCGCTTAGCAGTTTCCTCAAGTGGGGCTATCGAGTTGAATTGAAACACCTCAGAATTGTGTCCCATGATTCAATGAAACCAGCCGATCGGACGATGCTCGCCGCTCGGGTCGAAGAATTACCGGAAGACGTTCGCCACTTCTGGCAAGCTCAACTGTCGCTAGGTCAAGTCACAGACCCGTGATCGGGCGCAAGTTGCTGTTTCAGAATGCAGATTCTGGCTAGGGGATAATCCGGGCCGAGTTGAACAAAGCTCCAACAACGTGAGCCGCTAGAATTGAGTTCCGCATAGAAATAATTGCCCCCAAGTATCTGAGCACATGCCACGTCGCCGCACGCCACCCATCGACACGCCTGATCGCTTGCCGCCGGAACCTGACGATCCGGAGGGAGACGCGATCGACGACCGATCAACAGCCGACGATCGCGAACCGGCAATCACGTCGGCCGACGAAGCGGCCATCGACGCCGCGCTCGACGAGCTGGCCGCCGGCATCGACGCTGAGTCACAGCCGCGGGACGTTGTTCCAACCGACACACCGGTTGGAACTGAGCGTTCCGGCCGTGCCAGCGAATACGGCTTTCGCCGCGCTGCGGCCAAGGTGCGCGAATTCCCGCGCACGCCCGGTGTCTATTTAATGAAAGACGCCGCCGGCCGCGTGATCTACGTCGGCAAGGCCAAAAGCCTGCGCGCGAGGGCGGGCAGCTACTTCTTGAAGGCGGCTCGCGACGACCGCCGCACCGCCGACTTGGTGCGCGAGATTTGCGATATCGACTGCCTCGAGTGCGAGAGCGAAGTCGACGCGCTGTTGGCCGAAGCACGGCTGATCAAGGACGTTCAGCCCAAGTTCAATGTCGAGCTCAAGGATGACAAGACCTTCCCCTACTTGGAGATCATCACGCGCGAGGATTTTCCGCGCGTGCAGTTCACGCGGCAGCCGCGCAGCCGCGGCACCAGGCTCTACGGCCCGTTCGCCAGCGCCGGGGCCTTGCGCGGTGCGATCCAGGTGCTGCAGAAGATCTTCAAGTTCCGCACGTGCACGCTGGATATCGACGACGGCGACGAGAAGTGGCGCTGGTTTCGTCCCTGCTTGTTGGCCAGCATCGACCAGTGCACGGCCCCCTGTAATTTGCGCGTATCAAAGGACGATTACCGCCGCGACATCCGCCGCTTGCAGATGTTCTTGGAAGGTCACAAGCACAAGCTATTGAATGAGCTGCGCGGCGAAATGGCTGATGCCGCTGCCAACTTGCGCTTCGAGAAGGCCGCTCGGCTGCGCGATGAGATTCACATGCTCGAGACGCTCGATCGCCGCGGCGACCTCGACGAGCACGCGCAGCCGGAGGTGTTCTACGTCGATCCGAAGAAAGGGCTGGCGGGCCTGCGCAGGGTGCTCAAGCTGAGCGAAACGCCGCGCACGATCGAGGGGATCGACATCGCGCACCTGGGAGGCGATGAGACCGTGGCCAGCCTGGTGCAGTTCATCGACGGGCTGCCGTTCAAGCCGGGCTACAAGCGGTTCCGCATCCGGCAGGTCGCGGGCGTAGACGATTTCCGCAGCATTCACGAGGTTGTCGGCCGGCGCTATCAGCGGCTGGCAGACTCGGGCGAGGTCTTTCCCGACATCGTGCTCATCGACGGCGGTCGCGGGCAGCTAAATGCGGCGCTGGCGGCCTTCCGCGAATTGGAGATCGAGCCGCCAGTGCTGATCTCGCTGGCCAAGCGCGATGAAGAGGTCTACCAACTGACGGCCGACGAGCCGCTGAAGCTCTCGCGGCATTCGTATGCATTGCGGCTATTGCAATACGTGCGCGACGAGGCGCATCGTTTCGCGCAGCACTATCACCATATTCTGCGGCGCAAGTCGACGTTTGAGGAGTGAGCGTCCTTGACGCGCATCCCAAAAATGGGATAGTTGGAGTATGGCAGGGCAGAGAAGGGCAATCGCATCACAATGTGCGGGCTGGGACTAGTGCCAGCATCCCATCTGCTGGAAGAACATGTGGGCGTACACTTGTCCCACGTCGATTTCTGCAAAAAATGGCCGCTCGCTTTTTCAATGATTCACCCTGTTGCAGCCTTTCGTCGCCCGCCATTTTTCGCGGTGACGAGCGCGCGACAAGTGGACAGAGCATCAAACTTGCGGCAAGGACCGTGCAAGCACTAGTCCTTGCCGTCAAAGCTTGATGCGATTGCCCTCCAGGGCAGAGCGAGCCGATTCAACTTAAACCGATTGAGTGGATTGGATCGTCGCGATCCGACTTGGCGGCGTTTCCTCAGCCAGTTCGTCGCGAGTTCGGGCACGCGCTTTACATGGCTCAAGCGGGAGAAAAGTCGCCGCTGGCGAAACCGCTGCGCGGCTTTGGCGGCGCTGGTGTCTTGGAGATTGTCGAGAGCTTTAATGGAAACGCATACCGAGTAGTCTACACGGTTAAATTCGTAAAAGCCGTCTTTGTGTTGCACTCCTTCCAAAAGAAATCCAAGCGTGGGATGGCGACACCACAAGCGGAAATTGACCTGATTGTAAAGAGGCTGCGAGATGCTAGGACTCGCTATCAAGAAGTGTTTGGAGCCGAGTAGCATGTCCAAGTCAATCGAGAGCTATCGCAGTTGTGGCAACGTGTTCGCCGATCTGGATCTGCCCGACGCGGACGAGCTGCTCGCCAAGTCCGAACTAGCCCTGCGTATTTACAGAATCATCAAGCGCCGTCGCCTCACGCAAGCCACTGCTGGCAAGCTCTTGGGCATTAGTCAGCCCAAGGTGTCCGCCTTGTTGAACGGACGGCTCGACGGTTTTTCGACGGATCGCCTGTTCCGCTTCTTGAACAAGCTGGGGTGCGACGTGAAGATTACCGTGTCGCCGCCACGCTCGAAGAAGGTAGGCCGCGTGCAAGTGGGCTGATCTGGCATCGCTTGTCGTCACGCCGCGGTCGTTCGTCGTGGTTGCGCCGCACTATTGGCTCCGCTCCAGCGCCGCAGCGCCACGGCAGCCAGGTGGCCGCCGAAAGCCACCGAGATTTTGAGCGCGTGGTCGACCGCGCGCCGTCGCCCGACTAGCGGAATGCAATCCAAGTCGCACTGCGGATCCTGATGCGTTAGGTTGAGCGTCGGTGGGATGTACCCGTCGCGTAGCGCCAGCGCCGTAATGGCCAGCTCGACGCTCCCCGACGCGTTCACCAAGTGCCCGAGCATCGATTTGACCGCGCTGACGCAAGCTCCGTCGGCGGCCCGGCCAAAGGCCTGGCGGATCGCCCGCGCCTCGACCAGATCGTTCTGCTGTGTCCCGGTGCCGTGCACGTTGATGTAGCCCACGTCGGCCGGGCTAAGCCGTGCGCTGTCGAGCGTGTCGTTGATCAGACGTACGAGCGCCTCGGGCTGGGCATCGAGATCGGTGACGTGGTGAGCTTCGGCGTGCATCGAGCCTCCCAGCACTTCGGCATAGATTTTGGCGCCGCGCCGCTTGGCGTGGCTCAATCGCTCGAGGACTAGCATCGCGGCCCCTTCGCCCATCACGAATCCGCTCCGCGCCAGGTCGAACGGCCGGCAAGCCTGTTCGGGCACGTCGTGATAAGCCAGCACGCGCATCTGGTGGAAGCCGGCGGCGAACAGCGGATGAAACGCCTCGCCGCTGCCTGCCAGGGCAATGTCGGCCTGACCATGGCGAATTGCGCGCAGTGCCGACAGAAAGTCGATCAGGCCGCTGGCGCAAGCAGTCGAGTGACAAATCCGTGGGCCGAACAACCCGTGCTCGTTGGCGACCGTGGAGCAGGTGGTGTTGGGCATCCACTGTTGCCACCATTCGAGGGCGCCGGGTTGGCTGGTGTCGTAGACTCCGACGTGCCGCTCGACCCAGCCGGTATCGCCGATGTGTCCGCTGATCGCGCAGGCGAAGCGATCGCGATCGAGGCGACCCCGATTCATGGTGGTGGTGTCGATTTGGGCGTCGGCCAGGGCTTCATCCGCGACTCGTTGGCAGAGCGCCGTCACCTTAAGCTGGCGCGGCAGGGTGGGTTGCAGATCGACCGGAGCACCGAGCAGCAAGCCGTCGGGAATGCCGACGAGGCCTTTGAGGAGTCGCACTCCCGAGCGCCCTTCGCGGACGCCGCGCCACACGGCTTCGCGATTCAGTCCGACCGAAGCGACGATGCCAATGCCGGTGATCACCACCGGATCGGAAACGCCGTCGGAGTTGCGCGGGTGTTGAACCATGGAACCAGGAACTGGATGATCGAGTCGAGCCGCGCGGCGCAAACGCCGGCGTTGCTCAGGGGAGTCGTGATCGCAGTGAATCCTTGGGTTGGACGTTGGACGGACCCTCCCTGGCGCACGGCGCGTCGGTCTCCCGCTCGTTGTCGCGCGCTCTGATCGAGTGGGAATCGAAGCGACCGCTAGTACCTATTACTTCGGTTGAGGTTGGCCCTGCTGCCCGCGCAATTCTGGGAACCGGGCTAGCTAGCGTCAGTCGCTAGCAATCTTCAAACGTAGGGAGCGCCATCCGTCTGTCGAGCCCACGGCGCTGACATCTTCCCCGCCTAAAGCGCGGGGCAGAGTATAGGGAGGTTGGCGGATCGACCGCAATACGGGTCGAGCGGCCGCCGAATGCTCCCGGCACGGTTTTCCTGCGCAAGAACTTGCGACTTGTTACCGCCGCCCTACACAGCCACGGGCTGCAAACAGGGCGGGCCGGGAAGTGCACGCGCCGCGTGGCCGACGCTAGCTATTCCAGCTCGTGCACGTCGGCCAGCACCCCGCGGGGGATGCACACCGTTAGGACGGTCAGTTTGCCGATCGCCTTGTGCTTGACGCCGCGCGGCACGTAGACGACGACCCCGCGATGCAGTTCGATCGTCTCGTCGTCGAGCACCATCGTTCCCTGGCCGTCGATCACGTAGTAGATCTCGTCGGTCCGGGCGTGGTAGTGGAACTTGGCGTCCTGGATCTCGACGTGATGGACTTCGGCGGCCGCCTGATCGCGTTCTTCAAGCAGGCAGCGAATCTGCCCGCACGTCTCGGCCCAGGGAGTGACGTCGGCGGGATCGCGCCGCAGCCAGGTGGAACGCATGGTGGTGTCGCTAGCCATTGCTGCCGCTCCTGTATCCTAGATGTTCGCCGCAACGTCATCGCGTGGTGCTGCGTCGCGCTACTCAACTCTGTTAGCCGCGGGATTCATCCCGCGCGCTAGCGAGTTTCAGGCAGCATCATAGAAACCGCCGCGCGACAGTTCCAATGTAGCGGAAAGCTACTCCACCGTCACGCTCTTGGCTAGGTTGCGCGGGCGGTCGACGTCGCAGCCGCGCAGCACCGCGATGTGGTACGCCAGAAGCTGCAGCGGAATTACCGAGACGATGGGCTGCAAGAAATCAGCCACGTTGGGGACGTAGATCACGTCGTCGGCCAGGGCCGCCGCCCGAGTGTCCCCCTCGTCGACGACGGCGATCACCGGGCCGCCGCGCGCGCGGATCTCCTCGAGATTGGCCATCACCTTCTCGTAGACGAGGCCCTGCGGCATGAGGAAGACGCTCGGCGTGTTCTCGTCGACCAGGGCGATCGGCCCGTGCTTCATTTCGGCGGCCGGATAGCCCTCTGCATGGATGTAGCTGATTTCCTTAAGCTTGAGGGCCCCTTCGAGCGCCACGGGGAAGTTGTACTGCCGACCCAAGTAGAGGAAATTGCCGCACTGGTAGTATTTCTCAGCGATCTCGCGAATGGCGTCGTTCGACTCGAGGGCTTGCGCAACTTTGTCGGGCAGTTCCTGCAACCGATCGATGATCTGCATTCCCTGGCCAAAGCTCAGGTGTCGCAAGCGCCCGAGATAGAGTGCCAACAGCGTGAGTGCCACGCATTGCGATGTGAACGCCTTCGTCGAGGCGACACCGATTTCCGGTCCGGCGTGCAGGTAGATGCCGCCGGCGGCTTCCTGAGCAATTGTGCTACCGACTACGTTGCAGATCGCCAGCGTGGGATGCCCCTTGCGCTTGACTTCGCGCAAAGCGGCCAGCGTGTCGGCGGTTTCGCCGCTTTGCGTGATCGCGAACAACAGGGTGTTCTTTTCCAACGGCGGATTGCGGTAACGCAGTTCGCTGGCGTATTCGACTTCGACCGGCAGCCGGGCAAACTCTTCGCAGAGATACTCGCCGACGAGCGCCGCGTGCCAGCTTGTGCCGCACGCAGTTAGCAGTAATCGATCGACGGCGCGCAAGTCACCGGGCGACAAATTCAGGCCGCCGAGCACGGCCGTGGCTTCATCGCGGCTCAAGCGGCCGCGCATCGTGTTGCGGATGGTCTCTGGCTGCTCGAAGATTTCCTTGAGCATGTAGTGGGCGTAACCGCCACGATCGACGTCGCCCGACTCGAACTCGAGCACCTGCACGTTATGATCGACGTGCCCTTGATCGCGATGCACCACCTTGAGATCGTCTGCCGTGACGACGGCCAGTTCGTGATCGGCCAGGTACACGATCTTGTCGGTGTGGCCAACCAGTGGCGAGGGATCGCTGGCCACGAAATGTTCGTTGTCTCCCACGCCCACGACCAGCGGGCTGCCGAGCCGCGCGGCCAGGATCACCTCGGGAAAATCGCGGAACAACACCACCAGCCCGTAGGTGCCGTTCAATTGCGCGAGTGCGGCTGACATGGCCCGCACTAACGGTGCGTACCCGCTCGCGGCAACTTCGCGTGCCGTGCTGCCGTTGAGTCCCGCGGGCAATTCTTCGGCGAGGCAGTCGGCGATCAGGTGTGCGATCACCTCGCTATCGGTGGCCGACTGAAACTGGTAGCCCTCTTGAATCAACCGCCCCTTGATCGCCGCGAAATTGTCGATCACACCGTTGTGGGCAATCGCCAACACGCCGTGTCCGCCGACGTGCGGATGGGCGTTGCCGTCGGTGGCCGGCCCGTGCGTGGCCCAGCGTGTATGGCCGATGCCGATCGTGCCCGAGACGGGGGCCTCATCGAGGCGGGCGGCGAGGCGATCGATGCGGCCGGCGCTCTTGCGGATGTCGAGCGTGTGATCGGGGGCGATGGTCGCCACGCCGGCGCTGTCGTAACCGCGATACTCGAGCCGGCGCAAGCCTTCCATCAGAATGTCGACTGCCGGCTGCCGACCGACGTAGCCCACAATGCCGCACATAGGCTTTTGAACTCCTGGAGGGGGGACTACCGCATCGTGCCAGACGGCGCGCCAAGCGCCGCAACGCGGGGCCGTTCGAGGTGAGCCCGGATCCTTGGGCCGCGGCCATGCGAGCGCCGCGGGATTAGGCCTCTCGATTCTACCGCCGACCACGAGAAAGTCCTTCCTTCAAGCATAATTTAAGGCTGCAATTAGGGCGACACGAACTTCCTCGCAAAACCGACGTTCCGAATTTTCGGCCTGGACGGCTAGAATTGCTGGCATCAAACAGCCAGGGAGGGCTCGCACGGATGTCGCTTGCCAGTTACTCGCCGCGGCCCCGGCTGCGGTTGCGCAGCCAGATCGTCATCCCCGCCCGACTGGCTTCCACGCGACTTCCACAGAAGCTGCTTCTTGACCGCACCGGCAAGCCGCTAATCCAGCATACGTATGAAGCGGCCTGCCGGGCGCTGCGCCCCGAAGGGGTGACAATCGCCACCGACCACGAGTCAATCTTCGCAGCCGTGCGCGCGTTCGGCGGCGAGGCCGTCATGACGAGCCCCGCTTGCGCCAGCGGTACCGATCGCGTGGCCGAGGTCGCGCGCCGCATGGCGGACGTCGACGTCATTGTCAACGTCCAGGGGGATGAGCCTGAACTATCGGGCTCGTCGATCGATCGGGTGATTGAGCTGTTGGAAGAAGACCCGGCAGCGGTCGTGTCGACACTGGCCACGCCCATCCGCAGCCGCGAGCAACTCGAAGACCCGGCGTGCGTCAAAGTGGTGTTCGACGGGGGGGGCCGCGCCCTCTATTTCAGCCGCAGCCCGATCCCGCACGCCCGACAATGGGACGACGCGCTATTGGCCAGCGACCCGCCGAGCTTCTATCAGCATGTGGGAATGTACGCCTACCGCCGCGACTTTCTTATGCGGCTGGCCACGCTGCCGCCGTGCCTGCTGGAAAAGATCGAATGCCTTGAGCAGCTTCGAGTTCTCGACGCGGGCTTTGCGATCCGCGTAGCCGTGATTGACGCCGCGACACGCGGCATCGACACGCCGCACGACTACCAGGCGTTTGTCGAACGCCAGCAATCTCGGTAGACTCGTGTACAGCAGTTGCACGATGTAGGGTGCGTGAAACGCACCGACGTCATCGCCAAGCGGGCCCATCGGCACGCAACGTCAAGCGGCGATTGGTGTGCTGCGCACACCCTACTGGATGCTCGCGCACGGTTCACAAACTCCCCCTCAGCAGGATGCACCCAGGGCATGACCAAACACATTTTTGTCACCGGCGGCGTCGTCAGCTCCTTGGGAAAAGGGCTGACCAGCGCCTCGATCGGCATGCTGCTCGAGCAACGCGGATTGTCGGTCCGCATGCAGAAGCTCGACCCCTATATCAACGTCGATCCCGGCACGATGAGCCCGTACCAGCACGGCGAAGTCTACGTGTTGGACGACGGCAGTGAGACCGACCTGGACCTCGGGCACTACGAGCGGTTCACGCACAGCCCGCTGACCCGCGATTCAAATTACACCACCGGGCAGATCTACCTCTCGGTGATCGAGAAAGAGCGCCGCGGTGAGTATCTCGGGCAGACGGTGCAGGTGATTCCGCACATCACCAACGAAATCAAGAGCGTGATCCGCAAGCTGGCAGCCGACGACGTCGATGTGGTGATCACGGAGATCGGCGGCACGGTCGGCGACATCGAAAGCCAGCCGTTCCTGGAGGCGATCCGTCAGTTCTCGCTCGATGTAGGCAAGGAAAACTGCCTGTATATCCATCTGACGCTGGTGCCGTACCTGAAGGCGGCCGGTGAGCTCAAGACCAAGCCGACGCAGCACTCCGTCGGCCTGCTGCGGCAGATCGGTATCCAGCCCGACATTTTGATTTGCCGCACTGAGCGGAATCTCGACCGCGAGGACCGGGCGAAGATCGCCCTGTTCTGCAACGTGCCGGTCGAGGCGGTCATCGAAGAGAAGGACAAAGACTTTTCGATCTACGAAGTGCCGCTGAGCCTCGTGCATAACGCCCTCGACGAACTGATCGTCCGCAAGCTGAACCTGCCGGCGGGCACGCTCGACCTCGACGATTGGCGCGACCTCGTCCACCGGCTCCGCAATCCCAAGCAGGAGATCAGCATCGCCGTGGTCGGCAAATACGCCGAACACCGCGACGCGTACAAGTCGATCTACGAAGCGCTCGACCACGCCGGCGTGGCGCGGCAGGCGCAGATCCGCATCCAGCGCATTCAGAGCGAGCATATCGAACGCGAGGGGCCCGAGCGGCTGCTCTCGGGCTATGACGGCATCCTGGTGCCGGGCGGTTTCGGTGAGCGCGGCATCGAAGGCAAGATCGACGCCATTTGTTTCGCCCGCGAGCGCGGAGTGCCGTTCTTCGGCATCTGCCTGGGTATGCAATGCGCCGTGATCGAGTTCGGCCGCAACGTGATTGGGCTGACGGGAGCGCACTCGACCGAGTTTGACAAGGACAGCCCGCACCCGGTGATTTGCCTGCTGGACGAGCAGAAAGCGATCACCGACAAAGGGGGCACGATGCGGCTGGGTTCGCACCCGGCGAGGCTGGCTCCCGACAGTCACGCGGCGGCAGCCTACGGCCGGCAGTTGATTCACGAGAGGCATCGCCACCGCTACGAATTCAACAACGTCTATCGGCAGCAGTACTTGGCTAACGGCATGCAGGCGGTCGGCACGAGCCCCAGCGGCGAGCTGGTGGAGATCGTCGAATTGCCCGACCATCCGTGGTTCGTGGCGGTGCAGTTTCATCCCGAGTTCAAGTCGAAGCCGACCGCGCCGCACCCGTTGTTCGCGGGCTTTATTGGCGCGGCGATCGACAAGCACAATGCGCGCGGCGAACGCGCGAAAGAGAAGGAAGTGGAAACACCCTAAGCAATGCACTGAGACAGTCGCAGTGTGCCACTGCTTCGGCAGAAGCAGTGTGAATTCGGCACTTCGCACTGCTTGCCGCAAAAAGCGCGGTTGCCAACGGCTAAATGACGCAGCGGCAAGCAGTGGCACACCGGCTGAAAACTCGGTCCATAGCACGTCCTACGAAACGACACGTTGAGCAGCAGTGATGGCCGACGAAACCACTCCCAAGATCATCATCGACGAAGACTGGAAGTCGCAGGTCCAGCGCGAGAAAGAGGCGCTCGCCGCCCAGCACCAAGGCACGGCCCCCACGCAACCGGCGGCAGCGGCGGCGCCTGAAGCTGCCATAGCGCCGGAGCCCGAAGCTGCCGCCGCGCATCCTGGCGCTGCCACGGGCCAGGCATCTAGCGCGCCGCGGGGACCGCTGCCACCCGCGTCGCTGACGATCCTGATTACGGGCCTGGTGCACCAGACCTCGATGCTGCTGGAAGAAACGCTCCAGTTGGAAGGCCCAGCGCGCGATCAGCAACTAGACGACGCGCGGCACGTCATCGACCTGCTGCAAGTGCTCGAGGACAAGACGAAGGGCAATCTCACCGACGACGAGTCGCGGCTGCTGAGCCAGGCATTGCACGAGATGCGCATGGCGTTCGTCGCGGTCCGCGATCATCCCGAGCGCTTCAGGCCACAAACTACCCCGTGATCCAGTTGCGTATGCCGAGCTGAAAGATCACGCGCAGTGCTTCGATCGCGTCGGCGGCGCGAATCTTCGATTGTCCGCGCTGCCGGTCCACAAACGTGATCGGGGTTTCGCCGAAGCGACCGCCGGCCCGCTTGACGTGCCAGAGGATCTCTTCCTGGAAGGCGTAGCCGCGCGAGCGCACGGCGTCGAGATCGAGCTTCTTGAGTGTCGACACGCGGTAGCAGCGATAGGCGCCACTCACGTCGCGCGGCGACAGTCCTAACAACGTGCGGGCGTAGAAGTTCACGGCCTTGCTCATCAAGTAGCGCTTCAGCGGCCAGCCTTCGACGCCGCCGCCCGCCACGTAGCGCGAGCCGATCAGGCAATCGACCGGCGGCTGCACATCGCCGCACATGCCGGCCAGCAGGTCGGGGAGATTGCGCGGCGGATGGCTCATGTCGGCGTCCATGTTGATCACCAGCTCGTAGCCGTGCTCGATCGCGTACTTGAGTCCCGCGATGATCGCCGTGCCCAACCCGAGCTTGCCGGTGCGATGCAGGCACTTGAGGCGAGGCTCGCTCTGGAGACGATCTTCGCACCACTGGCCGGTGCCGTCGGGCGAGTTGTCGTCGATTACCAGCACATGCGCGGCGGGGAGCTGGCCGAGGATGGCATTGACCATCAAGGCGACGTTCTCGATCTCGTTGTACGTGGCCAACGTCACCAGCACGCGATCGGTGGTGCGAACCTCAGGTGATTGCGGCATGTCTTGTTGACTTGTAGTGCGGTGCGCAGTTCGCGACTCGAAAGTCGTCGTCGAGCCTGCTGGCGTGTACGAAAGTGTCCCGACCATGAAACGGCTCCTTCCCTGGCAAACGCTGACCGCCTTCCTGCGGCGGGCCCGCCGGGCCGCGCGCGGCAACCAGCGGGGGGGCATCTTAGCAAACCGCGTTCGTTGGGGGAGGGTCAATCGGTCGGCCCTGGTGTGGCCGCGACAATCCGCGGTTTGGTCCTCCTTTTGCGTCGATTTTCAGCACTTCATGAGAATTGAACGTCGTCGAGTATAATCGTCCGATGCCTACCGCGAGGCTCGCTGCGACGAGCTTCGGCCAGCTCCCGCCACTTTGACCATGATCCGTCGTTCCAGCCCGTCGTCACTTGTCGCCGAAGCGCGAATAGCTCCGGCCAACGGCGGCGCGTCGCCTTCGCGAGTTGTCGATTCGGCTGCCGAGGTGCATGCGTACGGGGTCGATTTCTGGTTTGCCTACGCGGCGAACATGCTGCTGACGACCGCCACGGCGCTGTTGTTCCGCTATGGCGATTTCGTGACCTCGATCGGTGGCACCGAGTTCAACCTGGGGTGGATTGTCGGCGTCGGCATGATCGGCAGCCTGCTGATGCGGGCGGCCCAGGGCGTCGGGATCGATGTCTACGGAGCGCGGCAGATTTGGCTGTTGTCGAACGCCGGCTTCACGCTCAGTTGCCTGGGGCACCTGGCCGTGGGGCAAGTCGACGGGGTGGCCGTCTACGCGCTGCGCGTGCTGTATCAAACGAGCGTGGCGGGATTCTTCGGCGCGTCGATCACGTTTGTCGCCCGTCGCGCACCGGCCAATCGCATGGCGGAAGTTGTCGGCACACTCGGCACGTCGGGCTTCATGGGCATGGTGCTGGGGAGCTGGCTCGTCGATCGCATTTTCGAGTTCTCGGCGGCCGCCCAGCGCGTCGACTTCATGTTCGCGACGGCCGCCGGACTCAGCGCCGTGAGTTTTGTATTTGGACTCCTGGCCACGCGGAACTATGTGCGGCCTCCGCGGCGCCGCCAGCCGCCGGTGTTGTGGCTCTTGCGGCGCTATCATCCCGGCATGATTCTGCTGGTCTCGGTGGCGATGGGCTTCGGGCTCAGCTTGCCATCGACGTTTGTCCGCCCATTTACAGCCTACATGAACATCTCGGGCATCGCCGTGTTCTTCACGGTGTATGCCGGCACCGGCTTCGTCACGCGGATGTCGATCCGGCGGTTTCCCGAACGGTTTGGGTTTGCGGTGATGATCCACGCCGGCATGGCGGCGATGGTCGCGAGCATGCTGTTGTTCCTCGTCGTGAGCCGGCCGTGGCAGATGGCGCTGCCAGCAACCATGCTTGGCGTGGCGCACGCGCTGATGTTTCCGGCGGTGATCGCCGGTGGCAATACGACGATGCCGCTGCGCTATCGCGGATTGGGGACGACGCTGCTCTTGGCCATGTTCGATCTCGGCGCAATGTGCGGCGCGCCGACTGTTGGCGTGTTGTTGCGCGTGGCCGAGGCACTAGGCTGGCCGAAGTATACGGTGACCTTCGTGGTCGTGGCCGCGTTGATGGCGGCGATTGCCGTGGCATACGTGATTAGCGAGCTGCGCCAGCGGCCACAGCGACGCAAGCCGGAGAATCGGCCGACACAGTTATCGATGAACATGCCCGACGCCGCCGATGACGTGCTACCGCAGCGCGGCCGCCTGGGCGCGAGCCAAAACTTCGGTAGCGGGCGGCCAACCGGGACGTAGCTCCAGCGCCACTTGGCAAAGCGACTGGGCCTCGGCAGGGCGACCCTGTCGCAACCGCACGTCTGCCAGGCCAAGATATGGATCGACATAGCGCGGATGAGCGGAGATTAACTGCTCAAAGGCCGCGGCCGCCGTGGCGATCTGGTCTTGCTCGACCAGCACGCGCGCGAGCTGAAAGCGGGCCTGCAGAAAGTTTGGTTGCAGTTCCAGCGCCTCGCTGAAGTAGCGCAGCGCCGCGGGCCAGTCGCGGCGTTCGAAAGCCAGTTCACCCAGCCCGTAGTGTGCCGCCGACAGGCGTGGCTCATGCCCAATCGCCATAATCCATGCGCGGTGGGCGGCATCGGCGTGCTGTTGCTCGCGTTCGACACAACCTAGCAAGTACCAGGCATCGCCGAGGTTGGGCTGCAGTTTGATGGCCGATTTCAGGCATTGGCGCGCCTGGTCAAACTCGCGCCGCTGCAAGTAGGCATCTCCCAAGGTCGCTTGAGCCAGCGCACAGTCGGGCTCGCGCGCGACCGCGCCTTCGAGCACGATCACGGCGCGCTGGTAGCTGCGGGTTTCGATCAGCGCCCGTCCGAGATTCGTCGCGGTCATCACGTCGGTAGGATCAAGTGCCAAGGCCCGTTCGAAGTTGCGAACGGCTGTGTTCCATTTTCGTTGTTGCAGGTGCAGGACGCCCCAGTTGAACCAGGCCAGCGGATAGTCGGGGTTAACCGCCAAGGCTCGGCGATAGTTGTCGGCCGCCGTGGCTACATCGCCACGGCGCGCCGCGGCGTGTCCACGCTGCGTTAGCGCTACAAAGCTTGAACGGTTCACGTCGAGCATGCGCGCAGCGACTGTTACATCGTTGCGCCAATGTGCGCACTGCACAAACGAGAGGACGCTGCAGGACGCAATTCCGGCTAGCGCCGCCGGCCAGCGCCAGGATGCCCGCGCGGCAGGCATGGGTTGATTCGCCAAGCGCCGTCGTTGCTGGCGAGTTAACGTGCGAGTTGCCACACGATCATCGTGCGTACTAGGTTCTGCCCGCGCACCTTCGCGAGTGGCCAGCCACATACCCAGTCCGATCGCCGGGCCAAGCATTGCTAGATAAAAGTAGCGGTCGGCAACGAACGAAATGGCCTGAAATGCCGAGGGAACCAGGCCGATCGTTGGCGCCACGGCAACGAGCACGACCGTCGCCAAGGCCCACCAGCGTCGGTCGAAGCGACGACGGAAAATCACCAACATGCTCGCTACAAGAGCCGGCGCGAGACACCAGGCATAGCGCCAGCTGGCCGTCGCCATGATCGGGGTGCGCCAACCATAGTCCGGCGCCAATCCCAAAGGCACGCAGAGCTTGCCGAGATAGAAGCCGGTGCTGGCCATGGCTGCGGCCGGCCGCGCGTACCAGGCCAAGGGCGCCGAGAGCGTATCGTGATGCTGCAGTCGCGAGGTGCCGACGGCCAGCGCGAGCCCTACGCCCAGCCAAACGACTAACAACGAGAACCAGGCGATCCGTGAAGCCATTCGAAGGGAGCCGCTTCCTGCCAAAGCTGCACGCCATGCCCAGACAACGACCAGCACCACGAGCGGCACGACGGCCACTGTTGGCTTGCTGCACAAGGCCGCCAGGTAGCAGGCCGTCGCCGCGGCATAGCGCAGCATTGTGAACCAGCGACGTCGTCGACCGACAGAGTTGTCGCGATGAATGGGGAGCACGAGCTGAACGGCAAACAGTCCGAACAGCGCGCTCAGCAAGCCGCGCGTATCGGAGACCCAGGCGACCGCTTCGACTTGCAGCGGATGCGCGGCAAAGAGCGCCGCGCCGGCGGCTGCCGGCCAGATTAGTCCGATCAAGCGACGTGCCAGTTGATAGACGAGGAGTACGTTGGCCGCGTGCAACAGCACACTACCGAGGTGAAACACCCAAGGCTCGGGCTGGTTTGCGCCGCTGATCCATCCGCTGATCAGCGATTCGGCGGCGAACGCCGTGTACACTACGGGCGCGTAGAGGCCGAAATACGGCTTCTGCCAGAGATGAGCCAGACCGGCAGCCGACGGCGGATTGAGCCAGGGGTTCTGAGTGACGTGGTAGCCGTCGTCCCAGCTCAAGAAGTCGAACGTTGCCGTGCGACCATATACCACGAGCACCAGCGCAATTAACAGCAGCGGCGCGGCGACCGTGGATTTCAGAACCCGCCAAGTGCGCCAATGCGAGAGCCACCGCCATCTCGGATGAGCCGGCCGATCGCGCTGTGTGCCGACGCCCGCCACGTCGTGTTTGGTACG
Organism: Pirellulales bacterium; assembly: GCA_019745975.1. Classification (GTDB taxonomy): domain Bacteria; phylum Planctomycetota; class Planctomycetia; order Pirellulales; family JAEUIK01; genus JAIESQ01. The sequence continues at coordinate 53,551 of JAIESQ010000019.1, forward strand.
CAGGCTGTGCTTGGTGTCGGGCAGGCTTGCCTTGTGTCGCTGAACCATGGGTGCGCTCGAAGTGGATCGTGGAGTCAAAGCGGCAGCCGAGCCATCCTGGCAGGATTGCGGGGCGCGGACCGTATCCGCCCCCGGCCGCGCGCGTCAAGAGAGAGCCCGGCGCGGGCGAGTGCTAGCAGCCTTGCAGTCCCTGGGGGAGCGCAACTGTTGGGCGTAAGAAAAGCTACCGGCTCTCGCGACGCAGCTTGGCGAAGAGCTGCTCGTATTCCACTCGTCGAGCAGAACCGCGCACCAGGCCATGCCTTGCGACGTCGTTAGCTTCATCGTCGATGACGATCAGATCGTCGTCCTGGATTTCTTCTACCAACGGCGCGTCGTCGACAGGTTGGACGAAGGCGTCGGTCCACGAGTTGGCCGGCGCGGTGCCAACTCCACCGCCGATCGCCTGGTGGCCCCAATCGTCGCCCGCATCGAATTCCTGCGGAGCGACGACGCGAATGTGGTCAGGTGTCTCGACTTGCACGAAGGGCTCCAGCAAGTCGCCAAGAATCCGGCCCTCGACGCTTTGGACCTTGGGGCGACGGGCCAGCGTGCAGCTATCGAGTTGCGCGTACCGATCGACGACGACTTCCTCCTGCTCAAATTGATGGCCGCGGCCATGCACGGGATCTTCGACGACGTTCGATGGCACGGCGACCGCTGCGGCCGTAACCGAAGCCGACAGCGGCGCCCAATTGGGTGCGGCGACACGCGGCGAATTGTGCGTGGTCGGTTCGTCTTCGTCGAGAGCGCCAAATTCGATTGTCGCCGTGGCGCCGTGCGACGAATTGCCGCTTGCCGAAGCAGTGCTCGCACTGGCGACTCGCGCTTCTCGGTTGGATGAATACGCACCGATTGGAAGGGTCGCGCCGGCCGCCTGATCGCGCGGCGCCGGGAACTGCTGCAAGTCGGCCCAGGCAACGGAAATCGCGGCGGCATCGAGCCGCAGCCGGCCGGCCGCCGCACCCAGTACGAGCGCATGATCGCAGAGCTGGTTCACGAGCCGTGGCACGCCGTCGGTCGCCTGTTGAAGGCGCCTCACGGCGTCGTCAGTGAACAACCGCTCGGGCCGCCCGTCGCAGGCCGCCAATCGCGCGGCGATGTAGCCGCGCGTTTCGGCGTGCGTGAAAGGAGCCAGGTAGCAACGCGCCGCCAGCCGCTGATTGAACGACTCGAGCTTCGGGCTGGCCAGGCGCTCCTCGATTTCCGGGTTGCCGGCAAGCACCAAGTGGACGCACGTCTGCTCGTACCGCACCAGGTTTGTCAATAGCCGCAGCTCCTCGAGTACCGTGACTTCGAGCAGTTGTGCGTCGTCGATCACCAACACCAGGCCGGTCGCCGGCAGCGAATAGCCGCTGATATAGTCGACCAGAGCCAGCCGCAATTCCCCTTCGTCGCCTCGGATCGGGCGGCCAAGTCGATGTAGAACCGTCTGCGACAGCGCGCGCCGGTTGATACATTCGCCGCCGGCCAATGTCACCACCTGGTGCGTGGGGCGCAGGTGTTGGGCGATCACGCTCGCGAAGATCGACTTGCCGATGCCCACGCCGCCCACGACCAGCGCCGGCCCTTCACCGCGGCGCACGCAGCGCAAGGTGGTCTCGCGAGCGGCTTCGCTGCTCGCCGTGCGAAAGTAGTGCGCCGCCAGCGCCGTGGCGACGAACGGCCGCCCGCTCAACTGATAGAACGCTTCGTACATGCGGCTGGTGCTTCCTTCAACTCGCAGGTGCGATGCCGGGCGATGGCGCGAGCTTTGCCCAGGGGGCAAACGGCGCGGTTGCGGACCCTATTACCATTCGGCCGCCATGCCGGGCGTTCTGCACCCTTGTTGCCAGCGGCCGAGAGTGCTAGCAAGAAGGATGAAATTACCTGAAGTTCCGCCGCCGGCTAGGACGGGCAAGCAGCGGAGAGCACTGAGTGAAGATTGGCCACAGAGGCCACAGAGTATGAGTGCAAGTGGACATGTCGTGCCAAGCTGACTTCCGTGAGAATATCGCTTCAAAAGCAATCATTGCCAAACTAAACGCAGCTGTTTAGACGCTGCTTTCGCACCTAGGACTTTCACCTACATTCGTCTCTGTGTCCTCTGTACTCTCTGTGGCTTTCCAACCCCACACTCTGTGGCAACATGTTTCGCATTAAGATCTGCGGAATTACGAATCTCGACGACGCCCTGGTGGCGGCCGATGCGGGGGCCGATGCCATCGGCTTCAACTTCTGCACGCGCAGCCCGCGCTTCATCGAGCCTTTGGCCGCCCGTGACATTGCCGCCCGGTTGCCGAGGGGCGTGGCGCGCGTGGGCGTGTTCGTGAACGCGACCGACGGTGCGATTGTGGCGGCTGCCGATCTGGTGGCCCTCGACATCATCCAACTGCACGGCGATGAGCCGCCTGATGAAGTGCGGGCGCTGGCCCCCCGTCAGGTGATGCGAGCGATCCGCGCCGCGACGAATAACCTCTCCGAAGTCTCGCGCTATCTCGAACGCTGTCGCAAAGTCGGGGCCGAGCTGGTGGCGATCATGGCCGATGCCGCAGTGGCGGGGCAGTACGGCGGCACGGGCCAGCGGGCCGATTGGGAAGCCTGGTCGCACTATGCCAGCAAGCCGCGCGTGCCGCCGCTGGTGCTGGCTGGCGGATTGACACCCGAGAACGTGGCCGAGGGGATCGCGCGAGTGCGTCCGGCGGCAGTGGATGTCGCCAGTGGTGTGGAGAGCGAGCCGGGCATCAAGGACCAAGCAAAGGTCAAGCAATTCGTCGACGCGGCGCGCGCGGCGTTTACCAGACACGAGTAACTCCGGTGTCGGTTCGCTTTTGTTAGCCGCGGGACTTGTCCCGCGCGCTAGCTTGTTCGATGCCGTGTCGCATTAGCGCAATCGGGAATCGCGCTCCACCAGCTAGTGCGCGGAGTGAACTCCGCGACCAGCAGATCGTTTTGGTCTCGGCCCGACTACGGCTCCTTTCGCCAGCGCACTGCGCCCACATTGTTCGATTACGACAGCAGCCTGATAAGCACTCCGACGCCGATAGCCGCGGCGGCGAGAAAAATGGCGCGAAGCACCCCAGGAACGTGAACGGAGAACACCACCTCATCAGCAAGAAGGTTCACCGAAATGAGGCTGACGGACAGCAGCAAGATAAACGTCCCTAACGTAAGAAGAACGGTCGAAAGCAACCGGACGACGTCTGGTTTCGTCCGCTGGGAGCGTCGATTGGCCACCGAATTTGGCTGGTGGTCTGGAGATTGGTATGGATTGCCGTCTTGCGTGGGCATCTTTACGCCTAGGAGCTAAGAACTGCGATTGCGTCGCAGCCAGAAGCCGAACCCATACAAGCCGCTTATGACGATCAGGTAGGCCGCGATACCGGACGGGTTGATTGGTTCCTCGGTCGCGCGAGTTTGCGGATCGATCGCGTAGATCAAAAGTCCAGCGGTCAGGCCGAGTGCCAGGAACGTCGCGAAGGTGATGAAGGCCGTCGAGAAGACGCGGTTTGCCAGCGACAGCCGCGGCGGCGCAGGCGCAGGCCCGCCAGCCATTGACTCGGGCGCCGCATACGGGTTGCCGTCATGCTCGGCCATCCTTTGAACGTAACCCGTGCGACCGCGCTGCGTAAGCGTCATGGCGACGCGGTCGTTTCGCGGCCAGCGGCAGATTTCGTCGGCTTGTCAACGAGCCCCCAGGGCACGTAAGATAAGACGCCGACGGACAGGATCGCCGCGGCAAGCAAAACCGCTGCCGTGTAAGCACTTCGGCTGAATCGAACCCGCCAGACGACAGGAGACTTCGCGTGGCCCAGGTCGAAACTCGCAAGCTGCCGTACAAGGTCGCGGACCTCTCACTGGCCGATTGGGGCCGCCGCGAGATCGAACTGGCCGAGAACGAGATGCCCGGCCTGATGGCCTTGCGCGAGCGTTACGGCCAGTCGAAGCCGCTCGCTGGGGCGCGCATCGCCGGCTGCCTGCACATGACAATCCAAACGGCCGTCCTCATCGAGACGCTTGTCGAGCTGGGGGCCGAAGTCACCTGGAGCAGTTGCAACATCTTCTCGACGCAGGACCACGCCGCGGCCGCCATCGCCAAGGCCGGCATTCCCGTGTACGCCTGGAAGGGGATGAACAACGACGAGTTCGACTGGTGCATTGAGCAGACCTTGCACTTCCCCGACGGCCAGCCGCTCAACCTGATCCTCGACGACGGCGGCGACCTCACGGCCATGGTCCATCACAAGTTCCCCGAACTGCTCGGCGGCATCCGCGGGCTGTCGGAAGAAACCACCACGGGCGTGCACCGGCTCTATCAGATGCACTCCAGCGGCGAGCTGCGGGTGCCGGCCATCAACGTCAACGACTCGGTCACCAAGAGCAAGTTCGACAACCTCTACGGCTGCCGCGAGTCGCTGGCCGACGGCATCAAGCGGGCGACCGACGTGATGGTCGCCGGCAAGGTCGTAGTCATCTGCGGCTACGGCGACGTCGGCAAGGGGTGCGCTCACTCGATGCGGTCGTATGGCGCCCGGGTGATCGTCACCGAAATCGACCCGATCTGTGCCCTGCAGGCGGCGATGGAGGGCTTCGAGGTCACCACGATGGAAGAGGCCGCCGAGCGCGGCAACATCTTCGTCACCTCGACCGGTTGTCGCGACGTGATCCTGGGCGAGCACCTGGCGAAGATGCCGCACGATGCCATCGTCTGCAACATCGGCCACTTCGATTTGGAGATTGATATCGCCTGGCTGAACGCCGAAGTCAAAGCGCGCCGCGCAACCAAGGTCGAGATCAAGCCGCAGGTCGATCGCTACACGCTATCTAGCGGCCGGTCGTTGATCGTGCTAGCAGAAGGGCGGCTGGTGAACCTCGGCTGTGCCACGGGGCACCCCTCGTTCGTGATGTCCAATTCGTTCACCAACCAGGTGATGGCGCAGATCGCCCTGTGGACCGAGGCCGAGAAGTACCCGGTCGGCGTGCATCGGCTCCCCAAGCAGATGGACGAAGAGGTCGCCCGGCTACACCTCGACAAGCTGGGAGTCAAGCTCACCAAGCTCACGAAGAAGCAGGCCGCCTACCTGCACGTGCCGGTCGACGGCCCTTTCAAGCCGGAGCACTACCGGTACTAGGAGCGGCTTCCTGGTTGCCAATCGCGGGGTGTTAGCCGCGGAGCTTGCTCCGCGCGCTAGCTCGCACGATGTTGTCCCGACCACCACTAGCGCGCGGGACAAGTCCCGCGGCTAAGGATCATCCGTACTTCTGCGCTGCTGCATCGACAAGCCATGTTTCACGTGGCACATTGGCCGCTGGCACCTTGTCGCGCGGGCCTGTGCGCGGGATAAATCTCGCGGTCGTCCAAGTTGCTGGCGACAAGCTCCGAGCCCCTAGCATCAGCCGCTCCCCATGCCCGAGATCCGCCCCTTCCGCGCCGTGCGTTACGACCTGGCCCACGTCGGCCCGCTGTCGGCCGTGGTCGCGCCCCCCTACGACGTGATCGGCCTCGAACTGCAGGACACCCTGTATAAGCAGCACCCTGCCAACGTCGTGCGGCTGATCCTCAATCGCGAGGAACCCGGCGACGACGAGCGGCACAACAAATACGCCCGGGCCGGGCGCTTCCTCCGCAACTGGCAGAGCGAAGGCGTGCTGTTCACCGACAGTGCTCCGGCCCTGTACGTCTACCATCAGACGTTCGAGCACGAGGGGCAGCGGTACACGCGGCGCGGCTTCATGTGCCGCGTGCGGCTCGAACGGTTTGGAACAGGCCGCATCTATCCGCACGAAGAAACCATGAGCGGCCCCAAGCAAGACCGTCTGCTGCTCACGCGGGCCTGCCGGGCGAATCTCAGCCAGGTGTTTGGGCTGTATCCCGATCCCAACAATAAGGCCCAACACATTCTCGAGCGGGCGGTCGCCGGTCAGCCCCCGATCGAGGCCACCGATCACTTGGGCGTCATTCACCGGATGTGGCTGGTGACTGATCCGGCCACGATCGCGGCGGTCGCTGGAGTCATGGGTCCGCTCGACGTGTTTATTGCCGACGGCCATCACCGCTATGAAACCGCCTGCAACTACCGTGACGAGATCGCCGCAGCCGCCGGCGGACAGCTCGACGCCGAGCACCCTGCCAACTTCGTGCTGATGACTTGCATCAGCATGGATGACCCAGGCATGGTGGTGCTGCCGACCCACCGGCTCTTCCGCGGCCTGCCGAAGCTCGACACCGACGGGCTCAAACAGAAACTCGGCTCGGCGTTCATGTGCCGAGTGGCCGGCGAGGGGAGCGACCTGGCCGACACCGTGTGGGACGAGATCGAAGCCAGCGGCGACCAGGGCGCCCTGGGCTTCTTCACACAGGCCGACGAGCGCTGGACTGTCGCCCGGCTGACCGCCGCTGGCCGCGAGCGGATGGCCAAGATTGCCGCCGAGCATAGCGAGCCTTGGTGCGGGCTGGGGGTAAGCCTGCTGCATAAGCTCGTGGTCGAAGACCTGCTCGCAGCGCGCGATCTACCGAAGCCGACCTACGTGCACCTCGTGAGCGAGGTGGTCGACGAGCTCGAGTCGGGCGACTATCCATTGGCGGCGTTGGTCATGCCGGCGACGCTCGATCACATCCGCGAGATCAGCCAGAGCGGCGAGCGAATGCCAGCCAAAAGCACCTATTTCTATCCCAAGTTGCTCAGCGGGTTGGTGATCAACCCGCTGGAATAGGCGGGCGGCGAAAGACGCGGGGTTCGCGATTCCGGCCGACGGCGCGTGCCGTGTTCGCATTGCTCCCGTTGGCGTCGAGCCTGGTTGCTTTGGCCCGTTTGCAACGTTTCACGTGGCACATTCGTGCACCGTCTCCCAATTCGCAAGGTTTCACGTGGCACATCGGCTGCTAGCAAGGTGCGAAAAACGCTCATTTTTTCTAAATGTTGCGCGAGTGTAATGTCGATAATCCTCTATTTTTTGCGCAACGGACCGCTATTTTTTGGCCATTGTTTTGCTAGCATTGCTGATGTCGCGACCGTTCCGCCAGCACACGGAGCGAAGTGATCAACTGACATTCCGGTCCGGTCACGTCGACGGGTAGAATTCCGCCCCCCAGTGCGATCGCGCTTTCGCGTGATTGATCCACGTCTGGCGAGGCGGCCCGCAAACGTGACCCGAATCCTCTGTATCGCGAATCAGAAAGGAGGCGTCGGCAAGACGACGACGGCGGTCAATCTCGCCGTCGGCCTGGCCAAGGCGGGCAACCGCACGCTGCTGGTTGATCTCGATCCGCAGTGCAACGCCACGACCGGACTGGGGAGCGCGCCCAGCGCGCGACACCCGCTCGTGTCGCTAGCACCGCTAGCAGAATCGCTCTGCGACCCCGGTCCGGAGGGTCTCGAGTTGTTGCCTGGCAGCCGCAGCTTCGAAGACGTCGATGCGCTGGCGACCAGCGGCGACGAGCAAGCCGCTACCCTGCGCCAGCACCTGGCCGCCGGCCTGACATCGTACGACTTCGTGGTGATCGACTGCCCGCCGTCGCTGGGCCCACTAACCCGGATCGCGCTGGCCAGCTCGACCGAAGTGTTCATCCCCATCCAGTGCGAGTACTTCGCCATGGAGGGGCTGGCGCAGATGATCGAGGTGATTCGCGAGGTGATGCACGCCCAAACCAGCCGGCTGAGGTTCGGCGGCATCGTGCTGACGATGTACGACCCGCGGCTGGAGCTCACGGCCGAGGTCGACAGCGAGGTGCGTGAGTTTTTCGGCGATATCGTCTTCCGCAATCCCATTCCGCGCGACGTGGCGGTGGCTGAAGCCCCCAGCCATGGCTGCGCGGTGCTCGACTACGCGCCCCGCTCGCGGGGGGCTCGTGCTTACATCGAACTTTGCATGGAGGTACTCGAACGTGACTAAAGAACGACGACTTGGCCGCGGGCTCGAGGCCCTCTTGGGGCGCGGACCCGACGTAGCTGCCGCGGATCCTGACCTTCGGCGTGGCGAATCTCCCGCCGGAACGGGCACGGCCATGCTCCATCGCGAGCTGCCTGCGATTGCCGACGAGGGGACCGTCGTCAAACCAGGCGAGTCTCAGGCGATCGCGGTCTCGCAGATCGATCCGAACCCGTTTCAGCCGCGCTCCGAGTTTCGCGCCGATGAGCTGGCCTCGCTGGTCGAAAGCATTAAGACAAATGGCCTGTTACAGCCGGTGGTCGTCCGCGTGGCCAGCGGACGCTATCAGTTGATCGCCGGCGAACGGCGCTGGCGGGCTGCCAAGGAAGTCGGCTGGGAAACGATTCCAGCGATGTTCGTCGAGGCCGACGATCGGCAAATGGCCGAGCTGGCGCTCGTCGAGAATCTGCACCGCGCCGACCTGAACGCGGTTGATAAGGCCCTCTCCTTCCAGCGCTACCTTGAAAAATTCTCCGCCACGCACGAAGAATTGGCCCAGCGCGTGAACGTCGATCGCACGACGGTGAGCAACCTGATCCGGCTGCTCGAGCTGCCGCCACGCGTGCAGGCCGCGGTGCGAGCCGAGCACATCAGCACGGGGCACGCCCGGGCGCTGCTGCCGCTGGAAACCGAACAGCAGCAGGTCGAGTTGTGCGAGCGCACGATCGCCGAAGGGCTAAGCGTACGTGCACTCGAAGCGGCCGTGCAGGCGGTGCTAGCTGCCGATGATGGCGTTGCGGCACACACGGCGGTTGCCGGCGCGGTGCTGCCAATCACGCGCGGCAAAAGGCCTGCTCAGGTGGTGGCGCTGGAGCTCGAACTGCGGCAAGCGCTGGGTACGAAGGTCGACTTGCGCGTCAACTCGCGGCAGCGCGGCAAGATCGTGATTCACTTCTCGAACCAGGAGGAATTCGAGCGGCTCCGCGAAATGCTGGCCACGCCCATCAAAGGGAAGCGGCAGCAAGCGGGCTAGCCACTGGAGCGGCGGCCACGGAAAAAGGAACTTTAGCCACAGAGGCCGCCGGGGGCACGGAGAAGACGAAGCAGAAGTAGGCCACGCAACGCTGCGGTGTTCGCTAAGTTGGATGAACATTCATAGCAATCTATCGCAATCCTCTCTCTGTGAGCTCCGTGCCCTCGGTGGCCACAATACGTTCTCGGTGGCAGCCAAATGGAAATCATCGTTCGCATGCTCGCAGCCGACGAAGCCGATGTGTTGGCCAACGTGGCCGATGGAGTGTTCGATCATCCGGTACGGCCCGATCTCGCGCGCGAGTACCTGGCCGATCCGTGGCTGCACCTGGCTGTCGCGCTCGACGGCGACCTGGTCGTCGGCACGGCGTCGGCCATCAGCTACATCCATCCCGACAAGCCGTCGCAATGGTTCATCAACGAGGTGGGAGTGGCGCCAAGGGCAATCGCATCACAATGTGCGGGCTGGGACTAGTGCCAGCATCCCATCTGCTGGAAGAACATGTGGGCGTACACTTGTCCCACGTCGATTTCTGCAAAAAATGGCCGCTCGCTTTTTCAATGATTCACCCTGTTGCAGCCTTTCGTCGCCCGCCATTTTTCGCGGTGACGAGCGCGCGACAAGTGGACAGAGCATCAAACTTGCGGCAAGGACCGTGCAAGCACTAGTCCTTGCCGTCAAAGCTTGATGCGATTGCCCTCGGTGGCCACCGAAGTCGATAACGCCGCGGCCAGGGCCCTGTACGCATCGACCGGCGGAATCGAAGACCCGACGCCGGCGATTGTGTATACCTATCGCTTGTCGGGCCACTGATGCGAACCAGGTCCATGTCGACCGGGTCAATTCAAACATGGGGGCATTCGGCCGCAGTGAATGGCAGCGCGCGTGAATCGATACGCGTGCCGCGAAGCGCGTTTGATTGCCGGCCCGTTGGCGGTTTTCGATCAACGGCCTTGCCGGTATGATAGGACGTTCGCGCGGAGCGTAGCTCAGCCTGGCTAGAGCACCTGCTTTGGGAGCAGGGGGTCGCAAGTTCGAATCTTGTCGCTCCGACTATTCCTCGAAACAAGCCCTTCGGCCAAAACGTCGAAGGGCTTTCTTATTTGTGGGACAAGAGGTACGCCGTCGAGTCGGCAGTTCAAACGATTCGCCGAAAGCCAAGGGTTTTTCTCAATGTAGCTTCGCAAGTGCTTGATATAGAGTGAGATAGCATGGTTCAGAAACGGCTGCTGTTCCGGCCGAATCATTTCGGTAAAAGCTAATCACGACGCCGCTGCTGGTCAGCAAGTGGAGCCTGGGGTTCGCGGCCTTCAACTTTTGTGCAAACCGCTGATGGAGTCCTTGATCGCGATTTGACCATCTGTTGACGCCCACCTGAGTCCTCCGCACTCATGGGCTGCCACAAGATTCTGACCGCAGAAATTCCAGAGCGTTGCAACGTAGGTTTCAATCGCTCGAAGGGGAATGCGCAACGTGCCAGCGCCACCTCGCCGGTAGACGGCTGCGCCGCCGACCCCGGAAGCAAAAAAAGGCCCCGAGATCGGTTGCTAATGGACGACCCGGCACAACAATTGCGACTCCTTTGCACCACCGTTAAGCGCGCACGCGGTAGCCCTCTCTTGGAGGCTTTTTCCAGCACTCGTTCAAAATGGAGGTGTTCCATGCGACTGTTTGCCCTAATGATCCTCGCGGCCGGGCTGATCCTCGCCGCCGCCGGCACCGCCGCCGCCGACCACCTGACCAAGGTTCCGGGAACCTGGGAGATGGTTTCCGGCGAACGGGACGGCAAGCCCCTGCCCAAGGAGGATGTCGAGCACGTCATGCTGATCTGCAAGGCGGAAGGGAACGCGATCAGGATCGTCGTGAAGAAGCACGACAAGGTCGTGACCGAGGCGACGGCCAAGCTCGCCAAGGCGGGCGACAAGCACGACCAGTACGACATCACCTACTCCAAAGGCAGCGATGCTAAGGGTGAGAGCCTGAAGGGCAAGACTGTTCACGGCATCATCGCTGTGGAGGGCGACACCCTGAAGGCCTGTTGGCATGGGGAGGAAGGTTTCCCGAAGGAATTCACCGGGGCCAAAGGTTCCGGCTGTGCTCTCCGGACCTACAAGCGTGTCAAATGAGGAAACACGGTGCCCGACGGTGGGAACCGAGTAGCCCGAGTCGTTCTGCCCGCAAGCCCGCCGAGCGTCGAGATGGTCCCGCCGTCGCGCCGGCTTGCGAACCCTCACCAAGACAAGAAAAGGAGTGTCCTCATGACTCTCATCACCAAACCCGCGGCCAAGAAGAAGGCCGTTCGTGAGTTGAAGAACCTGCGCACGTCGGCCCAGGTGCGGAAGCTGGCCTTCTGCCACGGCTGTCACGCCGCTCTCCGTGGCCGGAGCAGGTGAATCCCGAAGGGCACGGACGCTGCGTCAACAAATCCCCACGCCCCGGCCCGCTTCCGGGCCGGGGCCAGTTGTAGCCCCGTACCTTCCTTGCGAGGAGGTGTTTTATGCGGCTGTATGCCTTGATCTGCGCGGTCGGGTTGTTCGTCACGGCCATCGGCGCAACCCCCGATCACCTAGACGAAAGTGGGGGGACCTGGAAACTGGTCAAAGCCGAACGGGATGGCAAGCCCCTGCCCAAAGAGCAATTTGACCACGACATCACGCTGATCGTCACCAGGACCGAAGGAGGTGGGATCAAGTACGTCGCGAAGAAAAGCTACAACGTTGTAACCGAGGCGACGGTCCAGCAGCACAAGGCGGGTGACAAGTACGACCAGTGCGACGTCACCTTCAGCAAAGGCTGCAGCCAGGGGAAGACACTGCGCGGTATTCTCGGGGTGGAGGGGGACACCATGACGGCCTGCTGGCACCGGGGCCAAGGGTATCCTAAGGAGTTCACCGGGGCTAAGGATTTCGGTTGTACTCTGCGGATCCTCAAGCGGATTGCCGACAACGATCTGGCGAAGTTGGCGGGCACCTGGAACCTGATCGCCCTCGAACGCGACGGCAAGCCCGCGCCCAAGGATAAGGTCGCCGACAAACTCGTGATCACCCGCATCTCGGGCGCAAAGAGCGCGTGTCACGTCCTGGTGATGGACCGCGGCAAGGTCCGTGCCGAGGCGACAATTCAGCCCACCGACGGCGCGAAGGACGAGAAGCACGACGGGCTCACGTACACGAGGTTCAACGTCACGTATAGCAAAGGCCGCCACGCGGGCACGACTCTTCACGCCAGTATCCACGTGTACGGCGACGCCCTGAAGGCATTTTGGACCATACCGGACGAAGGGGGCGAGGAAGCCACGAAGACCTTTCATACCTTCCAGCGCGCCGACGATGACCTGGCCCAGCTGCCGGGGACCTGGAAGCAGGTGTCCGCCGAGCGGGATGGCAAACCGCTGTCCAAGGAGGAGTTCGCCAAGTACCCCAATGTCCTCGTGATCACCCGCGTCAAGGGGCAGGAGGGCGAGTGCAAAGTCGTGATGAAAATGGGCGATGAGGTTGTGGCCGAGGCGATGCTGAAGCGCTCCGCGGGTGAAAAGGGCGCCAAGCACAACCACTACGAGGCCGCCTATTCCAAAGGCCGCCATGCGGGCACGACGCTGCACGCCACGATCGACGTGGACGGTGATACTCTGAAGGCCTGCTGGACCAAACCCGACGAAGGAGGCGACGGCGCCAGCAAGACCTGCCACACCTTACAGCGGGTCAAGCAGTGAATGATCCCCATGATCGGCGCCACGAAAACCGCGTTCGAGAAAGCAAAACCACGACCACTCTCCGAGACTCGAAGCGTGCCCGCGATCGGTTACGCGCTTTTTGAGGAGAACCGCCACGTCCTCGACGACCCGGCCCTGAATGCCGTCGAGATCACCTTTGAGCGCGCCGCCGACCCGTTGCGCCTGGGCCGCTGCCTCGGCGAGCTTGATTTCGCCTACGTCAGCGTCCACGCGTTGCAGCTTTCGCCGGCCAGCCCCGACCCGCCGGCGCGTGCTTACCTCGATGCCCTGCGGGCGCTTGCCGAGGAGAACGGGGCGGCCGCGGTCAGCGACCACCTCGGGTTCACGCGCGATGGCACCGGCGGCGTCGAGATGGGTCACTTCACCCCGCCTCCGTTCACCGCCGCTGCCCTGGACGCCACCTGCCGAAACCTCGACCTCATCCAGGACTATTTCCGCGGCCGGCCCTTCTTCCTGGAAAACATCGCCTCCCTGTTCCACTTCCGCGGCACGATGAGCGAGGCCGAGTTCTTGACCTGCGTGCTCCAGAGGACCGGCTGCGGCTGGCTGCTGGATGTCACGAACCTGTACGCCAACGCCCGCAATCACGGGTACGACGCCTCCGAGTTCCTGCGCCGGGTGGTGCCCGCCGCCCGCCGCCTCCAGATGCACCTGTCGGGCGGCTTCTTCGACGCCGAGGCCGGCCTGTATATCGATAGCCATTCCCGGGCCGTTCCCGAGGAGGTTTGGGCCCTGTACCGCCAGGCTCTGGAACTGGGACGGGGGAAAGTGGCGGCGGTCTTCATCGAGCGCGACCAGGACTTCCCCGACGAGGCCGGCTGGCGTGCCGAGGTCCGCAAGGCCCGGCGGATTGCCGAAGAGACGGAGGTCAGAGCATGACTGATCTAACTGAGCCAGAATCACCTTACGCCGAACAGCTCCGCCGCTATGCGCGGGCCCTGGCGGCGGGCCGCGCCGACGACGTGAGCGCCGCCCTGGCCGAAGGCTCGTCGCCCGCCCACGTGATGCTGTTCACCGAGGGCAACCGCGCGAAACGGCACGAAAAGCTCCGGGCACAACTGGAGTTCGTGGCCGTGGCCTTTACCGGCTTCGAGAACCTATTGGCGGCCTACCTCCGCGACCGACCGCCGGCCGCCTCTGACACGGGCGCCGGCGACGCGGACCGGTTCCTGGAGTGGCTGGGGAAGACCTGCGGCCTGACGCCCGAGCAGCACGACTACGTCGCGTGCCAGCGGGCGCGGCACGCTGTAGAGGCAGAGGCCTTCAGAAATCGCGCCGGTCACGTGCGCTTCCAGGAACTCTGGGCCACGGCGCAGCGGCGGGCGGCTGCTCTGGACACGGACGCCGGCCTGCGGGTGCATCTGAACCCGATCCGCGCCTGGTCGCGGTTCGCCACCGCGGCACTACTGCATACCGAAAGGGTACTGCCGGCCGACGTGCTCTTTTTCGCGGTCGGGACCGAGATCTGCACGGCCGTACTAGAGCCTAAAGGCCGGGAACGGATCGAAGAGTTGGCCTCCTACGGCCCTTGCACGCTGAATCAATGGGCGGGACGGACCAGGCACGCCGACGGGGGAGAACTCGTTGAACTCTGCCGCGACCTGGCCGAGATGGGGCTCGTGGCGTTCAGTTAGGCGGGCCTCAAGCATACGCGGGGTGCCGGAATTAGCGGGGGGAAGTTTCCAACGGCGGTGCTGAATGGTGTCATCGTGTTTGCAGACTGTTATGGCTGGGGAGGGCCGATAGAGCCGTGGGAAATTCACCCCGCGCTCAATCACTTTCCCATTGCATTCTTGCTCGGCGGCGTGGCCCTGGACCTCTGCGCCTGGTGGTGCGGGCGTTCGTGCCGCTGGTGATCGACGGCGAGCCAACGCTTTTGGCCGGCTTCACCTGCACACCGCTATTGCGCATTCCGATCAAGTCGCTGGAGCCAGGTGCGAAGGTGCGCGGCACCACGGTCGCCGAATTGGGCAATCGCAACCGCCCGCTCGACATGATCGTCTACGAGAAAGACGGCGCGCGGTACGTGCTGATGGCCAACTCGGCGCGCGGCGTGATGAAGATCACACTCGACAAAGTAGGTGATAACCCGGGCCTGAGCGAACCGGTCAAGGGGGGTGGCACCCCCGGCCAGCCCTTCGAGACGATTGCCGAGCTGCCGGGTGTTGAGCATCTAGCCCAGCGCGACGACGCGCACGCGATTGTTCTGGCCCGCGGCGAGAATGGCGCGCTCGACCTGCGCACGATCACGCTGCCCTAAGGCGGGCAAGCATCCCCACTGACCGACATCATGCGGCCGTGACCGAACGGAATCGGTTGTTTAGGAATTCCCCGCACAGGCAGCACACAGCAGATTGACGGAGTCGTTTTCGAATGTCGCGGAATAGGTCGCACATCGGCAGCGGCTGCAAGCCAAAGGTTCGAGTCGCCTGAGAAGCGAATTCCAATACAAACGGTAGTTTTTGACCGCTTGTTTCCGCTGAATCACCAGGGGTACGACAAGCGCCGGAAGACGGACTCTCGCCAAAGCCACCGGCCGCAGTGCCGCGCGCAAGGCATAGTTTTCGTCTAATTCTGCCAGCTTGCGACGCAGCTCCAAATCCACCGCCCGTTTCTTAGCCGCGATTTCGTCGGGCGAGAGGACGGCGTGGGTGCGCCGCTTCGAACCGTCGGCTTCGCGCAAGAGGGCTCGATAGTAGTCGTGTAGCCGCTTCTGGTCTCGCTGGAGCCGTTGCTCGATGCGGCGAACGAACTCGGCCGAGGCCGAGATTAGTTGGCGTTTTCCTTCCGCGATCGCCGTCTCGTAACTGGCAAGGCCCACGGCCGTGCTGACTGGTTCAGCGGCGCGGATATCAGGCTCGGCGAACACGTCCGGTAGCGCGACGATGGCCTGACTTTCGGCGTTCACGGCAAAACGGAGGATCGCTTCCCATGTCTCCTCGGACCGCAGTGATCCGAGCAGCGTCCACAGGTGGTATTCGATCAGGGCCGGTTCGGCGGCGCCATGTCGGGCACGCGCGTTCTGCCAGCCGAAGGTGCGTCCGATTTTTTCGCTCAGATCGCGGCTCGTGAGGTAACGATCCGGGATGCAAAACGAACCGTCTCGGGGCACGGCGACGTCGAGTACGCGCGCCGCGATGTCGAGGAACTCGCCACCCAACCCAACTTGAAGCGCGCCGCTGGCCGGCGCAGTGCTGAGCAAGAACTCTTCGCCCGGCAATTGGGCCTGGGCCGCGATCTCCGGCGGCACCACGACCGACGCCGGGAGTTCCGGCGTCGGCCAGTCGGCAGCGCCACCGCTGCGTTCAAAAAGTTCGACGGCAAACGCTTGTAGCTCGTGGTCCAGCGCGGTGACCGACATGTCTATTGAAAATCCTCGCCAAACAATGCGTCGTCCAGTTCTTTGGCTTGCACGTATTGTTCCTGGGCTTCGAGGAGCGTATCGCCCAACGCCGCAAACGACTGTTCGAGTTCGGTGTCGTCGCGCGAGCGGAGCCAGAGATTCAGCACCAGCGACTCGAACTGATCGCCATCCTCCAGGTTGCCCAGGATCGAGCCGACCTCGCCCACCACCAATTCAAACATCCGAATCTTCTCGTTGAGCACGTTCAGAATGCGTTCCTCCAGCGAGTTGGCGGTGCAGAGGTTGAAAACGAATACCTCGTGAGTCTGGCCGTAGCGATGAATGCGACCGATCCGTTGTTCGATTTTCATCGGGTTCCAAGGAAGGTCAAAATTGATCAGTGTATCGGCGAATTGCAGATTGCGTCCCTCGCCCCCCGATTCGGTACAGAGCATGATCGGGACTTGTTCGCGAAAGGCCGTCACGGCTTCATCCTTTTCGAGAGCCGATTGCTCGCCGGAAAAGACCGAGAAGGCTAACCCTTGCGTGCGGAGTAGTTCGACCAGGTGCGTCATGGTACGGCGAAAATTCACGAAGATCAGCACCTTATGCTGGTGCGATGACTGGATCAATTCGAGCAAGCGCACGTCTTTGGCCGAGTGGTCAATCGAGGCCCCCAGACGCGCCAGCGCGGCCGCCTCGGAATCGGCGGAAGCAAGTCGCTCGAGCGCCGCCGCCGCGGTCATCGGGTGACTCCCTGACGCCGCGAGCAAGCTGCTCAACTGCATTCGTGCCATCATGGCCGACTGGCCCACAACCGACACGTCGAGCTCGGCGCTTTGATCTGTCGTATTCGAATTATTCGTGGCCGCTTCGTCGGCTGGCGCGAGATTGTGGTGCGACCTGACCCCACGGCTGCGCAAGAATTGCGCCAGGCGCCGATAGAATTCGGCCTCGATCCCCATGGGGTTGGCCAGCACGGTTTGTGCATAACGCGGCGGTAGATCGAGTTGCACCAGGCTCCGCGTGTTGCGGACCATCACTTCGCCCAACAACGATCGCAAACGTTGGCGGTTGAGTGCGTCACGTGGATTGCCCCGTTTGACATACTGCCGCTTGAAATCGGCCTCGGTCCGCAAATGGCCCGGAGCCAACAGCGTGAGCAGGTTGTAGAGCTCAATCAGGTTATTCTGCACGGGTGTTGCCGAGAGCAGAAACATGTACCGCCGTTGCAGTGAATTGACGAGTTGCCAGTTCAGCGTGGCGCGGTTCTTGCAGTGATGAGCTTCATCGACGATCACCAGATCCCAGGCCTGTGCAGACACGTGCGCCGCACGCTTCTTATGCTTCACGAATGGCAGCGATGCCAAGATGCGATCGTGCTGCCGCCAGAAGTCCGCGCGATCGGCCGCGACGCCACTGGGTGGCATGGAGAACGACAGGTCAAACTTGCTGCTCAATTCCTCGTGCCACTGCGAAACTAACGACGCGGGCGTGAGGATTAACACGCGACGCGCCATACCGCGCAGCAGGTATTCGCGGAGCAACAGACAGGCCTCGATCGTTTTTCCGAGGCCGACTTCGTCGGCCAGCAACACCCGGCCGCGAAAGTGCCGCAATACTCTGCGAACTGTGTCGATCTGATGCGGCAAGTGCTCGACGCCCCGCAGGCCTTCCAGGCACAGTAGCTCATCGAAGCCGCGGAGCAGGCTCAGCCGGGCATGTTCTTGATGTAGCCACAGGTCGCGCTGCCCCGCGCCGCCGCGACTCGGCGGCAGTGGTTCGGCACGGAAGATAACAGGAATTCCACCAGGAGTGATCCAACGATCCGCGTACGGTTCGACTGCGTCGGCAGACGAGATGCCGGCTAAACTGCTTACGCGTCCTTGCGAAACCTGCGGGGGCATGGAGTCCATTCTCTCGGGTAGCCGCTGCAATCACCTCATCATACCTGCTTTCAGCGGCGAGGAAAACTCACCCGAATTCCGGCCCAGGGCCCGTTACTTTTCCTCCCGAGGATATCGATCCCGCTGCGAAGCAAGAGAACACATTTCGCGAAGTAATTTCGCTGCAGGCGATCCTCGTGACGGCCACGATCGCGCTCGTGGCCTATGTGCAGAAGGAACCGCTGTTTCAAGAGCGCGCCGAACTGGTGTTCGCGCTCTTGGCCGGCATTCCACTGGTCGGCTTGTACAACGTCGTGCGCGGGCGGCGCAACACTCCCCAAGGCGAGATCTTCGTGTACACGCGACCGGTGCGCGTTTACGCGCGGCAAGTCCTGTTCTTGGCGCTATTCCTCGTATTAGGTGCTTCGTATCTGTATTGGCAAGAGTTGTTGCCAGGCCAGGCGACCGAAACTCCTGAGGTGGCGACGGCGATCCGGCGATAGACGAGTGGCTATGTGGCGAGCTGAATTCTGACAACTCCTCGCCCCCAGCTACGGACTTCGGGTTGATCGAGACGGAGCCGTTGTTTAAGAAGGTGGCCAAATGTGAACGAGGTGTTCCGGCCAGCGTCCGAACAAGGCGATTGTCGCGCGCCAAGAACTGTCAATCGGAACGCTTAACTTCGCGGCAAAAGCAACTGCGCCATTTCCTGGGCCAGGTTGCGAAATTCAGTCGGATTGGTCGGTGCTTGCGCCAGCCGCACATTCTCGTCCTTGCGCTGCATGCCGGGGTAGACCGGCATGCAGACCTGGTGGTTGCGGATGTCGTGCACGGCGTAGAGCACGTCGATTTCCCACTTGCCGTTGCGTTCGACTTCCTGCCGCAGGTCGAAAGCGGCTTGGGCGGCATTAATGCAGACGGCGGCCTCGATCAGGGCTTCGCGATAGCCAGGCATGTTGCGGGCGTCGGGCCCCCAGACTTCCTTCAGGCCGTTGGCGGCTTCGCGGACCGCGACGAAGATGCGCTGGATGATCGATCGCAGCATCGGCGAAAGTGACCGTGACCAGAACTTTTGTGGTTGCAGATAGGCGTCGACGGCTCCCGTTACCGCGCCGCAACCACTGTGGCCGAGCATGACCACCAGTCGCACGCTGTCGCTTAGCGCGTTGAGCGCGAAGTCGACGCTCCCCATGCAGACGTCGCCCAAGACGTTACCCGCCACGCGGATCACGAACACATCGTTGAAGCCCTGGCCAAAGAGCATTTCGGTGGGCACGCGGGCATCGGAGCAGCCGACGACGACGGCGAACGGAGTTTGCCGCGGCATCGAGCCGTGTAAGCGCTGCATGCCGACTTCGAGGCCGTTGCAGGCGACGACGTAGCGCGGTTCGCCTTCGCTCGTGGTGCCGGTGCGGCAGCTTTCCATCCAGCGCGAGAACATGCGATTGCCGTCTTCGAGCGTGCGCCGCGCGTGGTCGGCATCGATCGGCAGCGGTTTGGCGGAGGGGTTCTTGGGATCGAAGCGGTAGATGTAGTCGATCGTGTTCATGGTTGCATGCCTTGCCGGCGCACGCGCCGCGCTAGTCGCACCGTGGAGCGCGCTGGCTGCTCGACGTCGCGCCACTTGGCCGACTTCGCCGCAGCCGTCGATTAGGTTCCACGAGTATTCTACCGCGAAGATTTGGGCGAGTGTGGCGCGACGGGTTTACCGCGCCGGGCGGCCAGCGACGGGGCGGATTCGGGCCGGGCGGCCGTGCCGGCGCCAGACGCGAGCCGCGCGCGTTGCTTGACGAGCTCGGCGGCCGCGGCGTAGCGCGACTGCACTCCCGGCTGAGGGAACAAACCACCCCCTAGGATGAGCACGGTTAGGACGAGAACTGCCACGCGCTCGGGAAGTCGCACCTGCAAGTCGATGGTGCCGCCGCGGCGAGCACCGGTAAAGACACGAAAGTACGCGTGCAGAATCGCCAAACCGTTCAGCGTGGCGGCCAGCACGATCAAAATGCCGAACAGTGAATGAACTTGCACGGCACCGTCAACCAACAGCTCGACGCCAATGAACCCGATCGTGCCCGGGAAGCCGATGCTTGCCAGACCCGTCAGCAGGAACAGGGCCGCCAGGCCAGGTGTCTGTTGGTACAAGCCGTAGAATCGATCTAGCTCAAGCCGCCCGACGCGGTGCTCGATCGCCCGTAGTGTCAGTCCGTAGCCCCCCAGTGCGAGAATGACCGAAATCCACAAGCACAAAGCGCCCGTCAAGGCGACGGGTGTGGCCGTCTCCAAGCCGACGAACACCAACGACGAGTTGCTCAGGAACAAATAGCAATAGAACCGGCGCGCGTCACGCTGCACGAGGGCCAGACAGGCGGCGTAGAGCGCCGTGATCAGGCTGATAATCGTGATGCCACGAAGTACCCAGTCGGGTGCGACCGGCAGCACAAGCCGCATGGCGGCATACGCACTGGCCATCGGCACGAGAAAGACGAGTGAATTCGAGAACGAGCCGAATTCGCATAAATCGGCCATCCAGCCATGCAGCGGCACGATACCCGCACGCAAGAGCACAGCCATGGTCAGCAACAGCACGCCGACCAACCGTAGGTTTGCCGATTCGGACCACCCGACGAGCGCTTGCCCGGCCACGAGTAACGCGACGAACAGGAGCATGTGGATCGACAGGACGCGGGTCGAACATCCTTGCGAAAAGAGTCCGACCCACGGCGGAATCGTGCCGACGGCCAAGAGTACGACGATCATCGCAGGCTGTTGCGAGCTGATGGTCGCCAGCAGAATCGCCTCGGAAATCAATAACCAACCGAACGACATCAAGCGCAGCTTGGTGCGCGGTGTGGCCAGCGCAACGAGCAGGTAGAACATGGCCCCGACAGGAACCAAGGGTGCGCTCAAGGCGTCAATGGAGAAAAGTGCTCCACCTGAGACGACCTCGCCGAGATCCCAACGATCGACGGCCACTGGGCCGTCGACGAGAGCGAAGTTGATCCAGCCGCCGACCGCTGCGATCAGCGCTAGTGAGCAAGCCACGAGCGTGTGCCGCCGCGCGATATCCGAGTCGCGCTGCCAACCGGCGCGGAGAGCACCCAATAAGGGAAGGAGGATGGTCATTTGTAGCCAGGGAAGGGCCATGACGTTCATAGCAATTCCTTGGGGTAGGCTGGCGCACCCTGACGATCGAATTCGGCGGCGGCGCCGCCACGCAGTTTGGCAGTCCAGCGCCGCTCAAGCCGATCACACCAGCGAAACGTGCGCAGAAATGGCCGCACGACGCAGCGATCGATCAACGCGTCGAGATAGCCGCGCTCCAGCGCCAAGCGATAGAGCCTGACTCCAAACCGCCCGGGGATGCGTCCTTCGAGCCCCGACGTGCCGGGCAGATGTTGCCCGATCGCATTCTCCAGCGAGTGATAATCGTGCAATAGCGTCGGCGCCCGCACGAGCTGCAGGGTGCGCAGACAAGCGTGGCCGATGATGTGGATCAGGGCGATATAGCGGAAGCCCAGCCCAATTTCGGCAGTGATGATGCCGACCTGCGTCAACGAGGCGAATGCCAGCGCGCTTTTGACGTCTGCTTGCACTCGGGCGGCCATGGCGGCAAATACTGCCGTCGTGGAACCCAGCAGCACGACGATCGTACACAACAGCCACGACTCGTCGAGGATTGGGCCGGCCCGCAACAACAGAAACGCACCCAAGTGCACCGACAGCGCGCCATAAAAAACAGCACTCGACGGGGTCGGGCCTTCCATCGCTCGGGGGAGCCATCCCGAGAAAGGAATCAGCGCCGATTTGCCGGCCGCGGCGACTACCAGCAACAAACCGACGAACAAGGCCTGGCTCGACGTCAGCGCGGCATGGCCGGCCGGCCAGGGGCCTTGTCCCATGAGCTTGATGAAATCGCCCTCGCCGGTGAGGTGGTGCAAGGCAACCGCGGCGATCAATAGAGCCGCGTCCGAAATTCGATACACCGACCACACGCGCTGACCATTAATGACAGGCGCGGGACGCTCATGAAAATAGGCCACTAACAACGCACTCGAAAGCCCGACCAATTCCCAGCCGAGGAACAGCGTTTCGATCGTGCCGGCCAGACAAGCGACGATCATGCCCACGAGGAAGATCGCGTAGAGCAAGAAAAACCGATGGTAGCCCGGCTCGCGATGGAGGTATCGGTTGGCAAATGCCCCGATCGTGCCCACCAAGGTGAAGGTCAGAATCGCGAAGGGGACCGACAGACGGTCGAACATGAAGCTGAGGTGAAAGTGGAAGTGTTCGTGCGGGATCACGACCCAGTTGCCGAGTTCGATCGGTACGTGACGTTGGCCAGAGAAGAGCATCAGGCCGAGCACCGCGATGGCAGCCAAGAGCCCCGCGACGACCGCAGTCTGGGTGGCACGGGCGGTGGTTTGCTCACTGATCGACCAGCCGACCAGCGAAGAGAGCCCAAC
Organism: Pirellulales bacterium; assembly: GCA_019745975.1. Classification (GTDB taxonomy): domain Bacteria; phylum Planctomycetota; class Planctomycetia; order Pirellulales; family JAEUIK01; genus JAIESQ01. Next base: position 75,896 of record JAIESQ010000019.1, read on the forward strand.
CAAGACCAGTAGCGCCGTTGGCGCGACGACCGTGGCCACGCCAAACGCCAGGTAGAACGCGTCGACATTCATGCGCGAGGCTCCGACGCGGCTGCGATCGAACCGCAAGATTCAGGAACGACTGAGGCGAATCCCAAGTGGTCGCGCCAGCCGCGGTACCAGTCGTCGGACGAGCCCACCACCGGTAATTCGGTTGTTTCCGGATCGTAGGGCTCGAATCGCCCGCCGCGATAAAGCTGTACCACGGCAGCGTCAGGCGCTAGTACGGCCAGTTGCACCCAGTCCCGTTCGACCAGTTCGGACAACGACGGGTTTCGCGCAAGTATCCGCAACATGGCCTCGGGCGTAGTCTCGATGACAAACACGATTCGCACGGGCTCGTGGATTTCAACCATTTGCCACGGGAGTCCCGAGCGCAGGTCGCTGGCGGCACCGTCCATGACTCCCAACAGCGACGTGATGTTGTGCGGCAGTTTGGTGTCGCAGCCGTAACCGCTGGGGTCGACAAACGAGAAATAGTACTCGAGGTTGATCCCCGCGCAGACGGGAATCACCGCTTGCAGAATGCGCGTGAGCACGCGTTGGGAGTCATCGTCGAGCATAGGATCATACGATGCGAGAAAGGTGCGGCGATCGAGGAACAATCCGCGGGTGCGCCAGCGTCGGCCCACGTAGCAGATTGCGTTCGTGGCGTGCCCATATTCGGGGCGGACTTGCGAGAGGTCCTCGGCGCGGCCTTCGACGTGACGCAAGGCAGCCTCGGGCGATAGGTCCATTTCGGCCGATTCGAATCGGCGGCAACGCTCGTGAGCGTTGCGGCGGCGGGCTTCGTCGATGGCAGCTTTCGCGGTTTCGAAGTCGTCGCGGTGCGAACTGGGGAGGCGATCGAGGTCGTAATACCGCATGCTTTCGTCGCACGTATTGTGGTACGCGCCGACGAACACGGTTTCGCGGGGGATGTTCAGGCCGCGTTCGGCCAAGGTATAGCGGACGCGCGCGTCGTTGAGCATGAACGAAAAGGCGCGCGCGTTGGGTCCGCCTCGCCCGCCGCCACAAGCGCCGCAATCGTGGGCAGATTCGTGCGGGTTGTTAAGGCTCGACGAGCCGTGGCCGACGATGATCACCAGCCGCGAGAAGCGGGCCGTCAGGCCGATATCCTCAAGCACCCGCTGGGCTATGTCGGTCATTTCGTCGACAGAATAGCCGAGTTGCCCATTCGCGGGGCCAGGCTCGGGTCCGGTGCGTTCCAGCGACAGTCGCGTGATCGGAGGTGGTTGCACGAACTGCCCAAACAGCCGGCGGACTTGCGCGGTCAAGCGCGGGAAGAGGACTCGAGCCACCAACGGAATCGAAGCCAGACTGCCCAAGAGCGCCGCGATAGCGCCGCCAAGAACCGAGCGACTTTCGGTGTGCAGGCGGTGCGACGCATGTCCCAGCACGCGACGGGTCTCGCTGCGCCGGCGATGCGATTGTTCGAACGAGTAGACCACTTCCTCCTGCACGAAGTGCCGTGGCTTAACGACGACCGGGCAGAGCGGCACGTAGTGCGCTTCAGCCAGGCCACGGTAGTACATGGCAACCCCGAAGAAGCCGGCGACGCCGAACGTCTCGCAAGGCGGCGCAACTTCTTCGAGGTGGCGGCGGAACGATTCCTCGCGTTCGTCGATGCAGCAGATGACTTGAAATCGCGGGCGTGATTCGGTGGGCCGTGCATGAGGCGCATGAGCAAGCCAGGCATCGAGCGCCTGATTGCGGTAACGGCGCTCAAAGGCCAGTTGATAGACGCGCCGTCGCTCGACATCGTTGAACGCTTCAATCTCCTTGATAAGCGTCAACCATTCGTCTGGGGTTAATCGCCACAGATCGGGAGGGTGCCAACCGATGGTCTGCGCAAGCTGAAAGATCACGAATGCGCGCTGGTATTCGCTCGTGGCGGCGGGGACTACCGCACGCTGGCGCAGCCGCACGCGAATGGTGCCCAAGTCTCCTGGCGATTCATCGCATTCACGTGCCAGGTGCGCGATCGCCAATCGCTCGAGCAACAGACGCACGGCCATGTATTCGACAAGCGTCCCACGCGGCGCCGGCCGCGCGGCCCACTCGGCATTTGTTTCCATTTGCCACAGCATGCCGGCCCAGCCACGCAATGCCAATAGCGTCCGTTCCAGGTAGCTGTCTTGCTCCTCAGCGGGCACGCCCAGCACTTGCAGACTCTCGGCAATCAACTCCAGCGGCCGCAGCCGCGCCGTCGCAATGCGGGCAAGCTCCGCGGGGAGTTCGCGCAACCAAGGCTCGACGGGATGGCTGTTGGCATAGAGGGCCGAAAACGACGCCAGAAAGCCATCGTCGGCCGCCGGCAACTGCCACGCGGCCAACCCTTGATCCAGAAAAGGCGCACAAAACCGAATCAAAACTTCGTTGACTAAGCGATCGCTGTCGAGGCCCGTTGCGGCCAACATGAGATCGCGATGCCTTACGGCGACGGCCACCGGGTTGCTCATCTGGGCGGCGTTTGCCGCCGAATCGTCGGACGATCGTGACTGGTCGCCAATGGGCAAGTCGCGAACTCCGCGGCGGCAAATATGCCACAATAGGTGGAGCGTGAACGCTTCCCAGGTGCCAGTGTCCCACTGTTCGACGTTGCCCGATCCGAAGCGTTCGATGAGCGTTGCCGCCGCCGTGCGGATCGGTTCGTCGCTGCGCGGGCGACCAACACGCAGATCGCGCATGACCCAGTGCCGCGTGCGGTTGATCATCTGCTCGCGCACGCCTTGGGCCACTTCCGGACGGAAGCGGCGCAAGGCGTCGGTCTCGGCGATCCACCAGCGCAACTCGGCGTCGGGCCCGTGTCGCAGCGGATGTTCAAGCATGGCCAACCGCAGCCGGTAGCGTGTGCCGAGAAAGCCGATCAACCGGTCGGCGCTATCCGCCAGATCGTCGACCAGCACGGCCGACAGGTCTTCACGCAAAATCCGCCCCGATTCAAGCTTCGCGTGAAAGTCCTCCTCGCGCAAGTAAGGTCGGCACCCGTAAGTCCGACCGCCGCGTTCGACCCCCTCGGCAAAGGACAGGTGCTCGAAAGCGTGCAGCGTATTGTGGTGCACGAACACCTGGATTGGCGCTTGCGTGGGCAAGAGATGCGCCGCGTGTTCGATCGCGTGCTCAAGGTCGGCATGTCGATCGCTGGCCGCCAGAGATCGGGCGGGCGGAGTCGCGACCGCGGCGCCAGGATGAAACGCCGTATCGAATGGTGTCTTACCGTCGGCCACGAATCCTCGACTCACACGCTAGGACATCCGCGGGCTGCGGTGCGGATACTCCAAGTCTACTAGACGGCCCCGAACAGGGGCCAGACACGTTTCTACGCGTGACGCTTCGGCTCCACCGCCGAACCGAATTGTGATAGCCTGATTTACGCGGCAGCGACGAATAGCTTGCGGAAAAGTAAGATAGTCCGGTGCGACGCGGGCGACGGTACGTGCGCCGCCAAGTGTTGCCGCCACCCGGCAGCTCTTTGCGAAGGACGACTTTTGGTGTTCTCCAGACTTCGCGACGCCTTGCGATCTGATTTGGAAACTCCGCGACACGAGCGGCCGTGGGGGACTGGTTGGATCAGCGGTGTCGCCGGGTTGTTGCTGGCCTGCGCCGGGCTGTTCTTCGTGCTGGAGCTGCACTTTCCGGCACAACTAACGCTGCCGCCGTTGCGCGAGTCGTACGGCTCGGCATGGTTCCGCATTGGCTTGCACCTCTTGCTCTTGGCGGCGTTCACGCTCTCGGCAGTGAGCCTGATCCTGCGCACGAACAAGGTTTTAGGGCTGACGGCGATGGTGATCACGCTGGCCGCCACGGCACTGGGGGGCTCGCGAGTCGATTCGCCTGAGGTTGGCGAAAGCGGTGTCTACCTGGGGCTCGATTGGTTCGTGCTCAACCTGGCCTTCACGGGGCTGTTGTTTGTGCCGCTCGAAAGGCTGTTTCCGCGGCGGCGCGAGCAGCAGTTGTTCCGTGCCGAGTGGCGCGAGGACCTGTTCTATTATCTAGTGAGCAGCCTGTTCGCGCAGGTGCTCACGCTGATTTCGATGGCCCCGACCACGGCGATCCTTGCCCACACCCGGTGGACCGAACTGCGCGCCTGGGTTGGCGGGCAGTGGGTGTGGCTACAGGTGCTCGAAATCATGTTCCTCACGGATCTCGTGCAATACTGGGTCCACCGCATGTTCCACCAGGTGCCGGCGCTGTGGGAATTCCACGCCGTGCATCATTCGGCCACGAGCCTGGACTGGATGGCCAGCGCCCGGATGCACGTGCTGGAGATCATCGTGTTGCGCGGGACGACGGTCATCCCGATGTTCGTGCTGGGATTCACTGAGGTGGCGATTTACGCCTACCTGCTCTTGGTCTATCTGTATTCGAGCCTGGTGCACGCCAATGTCGGTTGGAACTTCAATCGCATCGGCTGGCTGGTGGTGACGCCGCGCTTCCATCACTGGCATCACGGCATTGACCGCGAGGCGATCGACGTGAACTTCGCGATCCACTTTCCACTATTCGACCGCTTGTTTGGCACGTACTATCTGCCGCGTGACGCGTGGCCCAGCGGCTATGGCGTCGGCGGCCACCCAGTGCCGCGCGGCTATTGGCAGCAGTTCTTGCATCCATTTCGCCGAAAGACTCGATCGAATGATTGAAACACCTCAGATTACTGATTTGCCCGCGCGCCAGACCGCCACGATCCGCCTCACGATCCCAAGCGATCAGATTCAGCAGGAGATGGGCCCCGCCATCGGCGAGGTGATGCAGGCCATCGCGGCGCAGGGGATCGCCCCGACCGGACCGGTCTTTTCGCATCACTTCAAGATGAGCCCGGACCAATTCGACTTTGAGGTTGGCGTGCCGGTCCGCAGACCAGTGGCGCCGGCGGGCCGCGTGGAGCCGAGCAATCTGCCAGCCGCGCGGGTGGCGCGAACGGTTTATCGCGGAGGCTACGAAGGACTCGGCGGTGCCTGGGGCGAGTTCCATGCCTGGATCGGGGCCAATGGCCATCGGCCTGCGGCCAACCTGTGGGAGTTCTATGCCTAGGGCCCCGAGTCGAGCTCGAATCCCGCCGACTGGCAGACGGAACTGAATCAGCCGCTGGATTCCTAAGCGCACAGCGGCCAGTCTTGACGCACGCAGCTTTTGTCCCTTCAGGCGAATTCGTTGGCAAATGGTTTGTTAGCTAATATGATTGCCGGTTAGCCGATAGCTAGCTTGGCGGATCAATCAAGCAACTCCTTGGCAAACAGATAGGGAAAGCCATGCGCGGCCTTGCTTTGTGTCGCCTACTGCGTCGTGTCTCGCAGCCTGCTAGCCAGGTCCTGATCGCGATCGCGTTGCTGACCGGCGCGGCGGTGTCTGCCGTAGCCGGCGATCTCGAAGTTCCCGACCCTGGGCTGTCGCCGGCCGAGCGGGGCTACTGGTTTCTTCTTAATCGCCCCTATTTCAACAGCGATTTCAAGGAAGCCACGTTCGACGAACTGTGGACGGTGTGGGAAGAACCCGTCCGTAGCGAAGCCGAAAAGGCCGACGGCACCACGCGGCGCAAGCTGGCGCTGTCGCGCTATGGACTGATGGAACTCCCCGCGCGCGGGTCGAACGTGCCGCTGCAGTACGTCGCCGCGTCTAATGGCGGGTGGGTGACCAATTGCTTTTCGTGCCATGGTGGCAAGGTCGCAGGACGCGTGATCCCGGGCCTGCCGAATAGTCACGTGGCGCTTGAGAACATGCGCGAGGACTTGTATCGCTACCTGGAAAAGCATGGGCGGCTTGATGAGTTGGCCGATAGCGGCATGCCAGGCGTGCCACTGGGGGGCTCGAACGGCACGACCAATTCGGTGATTTTCGGCATCGCGCTCGGCTCGCAGCGCGACTTGCTGTTGAACTACGTGCCCCGCAAGACCTTCCCCAAAATGCTGCACCACGACCACGATGCTCCGCCGTGGTGGAACGTCAAGCACAAGAAGATGCTCTACGCCGACGGCTTCGCCCCCAAGGCGCACCGGGCGTTGATGCCCTTCCTGATGCTGCCGCAGACCGGGCCCGAGAAGTTCAAAGCCTGGGAGCCAGACTTCAAGGACATTCTGGCGTACATCGAGTCGATCGAGGCGCCCGAGTATCCGTTTAGTATCGATCGTGATCTGGCCGCGCGTGGGCAGGTTGCATTCAACCGCGTGTGCGCCGAGTGCCATGGGACGTATGGTGAGGGAGGCGAGTATCCCGAACGCAACGTCGATATCGAAGAAGTCGCGACCGACCCGCTGCGGTTTCAGGCGCTCTCCCCGTTGGCGCGTGGCGGGCATCAGATCAGTTGGTTCGGTGAACATGGCAAACATAAGGTAAATCAGTACCCGGCCGGCTACGTCGCGCCCCCCTTGGATGGGGTCTGGGCCAGCGGTCCGTATCTGCACAATGGCTCGGTGCCCACTTTGTGGCACCTGTTCCATGCCGACAAGCGGCCGGTCGTTTGGACGCGCAGCGAGGATGGTTACGATCCGGCGCGCGTCGGCGTCGAGGTGACTGAACTGGCCGACGTGCCAGCCGAGGCCGATCTGCCGGTCGAAAGACGCCGCTACTTCGACACCCGCATTCCGGGCAAAAGTGCGGCGGGGCACGAGTTCCCCGAGCAACTGAACGAGGACGAAAAGACGGCGGTGATCGAGTATTTGAAGACGTTGTAGGGCGGCGGACCTCCTTTCGATTGCTCGATTCGGCGGCGAAGTAACGCTTCAATTCGCCTCGCGCGCGACCTGGGCCGTTTGCTTTTCCGGCGGAGGGTCGTAGCCGTCGTAGGCGTCGCTCTTGAGCCCGTACCATGGGTCGTCGAGCGGTGACAGGAAAACCTCGGCGTAGCACCAGCGGGTGAAGTCGGCCAGCGGCAGCTTGAGCGGTTCCGTGTTGCTTAGGTATTCGTGAATGCGGTAGTGCAGCGCGAATTCGTTGTAGACGCCGTCGATCGCGCGGTTGCGACTGAACTCCATCAAGGCGATGTTGGCGACCAGTGGGGCTTCAACGTCGAACTTCGGAAGCGCAACGCGATTGGCGCGCTCGGCGCGCCGCAGGCCGGGCGCGACCACGCGCATGGCCTCGTCGTCAGCTTGCAAATGCTCGAAGTGGCGCGTGGCAAGCGCGCTCCAGATACGCCAATTCGGGTCTGGCAGTGGATCGGCCGAATAGATCACGTCACGACGAACGGCAACTCGTGGAACAATATCGGCTGGAGTCGCCGGCGATTGCCCAGTTGGAAATTCGATTACCAGCTCGGGCGGGACTCGCGCAAGTAGCTCGGCGGCGCCGCTGAGACGCCCGGCCTTTGGGCCCAACAATTCCAGGTCTTGTTTCAAGCGAGCGTCGGCATCGCTGCGCTGCCGCTGGTGATACTCGGTCACCTGCCTGCAATAGTGCGGGCTGGCGAGCGCACCACATCGGGCCGCGGCCTCTTGCGCCGGACCCAACAGCGACAGGAACTGCTCTGGCCCGTACAGCCCCGGCAGGGCATCGACCAGGCGGCCGTGGCAATCGAGGACATAGTGCACGCTATTGCCGGTGATCGTCCGCTTGAGCTTGCGGCCGTCGCCGAAGTCGATCGTCACCGTCGGCACGGGGCGGACCGATTCCCAGTGCAAGACGAAGTTCTCGCGCAAGAAGTCGCCAACCGCCGCGCTGGGGTAAAGCGTCTTACGAAAATAGCGACTATTCGCACAACTGTGCTCGTCGGTCAGTCGGCCGAGCAGCCGCAATGAGAGAATCGGCTTGCCCGCCTTCGCGGCGGCAGATTTTGCGACTTCGAGATCGGTATACCAGTACAAGCGCGAAGCCCAGGCGTCGCGCTGGCCGGCCACGGCGTCGACCAGAGCTTTCCAATCGCGCAGGGCAGCCGCGCGATCGCCGGACATATTCAAATCGGCCTGCCGCTTGAACGCGGCGGTCAGACCCACGGGGCCCATTGCCCGGAGGCGCGCTGCCTCGCGGGCAATTTCTGGCGATGGCGTTTCGGCAGCGCTGTCGCTCGCTCCTCGCCCGGCACCTGCGACTAAGAGACCAATCGTCGCTAGAATCGCCATTGCCATGCCGAGGGCCGACGCTACGACTAATCGCTTCATGGAAAGCCCTTTCGCGTAAGAACTGACGGAAAAGCACGAGCCGACTGACTGTCCATCATCTGTTTGACGCAACGGCAGGGGCGATGGTTTCATTCCCCCGCCAATAATCCTGGCCCCTTTCGACTAGATGGCCGCGGGCCGCGCGCCCCCCCCAGAATAAATTGTTCTGTAATTTTGCGTTCGGGTGCGTCCGGGTGTTTTGATATTGGAGCGTAAATCGATTAGACGGCACAGCTTGGGACGTGGGTAACATCGCAAGATTTGCGTCCGGGTGATCGTCCGGTTTGCGTCCGGCGCGGTGTTTTGCGTCCGGGTGGGACGACCCTCGCAACTCGGCCACAGCGCGCAGGGCGGACGCAGCTCTCCGCTGGGGACTCTGACACACGATTCAGTGAATCGCGAAGTCCCTGGGCCGAGATGCGTGAGGCTAGGCTGCAGACTCCAGACCGCAGGCTGCAGAAACGAAGCAGCCGCGCGTACCGCGATCCCGCGGCCGTGGGGCAAATCTGATTGTAGCGAGCGGTGGTCATTTGTAAACCATTATTATGGTCATTTTTGTAGACTTGTGTTTGGCGGCCCACGCCGCCCAGCAAATGTGACGGAGTCGCGCGAGCCAGGGCGTGGAGCAAGCTCGACTCGAGGTTCGCGCCCGCCAGCTCAATTAGCAGCAATCGTGCAGCGCGGGAGAAGCATGCGAAGCGTGGGTAATTGCTGCCGCGAACGCCTCCTGCTCGGCATTGCCACGGCGCTACTGCTCTGGGCAGGTTTTTCCGAGCCGCAGGTTCTTGCGATCGACTTGTCGTACGGATTGACTGGCTCGTACCTCGTCGGCAACCGCCAGGTGAGCGTGTCGCGCACTGCCGGCGGCAGCGGTTCGTTCGACGCGCTGGTGTACTATCCGGCTACCGCCACTGGTCTGAACACTCCGCTTGACCTCTCCGGTGGAATGTATCCCGTGGTGAGTTTCGCCCACGGCTACACAACCGTCACGGCCAACTCGCTGCCTGCGAGTCTCGCACAGCTTGCCAGCCACGGCTACATCGTCGTCGCGCCGCAATCGTACGAATCGGTCCTCGATGTCTTTGAAACTGAGGCGCTGGGACACGATCAGGCGTCGGCCTACAACTATCTGGTCACGCAAAGCAGTAAAGTGTCGTCCCCCTTCTATCAACACGTGGAGACCACCGGTTTCGCCGCGATGGGACACTCGACGGGAGGCGCGGCTAGCATCTCCGAGGCATCACAAAACGCGGCGGTAAAGACCGTCGTCACCTGGGCCGCACAGAACATGAACATTCCGGTTCAAGCGCCGGAGCAGATCGCCGACGTGCACGTCCCCGTGCAGTTGATCGCGGGCACGGCCGACACGACCGTGAGTGCCTCGACAACGTGACGATGGCGCTGTTGTGCGTTGAGCGGTCGCCTCGATTGCAGTCGGAACGATCATCACCGGGCTGAACGCGATGTGGCCGACAATCTGGTTGTCGATCACGGCCACCAGCGAGATCGTCAGCCAACCGGCGCGGCGCAAGTCGGCGACAAGCTGGCTTTCAGCCGAAGTCGGAAATGTGGCCAGATGAACCTGGGTGATGGCCGCTTCGTCGCCGATCTGTTCGGCGCGTACCACAAGGGAGCGAGTCGCGGGATTGGGCATCGTGGAAACCAGTCGGCGCGAATCGCGCGCCGCGAATCGTCAGCCGATGTTCTTAAGCCAGCTTCGCCGACCAACGTCAGGACGTCCCCGAATTGAACCGCGGCGACCGCCTACTTCGGGCGTTTTCGCTTCTTGCCTGCCGGGGCGGCGGCTTGCTGCGCGGCTCCTCCAACCGCTTCGGCGCCAGCCGCGGCGGCAGGTTGCGCGGCAGGATCGGCAGCGCCAGCGGCTCGCTCTTTGGCGAGTGTCGACTTGGCGACACGGCGTTCGGCCTCGCTGAGTTTGCCGTCGCCATTGGCGTCGAAGCGCTTTAAGAGCGCATTGTGCTGAGCTTGTCGGCCGCGAGCGCCGGTGGAGGGCTGGGGGGGCGGAGCGTTGGCGGCCTTGGCCGCTTCGGCCTGGAGCTGCTGTATGTAAGCCTGCTGCTGCCGCTGGAGATACTTTTGGTACTGCTTCTGTTGCGGACTCATTCCGGAACGACCTCGCCCGCCGCGCGGAATGCGCCGCGAGCGGACGAGGTGAGTTTGCACGGCGCCATTCGAACGCGACGTAGTGACCGCGGCATTCAACTCGGCGAGAAGCCCGGGCCTCGCCGCCCAAGCCGCAGAATCGGAGCGCACCAAAAGTGAAGCAAGGGCCGCGATAAGTGTCACGGCCGTCCTGACTAGCGATCGCATAGCCACAAGTCGGTCCCCGTCGCCGGATAAGCCATCAACAAGGTGCTGTCCGGATCCTTTACGCATTATAGCCGTGCACTCACGCGATAGTTATCGAAGTGCTCGGCGAATTGCTGCTGCGGTTTCGACCGCTGAAAAAAGGACAACCAGGACACAGTCCTTTCGGTGGCGGCGTTCATGGCCTGGGAGATGTGACTGCCTTAACCGGCGGCAGGCAATTGCACCTTGGCCAGGTAGATGCTCGTCTTCCGTTCGTGCGAGGAGTAGTAGCTGATCCAGAGCAGCCCCTCGTGCAGCACCAGGCCGGCGTAACTGGTGTCGCCGGCGGTAGGAAGGGTAAGGAATTCGTCGAGCTTGCCTGCCGAAGGATCGATCCAGACGAGCGACGTGCGAACCCGACCGTCGTAGAGCCGCACCGCCGCGACAAAGCGCCCGTCGGGTAGCCGCAGCATTTGCGGCCCGCCGATCCGCACGCCCAGGTCTTTCCACTCCCATTGGGTGTACGGGGGCTGCGAGCTGCCCACGAGCCCGCGGTTCGGCTCACCGTCGCGCCGCAGCAGGCAGTAGGCGGTGTCGCCGGCGAAGACCAGCGAAGTCTCGTTCGGATAACCGACGTCGAAGAGCCGCTCGACGAGCGTGTCGAAGCGCTTGCCGTCGTCGCTGGCGTAGAGCTTGATGAATCGATTTTCCCCTGTGCCATAGCCGATGCTGTAAGCTTTGCGGTCGTGCCAGGTGACGCGCCATAGCCAGAAGTCGGGATCGCCGATTTCGTGTTTGTCGCTCCAAGTGCGACCATCCTTGGAGAACCAGGCCAGCGATTGGTGCGTGTGCCGCGAACGGTCGTGCAGCGCTTCGGCCCCGGTGAGCATCAGTTGACCGTCGGGAGTGACGGTGATCTTGGCGTCGCGCAGGTCGGAATTGGGCGACGTGATCAGGGCCGCCGACTCCCACGCCTGGCCATCGACCGACGTGATCACGCGCAGCGCGCCGTCGGGCGAGACATGCCGGGCCCCTTCGCGAAACACGCAAAACCAACGGTCGCCGAACCGCACCAGGTCGGTGAAGGCGTTGTGCGGCGCCTGATCCCAGATGCGCCGAGCCTCGATCAGCCGGGCAGGTTCGGCCGCGCGCAGCGCACTGCCGCACAGCAGACAGACGAGGAGCGACCAGCGCAGCATGGGAAACACCTCGGAGCGACTCGTTGAAGTGCTGGTGAAGTAGGAGCGCTAAAATCGTGGCGGCAGACTATTGCAACCGCGCGCCGTGGTCAAAGTGGGTCGCTGTGCGATGGCCACGACTTGTACAGTTTGCAGTATCGTCGTCGCTTCGAGTCAGGTACAAGGAGAGGCGATCAAGACTGCTTCGAAGTTTGCGAGTTGAGATGCCATGCTCCGTTGGCGGCTAGCGCTGGGCACCACGTTCGTTGCCACGTTGGCGGCGCTGTGTTGGCTCGATGCGCGAGCCGAAACGCCAGGTACTTGGCTGATGCCGCTGGCGCTGGTGCTCGCGGTTCTTGGCACGCAAGAACTGCTTGGTATGTGGAGCGATCGACCGCAGCGGCCGCTCGGCCCCGCGGTCTATCTCGGCAACATCGCGATCGTGCTGGCCAATCTGGGAACGATCTGGCGACCAGTGATGTTTGGCCCGCTCGGCTGGCCGGCAATTGGCTTGGCACTCGCGACCATCCTGGTGTTCTGGGGCGAAATGGCGCGCTATACCCGTCCGGGTGGAGTCGCCGAACGCCTTGGACTGGCGGCCTTGGCCCTGACGTACATCGGGTTGATGATCAGTTTTCTGGTGCAGTTGCGATTGCTGGGCCCCGGCGGAAGCTGGGGACTGGCGGCACTGGCCTCGCTGGTGCTGATCGTCAAGACGAGCGATATCGGAGCTTACACCGTCGGGCGGTTGTTCGGGCGGCACAAAATGGCCCCGGTCCTCAGCCCCGGTAAGACGTTGGAAGGCGCAGCGGGCGCGTTAGCAGCCGCGCTGCTGGCCGCTTGGGTATCTCAAGCGTGGCTGATCCCAGCGATCGTAACGGCCGGTGACGAGGCTGCCACCGCGCCCGGCGATTCGTCGTCAGCCGCATCCGTAGTCCCCGACTGGGGTTGGATCGTGGCGGGGCTGTCGTTGTGCGTGGTGGGAATAGTGGGTGACCTCGCCGAGTCGCTATTGAAACGCGACGCTGGCCGGAAGGATTCGAGCAACTGGATGCCGGGCTTTGGCGGGGTACTCGACCTGATCGACTCCCTATTGCTGACGGCTCCCGTGGCGTACCTACTCTGGTCGGCCGATTTGATGGGGCCTCGCTGAGCCGCGGCTGGATGACCGGGAAAATCTATAACCGCCTATGTTCTAACGTCTTATGTGCCACCAACACGAGATCGCCCGGCCATGCTTGGGCAACTAGCGGGTATAGTTAGATGGATGGCTCTGGGCGCCCTCCAGTATGCTGCCGACTCAGTGCGACGCAGTCCGCGTCGCCCCGGCCGCCTGGGGAACGCACGCATCAACTTCGCGAGCCATCCTGGTAGAATGTTCCTTTCGCAGGCGACCACCATCGGCCGCCAAACCAAGCGATTGCGAGCGCGGCGCCAGTGGTGTCCGCCGCGCCGTGTGCCGAGGCCGCGAGACCTGAGCCCCGATCTGGAGAAACAACTGGGTACGCCAACACGTTTGGCTGCTTAATACCCAGCGCTTCGATGTTTGAAAACACCATCTCGGTGGTTGATACGGATAGCCTGCTGTCGCTCTTCGGGCCGCGCGACCAGAACCTTCGCAAAATCCGCGAAGCGTTGGCCGTCGATATTTCGGCCCACGACCACACCATCCATATTGCCGGCGACCGCGAGGCGGTTTCGCAGGCGACCGAGGTGCTCGAGCAACTCAAGGCCCATGTCGATCGCAGTGGCCCACCGAGTCTCGATGAAGTCACCGAGGCGCTCACGTTGGTGCAAGCGGGGCGAACTCCGTCGGAAAGCCCTCCGATCGAGGTCCTCAGCCCCAACCGCAAGGTTCGACCGCGCACGCCGGGGCAGTTCCGCTACGTCGAGGCGATCCACAAGCACGACCTGGTGTTGGGAGTAGGGCCGGCGGGCACCGGCAAGACGTACCTCGCCGTGGCCATGGCCGTATCGGCCCTCAAGCAGGAACAGATACGCAAGATCGTGCTGGTCCGCCCCGCCGTCGAGGCGGGCGAAAGCTTGGGTTTCTTGCCGGGGGACATGCACGCCAAGATCAACCCGTACCTGCGGCCGCTGCTCGACGCGCTAGCCGAGATGGTCGACTACGACCAGCTCAAGCGTTACATGGAAAGCGACGTCATCGAGGTGATCCCGCTGGCCTACATGCGCGGCCGCACGCTCAACGAGGCGTTCATCATTCTCGACGAGGCACAAAACACGACCGTGTCGCAGATGAAGATGTTCCTGACCCGCATGGGGCGCGGATCGAGAATCGTCGTCTCGGGCGACATCACGCAAGTTGACTTGCCGCCGCACACGCAAAGCGGCCTGACCGACGCGCTGGTCCGGCTGCGGGGCATCGAGGGGACCGCACAGGTTCAGCTCACCAATGCCGACATCGTTCGCCATCGGCTGGTTCAAGAGATTCTGCGAGCCTACGAAGGCCCGCGCAAAGGGCGCAACGACGCCCAAAGGTAGACGGCAGCACCATGCCCAATGGCGGACGATCGCGAACCCGACTCGAACGGGTTTCTCGCATTGAGCTACCGCCCACGCGCCTGGAGCGCGTATGGGAGGAGCTGCAACGCCCCGTCGTGCTGATGCGACTGGCGATTTGCCTGGTGGCAGCACTGGCGATTGTGGGGCTGACGCGGGCCTGGGAGCCGCCGTTCTGGTATCGCGCGGAGTACGTGCCCGCCCGCCCGCTGTTGGCGCGAGTCGCCTTCGAAGTACCCGACGCCAACAATCCGAACAACGTGCAGAAGTTTGAGAACGGGGCGCTCTTGGCCGCCCTCAACAATCCGCTGCAGCCTGAAGACGTGCGCATCCTGCGCTACGAGCACGAAGCTTGGCTGGCCCAAATGACTTCCTTGCAGCGGGCCGCCCGCGCGGCCGCGGCGCTAGGGCTGGTGTTGGCGCTGTTTGGGCTCTGTGGCTTTTACCTCGTGTACCGCGAGCCGCGCGTGTTGCGCAGCCGCAACCGTTTCGCGTCGCTACTGCTCTTGGTAGTGCTCACTGTAGCGCTGTCGCGTTGGCTTTCGGTCGATCCGTACCGGGCGGAACTGGTGCCGATGCTACTGCTCGGATTTACGATTGCCATCGCGTACAGCCAAGAGCTGGCGCTGGTGTTGACCGCCGCGATCGCCCTAGTGCTGGTGATGGGGAGTGGCCACGAGCTCGACGATTTCATCGTGTTGATGGGGGTGAACGCCACGGCGATTCTGCTCTGTGGTCGCATCCGCAGCCGCAACAAGCTGATCAAGGTTGGCAGCGTGGCCGCGATCGCGGCGTTTCTGCTCTCGATCGGCGTGGGTGTTCTCAATGAGCAGCCGCTGGCCAAGGACCTCTTCTACACGGCCGCGCGCAACGCGCTATGGACGCTGGCGACCGGCTTCTTGATTACCGGGCTGTTGCCGTTCATAGAAAAGCGCTTCGGCGTGCTTACCGACATCAGCCTGTTGGAGATGGCCGACGTCTCGCACCCGCTCTTGCAGGAGCTCGTGCGGCGCTCGCCGGGGACGCACAACCACTCGATCAACGTCGCCTCGCTGGGCGAGGCCGCGGCCGATGCCATCGGCGCCAACGGGCTGCTGGTGCGCGTGGGGGCGTACTTCCACGATATCGGCAAGATGTTCAAGCCTGGCTACTTCGTCGAAAACCAGCAGGACGTGAACCATCACGAAGCACTGGTCCCGGCGATGAGCACGCTGATCATCATCGCGCATGTCAAAGACGGCGCCGACCTGGCACGCCAGCATCACCTGCCCGAGCCGATCATCGACTTCATCGAGCAGCATCACGGCACGACGCTGGTCGAGTACTTTTATCACCGCGCCAACCAGCAAAGTGAAGAGCATCCCGAGCAAGGTCACGTGCTCGAGAGCTCCTATCGCTATCCGGGCCCGAAGCCGCAGACGAAGGAAGCTGCCGTGCTGATGTTGGCCGACGCGGTCGAAAGCGCCAGCCGGGTATTGGTCGAACCCAACCCGGCCCGCCTGCAGGACCTGGTACACGAGATGGCGCTCAAGCGGCTGCACGACGGACAGTTCGACGAGTGCGGCTTGAACCTCCAGGAGCTGCGCACGATCGAAGACAGCCTGGTCAAGTCGCTGACGGCGGTCTACCACGGCCGCGTCAAGTATCCCAGCTCGCGCACCGCCTGAGACGGTCGGACGACTCGTGCTAGCCATCGAAATCGCGAATTTGCAGAGTTTTGTCAGCATCGAGCCGCAGCGGCTGCGCCGCGCGGTGCGCATGGTGCTCGACGACGCCGGATTGCGCGACGGAGAAATCAGCGTGGCGATCGTCGACGACCAGCGGATTCGTGAGCTGAATCGCACTTACCTAGAACACGACTACGCGACTGACGTGCTCAGCTTTTTGCTCGAATCGGCAGGGCCGCAGGGCCCGATCACAGGCGAGATTGTCGCCAGCGGCGAAACCGCTGCCAGCGAAGCTGCGCGATATGGCTGGAGACCCGCTGATGAACTGCTCCTCTACGCGCTACACGGGGCGCTGCACCTGACCGGGCATGACGACCGCACCAAGAGCCAGGCGGCCGCCATGCGTCGCGCCGAAAGCGAATACCTCGAGCGCCTCGGTATCGCGCAACAGCGTGCGGCTGGGGGCCGAGTAAAACGCGCAAAGGTGTGTTCATGATCGCACTCTGGCTGGCATTGGCGGCACTCATGGGTGCGGGCTTGACCGCGTTGGCGGCGCATGCCCTCCGCGACCTTTCGAAGCACGAGCTCGAGCGCGTCGCCAACGAGCTCAAGGTCGCTCCAATTGCCTTGGAAGTCCAACAGCGCCGGCAAGAGGTCGCCCTCCTGGCGGAGACGCTGGTCGTCGTGCAAGTCACGATTTTCGCGTTCTTGCTGGGAACGTTCTTGATCCTCCACGGCTGGTTTGCGGGCATGCGTTGGCCGGCGGGCGCCGCGATTGTGTTGGCTGCCGTCGCGGTCGCTTCCGCGCTCACCGTTTGGTTACCTGCCGCGTTCACTCCGACGTGGGCCACGCCCTTCCTGCTGCGCACCTGGCCTCTGTGGCGGCTCGCGCTTACGGCTTTCGCGCCTTGCCTATCGCTAGCACACGGCGTGGCCTGGCTGGCAGCGCGTCTCTGGAAGCCGACTTCCACGGCTCCGACCGAGGAATCGCTCGAAGAGGAAATCCTGACGATCGTCACCGAAGGCCAACGCGAAGGCCTGCTCGAGGAAGAAGCCCGCGAGATGATCGAAGGCGTGATCGAAATGGGGGATGCCACGGCCGGCGACATCATGACGCCGCGCACCGACATGAACGCGATGCACGTGGCGATCTCGCTGCGCGACGCGGCCGCGGCCGTGGTCGAAGCAGGGCATTCGCGCATCCCGGTATACGACAAATCGCGCGACGATATTGTCGGCGTTCTCTACAGCAAGGACTTGTTGGCCGAACTGATCAAACCGGAGCATGAACAAGCGCCACTCGCCTCGCTGATTCGCGCCCCGGCGTTCGTGCCGGAAACCAAGCCGGTGAGCGACTTGCTCGAGGAATTCCAGAAGTCGCGCAATCACATGGCGATCGTACTCAACGAATTCGGGGGTGTGGCCGGGCTCGTGACGATCGAGGACGTGCTCGAGGAAATCGTCGGCGAAATCGTCGACGAGCATGACGAAGCGTTCGTCGATGGCCTCAAGCGTATCGACGACCACACCAGCGAGGTGAGCGCTCGCATGAGCATCGAGGAGTTCAACGAGCGCCTCGGTCTGCAGTTACCAGAAGCGGGGGACTTCGATACTGTCGGCGGGTTTGTCTTCAACGAAATGGGCCATTTGCCGGCGCCCGGCGACCAGGTCGCGTGGCGCACTCTGCGGTTCACTGTGCTGGATATCTCGCGGCGGCGGATCGAGAAGCTGCGCGTCGAAGTGCTCGACTCCGCGCCAAAGGAGCCGGTGAGCGAAGAGACTCGCTAGCACGCGACGTCGGCAACTCGGCACGTGCCGATGTAGGGACAAACCTGCAGCAAATAAGCACGCTGCGGAAACAGTTCAACATCCAACTTGCCGCGCCCGTTGACATTCGCAAGAATGGAACGAGCAGTTGCTTGGCGAAAAGGGGCATCGAAAGGAATGCTGATCAACGTCGTGTTAGGCGACTGGAGCGTTTCACTGAGTGACGCGGGCTCGGTGGCTTCGCTCATTTCGCTGGTAATTTCCGTGTGCTCCTTTGCGGCGACGCTTTTCATTGCATCCAAAATCCGATCGATTACGAAGAACTTCCGCCAACTCGCACTTATACCGAAATGGCGGTCCAAACTTGTGGCATGCACCAAGAACCTCAAGAAATACCGCGGATCAAAAGATTGGTTGTCCTTTCGACAGCAGTGCGCCGCGATTCTGCCTGTGACGAGCGAGCTCGGAGTGCTGACCAGTGGTCCCGAGGAGAAATCGATCACTGCTGTACATTCGACCGCCGAGAGAATAGTCCAGCATGCTGGAACAGGCTTTCCCGAAGAATTGCCCGACGCACTGCTCACACAGTTAGCCGAGTTGATGAGCCGGCTCGATACTTTCTTGGACAAGAAGCACTGGAAATGAACGACATCAACGACACCCGTGTTTGGCAGCGCGTCGTCGAACGACTCGTTTCGATGACTTCCGCGGGAGAACTTGACTGGGAAGATTGGTCTGACAAGACCCATCGTCCCAACGCAACGTCGCCATTGTACGTGGCTGAATACAAGCAGTGGGACATTTTGATATACCGGACCAAAGAAAAGTACTATTACGACGAAGACGTCTTTGAATGGCAATTCGACGTGTCAATGGAGATTGTTGAAGATAGCGGAGCCATCAAATGGACGCTACCGAAAGTGCCTGCTCGGAACCAGTTGATCGACTACATTGAGTACAAGCGCGCACATGTTGATCAGCTCGTAAATGATTTATTGAATAGCTAGTTCCATGTGTATGTACTCACGACAGGGTGTTAGCTGTCCGGACATTGCCAGCGCTGCCAAAAATTACTAGCAATGGCAGCAGAGAAAGCAGTTGGGCTGGTACTGCGGGTGATCGACTTCAGCGAGTCGAGCGCGATTGTCACGATCTTCACCCGCGAATTCGGCAAGATAAGCGGACTGGCCAAGGGGGGCCGACGGCTTAAAGGACCCTTCGAGTCTGCACTTGACCTCCTCTCTCGCGTTCGAGTAGTGTTCCTCCGCAAATCGTCGGAGACGCTCGACCTCCTGACCGAGGCCAAGCTCGAACGGCGGTTCCGTGGTCGCGATCGCGATCTGGTCAGCCTGTACGCGGGCTACTACGTGGCGGAGCTGCTTCGGGAGCTCACCGACGACTACGATCCTCATCCGGAACTTTTCGACGTCGCCGATGAAACGCTAATTGCCCTGGCTCATGATCCTGCGACCGCGGCACTCGTCTTGCGGTTCGAGCTGGCGGCATTGGTTTTGTTGGGACATCTCCCTTCGCTGAAGTACTGCGCCGAATGCGGTCAACCGGTCACCCCCATCGCCGGGCGAATTTCGTTCTCCCAGCGCAGCGGGGGAGTGCTGTGTCGTCGTTGTCGGCCAGGCAAACCGCAGGTGGTCTCGGTCAGCGCCGGGGTCGTGCGGGTGCTGGAGCACTTCGCCGATCTCGAGTCGGACTCCTGGAAGCGGCTCGAATGGGACCGCCGCACCCAGGGGGAGCTGCGGGCGGTGATGAACCACTATCTGGCGAACTTGCTGGGGCACCCGCCGCGCATGCATCGCTATTTGGGGCTGTTGCACGGTGGTTAGCGCTTTTCGCTGGCTGGTTGTTGCGAACGCGGCGATCGGCCAACACTCCCCGACCGGCGGCAATGCAGGTAAGTCCATGCGTCGGAGCATTGCCGGACGCGGTTGCGCAGGCTGTGGCCGCCGCCGCAACAAGTGCTGACGACAAGCCCAGCTTCCAACGTTCGCCCAGCATCCCCGATCGCGAATCTCGCGAGCCGCTTGTCGAACGCCCCGACCAGCCCGGCTGGCGCTTGCCTGGCGGATCGCTGCTGTTGTGTGGTGCTTTATTGACGTTTTCGCTAGCCGGCGTGGGCTGCGCGTCGACGGCCAGCGCGCCGACTGCAAAGGAGATCTTGCCGGGCCAATCGCTCCCCGACGAGGTCGCACGCCAGAAGGTCGAGCTCTACGACGACGAGCCGTTCTTCAAGCGCACGATGAGCAAAACGAAACTCGGGCTGCAAAAGCTCTTTGGCGTCGAGCCCAACGAAGCAATCGCACGGAAGCACTTCGGCGCCGGCGAAGCACTCTTTGAGCAGAAGGACTTCGACGCGGCTGCCAAACGGTTCCGCAAGGCGTCGAAGCGTTGGCCCGACTCGGCGCTGGAAGAAGACGCCATGTTCATGATGGCCGAATCGTGGTTCTTCGCCGAGCGCTACCCAAAGGCCAGCGACTCGTACATGAACATGATGAAGAAGTACGAGAATTCGCGATATCTCGACACGTCGGTCAGCCGGCAATTCGCGATCGGCCGCTACTGGGAAGAGTCGGACCGCGTGAAGCACAAGCCGCTCATGATTCCTAATCTATTTGACAAGACGAAGCCCCTATTCGACACCCAGGGGAACGCGCTGGCGGCGCTAGAGAGCGTGCACTTGAACGACCCCACCGGGCCGCTGGCCGACGATGCGCTCGTCTGCGTGGCGAACGCCCACTTCCTCGACGAGCGTTACGAGGATGCGGACTTCAACTACAACCTGATCCGCGCGCACTACCCACAGAGCGAGCACCAGCGCGTGGCCCACCTGCTAGGGCTGCGGGCGAAGATGCGCAAGTATCAGGGTCCGTACTACGACGGCAAGCCGCTCGATCAGTCGGAAGAACTGATTCGCCAGATCAGTGTACGCTTTCCTGACGAGGTTCCAGATGAACAAGCGCGCCTGCGCAATGCGTCGCGCGTGATCCACGCGCAGCACGCCCAGCGCGATTATGAGACGGCCGAGTACTATGCCCGCACGCGGCACTACGGCGGGGCCCGCTATTACTACAAGCAGGTGATCGAGAACTACCCCGACACGCACTACGCCGAGCTGTCGCGGAAGCGCATCGACCAGTATCAGGGGCGGCCCGACAATCCGCCGAATCGGTTCAAATGGCTCGTGCAACTATTCCGCATGGGGCGCGATAACAATAACTAGCGCGCGGGACACGTTCCGCAGCTAATGAAACTGATTTGTCGACCAACAGCAACCGATGAACCGACCCTTGCGCATCACCGTGATCGGAATGCTCCTGGCGACGCTGCCCGGTGGCTGCACGCCCTATCGGTTCGGCATTCGCTCGCTGTATCCGCCCGATATCCAAACGGTCTATGTGCCGGTGTTCACGTCGAACAGTTTTCGCCCGGCGCTGGGCGAGCGCTTGACCGAGGCGGTCGCCAAGGAGATCGAGCTGCGCACCCCGTACAAAGTCGTCGGCTCCCCGGAGGCCGACAGCATTCTTACGGGTCAGATCATCCGCGACACGAAACGGTTGACGATCGAAAGCCCAACTGATGAAGCCCGCGAGACCGAGATCGCCTTCGCGGTGCGCGTCACCTGGATCGACCGCAACGGCGGCATGATCCACGAAGGAAATGTGCCCTTGCCGCCGGCTAGCGTTGACATCATGCAAACGGCCTTCGTCCATCCCGAAGTCGGGTCGTCGATCGCCACGGGCCAGCAAGAAGTGATCGACCGGTTGGCGCGGCAGATCGTTTCGCTGATGGAGTCGCCGTGGTAGTCTCGGTCGTATGTTGACCGAGCGTTTTGCTGGCCGAGCAAGTCACTGGCGATTGGCGCGGCGGACGCTTCAGTTTCCGTGCCGCCCGCTGGTGATGGGCGTCGTCAATGTGACCCCCGACAGTTTTTCGGACGGCGGGCGGTTCTTGGCCCCGCAAGCAGCGATCGACCTTGCGTTGCGGTTGGCGGCCGACGGCGCCGATCTGATTGACATCGGTGGCGAGAGCACGCGCCCTTACAGCCAGCCGGTTTTGCCCGACGAGCAAGCGCGCCGAGTGCTGCCTGTAATTGAGGATCTTGTTGGCCGAGTCGGCGTGCCGATTTCAATCGATACCTCAAGCGCCGTTGTGGCGCGCGAGGCGCTGGCGGCCGGCGCCGAGATCGTCAACGACGTCACGGCCCTCGCGGGCGACGAAGACATGCTCGAAGTCGTCTTGCGCAGTCGCTGCGGTGTCTGTCTGATGCACATGCAGGGAACTCCCGCCACGATGCAGGACAATCCTCAATACGGCGATGTCGTGGCCGAAGTGCTCGACTACTTGCGCTGCCGGCGTGACGCGCTGCTGGCCGCCGGCGTACCACACGATTCGATCGCGCTTGATCCTGGCATTGGCTTCGGCAAGACACATCAGCACAATCTCACGCTGCTGGCGTCGGCTTACCGGTTGCATGAGCTGGGCTGCCCGGTGCTAGTAGGCCACTCACGCAAGGGATTCATCGCCAAGGTGCTCGCCGACAAGGAGGTTGATCGAACCGCCGGCAGTATTGGCGTGTCTTTGTCGTTGGCGGCCCAGGGTGTCCAGGTTATCCGCGTGCACGACGTAGCGGCGGTTCGCCAGGCGGTTTTGCTATTTGAAGCCACCGGTGGCATCGACGGTCGCGCCGCAGTCGTGGAGTAGCGGCATTACACCGACGTTGACCCAACGCGGAATCTCGCGGATACTCTTGTGTAGCTTTCGCTTACGTCGATCAAACCTGCCTCGACCTTTGGCTTGAATACTTCGATGGCCGTCGTCCACGAGAACGACCTCTGGACCTATTGCCACGACCTGGCCCGCCAGGCACGCGACGCCGCTGCCGAGCTGGCGAGCGTTTCGGGCGAGGTCAAGAACTCCTGGGTACTGCGAGCTGCCAGCGACCTGAGACGCCGCGCCGTCGAGCTCGTTGCTGCCAACGAAAAAGATCTTGCCGCGGCCCCGGGCTTTGGGCTTTCGGCTGCTCAGATCGATCGGCTGAAGCTCACACCGGCCGGAGTCGAGAAGCTCGCCCACGCGCTGCATGAAGTAGTCGCCCTGCCCGACCCTGTCGGCGAGCTGATCGAAGGCTCGGTCCGCCCGAATGGCCTCGAAGTACAAAAAGTGCGCGTGCCACTGGGGGTGGTGTTCTTCATTTACGAGTCGCGCCCTGAGGTGACGGTCGACGCCGCGGCGCTGTGCGTCAAGAGCGGCAATGCCGTGATCCTGCGTGGCGGGAAGGAAGCTGCCCATTCGAACCGCGCCCTGCACGAAGTGCTGCTCGACGCGGCCCGCGCGACAGGCGTTCCCGAGCACGCCGTTCAATTGGTGACGACGACCGATCGCGACGCTGTCGGGCACCTGCTGAGCTTGTCGGAGTACATCACGGTTGCCATCCCGCGTGGTGGCGAAGGGCTGATTCGCCGCGTCGTCGATGAGGCGCGGATGCCCGTGATTAAACACTTCACTGGCAACTGCCACGTGTACGTCGATCGCAGTGCTGACCTGGCGATGGCCGAGCGCATTGTCGTAAATGCCAAGTGTCAGCGGCTGGGAGTATGCAACGCGGCCGAGTCGCTACTGGTACACGCCGACGTGGCGGCCGGGTTTCTGCCAGAGATTGCTCGGCGCCTGACGGATCGTGGCATCGAATTGCGCGGCGACGCCGCGACTCGCAAGCTCGTGGCGTCGGCCATCGCGGCCAGCGAGGAAGACTGGTCGACCGAGTACTTGGGGCCGATCCTGTCGGTCAAAGTCGTCGGGTCGCTCGACGAAGCGATCGCGCATATCAATCGCTACGGTTCGCAACACACCGACGCGATTGTCGCCACGGAATTGGCGGCTTGCCGCGAGTTCGCGCGGCGCGTCGATAGTTCTGCCGTGATCATCAACGCCAGCACGCGGTTCAACGATGGCGGCCAACTTGGCCTGGGCGCCGAGATCGGCATCAGCACCGACAAGCTGCACGCCCGCGGGCCTTGCGGTCTGAAAGAGCTGACAACGTACAAGTATGTCGTGTACGGAAGCGGACAAATCAGGCAGTAGTGGCTAGTAGCCAGTCGTAAGTGGGTAGCTAACCGCGGCAACCGACGAACTAACCACTAGCCACTAACATCTAGCCACGACTTGTCACGGATGACACCCGATCACTCGCCCGACAACGCCGGCAGCAGCAACCTCGCGCAGCGCGACCAACTGCTTGCCTTGCGCGCGATGCACAAGTCGATCGCCGAGGCGCTCGCCGCACGGCTATCGCGGTTGCTGAATCACGCGATTGCCGTGCGCTTGACTGACGTTGATGCGACGACTCACCTGCAGTTCGTCAACAGCCTGGAGCGGCCGACGTTCGTCTGCCGCCTCGGGGCCGACGAGTCGCGGCACAAGCTGGCGCTGGAAATCAATCACTCGATTCTCTATCCGCTGCTCGATTGCCTGTTGGGGGGCGATCCGACAGCCCAGCGTGTTCACATCCCGCACCGCCCGCTGACGGATATCGAGCGGCGCCTTGCCGCGCGAGTCGTTGGCGTGGCCGTCGAAGTGCTCACCGCTGGTTGGGAGAGCAATTCCCGCGAAGAGCGATTGGGTGCGAAGTGTCTGCCGATCGAGTGCGTCGCGTCCAATCCTGCCCAGACACGCGTCGCCGGCGACGACGAACAGGTCGTGCTGATCACGTTTGAAGTCGAACTTGGCCCGCGACGCGGCATGTTGAACTTGTGCCTCCCCTGGCCTGCGATAACTGCCTTCGTGGGTGAGTTGCCGCAGCCGTTTGTGCCTGACGCGTGTGCTGCCGCGGCCGACTGCGCTGGCGACGATTCGCACCCTGCGCAGGCTTGCGGAGCCCTGGTCGAATTGGTCGTGGAGGTCGACGCCGGTCACATCTCGCGGCAGGACTTGCAAGCCCTGGCCACGGGTGACATCATCACGACTTCGCAGGCCGCCGACGACCCATTGGTCGCTTCGGTCGACGGTAAGCCGGAGTTTCTCGTGCGTCCCGGCTCGCTCGGCGGGCAGCGAGCCATCGAAGTGATCCGCCCAGTGGGACCTCAAGAAGCCGACACAGCACGCCGCGCCGGTTGAGTGGCAGTCGATTGAAGCAGGAGTTAGCACCACGACATGTTCATCTCAGTTGTCGGAGTTCTGGTCATTACGTTGCTCGTATTCCTGGCGATAGGCCTGACGGCGAAGATCGTTTTCGGCCCGTAAGCATTCCTGTAAGTCGCGGAGCTTGCTCCGTGCGCTAGCTTGTGAGATTCCGCGTCGATCCCGCTAGCGCGCGGGATAAATCCCGCGGCTAACTGAATGCGTGTGATGCGCGTCGGTTGGACCCTATCCCCCCGGCT
This sequence comes from Pirellulales bacterium, assembly GCA_019745975.1. Lineage (GTDB taxonomy): Bacteria > Planctomycetota > Planctomycetia > Pirellulales > JAEUIK01 > JAIESQ01. The sequence goes on from JAIESQ010000019.1 coordinate 100,864, forward strand.
GGCTGGTGCGTAGGATGGAAGCGAGCAGCCGGGCCTCGCACGGGGCATGAAACCAACGCCCGGCAACTCTCTTCCCCCGAGGCGCGCCCGAAAACCGCCTCGCATTCGATGTCCAGCGACAAGCTTCGCCGGCGAATCGCCTCGGAGGCCGCCCGACTGCTCTATACGCGGCAGGCGGGTGAGTATCACGCCGCCAAGCTCCGCGCCGCCCGCCAGTTATTGGGCGGTAACGTCCGCGCCGACGACTTGCCCACGAACCGCGAAGTGCTCGACGAGTTCAACGCCCGGGCGCTTGCGCACCAGGCGCGGCAGGACGCGGCCGAGTCCGCTGACCAAGTCGACGATTGGCGGCAGCGCATTCTGCCGATCGATGGCCGCCGGCCCGACGAGCTGCGGTTTGATACGCCGATTGATTTGCAAGCACACGTGGCAAGCGAGCCGTCTGGCACGGACGACGCCGAGCGACTGGATCGTTTCCACCAGTATCAATTGCTGCTGGCGCCGCTGGAGCAAGTGAAGCAGAACGCGAAGCGCCATCCCGAGGGGGATGCTCTCTATCACAGCCTGCAGGTCTTTACGCTGGCGCGCGAGGCGCTGCCGTATGACGAGGAATTCCTGCTGGCGGCTTTGCTACACGACGTAGGCAAGGCGATCGACCCGCAGGCGCCCGTCGTGGCGGGGCTCGACGCACTGGCGGGCTACATCACGCCGCGCACTGCCTGGCTGATCGAACATCGGCCCGACGCGCAGCAATGGCGCGAAGGGACGTTGGGGGCGCGTTGCCGGCGTCGACTGGCCGCGCACGAAGATTACGAGGAGCTGATGCTGTTGGCCGACTGCGACCGCCGCGGCAGGCAGCGCGGCGCCGTAGTGCCCGATGTCGAAGAGGCGCTCGCGTATCTGCGCGAGTTGGATGAAATGTAGGGTGTGCGAAGCACACCGTGAGCAGAAGCGATGCACGACAATCCCTACGCGACGACGTGTGACATCAGCGCCGGTCGCGTCTCGACGGCGCCGAAGCTCGCTTTGTTCGCGGCGGCCTGGTTCGTGTGCGTGTGGTCGCAATCGGGGTTCTTTGCTTATTTGCACTTTTCGGAACATGAACCGCCAGGTACGAAGTTGGTCGTTCTAGTATTGTTGGGAACATCGCTCTTTGGCGGCCCGCTGTTTGCCATCGCGGCACCCTGGAATTGGACCGTGAAGGTTCTCCTCACGATCGTCACGCCAATTGCTATCCTTGCTCAATGGGTTCTGTTCACCTGGCTATCGTTGGAAACGCACGGGCTAAAGCTAGATTGACGCCAATCTAACTTTGTCGTCGAACGAAGTACGTGCGCGTTTCGGTCTGGATCAACGCGCGCGGGACAAGTCCCGCGGCTAACGGGTCGAAGTAGCGCTGGCTTTCACTCCTCATCGCCCGCCAGCTTGATCGGCGGCAGTTCGGGGAACGCCGGAGCCGCGGGCGTCATCGGTCGCGATGAATCGTCGCCATTGCCGGCGCTTCCTTCCGTGGACGCGGTCGATGCCGAAGTGCTTCGCGGTGCGCCGGGAAGCAGGCTGTCGCGCTCCAGTCGCGCTCGGCGCAGTTCGCGCCGCGCCGCGTCGGCCAATTGCTCGCTGGGCATGAACAGGAACAGCTCGCCTTCTTCAACGCCCATGGTAGGGGCCCGCATTTCGGCAGCATGCTGGGGGCAGGTCCACATTTGCAGCTTGACGGTTTCAGGCCAACTCTTGACCCACAGCACGACTCCGCCGACCAGCAGGCTGAGAAAGTAAAGCAGCAGCATGCGCCAGGAACCAAACGCCCAAGCGAGAAACAAGAAGAACGCCGCCGCTCCCAACATGCCGGCCAGCACTTGCAGCGGATACTCGAAGGCGCGTACCTCAAGTTCGAGCTCGCGGTCCCAGAGCTTGTCGGTCGCGCCGCATTGCCAACATTGCTTGGGCAAGTCGAGGGCCCAGCGCGTCCCTTCGCGATGCTCGCGCGGATGGTATTTCACGACACGCTCGCGCTCGGTGCGATTCTGCAAGATCGGCAGCCAGACCTGCAAGTTGATCCAGGCCTGACGCGCCAATGGCCGCAACCACACCCAGCGCTCGCGCAACCAGCCCTCAGCCGCGGCGCGCTTCGCCGCAAGATCCGCGCCGCGGCCGACGGGAGGCGGCTCCGATTGCGGCGCGGCGTCACGCGGCGGCAAGGGGGGTGAATCGAAACTGCTCATCTCTGCAATCGTAACACATGGGGCGGTATTGCATGAATGCGTTTGGATCAACGTCGTTCGTAAGCCCAGGGGTTGCATCCGCTGGGCTTACGGTGAAGTGGCGTGCTTGGCCGGTATCGCGACCGCGACGTGATCGGTAAAATGCTGCGGCGATACCCCTCGTCGAACGATCGCTACTTTTCCCGTGCCCGCACGGCGAGCGGCCGCCCAGGAGAATCCCGTCCATGACACGCCCCGATTTCGTCGTATTGTCAGCTTTGATAACGCTCGTTGTACTGACCAATGGCTCGCGGACGTTGGCCGAAGACGACGGCACCCGCGACATCGTCTTTGACAAATACGTGGTAAAGGCGCCCGAGAAGTTCACACGTCAGACGCCCCGCTCGAAGATCATCGCGTACGAGTTTTCGGTGCCTGCGGCCGACGGCGATGAGCAACCCGGAAGGCTGACCGTGATGTCGGCCGGCGGCACGATCGAAGCAAATCTCGATCGCTGGTACGCCCAGTTCGCTCAACCCGACGGCAGTAGCACGCGCAATCGCGCCAAGGTCGAAAAGAAGACGGTCGCCGGGCACGACGTGCACTTCGTGAACATCGCCGGCACGTACGACGACAAGCCGGCCCCTTTCGCGGCCCAGGGTGTCGCTCGCGAGAACTACCGCATGCTGGGAGCGATTGTGGTGTTGCCCGAGGGGAACGTGTACTTCAAGTTCTACGGACCGCGGCAAACAATCGCCGACAATCAAGAGGCGTTTCGAAAGATGATCGAGGCGATGAAGACGAAGTAGTTTTCAGTTTTAGGTGTTCAGTGTTCAGTTAGCGAATCGCGACGTCGTGAGCTACCAGAGCCACATCGCGGAACACTGACAACAGAACACCGAACACTCCGTCCACTGATCCACCGTACTTGCAAATGAAAATTGAACAGCTTCTCCAGCACCACGGCATCGCGGTCAACCCGTTCGCCGACGAAGACGCGCAGACCGATCCGGTTTTCAAAGATCATTGCATCACGAGCACGCACCATCCGAGTTGGGGTAAGATCTACGGCGATCCGTCCGAGCCCGCCACGGCGCTGGTCTTCGGCGAGAAGGGGTCGGGCAAGACTGCGTTGCGGCTGCAGATTGTGCGCCACTTGTGCGAGTACAACGATAGTCACCCGGATGCGAAATTGTGGGTGATCGAGTACGACGACTTCAACCCGTTCCTCGATCGCTTCCGCACTCGCCTTAGCACGCGACGCCGCGAGCCGGCCAAGGCGCTCGAGCTGTGGAAACTGTGGGATCACATGGATGCGATCCTGTCGCTGGGAGTGACCGGGCTTGTCGATAGTGCGCTGGGGCGCACGCGCGACTTGCGCGGCGACTGGGGTGCGACCGGGCCCTTGCCGTTGCGGTCGCTCGATCGTTCACAATCGCGCGACCTGTTGCTCTTGGCCGCCTGTTATGACCAGTCAACTTCGGAGACATTCTTTGGCCGCTGGCAGCGTTTGCGCCGCAAGTTGCACTTCCGCACTTGGCGCTCGCACGGCTGGAAACTGTTCGGGCTGATGGTGACCGCGCTAGTCACCGGCATCATCGCGGGGCAACAGAAGTGGGACTGGCTCGCCGCCCCGTGGCCGTATCTGTTTCTGATCGCCGGCTGGTTGCCCGAGGCGGTGCGTGCGGCGCGGCGCTACTGGCTGGCCCGTGGCATCGTGCGGCAACTGCGGGTGGTGAATCACGCGGCCGGTCCACTGTGGAAGGCGCTCTTACGATTCACCAGCGACGAACTGGCCAACCAGCCGCTGCCGAACAAGGAGCGGACCGACGATCGTTACGAACTGCTGGTAAAGCTCCAAGGAGTGCTCCGCACGCTCGGCTACCGCGGGATCATCGTGCTGGTCGATCGCGTCGACGAGCCGCACCTGATCACCGGCCGGCCGGAGCTGATGAAGCTCTTGCTGTGGCCGATGCTCGACAACAAGTTCTTGAAGCACCCCGGCATCGGCTTCAAGCTGCTGTTGCCGATCGAGCTGTCGTACTACATTGACCGCGAACAGGCCGAGTTCTACCAGCGGGCCCGGCTCGACAAGCAAAACCTGGTCGACTCGCTCGATTGGACTGGCGAGGCCCTCTACGACGTGGCCAACGCCCGGTTGCAAGCCTGCGCGAGCGACGGTCAGAAGCCCAAGCTGCGCGACTTGTTCGATCCGGCGATTGCCGATCGGCGCCTGCTCGACGCGTTGCGCTTGCTGCGGGTGCCGCGGCACATGTTCAAGTTCATGTACCGGGTGCTGATGGCACACGCCAATGCCCACACCGAGGACGTGCCGGTCTGGAAGATCGCTCCCGAGACGTTCGAATCGACGCTGGCCCTTTATCAGCGCGATCAGGAAGCCTTCGAGCGCGGGTTGGGCAAGGGCTAAGCGACCTGATGAGACGGAGCAACGCGTTTGCCGCCGTTGATCTGCTAGCACTCGCCGCGGATTTGGCCCGCATTCGCCTTGACCCCTTGGGGAAGAGTCGGCAAACTTTGCCCCCCGCATCGGCGTGCCGCTTGGGCCAGTTGCCGATCTTGGCCATGTCGGATGCGGGTTCCAGGGGATTCGCGCAACGTGCGGACGGTCCCCAAGTCACTCGCTGGGAGCCAGGAGTATCGCCCGATGCGTCACGCCACTTTCGCCTTGAGCGCTGTTGTGATTGGGTTTTTCGTTTTGTCGGCAGGCTGCGGGCAATCGGCGCCGCAAACTGGCCCCGCCAAAACAACTTCAACAGCGCCTGTCGGCGACCAGTCGATCAGCGCGCAGCACGCGGCGCAGGCCGTACGCGACTTTCTCGAAGCAGTTCGCACGGGGAGCGACGAAAAGGCCACCGCGATGTTGACTCCGCTGGCTCGCCAGAAGACTTCGGAGTCGAGTCGCGCCGTTGCTCCGCCAGCCAGCGATACCGCGAAGTTCTCGGTTGGCGAGGTGGAAATGATCGGGCCCGACGCCGCCCACGTAGCTAGCCATTGGATCGACCTCGACGAACAGGGCAAGCCGGTTACCGAAGTGCTGTTGTGGATCGTGCACAAATGCGACGAGGGTTGGCGCATCGCGGGCATGGCCGCCAAACCATTTCCTGATCAGGATCCGCTGGTGCTGAATTTCGAAGATCCTGAGGACATGGAACGCAAGCAGCAGATGGCGGCTCAAGAGTACCAGCGGCGCATGACGGCCCAGACGAAGGCGTCAACCAACTCGCCTAAGGACGAGCCCGACGCCAAGGTGTCACGCGACAACGCGGCGCCAACCGCGCCAGCGACGCGCGCCGCGGCCAAGCCGGCACAGCCTGGCGTATCGTCAAAGCCGAAGTAGGCCGCCGATCTCGTTCGAGCAGGTGCGAGCTGCCAGGCGGCGATTAGGTTCTTTTTTTGGCAACGCGCTGGCTCCCGCTGGCCTTCGACGACAATGCGGTCCGAAATCTGAGCGGCGCGGCCTCGTGCGTCCACCTCTCGCGACTGGTGCCGTTATTAGGGGCGATTCGCGTTAGCGACCGCTCCACGCCACGAATTCTTCGGACGACGTAATCGCTTATCACGATTGCGCTTCTAGCTTGCTGCTTGACGGTTTCGGCCGTGCTTCTGAGCGAGCTTCGACCTGCCGCGAAAAAAAATCTGCGCGCGTCGAAAACCTGACCTACAGTTGAGGCGGATGTGGCAAACACGCCACAGCCAGCCTGGATGACCCAAGGCACGCAATTTATCAGTTGCCTGTCTTGACAAGCACTTCATCCATGCTAACTTAGCCTCCTAGTCTACGCATCCAGCTCATACTCCTTAAGCGGCAAGGATTTACAAACAGGGGTAAATCTTCGCAGTCTAAGGGGCACACGCTGGGTGCCGCGGACTTAAGGATGCACGGTCCCCGATCTAGCCGCCGAGGCCGGGGGAGAACCAAGCCATCGTGGCAAGGCGGCGACGGTCGTTTTTCGGAATTCCTAACCGTACCGTTTTGTGGGAGGAACCTCACGATGAATCGTACTCTTGCTCTCGGCCTGGCGATCTTCCTCGCCGTGGCCGGCATCGCCCTCTTGGGCGGTGAACAGAAGGCTTCGGCCGGGCACTGTCATGGTTGCTGTGCGTGTGATTGTGGTGGCGATGATTGCAGCTCGTGCGGCTGCCACCATCGTTGCCATCGCTGCCATCGCTGCTTCCGTCGTTGCCATCGCTGCCATCGCTGCCACCATTGCCACCATTGCCATTGCTCGAGCTGCCACAGCGCTTGCAACGGCTGCAGCAATGGACACGAGGCCGCTGAAGGCGACGCCGAGGGTGGCGAAGCCGAACCCAAGCCGACCGAAGACGCTGGCGCCGAGCCCGCCGCCAGCCGCACTCCGTTCGGTTTCCGTCAGGTCAGCTTCCGTCGCTAGACGCTGGCTGATAACCCACGCTGGTCCCCTGTTACTTCCGGCGTGCGGTTACTCCTAATCGGATGAATGCCGGGCCTCGCATGGCGAGGCCCGGTTTTTTTATGCGCGACGATCGCGCCGAAGATTTGCGGATAGACAACTTCGGTAAACCTGGGAAACTCTAGTGTCCGATTTTGCAGTGATAGCAGCTGTCGCGCCACAGTCGCTCCCCCCAAACTGCCGCAGGCTGATTCGATGAACTATCGCCCTGCCGATCCTTCCACGAACGTTGCCGACAAACCGACAATCGGCTCGGCACTGCAGACCGCCCTTACGTTGGCGCTCATCGTGCACCTGGCGTCGATGCTCTTCGGCATCCTAGGCACGAACTACGTCATCGCCTCGAACGAAGAGTCGGCCGGCTTGGAACCGACGCAGCTCAGCTCCCGGCTTGAACGCCAGTTGGCCGCGAACATCCCCTTCCTGGGCAACTACCGCCAGTTGCTGTTCTTGAACCTGCCCTACGCCAACGCCCTGACACGCTACGACGTACCCGACACAAATCACCGCGTCGAGGTTGAACTGCGCGATGGGCGAAACGGCGACCCCAATAGCCGCCAGGTAGCGAGCATCGTGCTGCCTCCCGCGGATATTGAAGGGACGGTCCGCCGCCATCGCTATGAGGTGCTGGCCAATAGCATCGCAAACATGGCCGGCAACGAAACGGCGGAAGCCGTGCTGCCGACCGGCATTTCAGAAGGCCTATTAGCACGCTATGCCCCGGACGGCGCCACCTGGCTGACGGTTCGCTGCCTCGGCTTGTCGCCCTTGCAGACCCCTGAGCAATTCGTGGCGGGCGAGAACCCTGATCGGCCTGAGTTGTGGCGTAACGTCTACGAAGCGCAGGTCTGGAAGAGTGGCGAGGTCACGCGCCTGATGAAACGCGAAACGGCGCGCGGCGACAACGCACCCGTGGTCGAAGCATCGGGCGCCGCGACAACTGCGCCCGCGCCAGGAACTCCCGCGTCTGGTGGCACCACACCCACAAGCAACGATCCCGAAAGTAAGTCTCCCGCAAGCAGCGCCTCGGGCAACCAGCAACCGGGCAATGCGGTTCCCGCGGTCCCTGCTGTTCCAGGGACTGATTCCACCATCCCCCGTGCACCGAACAGCGATGCTCAACCTCGCCCGTAACTACTTCGCCGAGCTGGCCGATCACATCGGCACGGCCTGGAACCGCTTCTGGTTCACGCCGTCGTCGCCGCACACGCTCTGCCTGGTGCGCGTGCTGGCTGGCGCGTTGTCGGTCTATTATGTCGCCAGCTTTGGACCCGACGTGGTGCAGTTTTTCGGCCCCGGCGGAATCGTCCCGGTCCAAACAGTGCGTGAGTGGACCGGTGGCGTCGTCACGCGATTCAGCTACTTCGACTACATCCAGGAGCCGGCCAGCCTGCACGCGGCGCATTACGCGGGCCTGGCGGTGGTGGCGCTATTCGCGGTCGGCTTCCTGACTCGGGTGACTTCGATTGCCGCGCTCGTCGTGCTCGTTTCGTACTTGCATCGGGCGCCGATGCTGGTCTCGGAAGCCGAGCCGGTGCTGGCGATGATCGTTTTATACCTCTGCCTGGGACCGGCGGGAGCCTGCTTCTCGGTCGACGCCTGGTTGCGCCGCCGCAAGCTGCGAGCCGCCGGCAACGACCCGGCCGAGACGGGTGTGCCGAAGTCGACTGCGGCCACGATCGCCACCCGACTGATTCAAATCCACCTGGCCGCGATCTTTGTCGCCTCAGGCCTGGCCATGCTCAGCGTGCAAACTTGGTGGGCCGGCGACGCCGTGTGGTGGCTGGTCGCGCGGCCTCGGTCATCTGGGTTCTGGCTGGCGCGGCCGTTGAGTCGCATGCCGCTGGTGTTCATGGCGCTGACACACTTCATCGTGGCGTACCATTTCCTGCTCCCGCTCCTGGTCTGGAATCGCCTGGCGCGGCCGCTGGTGCTGGCCGCCGGGCTGGTGATCTGGCCGATCGTTGCCGTCGCGTCTGGTCTCTACCTGTACGCAGCCGTGATGCTGGCCGGCACGTGCATCTACCTGCCGCCGGCGTTCGTCGCACTTCTCGAGAGGCGTCGCACGGCTGCGCCGGATGCGGAGAAGGACGAAATCGCAGCGACACACAAGCCGTCGACGTCGGCCCAGCGAGCGACCGTGCGCGTGTAGCTCGCTGCGGCGAGCCGACGATTCAATTCTTCACGCCGCGTGGCTCCCTGCGAGCGCTCGCCTTTCGCGTGACCCGCGCGCAGCGGGCAGCTACACTACGCTCGATTGAGATATTCCCCAACGGTGAGGATGTTCGATGAACGCGTCGGGCAACGTCAACTCAAGCTTCTCTTCGCGGCGGGCGTTTTTGGGTCGTTGCGCTACCGGTGCGACGGTCGGCCTAATGAGTTCTTTGGCCGGCGCGCCGCGAGCCAGCGCCATCGAACCGATCCAGCGCCAGGGTAAGCCCGCATTTCGCTTTAGCATGGCGGCCTATAGCTACCGCGATCTGCTCGAAGGAAAAAAAGCCAGCATGACGATGGAGGACTTCGTCAAAGCCTGTGCCATGCTGCCGCTCGAAGGTACGGAGTTGACGAGCTATTACTTTCCCAAGGAAATCACGCCTGACTATTTGCGCGGGCTCAAACAGCTTTGCTTTCGGCTGGGGCTCGACGTGTCGGGCACGGCGGTGGGCAACGAGTTCTGCTTGCCTCCAGGGCCGAAGCGCGACGCAGAGATCGCCCACGTCAAGCGCTGGATCGAATACGCCGAAATCCTCGGCGCGCCGGTGATCCGCATCTTTTCGGGCGCTCCGACCAGCGGGCAAGACCCGGCCGAGGCGCATCGCCTGGCGGTCGCAGCGATGGAAGAATGCTGCGCGTATGCCGGCCAGCACGGCGTTTACCTGGCCCTTGAGAACCACGGCGGACTGACCGCCACGGCCGACGGGATGCTCGGCCTGGTGCGTGACGTGAAGAGCCCTTGGTTTGGCGTGAATCTCGACACGGGCAATTTCTCCTCCGACGATCCGTATGCCGAGCTGGCGAAGCTCGCCCCGTACGCCGTCAACGTGCAGGTAAAAGTGTCGATCCGCTCAGGCGGCAAAGGCAAGCAACCGGCCGATCTCGCTCGCCTGGCGCAGATCATGCGTGACGCTGGCTACCGCGGCTACATCGTGCTGGAGTACGAAGAGCCGGAAGACCCGCTGGTGGCCTGCCCGCGGTATCTCGACGAGATCAGGAAGGCGTTTGGGTGAAAATCTCGCACGTCGGAGAAAGCTGTCCCGCGATTTGTTGTTGAGCCAGGCGGTATTTTATTGCATAAATTATGGACTTTCGCTGGAACGAGTGGAACAGCGAACACATTGCCCGACACGGAGTATCGACGGACGAAGCAGAAGCGGTCGTGCAGCGAGCAACGCGTCCGTTTCCCAGAAGGATTGATGACGACAAATGGATCGTCTGGGGGTCTGGCGTCGGTGGACGACCGCTGCAAGTCGTGTTCGTGCTGGATGACGACGACTCCGTTTTTGTTATCCACGCCAGACCACTAACCACTGGCGAAAAGCGCCGCTTTCGCAGAATCCGCAAATGAAAGCCAAGAAGCCTTACCACGATATGACGCCCCGCGAGCTTGATGCTGCCACGCGCAAGTTCGATCAGCCGCTGGTGATCGACGAATCGCGCAGCATGTGCACCTCCGACCGCAAGCGTTGGCAAGCCGCCAAGAAGAAGCGCGGACGTCCCAAAATAGGCGCAGGCCATTGCCGCATCTCCGTGAGTCTGGAGCGCGGACTGCTCAAGCGGGCGACGGCACTAGCGAAACAGCGCGGCGTGAGTCGCTCGTCACTGCTGGCCGAGCTCCTGGCCAACGAACTCGCCACGAAATAAAACTACACGGCAGTGCGCTGGTTGCCTGCCTGCTGCGTGCTGGTGACGATTGGCTAGGTGCCCGCTATCTCAGACGCCTTCGTTTTCAAACCCACTGCGGGCGCGATTTACGCGACCTACAGGTATTGCTCAGTGACCTCGGAGTCCTCTGTGGCCAACTGCATTGCTGGGGCGTTTCAGGCACCCTACGCGAAACGGCACGCACCCCAGCGGATCGCGGCGGTGTTTTCGGCGGCGCTATTGCTCGTCGCCGTGGCGTGCCAGCTCTCCGCGGCTGCCGATCCGCTGCCGAGCTGGAACGACGGGCCGGCCAAGTCGGCCATTGTCGCGTTTGTCGATCGCGTGACGCGCGAGGGATCGCCCGGTTTCGTCAGGCCCGAAGAGCGCATCGCCACGTTCGATAACGACGGCACGCTCTGGTGCGAACAGCCCAATTATGTACAGGTGATCTTTGCCGTCGAGCGGCTGAAATCGCTTGCCACGCGGCATCCCGAGTGGCGCGACGAGGAGCCGTACGCCGCAATGCTCAAGGCGAACCCGGAGCAACCGCTCGGCGGGGGGCTCAAGGCCTTCGAGAAGCTGTTGATGGCCACGCACGCCGGCATGAGCACCACTGATTTCGAACGCATCGTCAGCGATTGGCTCGCCCACGCCCGCCATCCGAAATTCGAGCGCCCCTACACGGCGTGCATCTACCAGCCCATGCTCGAAGTACTCTCGTTCTTGCGAGCCAGCGGTTTCAAGACGTTCATCGTGTCTGGTGGCGGGGCGGAGTTCATGCGCCCATGGACCGAGCGCGCGTACGGCGTCCCGCCAGAGCAAGTCATCGGCAGCACCGTCAAAACCGAGTTCAAGCTGATCGACGGCCAGCCCGCGCTGATGCGATTGCCTGAGGTAGATTTCGTCGACGACGGGTTGGGCAAGCCGGTGGGGATCGGCAAGTACATCGGGCGGCGACCGATCGCCGCCTTCGGCAATTCCGATCACGATATACCGATGCTCGAGTGGACGACGGTCGCCGACGGCCCGCGATTGGGGATGCTCGTGCATCACACTGATGCCGAGCGTGAATACGCCTACGATCGCAATTCGCACGTCGGACAGCTCGACAAGGGGCTCGACGTCGCCCAAGCCCGGGGCTGGACACTCATTGATATGCGCCGCGATTGGAAAGTAGTTTTTCCCGAGTAGTCGCCGGCGTTGATGGCACAATGCTTGGCGAATCGCTGACGCCATTGTCACCGGCAGCTACACTGGAGGCTCTCTTCGACGAGCCCGTCGACGAAGGTGGCCCGACGTGACGCGAACCGACGCCAGAACTGACGCCGCGGCTTCGAAGCCAGCCAGCGATCCGTTAATTACCGCGCTCGATGCCTTGGTCGAAGATCCCCGCGTCGACCGTGCGCAGTTCTTCACGTCGGCCGCGGCGGCAGCGCGCGATGCGGCTTTTGCGAGCAGGTATCGCATCCTCGGCGTGCTCGGACAAGGCAGCATGGGCCTGGTTTGCGATGCCGAAGACTTGCGCTTGCACCGCCGCGTGGCAATCAAAGTCATCGCTACCCGCGACGCCACGACGGCCGCCCTCATGCGACGCGAGAGCGAAGTGCTCGCGGCCCTGAGGCATCCCGGAATCGTTGCGGTTTACGACTGCGGCGAATTGGCGGACGGCCGCCCTTACTTCGTGATGGAGCAAGTGCCAGGTGAGAGCTTGCTGGATTTTTGTCGCTCGCATGAGCTGGGCATGCGCGGCAAGCTCGAGTTGATGCGGGGAATCGCTCGCTCGGTCGGCATGGCCCACTTGTTGTCGATCGTGCATCGCGACCTGAAGCCGACGAATCTTCGTGTGCGTCCCGACGGCGAACCGACGATTCTCGACTTCGGCATCGCGAAATTCGGCAATCTGCCGGACGAGACGATTCCCGATTGCCTTGCGCCACAACCCTACGAAACGGCGGTTTTTGGTGGCGTCAAGGGTACACGGCGCTACATGAGCCCCGAACAGGCTGCCGGCGAAGCGGTCGACGTCCGCAGCGACGTCTATGCGCTGGGCCTGATACTGTTCGAGATGCTGACTGGCACGCTGCCAAACGACGAGTCATCGCCGGAGGCTTCGGACGTAACGAAAGCATCCGCGGCGCGCCGACTACGCGACCTGGCGCCGCGCGTGCCAACCGATGTGGCGGCGATTGTCGAAAAGTGCCTGGCTCTTCTGGCCGATGGTCGCTACGCGACCGCCAACGAATTGGCCGACGACATTGATGCCTACCTTGCGGGGCTACCCGTTGTGGCCGTGACGAGACATCGCACGTGGTATTCGACCATTAAGCTCTGGCGACGGCATCGGCCGGCCACGGCACTGGGAGGGGCGGCCGCGATCGTGCTCGTAGTTGTCATTGCCGTTTCGTTTCTCCGGATCCGGCAGGAACGGAATCTTGCCCGTGAACATGCTCAGCGCGCGGAAGCGAGCTTGCGCGTGGCCGCGGCGGAGCGCGCCCGGGCCGAGCAGAACCTGCTCGCGGCCCAGCGCGAGCAGCGCCGCGCCCGCGAGCGCGAGTTGGCCACTGAACGGCATCTCTACACGCAACAGATGGGACAAGCCAAAGCGTTGATCGATGCCGGCAATCTGTTGCAGGCCGATTTGCTGCTCGATCACTTTATTCCAGTGGAGAGCGGCGCGGCGGCTGCTTCGGTCGGTGGCGACGGCGCGTTGACTGCGACCGCCGACCATCGCAGTTTCGCCTGGCACTACCTCAAGCGCCTGTGCCGGGTTGATCATCGATGTCTTTCGGGGCACCGGGCATTGGTCAATTGCCTTCGGTATTCGCGCGACGGCAATCTGTTGGCTAGTGGCGATCGGGACGGTCGCGTGCGCATATGGCAAGTCGCTGGCGGCGATCAACTCATCGCGCTCGACGCACATCGCAATGCGGTGATCGATGTCACTTTCAGTGCCGACGGCCGCCGGCTGGCCACGATCGGCGAGGATCACACCTGCCGGGTGTGGGACGTGTCGAGCGGGTCGCGCTTGGGTGAGTTACGTCACGCAGTCAATCCATTGGCAATATCGGGTCTGACCGGAGTCGCCTTGTCGAGTGACGGTAGCCGCTGCGCGACGGCCGACGATCGCGCCCGCGTGACGCTGTGGGATGTCGCGACTGCCGCAGGGCGGACGCTGGCCAATGCTCAAGCCCGGCCTGGCCCGTGCTTTGTCGCGTTCACGCCCGACGATCGGATGGTATTTGTTGCCGGCAAGGGGCACCACGTGCGGATGTTCGACGTGGTAAGCGCGCAACGCGTCGCACAATCTCCCACGCTGGCTGGGCCGGTGACTCGAGTCTGTGCCGGACCGACCGCAAGTATCCTCGCCGCCGGCGACATTTTCGGTTGCGTATACGTCCTGCGCCACGCGGTGGACAAGCTCGAATGCCGTGCGCCGCTGTCGATTCTTAGCGGACGCATTCGCGATCTGTCGTTCACCGCCGATGGCCACACCGTCGTCGCGGTCTCGGAGTCGGGCGGGGCGGCAGCCATCGACATTGATTCGGGACGCGATGTCACCAAGCTGACCGCGATGGCGCGTGCGACGCGTGGCATCGCGGCACACGTCGGCGCCGACCGGCCGAGTATCGCCTGGAGCAACGACGATACCACGATCGACGTCTACGGATTCGCCAAGACGCGCGGTTACGATCGCATCGTCACGACCGACGCGCCCACCTGGATCGACTTGTCGCCCGTCGGCAACCGGCTGGCCGTGGCCTACAGCGACAAGCACTATTTCGATGTGCTCGATGCCAGCAGTGGAGCACGTTTTGCTCGCTTTGAGGACCATCGTGGCCCGATCTCGGCCGTTTGCTTCTCGCGCGATGGCCGCCTGCTCTTGTCGACCGATGGCCTTGGCCTGGCCACGGTGCACGACGCGTCTGGTGGCCCTGGCGCCGTAGTCGATAAGCATGAGTTCGGTTGGGCCAACAGCGTCAGCGCGACGTTTGGGACGGACGCGAAGTGGGCGTTCGTCGCCGGCTTGCAGGGCGTGGTGCGTGTCTGGCAACCCGGTTCGTCACGAGTCGAGACATTGCGGGACGGACATGGGCCGCTGCCGGTTCTGTGCCTGGCGGCATCGCCCGACGGCAGCCGGGTAGTTTCCGGCTGCTTCGATGGCAGCCTGACGATTTGGGACGGCTCGCGGCGGAAGTTGCTTGCGAAGCTCGCTGGGCATCGTCACCAGATCAATCGCGTCGCGATCTCTCCGGACAGCTCGTTGGCGGCTACGACCTCGCTCGATTCGACGGTCCGCTTGTGGGACCTCGCCACTCCGTGCGAACTGGCAACCTTACCGTGTGAACGACCATCGTGGGCGAGCGCGTTTTCGCCCGATGGCCGCACGCTGGCCACGAGCCACGACATCGGCGAGCCGGGCACCGCCTACATTCAACTTTGGGACGTGATCACGCGGCGCGAGCTGTTTCGCTTGCCGGCACCGGCCGTCAGCCGCTGGCACGCACTGAAGTTCTCGGGCGATGGAACGCGGCTGTACGCCAGCGGCGGCGTCGACGGCTCCGCGGGAATCTATCTGTGGTGCACCGAGGACTTAGCAGTCGAAGCGCTCACGGCCACGGCGGAGGCCTCGACATCAGTCACCGATAATCACTTGCCGGACGCGGTGCCGTGAGCGATACAACGTATCCCAACTTGCTCCGCGCGGTACGCACCTACTTGCAAAAGGCGGTCGACGAGCATACAGCCCTGGACGCGGCCGATCGCCAGGCCTGGGAGGATTTCTACGATCTCTATAGCGGCATCCTGCTGCGCTTTGCCGACAAGCTGCGGTATCCGGAACAGGAAGCAGACGACTTGTTGCAGGAGGTTTGGAAGGAGATTCTTCGTCAACTTCCGCGCTTCGAATACGATCAGGCCAAAGGAGGCTTCCGCCGCTGGCTGTTCACGCTCGTCGAACGCCGCGCGATCGACTTTGCCCGCGCCCGCGGCCGGCGAGTCGAAGGTGCGTTTTCGCTCACGCACGACGTACCCGACCGACTTGCTCCCCTACCCGAGGAAGAGCTGAATCGCCGGTTTCACGCCGAAGTGGTTCAGGACGCGATCGCGCGGTTTCGGCAAACCGCCAAGGCGCCGTCGTGGCAGGTCTTCGAACTGTGCCGGCTGCGCGGAATGACTTCGGTCCAGGCGGGCGAGATTCTGGAAATCACGCCCGAGGCGGCGCGCAAACGTTTGGAACGAGCCACCAAGGAATTTCGCGACGTGCTCACCACGATCGTGGGCACATTATTTGAGGAGAGTGATTGAGCAGGCCGCGCAACGCGAGCCTTGCGTGCGCAAGATGCCGATGCACCGTCGGTTGGTACGAATCCTACTCGGCCGCGGCCTTGGCGTGTGGCAGATCTTCGAGGCCCAACCGCTTCATCTTCTTGTAGAGCGTGGTGCGGTTGATGCCCAATTGTTCGGCCGTTAATTGCCGGTTCCAGTGGTGGTTTTCGAGCACCTCGAGGATGATCTGCCGCTCGGGTGCTTCAAGAGCCTGCTTGAGGGTGCGTGCCCCCAGCGGCTCGATCGGCATCGGACTGGCCGCCAGCACCGCCGGCGGCAGGTCTTCGACGCGCACCATGTCGCTCTTTCCCAAGAGTACCGCGCGCTCGACAACGTTCTGCAATTCTCGCACGTTGCCGGGCCAACGGTACGCCTGCATGGCGCGCAGGGCTTCATCGGAGAAGCCGCGTACCTTTTTGCCCGAGTCTTCGCAGACCCGCGCCAGGAAGTGCTTGGCCAGGAGCGGAATATCCGAGATGCGGTCGCGCAGGCTCGGCAGCTCGATGTTGATGACGTTCACGCGGTAATAGAGGTCTTGTCGGAAGCGGCCTTCGGCCACCAGTCGGGCTAGATCATCGTTGGTCGCCAGGATCACTCGGGCGTCGACTCGAAAGGTCTTGGTGCCGCCGACTTGCTCGAACTCGAAGTCCTGCAGAACTCGCAGCAGCTTCACCTGCAGACCGGGACTGGCCGTGCTGATTTCGTCGAGAAAGATGGTGCCGCTGTCGGCTTGTTTGAACTTGCCCTGCCGATCGCCGAGCGCACCGGTAAAGGCCCCGGCCACGTGCCCGAACAGCTCGCTTTCGAGCAGCGTTTCGGGAAGTGCGCCGCAGGCGACTTCGACGAACGGTTGATCACGGCGCGAGCTACGGCGATGAATGGCTCGAGCGATCATCGACTTGCCGGTGCCGCTTTCGCCGGTGATCAGAATCGTGGTCTTGGTATCGGCGACACTCTCGATCAGGTCGAAGATGCGGAGCATGCGGCGGTCGTGGCCGATGACGTTTTCCAGACCGAAGCGCAGATCGAGCTGCGACTTCAGGCTCTGGTTTTCCTCTAGGACGCGGCGCTGCCCCAGCGCGCGTTCGATCGACATTTCGAGCTCATCGTCGATCAGCGGTTTGGTAAGGAAATCGAAGGCCCCCTGGCGGATGGCGTCGACCGCCATGTCGGCGTTGCCATAGCCGCTCATTAAGACGACGGCCAGCTTGGGGTGCGCCTGTCGACAGGCTGCCAGCAGCTTGAAGCCGTCGTCATCACCCAAACGCACGTCGATCAAGGCCAGGTCGAAGCGTTTGCGTTCGAGGAACTTCAGTGCCTCGCGCTCGTTGACGGCCGTTTCGACCGTATAGTCCTGGTCGCGGAGCCAGTCGCCCATCGACGCGAGCAGGTGGCGGTCGTCGTCGACCAAGAGGAGCGAGCCTTTCGTCATGACACAAGACCTTTCTCGATCTCAACTCCGCCTGGCGTGCTGAAAATGCGTCATGCCCCGGCGGCATGGCCCACATAGTCGTGCCAGGCCGGCCAGTCCAAGCGCGCTCGGCCGTAGCAAGCAGCGTCTTGGGCGACTCAGCAGTGGGCGGCTGGCGCCTCGTAACCGTCGACACCGTCACGGTTGGAACCAATCGGGGACGCCACGGGTCGACTGGCCGCGGGATATCTACGTTACGCGATGCCGGCAGTCAACTTGCGCCGCTCACAGACGACAACCGTTGCGCCTTGCCGCCACAGCACACGGAGGCCATCAGTAGGGGCGGTCGCAGGGCACCCAAGAACGTGCTCTTGGCGGACCGAAACGGGCCTGGTCGGCGATTGGCCGTCGCTCCGTACGACGCCAAGCGGCGCGAGAAAATCGCTACGCCCGCCGTGTTTGACACAACCGTAACAAGCCCTATTCGTAGCCCAGCGGCGCGCCTAGTATGGATGCAGGTAACTGCAGGAATCACCTCGACGGGCGGAAAGTTCTCGGTTTGCGGCGCTTGGTATCCCAGGCTCGTATGAGACAGAGCGACATGAGGCTCTATCGCCGGACCGCCAGGAGGATCCGGGTCTGTCCTGCCACGATGTTTCGAGAGAGGTCCGATAGCCATGGCCATTCGCATGCTGATCGCGGACGATCATCAGGTCGTCCGTTCGGGACTTGAGAGCCTGTTGGCCGGCACCGAATTCAAGATTGTCGGCCAGGCGACCAACGGCGACGAACTGCTGCGGATGGCCGAACAGTCACGGCCCGACATCGTTCTCTTGGATATTCGCATGCCCGAGAAGGACGGCCTCGACACGCTCGATCAGTTGCGCGACCGCTTCCCCGACATCAAGGTGCTAATCCTCTCGAACTACGATAACCCGACGTACATCGCGCGTGCGATCACGTTGGGGGCCGGCGACTATCTCTTGAAGGGATGCACCGGCGAGGAGCTGATTGCTGCGCTGCGCTCGGTCGCCGCCGGCGACACCTCGCGGCGCTCGGCCACTTTGCGGCGCGTGGCAGGCGTGCTGCGCAACGCCGGTGTGCCTGTCGACGACGACGTGACGCTCACGGTGCGCGAGAATCAGGTGCTGCGGCACCTCGCTCTGGGGCTGAGCAACAAGGAAATCGCCCGTTCACTCACCATCAGCATTGAGACTGTCAAGGAGCACGTGCAGAACGTGCTGCGCAAGATCGACGCGGTCGATCGCACGCAGGCGGCCGTGTGGGCGGTGCGCAGAGGGTTGGTTTAGCCTCTCAGCCGCGCAATACGCCCAGGGATTGCTATCCCTGGGCTTGTGTTTGAATGCACACTGTGGTTCGCCAACTATCGCGCTCGCGGATGGGCGCGCTCGTAAACCTGCCGCAGGCTGGCGGTGCTGACGTGCGTGTAAATCTGCGTGGTCGTGAGGCTCTTATGGCCCAATAGCTCCTGCACGCTACGGATGTCGGCGCCGCGATCCAGTAGATGAGTGGCGAAGCTGTGTCGCAAGGAGTGCGGGGTCGTGCGGCCGTCGAGCCCGGACGCTTTCAGGTGTTTTTCCAGCAGGCGAGCGACACTGCGCGTGGTTAGCCGCCCGCCCAACCGGTTCGTGAACACGGCCCGTCGCGCCGGCGCGGGTTGGGACAATTCGGCTCGCACCTTCTGCCAGGTGCGAAGGGCCCGGGCGGCGAACGATCCCAGTGGAGCGAGTCGCTCGCGTTTGCCTTTGCCGCGCACCGTGATGAGTCCCCCTGAGAAGTCGAGGTCGTCGTCGTCGAGACCGACCACTTCGCTCACCCGCAGCCCCGCCGAGTACATCGTTTCGAGAATAGCCCGGTCTCGGGCAGCCAACGGATCGCGTGCGGACGGCGCGCTTAGCAACCGACCGATTTCTTCGGTCGAAAGAAAGTGCGGTAGCCGGCGGGGCTTGCGCGGCGTACGCAGCGGCCGGGCTGGGTTACCTTTCGTCCAACCTTCGCGCTGTCCGAAACGGAAAAAGCTGCGCAACGAGGCCAGGCGGCGTGCGATCGTCGTGGCGGCATAACCGGCGTCGTGCATGCCAGCCAGGTAGCCGCGCAGCAATTGCGTGTCGATGCCTTGCGGCTCGGGCAACTGCTCACCGTAAATGTGACCGAGGTATTCGGCCAGCGCGGTCAGATCCTCGCGATAGCTCTTGAGCGTCAACGGCGAAGCGTTTCGCTCGACGCGCAAGTAATCGAGAAACCGATCCGCGGCGGCGTGCATGGCCGGTGGGCTAGCTGAGCTCTTCCGAATTGTTCGCCAGCGGGATGTCGAATCGCCGCTGTGGCCCGCGCGGCGCCTGCTCGTCTTGCCGAATCTTCTGGCTCAGCACGGCAGCGTCGTACCAGGTAAAGCTAAGCTCGGGGTTCGACGCGAAGCGGCCCAGCATGCGCAGCGCTTCGGCGCGGCTGGCGTCGTCGTACAAGAAGACGTAGCGTTCCTCGCCCTTGACCAGAGCCAAGACGTTGATGTCCTGATTCACAGCCTTCATGCTCCTTCTGGCGGCGCCCGTTCGGCAGATAGCGCCGCTGTGGTTCCGTCCGTTGTTGTGTTTCGTACACGCGCGGCTGGCGTCGTTTGCGCGGTCGCCTGGGTCGGGCGAACCGTCTGGGGTCGCGTTTCGAAGTGCCGCCGCGGAAAGCTCCTTCTTTCCAGTCGCACTGCGGGCGCGCTCGGTGGCGCGTGCCGCTGCCGGCTGCAATCCCGTTGGCAGACTGCTAGCGGGCATCTGCTAAGCTTGTCAAAAGAGGCAAGCAGTAGCGTGTCAGGTGCCTGCAGGGTTGTTATCGGCTCCCCAGGCTGCCCGACACCACTTCTGGCCGCAATCGGCGCGGTCGCTAACGCTAGCGGCGCCACAGTCAATGCGGGCGCCCTTTATCGGAAAGTATCCCCCAGCTTCAGCAGACGAAATCAGAGATCAGCGGCTGGAGATTGGAGAAAGTGTTGGAAAGCCCAGGGTAGCTGGTCGCTCCGGCCGCAAACTAGGAAGCGAACGACCAGCTACACTGGGCTTGTGAGATAGAATCCCGCGGCACTATTGGGGCGCCGTCACTTTGCCATCGATCATGGCGTCGAGCACGTAGGTAAGGTTGTCGAGGGCATCCCCTTGTAGGCCGGCGCTGGCCACGAACTTATCGAGCTCGGTCATGGGGAGTGACAAGCGCTCGTTGACTGAAATAAAGCGCACCACCTTGGCCGACGGCGATTGCTTGGCCACAGTGTATTCGGTGAACAGCATGGTGCTCTTCACGCTGCAATCGTCGGGGCCGGTGGGTGGCGAAAACGGCTTTACGTAGCGCAGTTGCTGGCGATCCTGATCGGTCACGAAGGCGTGCAGCACCAGGCGGTCGCCGTCGGCGCGACCTCGGACGATGAAGAACTCGTAGTTCACGCGCTCGCGCGGTTTGGGAGCGTCGCGGTCCTCGTCGACCACGGCCATGGTCTTGCTCACGGCCACGAAGGTGCGAAACGCCTCGGCCGATAGCGGCGTGCCCGGTTTCACGAACAACCCGATGCCGCGGCAATCTCGCACCGAGTCTTCCATCAGCGGCGTGAATTCTTGGGTCCCGGACTTCGTGTACGAACCGACGGCTGCCAGCGGCTTGTAATACAAGTACACCGCTCCTGTCGTCATGTCGCGATGTACACGAATCTGCATGCAGATGTAGTTGTCGCCGATCCGCTCGAGGATGGTGCCCTTGCTCACCGCCGGCAAGTTTTGTTGATCGGCCTCGGTCAGCGCCAGGCCGTAGGTAAAGACGGGGATGCGGGAGTACTGAAAGCGCGCCTTTTCCTTCTTCCCGGCGACGGTGACGTCGTAAGCAGTTTCCTGGTCGAAGCCGGGCAGTTCCATCGGATCGCCGACCGCCACTTGCACGCTGGCATTGCGGCTGGCGTCGAAAGCGGCCGCCACTTCCTCTTCGGTATGTGGCACGCGCCGCAATACCTGGGCGACCCAACGCGGCGGCTCGGCGGCACGACTGGTGGGCGAGCTCGCGACCCCCAGACAAAGTGCCAGGCTGAAGAAGTAGGTCACTAGTGCTCGACCGGCAAGGTGCATGATAGAACTCTCGATCTGCTCACGAACTGGGAAAATCGCCAGCGGTTCGTGTGTACCATGCTCCCCCGCGGGCGTCCAGTGGCGACGAAATTGTCGTCGCTCTTGGCGAAATCCCAACGGGTTGGCTAGCCCTGCGATGCGATCGGGCTGGGCCGCGAGCTGCAGTTTTCTGGGCCCCTGGTTCAATTCGGGCGATTGACTCGTATGGCGCAAGCCAGCGACATATATTTGGCCATAGGGACACTGTGACGAAGGATTCCACGATGCGACGCAATCGACAACTACTTACAACGATTGTCCGCGGCCGATTGCGGCCGGGCAGTCGCGGATCCCTTGGACTGCTGGCGACGCTCGGCACGGCACTGCTGAGCTCGGCGATGCAGCTCAATGCTTGCGAGGATCCTGCCGACGCCGAAGCGGCGGTTGTCGTCGAGGAAGGTACTGTCGCCGACGAAGGCGAGGCAGCGGTTGTCGAAGTCGGCGCGACGACTGAATGGAGCGCCAGGCCGATTCGTCGGCGCGAGGTGGGCGATCAAGCCGCGTTCGTCCGCCAGTCGAGCGACGCCTTCGAGAACCCCGACGCCCGCGGTTCACTCGAGATCAAATACTATTTCGAGGTGCCAGAACCGCTTGCCGCGGCAGTAAGCCTGGACCGCCACCAAGGCGCATCGGTTCCTCAGCGGATCGAGCTGGACGATCCCGCGATGCTGGGTGATCTGGCCGAGCGCTTTCCGCTGGATTTCAGCAACTCATCGACAGCCTCTGAAACTGGTTCTGGGACTGAAGCACAGTGGCTCGACTATGTCGCAGGCGATCGCGCGAAACTTGTCGCGGTGCTATTGCCACCCCTGCCTGACGCCGACAAGAGTGACGATGCCGCCGGCGCGCACGATGCCGACGGCGCGTGGCTCCTGGTGCTCCGTCTCAAGCTGGCGGGTGACCGTTGGGTGGTCGATAAGAAGGTGGCCGCGCGTGCGATCGACGGCCGTGAGTTGGCCCCAGCATCGCCCGGGCGCATGCGGCTCGACACCTGGGATCGGCCGCTCGGGTTGGGCAGCAGGGCGGTGTTTGTCGGTCGTCTGATCGGTGTGCTGAAGCTGGTTGACGGACGCTACGCCGTCGATTTTTACGGTGAAGCGCTCCATCCTGACAGTGATTGCCGCGTATGGCTGGCTCCGCCGGACCACAGTTTGGGTACGCCGCAGGGCATCCACTTTAGCGAATTGCCGGTGCGCAAGGGCGAAGATCGAGTCGCCACGGCCTGGGTGCTCTCGGTCGACTACGAAGCGACTGATGGCACTCGGGCGACGATCGCAATCGACTATCCACTTTGTCGCCCCGCGATTATGGCTGCCATGTCGAAGGTTTCCGACCCGCGCAAGCCGGGCCCCGACCTGCAGAAGCTGCTTGGCGATGACCTGCTCGACGAGTTTACGCGGCGGATTGTCGACGGGTCGTACAAATAGTCCGACGGTAAAGAATCAATCGCCGGTGATCTGCGGAGCGTACTTCAGTACGTAGTCTTCGAAACGGATCTGCCGCTCGTCGCTGGGCACCGCCTCGAACACGGTGTCGAGCAATTGCTCGAACCGCTCCGGCAACAGGTGGTAAAAATTGTGCTTGCCTTCGCGCCGGCACTCGATCAGCCCTGCCACCCGCAGGAGGGCCAGGTGGTGGCTGACCGCTGGCTGGCTCTGCCGCAACTTGTCGCAAAGCGCCCGCACGTGCAGTTCCGGGCGCTGGGTGAGGTAGAGCAGAATGCGCAGCCGAGTCTCGTCGGAAAGCAGCTTGAACACTTTGACCAGATCGCGCACTCCGGTGGCCGAAACATCGGCCAGCCGAGCCGCTTGCGCGACCGACGGTGCCGGCCGGAGGGAGCCCTCGATCGGGGTTGCAGCCGCCACCACTGCGTCCGGCGTGCTGGCAAGCTGATCGCACACCGGAGAGACTTCGTCGACGACCGCCGTATCCGCGATCTCGGTAAGCTGACTGATCATGGTTCTGTTCCCGCGAATCTAAGGCTGCCCTGTTCGATTGACTGACCCAAATATCGACCGCCGAGGTACACAATGCCTGGTGCGTGTGGCGGCCACCGTGAGCGCCACGCGTGCGATGGCACTGCGCAACGGCACGCGCATCAACACAACACGAGCGCTACATACTGACCAAAACACCGCGCACTTCCGCGCTAGACATGTAGTAAGAAACGCTGCCGCGCGCTCCTCGCGCCAAGAATGGGATGCCGTCTGGCCCGCCGCAGAACACGGCCGGCACTTGATGGTAAGACGGCCCTCACTTCCTGTCAGGGGCATTCTAAACGGCGCCGCGGCATTTTCAACGTCGTTTTGACAGATTCGCCCGTACGTGCGCGGCAACCGTCGCAGGCTATCGGGCACGCTGCCGATCCGCTCCGCGCCACATACCCAGCAGCACCAGCGCCAGAAACGCGTACAGGCTGGTCGCCAGCACCAACGTGCTGGCAAGCACCCCGGCGAACCGATCGCGAAGCAGGATCAGCGTCGGCGGCTCGTCGCTCTTCGGAGGACGGCGGCCTTGGGCGGTGACGGCTCGTTTGTACTCTTGCCAGTGTTGGCGTGCCCCGGCCGTTCCCAGGTCAGCCAGAGCCCAGCGCCGTGCCGCTTGCATGCCGGCGGCGACGAGCAACATGGTTGCGAGCCAACCGGCGACCACCATCAGCGCGGTCCAGCGTGTGCGGTTCAAACCCACCTCCTACTTGGCCTTTGGCAACAAGTCGAGCACGGCACTGGCCATCGTGGTCACGCCAACGGTAAGCGTCTCCCGCGGTTCCGGGTAATAGAGGGCCGAGTGCAGGGTCGGGGGCTCGGTACCCAGTTGCCGGTAGCGGTCCAGCCTCGGCTGCTCGACCGATCCCAAGCGGTACATAAAGATGGGTACGCCTGCCCGACCGTACTCGCTGAAGTCCTCTCCCCCCATGGTCTGCTCTGCCAAGACGACGTTCTCCTCTCCCAGCACCCGGCGAAACGTCGGCGTCACGCGTTCGACCAGCGCCGGGTCGTTGCTCAGGGCCGGAGTCCCTTCCGATAGCGTGATGACTGGCTCGGGAGCCCGAAAGCTGCGGGCGACAGCCAGGCTCTTGCGGCGAATCGCCCCCAGCAGGTGCTTGCGAACCTCGTCGTTGTAGCTGCGCACGGTGAGCTGCAAATGGCAGGTATCGCTAATCACGTTGTGCTTGGCGCCGCCGTGAATCGAGCCCACGGTGATTACCGCCGGCTCGGTGGGACCGACCTCGCGGGCGACGATCGACTGCAAGTCGACGATCAAGTAGG
This sequence comes from Pirellulales bacterium, assembly GCA_019745975.1. GTDB lineage: Bacteria > Planctomycetota > Planctomycetia > Pirellulales > JAEUIK01 > JAIESQ01. The sequence goes on from JAIESQ010000019.1 coordinate 125,542, forward strand.
CGGCCATGACCACCGGATCGACGGTCAGATGCGGATAGGCGCCGTGGCCACCCCGACCTTGCAGCGTGATATCGACGCTATCGACGTTGGCCATGTTTGGCCCAGGGCGCACACCAATCTTGCCTGTCGGCAGCGAACTGTCGACATGCAGCGCCAGCGCGAGGTCGGGCTTGGGGAACCGCGTGAACAACCCATCTTCGAGCATGGCACGAGCCCCGGCGCCGCGCTCCTCGGCCGGCTGCCCGATAAATATCACGGTGCCGCTCCACTGGTCGCGGTGCGACGCCAGGTAGCGGGCGACGCCGACCAGGTTCGTCATGTGAATGTCGTGACCGCAGGCGTGCATCACGCCTACTTCGTTCCCCTGTTCGTCGCGCACTCGCACCTTCGAGGCGTAGGGGACCCCGGTTTGCTCGGTCACCGGCAGGGCATCGAGGTCGGTACGCAGCATCACGACCTGTCCGGGCCCGTTCTTCAACAGCCCCACGACACCGGTGCCGCCAACGCCCGTAGTGGCGTCGATCCCAGCCTTCTTGAGTTCCTCGCCGATGCGGCGGCCGGTTACCTCTTCGTGCTTCGAAAGCTCAGGAGCCTGATGCAGTTCGGCATAGAGCGCGACCAGTTCATCGGCATGGGCTTTCGACCATTCGGCAGGGGTTTCGGCACACGTTGCGAACGACGCGTTGCTGATGATAAGGACTGACCAGAGCGCGATTCTCGCGCTGCGCGTGATAGAAGATGTGTTGATCATCAGGGCTCTCGCTCAAGAGATGAAGGACTCCGAGCGTGAATGATCAACGCAAATCGCGCGACATGCAAGCCGGGACACGACGCCCAGAACGTCGAAAGTTACCTTGATGCTCCGCTGGCGATCAGTTTTCGCAGTGCGGGCAGCAATAACGCGATCGCCCGCGAGCGATGGCTCAAGGCCGCTTTGACGGCTGGTCCCAGCTCGCCGAACGTGCGGTGGTACTCGACGATCTCGAACAATGGGTCGTAGCCGAAGCCTCCCGGACCGGCGGGCGCTGTGCGGATCCGGCCACGACAATATCCCGCCGCCTCGGCCCGGACGTGCCCTGCCGGATCGGCGACCACGGCGTGGCAGACGTAATGAGCCGTGCGTCGATCTGGCGGCACGCCCCGCAGCTCATCGAGCAGCCGCTGGTTGTTCGCCTCATCGGTCGCCTGCGGACCGGCGAACCGCGCGGAATAGATGCCCGGCCGGCCCTCAAGGGCGTCGACGGCCAGTCCGCTGTCTTCCCCAAGCACCCAGCGGCCGAGGTGCCGGGCTTGCTCGCCGGCCTTTTTACGAGCGTTGGCGGCGAAGCGATCGCCATCTTCGACTACTTCGAGCGCCTGCGGAAAGTCGGCGAGCGTGCGCAACTCGATACCCAGGGGCGACAACAGTTCGGCGAGCTCAAGCCCCTTTTTGCGGTTGTGGGTCCCCAGAACAAGTTCGCGAATGACCATGTGTTTGACTGTGGCCGGTCGCGAGTGCGCGACATGGCTAGCGGTAGTCTGCGGAGCTGCGATCGTAGTCGCCGGCGAGCGAGCGGCGCGGCACTTCGATGGGGCGAGGCTCTGGGTCGAAGGCCATCTCCAAGAGTTCACGCGGCAACTTGCCTGGCGGCTTCGGCGGAATATCGATCAACGTCTTGGCCGGATTGCTCCCCGCGCCAGGCGCTGCGCCGGCCCCGGGCATCGGAACCCCAAACGTCGCTATGATCTTATCAACCTCGGGTATCCAGTCCACCGTGCCGTCGCCGCGCGGATGCCCTGCCTCTGCGAAGCTGCCGACGCAGACGCAACTCATCGTGCGGTCGTGAAACTCGTACGCTTCGAACCCGCGCGCCCGCAAGGCCTCGGTCAACAAGTGGGCGCGCTTGGCCCCCGCCGCCAGGCGGTTGGGCACGCTGATTTTGTCGGGGTCATCCTCAGCTTTGAGCTGCCCGGGCCGCTGCTGATCGATGATCGCGCCGCCGTTGAAGGTGGCCACGCGAACCGAGTACTTGCCAGGACATTTAAGCAAAGTGTACTTGGCGGGCGCGTTGAGCTCGGCCACGAGCGGGTCGACGCCGTTAGGTACAAAGTACTCGCGCGGCAGCAGCGGATTGGTGGTCACGAAGGCGTTGCCCATGGCGCCGCGGTCTTGCTTGATGTTCTGCAGATAAGTGCCGCGCCCCTCTCCCAGAAACCCCGACTGCACCTGCCGCTGCACCAGGCGCATGGCCGCCAGCGGTCGGCTGACTTTGCGATCCCCTTTGATCTCCAAACACTCGGGGCGAAGGTGCCAGAGCTGCCGCAAGTCGCGCTGCGCGGCTGCGTCGTCGACCGCCGGGTAATCGCCCACCAGCACTGCGATCTCTTCGAGTACCTTGCCGCGCTGATACTTCATCTTCTTGGGTACGCCATAGCGATTCACACTGCGCCCTTCGATGTCGGTGAAGTCGAACGACATCTTGTGCGTATATGCTGGGAGCTTGTAGCGCTTGCGCAGTTCGAGAACCAAGTCGTTGGCTTGGTTCGTCGCATCCTCACCCGAGAAGGTTACTGCCAGGATCGTCCAAGGCCCGTTGCGCTCGCTCAGTTCATAGGATTTGTTGGGATCGGCCTCGGGGCGCGAGCTTGGCATCAGGCGATCCCAGGGCGCGGCGATGGAACGGGGCGAACCGATCAGCCCGGCAAGCCAGCACAGCAACGCCACCGTGAAGACGACACGAATTGACATGCCACGCTCCCAATCCGGCGCAAACCGCTGGCACCGGGCGACGACGCTGATCGCGACGGAATCGAAAAAACTGTAGAAGTTACTACTTGACCGGAGAACCCGGATCCTGCGGCGCAACCGAAAAACACGCTTCCGTTTCTCGAAAAGCGCACGCCGGTGGCCGTGAAAAGCTGCGGGGCGGGACAATAGCGAAAGCCGCGGCGCTAGACCAGAGCGGTTTGGCCACTGCTAGCAGTCGGCAAGTGTCTCGCCGACAAGCTGGTTCCCTTCGAACGCGATGGCTCGCACTTTCACTAGTTCGCCAAGCCGACTTATCGGCGCCCTTACGCGGATCGGCGCGTAGCGGCAAGTGGTGCCAGCCAGCCACGACTGGCGGCTGCCAGATTCGGCCGCCGGAATGCCCTGCATGGCGGCGACCGGGGCTTCGACCGGCGCTTCCAGCAGCGCCTCGAGCTGCCGCCCCAGCAGGTTCTTAAAGTAGCGCCTCCGCAGGTGTCTTTCCAATTCGCCTAGTCGCCGGACCCTTTCTGCCTTCAAGGGAGCAGCAATCTGGTCGGCCATGTCGGCTGCTGGCGTGCCGCGGCGGGGACTGAACGGAAAGATGTGTATCTTCGAGAAGCCAATTTCCTCGACGACGCGGCAGGTCGCCGCGAAATCGTCGTCGCTCTCTCCGGGAAAGCCAACAATTACATCGGTCGTAAGTGCGGGCCGATCGAGCGCCGCTTGCACCAGCCGGCAACGATCGACGAACCGCCGGCTCCCCCAGCGGCGCCGCATCCGCGCGAGCACGGCATCGGAGCCGCTCTGCATCGAAACGTGCAAGTGAGGACAGATTCGACGTGGATGCTCCGCCATTGCCGCAACCAGCTCGCGCGTAACTTCCGTCGCCTCGATGCTCGAGAGCCGCACGCGAAATTCGCCCGGCAAACGCGCGATCCGCTCCAGCAGCGTCGAAAGCCGCAGCCAATCGTGCTTCGCGCGGCCGCGATTCTGATCGACGCCGTAGTGCCCCAGGTGAATGCCAGTCAGCACCAACTCGCGGTAGCCGGCGTCGACCAGACGGCGCACTTCATCGAGCACGCCTTCGGCCGGGCGACTGTACATTGCCGGCCGCACCAGCGGAATGATGCAGAACGTGCAGCGCAGCAGGCAGCCATCTTGCACTTTGACGTACGCGCGATGCCGCGATCCAAACGAGGAGATGCCCCGCGGCACATCGACCACGCCAAATCGCCCTAGCAAGTCGGGCAGTTCGCGCTTGTCGGTCACGACCTCCGTGACGCCGGGGAGCGCTGCCAGCTCGTCGGGGGCTCGCGTGGCGTAGCAGCCCATCACGACGATGCGCGCGGCTGGGTTGCGGCGCGCCAACTGGCGAATGATCTGGCGGCTCTTGCTGTCTCCCTGGGCCGTGACCGTGCAGGTGTTGACAATGCATAAGGCCGCCGGTTCATCGACCAGCGCGTCGCGATATCCAATTCCCAGAAGTCCCTGCCGCACATACTCCGTTTCGTACTGGTTGACTTTGCAGCCCAGCGTCACGGTACGCAGCGCAGGAGCTATCGAGGGAGTCAATGTGCTATCCTCCCTCGGCCGGCTCGATCGTTGACCACATCGAGCCCGCGCAATCGGCCACCAATCCGTCCTTGCCGTACGCGTGGATTTGATCGCGCTTCAGTTCGGCGTGCTCCCTAGTCGTGGTGAGCACGATCGCGCGGCCCCGCGCGTCGACTTCGCAGGCGAGTTGATAACCTTTCTCAGGCGGGTGGCCGAACAGCTTCTGCAACATCGCGATCACGTAGGCGTGCGTGTGATCGTCGTCGTTCCAGAGCACGACGTGGTACGGCGGCTGGCGGCGCGGCTTCTTCTTGGGCGTGGAGCGCTTTTCGCGCCGCGGCTCGACCGCCGGCTCGTCGACCACGGCCACGGGTTCTTCGACGGTCGTGCCAACCTGATCTGGCTCACCGTCGGCTCGCAGATGATCCTGTTCGAGCACAACCATACGTGCAATCGCTCCGCATGCGGGGCAAGTCGGATCATCGAGCACCAAGGTGGCGAACTGCGGCCAATCGACCCGTGGTGGCCCCCCGACCCGTGCGATATTATACCGGACACGCGACGGGCGCTCGATCCTCGCCCGCGCCGATCCAGACACCTTGGCATTGCCAGGCCTAGGGAAGCAGACCAGCCACGCCGAGACCACCATGCCAGAGACGAAATCGGCCAGTCCACAAGCGGTCCAAAGCTATTGCCAGGAGCACGCCTCGCGCTTCGAGGACGAGCTCTGCGAGCTCCTGCGAATCGAAAGCGTCAGTGCCGACAGCACCCGCCGGGGCGAGGTCCGCAAAGCCGCCCAGTGGGTCGCCGATCAATTCAAGAAACTCGGGCTCAAGACAGAACTGTGCGAAACTCCAGGGCACCCAATCGTCTTTGCGGAAAGCCCCGCGGTGCTGGGGGCCCCCGTGGTGCTGGTCTATGGGCACTACGATGTGCAGCCCCCCGATCCCTTGAACGAGTGGATTTCGCCCGCTTTCGAGCCGACGCGCCGCGACGGCAACCTCTACGCCCGCGGTGCCACCGACGACAAAGGGCAGATGTTCACGCACGTCAAGAGTGCCGAAGCCTGGCTCAAGACGGCCGGCGCGCTACCGGTGCAACTCAAGTACCTGATCGAAGGGGAGGAAGAGGTCGGCAGCCGCAACCTCGACGAGTTCATCGAGGCCAACCGCGACCGCCTGAAGTGCGACATCGTCGTGGTGAGCGACACCAGCCAGTTCGCCCCCGACGTACCCGCGGTAACTTACGGGCTGCGCGGCATTGCTTACTACGAGCTACGGCTCGTCGGCCCCAAGCAAGACTTACATTCGGGCACGTTCGGCGGGGCGGTGACCAATCCGGCCAACGCGCTGGTGCAAATGCTCTCGGCCCTGATCGATGAGCGAGGGCGGGTGCAGGTGCCAGGCTTCTACGACGACGTGCTGCCGCTAACCAAGGAGGAACGCCAGCAAATCGCAGAGCTCGATTTCAGCGAAGCGGAGTTCATGCGACAGATCGGCGTTCGCGCGCTATCGGGCGAGAATGGTTTCAGCACGCTCGAGCGCAAAAGTGCGCGGCCAACCTTCGACATCAACGGTCTCACCAGCGGTTACCAAGGGGAAGGAGCCAAGACGGTCCTGCCTGCCAAGGCCTCGGCCAAGTTCAGCTTTCGCCTGGTCCCCAAGCAAGACCCGCACAAGATTACCCAAGCGCTGCGCGGCGCACTCGAGAAGTTGTTGCCGCCCGGGATCACGATGGAGCTCGAGGAGTTTCATGGGGCGCCGGGCGTCGTCGTTCCCTTGGACAGTCCCTATATGGCGGCTGCGGCTCGGGCAATCGAGAAGGGATTTGGCCGCGCGCCGGTCTACATCCGCGAAGGGGGCTCAATCCCCGTGGTCAACAGCTTCAAAGACCTACTGGGAGTCGACACGCTGCTGTTGGGGTGGGGGCAAAACGACGACAACACCCATTCGCCGAACGAGAAGTTCTCGATTGCCGATTTCCACCGCGGCATTCGCACGAGCGCCTGGCTATGGGACGAGCTGAGCCGCATGAAGCGGGCCTAGCCACAGAGAATTCAGTTTTGCCACAGAGGTCACCGAGGGCACAGAGGTAAGTCGAAAATGGTCTGTTTGCCACAGAGGACACAGAGCTCACAGAGAGAATGCAAAGTAGGAGTGCTTGAACCTACAGGTTTCGGAGAGTTCGCCACCACATAACTATCAGCTAACGCAGTTGTATGTATTTCCTCTGTGATCTCTGTGCCCTCTGTGGCAGATCAGTATTTCTCCGTGGCTGAGGGACCTCAATGCTCGATCGTAAGTTTGTGTTGGAGAACGCCGAGCTCGTCAAGCGCAACTGCGCCGATCGCGGCGCCGACGCCGACGTCGCTCGCTTCGTCGCGCTTGAGCAAGAGCGCCGCGCCCGACAAGGCGATGTCGAGCGCCTGAATCGCGAGGCGAACGAAGTCTCCAAGGGGATCGGCAAAGCCAAGGACGACGCCGAGCGCGAGGCCAAGAAGGCCGCCGGCCGCCAGCTTCGCGAAGCCGTGACCGCGGCCGAGCAGGAGCTATCGCGGCTCACTGCCGAGAGCGACACCCTGTTGCGCCGCATCCCCAACCTCACGCATCCCGAAGCGCCCGTCGGGCCTGGTGACACCGCCAACCGCGAAGTCGCCAAAGGCCGCACCCCCGTCCGCACGTTCAGCTTCAAGCCGGCCGATCACGTCACGGTCGCCGAGCGGCTCGGCATGCTCGATCTTGAGGGGGGAGCCAAAGTCGCCGGACACGGCTTCTACTTTCTCAAGAACGACGCCGTGCTGCTGGAGCTGGCCCTGCAGCAGTTCGCCATCAATTTGCTGATTGGTGAGGGTTTCACTCCGACGATCACGCCCGACCTGGCGCGCAACGAAATCCTCGAGGGGATTGGCTTCATCCCGCGCGGCCCCGAGACGCAGATCTACAGCGTCGACGGCACCGACCTGAGCCTGGTGGCGACGGCCGAAATCACCCTGGGCGGGCTCCTCTCCGGCGAAGTGCTCGACGCCGATACCCTGCCGGTCAAGATCTGCGGTATCAGTCACTGCTACCGCACCGAAGCAGGCGCCCATGGCCGCGCCACCCGCGGGCTTTACCGCGTGCACCAGTTCACCAAGGTCGAGATGTTCGCCTTCACGCTGCCGGACAAGAGCGACGAGATGCTCGATTACCTGCGTGGGCTGGAGTGCCGCATCTTCGACGAGTTGGGCGTCCCTTACCGCGTAGTCGACACCGCCAGCGGCGACCTGGGAGGACCAGCCTACCGCAAGTTCGATCTCGAAGCCTGGATGCCCGGCCGGGGCGAAGCGGGCGAGTGGGGCGAGGTGACCAGCACGTCGAACTGCACCGATTACCAGGCCCGCCGGCTCAACATTCGCTATCGCATCAAAAACGAAAAAGGGACGCACTTCGTCCACACGCTCAACGGCACGGCGGTGGCGATCAGCCGGGCGCTGGTGGCAATTCTGGAGAACTACCAGAACGCCGATGGCTCGGTGACGGTGCCTGAAGTGCTCCGCAAGTGGGTTGGCAAGGATAAGCTGACAACCTGCTAACCGCACTCTTGCAAGTATTACAGCGTGGCCGCGACAGCTAAAGGAACACACTATGTCTCAACAGTCTCCGGGCCTTAAGGTGGTCAATCAGACACGAGATGGCATTGAGGCGCTGCTCGCAATGATTCGCGGTCGCCGGCAGGATCCGACCATCGCGGCGGATGTCGAGGCGTGCGACAGATGCGAAGACATCATGACAGTCGCGCTTTGGGCAGTTCTGAATGTACAGACCTACTACGAAGACACCGACCGCGGTGTTTGACGCCATAGCCAATTCGGAGCGCGGGTTCCAATCATGCGCAGGCTCCACAGCATTGTCGAGACACTGGAAATTGTCGCCCGCCGCTTGCAGCCGCGTTTCCAAGGTGACGGCATTCCGCGACGCGTTTTGGTTGAGCAAGTCGCAAGTGCAAGTGGTTGCAAGGCAAGCAGCGTTTTGCCATCCGATCATTGCTACAACCTTCACAACGATGGTATTTCACGTGACAACGTGCGGCTATTCGAGCACCTCGGAGATAAGAAGTCCGGAAGGTACAAGTTTCTAGGGAGAAGCTACCCGTACACTGGCCCAGTCTGGCAACACCATAAGTCGGGAGCGAAGGAGCAGGTTGGCGAATGGCAGAACGGCAATTGCGTTTGGCTTAACGGTCGCGCGAGCACGCCAACACCAGACAAACGCTTGCATAGGCAACAGTGCGACCAGACCGCGCCCCGCGAACTGACGCAGAGATGCCGGAAGCAAACCTCGAGGTCTGACGCCACAACGGAATCCGACGTTGTACGTCTGAGTCTTGCTATCAAACGCGACTTTCCGAAGGTAACCCAGTCGTCCGACCGAGCTTGGTTGCGTGCGCCAGCTCTTCGCGTAATTGATTGCGTGCTATCGCTCAATCGGTCATACGACAGATTTGTCGTCCCACGTCTTGACTCACTCGAGTCGACGTACCCGCGACTGCAATCGGTTCGCGAGCTTCGGCAACTAATGGACTCGTTTGATACTCCGGCTGATTTCCTGCGCGATCTCTTGAACTATCGCGATAGCTCGCGCGCGGAGGTACTTAGCCGAGTTACGGATTTTCTCGTCGCGTTGATCGGTGAGCGGCGCGGCAATGCCGAGTTGCACCGACTTGAGCGTTGGGCAACGCATGCGCAGGCAGGTGACTATCGCGCACTAGCGATCCCAGGTTTCGCAATTGGTGGATTTCAGTATCTTCGCATGCTCTTTGGGGCAAATACGACCAAGCCCGACGTTCATATCGTGCGATATGTCGCAACGGCGATTGGTGGCCAATGCTCAGCTGTTAAGGCACTCTCGCTACTTGAGCACGCTGCCCAACGCAGAGGAATTAGGCTACGGGATTTGGACACCACCATTTGGGAAAACTCGGCGCGATAGCCGTTCGACTCCTTCACTCTATGGCAACGCACCAGCGACCCTTGCGCAAACAGCCCCGAATGCCAGAGTATCGAGCAGATGCACGCCCGCCCAGTTCGGGTTACCATAGGCACTTTGCGAAGCGTAACCCCTCCCGCCCTATACGACCTTAGGATCTCGTTCGATGTTTCGACTCGTTCGTTTTGCCTCGTTTTCGCTCGTCGGATTGTCTGCACTTTGGCTGCCGAGCTACGAATTGGTTCGCGCAGCGGAAGAGCCTGCCGCCGCCACAGCCGACGACGCGACCACGCTAACACCGTCGTATCTCGCCGGCCGCGTGACGATTTACCGCGACGACTTCGGAGTGCCGCACATCGATGGAGTCGACGACGAGGCCGCCGTGTTCGGCTTCGGCTACTGCCAGGCCGAGGACTACTTCTGGCAAATCGAAGATTCGTACGTGATGGGGCTGGGCCGCTACGCTGAGCTCTACGGCAAGAAGTTTCTCAGCAAGGACCTTTTAAACCGCGCCTTCGAGGTGCCGCAGCGCTCGCGCGAGGATTTCGAAACCTTCGAGCCGCGGCTGAAGCGCATCTGCACTGCCTACACGGCTGGCATCAATCACTACCTCGACGAGCATCCGCAAGTCAAACCACGTTTGCTCACGCGCTTTGAGCCGTGGTACATGCTCTCGTTCGGCCGTGCCGCCGGCTTGGAACTCGTCGGCGGGCATATCCCCACTTCGACGAGCAAGATACCCACCTCGTTTGCCGCGGCTGCCGCCGGCCAGCGCGACCGCATCCAAGAGGCCCTGCAACTGAGCGCCGTCGAGCGCGACTACGAACAAAAACTCGCCGCCGAGGCCCGCGCCGCCACGGGGAGCAACGCTTGGGCGATCGGCCCCAGCAAGACGCGCAGCGGTCACGCCATGCTGTTCATCAATCCGCATCAGCCCTATTTTGGCTTCGGCCAGTTCTACGAGGCCCATCTGCGCAGTGGCGCCGGCCTGAACTTCAACGGCGCCACCTTCTTCGGCAGCCCGCTGCCAACGCTCGGGCACAACGAGCATTGCGGCTGGGCGTATACCGTCAACGAACCGAACACGTCGAGCGCCTGGATCGAGACGTTCGACGATCCGGCCAACCCGCTCAACTATCGCTATGGCGACGGCCATCGCACGGCCACCGAGTGGAAAGACAAGCTCAAGGTCAAGCGGGGGCGCGACTTCGACGAAATGGAAGTCACCTTCCGCAAGACGCACCACGGGCCGATCGTTCAACAGCTCAACGACAAGCAGTACGTGTCGGCGATGATCGGCAAATTCTACGATGCCCTGCTGGCCCGACAGTCGTACGAAATGCTCCGCGCCAAGAACCTGGCCGATTTCCGCCGGGCGATGGCCATGAATGAGTTTCACATTTTCAATACCGTCTACGCCGACGATCAGGGGAACATTCAGTACATCTATAACGGCATCGTCCCGCGCCGCGATCCGCAGTTCGATTGGAGCAAGCCGGTCGACGGCAGCGATCCGCGCACCGAATGGCAGGGCTACCACACGCTTGACGAGCTACCGCAAGTGCTCAACCCGCCCACCGGCTACGTGCAAAGCTGCAACGCGACCCCGTACACGACGACCGACGACTACAACCCCGCCATCGGCGACTTCCCGCCCTACATGGTTCGCGATCAGTACGACGACAAGCGGCGTGCGAAAGTCTCGCGGATGCTATTGCGCGAGCTAGAGGATGTGACGTTCGATCGCTGGCTCGAAGTGATTTTCGATACCACGATCTACTGGCCGCTGGTCGAGCTACCGGAGTACCGCCGCAAGCTCGAATCGTTGAAGGACACGAATCCGCAGTTGGCCCGCGCCGTCGAGCCGCTGCTCGAGCACCTGCTCAACTGGGACTGCAAGGGCTCGCTCGAATCGACGCAAACCACCTTGTGCCTGGCGTGGTACGAAGAGCTGTACGGGTTTGGCTATCCGGCCGAAACGCTCAAGCCGCAGTTCGTCGGCAATTCGACCGAGCAGCTCAAAGCGCTGGTGACGGCGGCCGGCAAGTTGAAGAGCACCTTCGGCACCTGGCAGGTTGCCTGGGGCGAGGTCAATCGGCTGCAGCGGCACGCCAACGTGTCCGACTTCTTCGTGATTCCGTTCAACGACACTCAGCCGAGCTTGCCGAGTGCCGGCTTGCACGGCCCGCCGGGCGTGGCCTTCACGATGTACTTTACGCCGAGCGTGTATCTCCCGCCGCTGAAGCTGATGAAGAAGCGCTATGCCGTGGTGGGCAGCAGCTATATGGGGGCGATCGAATTTGGCCCGCAGGTCACCAGCCGCACGCTGGTGCAGTTCGGCGCCAGTGGCGATCCCAAGTCGCCTCATTTCTTCGATCAGGCGAAGCTGCTCTCCGAGCGCAAGCTGCGACCCACGCTGTACAACTGGGATGAGATTCGCTCGGTCGCCAAGCGGACCTACCACCCGGGTGAAGAGCCCGATGCCGTGGCCGCCAAGCCGTAGTTGTGGCTCGATTAGCGCGTGCGAGTCGCTGTTAGCCGCGGGACTTGTCCCGCGCGCTCGCGGATTCGACGTCGAATCGCCCAAGGTAGCGCGCGGAGTAGCCTCCGCAGCTAACCGATTATCGGCGTCCGTCGCAACGCCGTTACACCTTGGCCAGCGCTTTGGCCGACTCGTCGCAGAGTTTCTGAGCATCCACCCTGCTCGGTGCTTCGGCGATGATCCGCACGATTGGCTCGGTATTGCTCGCGCGCACCAAGAGCCAGCGATCGGGCCAGTCGAGCCGTAAGCCGTCGAGACGATCGACCGAGGCGGCGGGAAAGTGCTTCTCAAGCGAGTTGAGCGCGGCATCCAGTTTGACGGGCGGGAGCTCGAGCTTCGTCTTGACGATTTCGTAACGTGGCAGCTCATCGGCGAGCCGGCTGATTGGCAGTTCGCGCAGTGCCATCGCGTCGAGAACCAACGCCATGCCGACGAAGCTGTCGCGCACGTAACCGACGCGCGGGTCGATCACGCCGCCGTTCCCTTCGCCGCCGAACAGCGCGCCGTGCGCTTTCATCGCCGCGACGACATTGGCCTCGCCCACTGCCGAGCGGTAGAACGGCACCCCGTGTCGTGCCGCCAGGTCTTGCGTCATGCGGCTGGTTGAGCAATTGGTGACAATCGGCCCCTTGGCACGCCGCAGCACGTGCTCGACGCACAGCGCCAGCGTGTACTCTTCGCCCAGATAGCGGCCATGCTCGTCGATGATCGCCAAGCGATCGGCGTCGGGGTCTTGACAGAAGGCAATGTCGGCCTTGATCTGCCGCACCACATCGAGCACGCTCGCGAGATTCTCGGCCGTCGGCTCGGGCGGATGCTCAAATTGGCCGTCGGGCTCTCCCCCCAACAAGGTCACATGACAACCCAACGACTCCAGGAGCATGCTTCCTAATTCGCTCCCCGCGCCGTGATTCGAATCCAAGAGCACGTGGTAGCGGCGACCCTGGATGCGTCCGCTGGCCACGATCTGTTCGACGAGCCGCAGGTGTTGGTCGTCGGGGTTGTTGCACAGCCGCAAGGCGCCGAGTCGATCGTGCGGCGCCCAGGCTGGCTCGCCGGCGCGGTACCGTTCGATCACGGCCTGGCCAGCCTCGGCCGTCAGCACCTGCCCAGAGCGATCAAAGAGCTTGATGCCGTTGTACTGCGGTGGATTGTGACTGGCCGTGATCATGATGCCGCCGGCCGCCTGGAACTGCCGCACCAGCACACCGGCGGTGGGTGTGGCCGCCACGTCGGCATCGATGACCGTTCGGCCGATGGCCGCCAGCCCTCCACGAATCGCATCGGCCAGCATTCGCCCGCTGCTGCGGCCGTCGCGCGCCAACACAATCGGCCCAGCCGGCAGGCCCGCCGCGAAGGCGCAGGCAAAGCGCATCGCGCTCGGCGGAGTGAGCGAATCGCCGACGATGCCCCGCAAGCCTGAAACGCTGATGATTGGTTCACTCATGCGACTAATTCGCCCGCTGACAGGTTATGATGAATCACGGAATCTGCCCGTGCCTGGCAATTCGCGTGTCGTTAACAAAGGCAACGAGCCGCAATTATACGCCGCTAATGTCACCGCGCAAGGTGCGCCGTTCGATGGTCATCTGCACTTGCCGGTGGCACTTGTCCGCAGCTTTGTGATCTGTCAAAACAGCCGCAACGATCCATTCTGACCTCTTAGCGCCGTACGAGGTGCCTATGCCGGCAGAACTCGACGCGGACCGCCGCGCCCACACCCTGACGCTCATCGAGAAGGCCGTCACGACCGGCCAGCTCACCGCTGGCGCCGCGGCGAACGTCACCAGTTGGCTGCGCGAGCCCCGATATGCACAGTACGCTGCACAGGTTGCCGAGCATTGCGAGCAGGGGAAGTGGGAATTGCTTGACGATGTTTTTTGGACCGTCATCCCGTTCGGCACCGGCGGCCGCCGTGGCCGGATGTACCCCATCGGGTCCAACGCGATCAACGACCGCACGATCGGCGAAAGCGCTCAAGGCCTGGCCGACTACGTGCGGCAATGGGCAAAACAGAGTGGAAGCACCGCCCCCTTGTCGTGCGCGATCGCCTATGACACCCGCCACCGTTCGCGCCATTTCGCCGAATTGTGCGCCGAGATCATGGTGGCCGCCGGCTTCCGGGTCTGGTTTCTCGACGGCTATCGCAGCACGCCCGAGTGTTCGCTCGCCGTGCGCCTCAAGCAGGCGTCGTGCGGAATCATGATCACGGCCAGCCACAATCCCCCCAGCGACAACGCGGTCAAGGCCTACTGGTCGACCGGCGGACAATTGCTGCCACCGCACGATCGCGGTGTGATCGACTGCGTGATGCGCGTGGCTGAGATTCACCGCGCCCGGTTTGCCGAAGCCGTGGCCGATGGCCGCATCGTTTGCTGCCAGGCCGAGATCGACGCCGCTTATCAATCGGCGCTCTTGGCACAGAGTTCGCCAGGCCCGCGCGACCTGAAGATCATCTATTCGCCAATGCACGGCGTCGGCGCCGTGGCGATCCTGCCGATGTTGACGGCCGCCGGCTTCCGCGAGGTCGAATTGTTCGCTCCGCACGCGGTGCCCGACGGCGATTTCCCCAACGTCCCCAACCACGTGGCCAACCCCGAGAACGTCGCCACGTTCGACACGATGATCGAGCGTGCGCGGGCTAGCGGCGCCGACGTCATCCTCTCGACCGACCCCGACGCCGATCGCTTGGGATGCGCCGCCCCGCAATCTCCAGGAGCTAGTGACTGGGTGGTGTTCAACGGCAACCAGATCGCGGCGCTATTGGTCGATCACGTGCTCGGCACGCGCCGGGCGCAGCTCAGCAAGCAGCACTACGTGGTCAAAACGATTGTCACCAGCGAAATGGTGCGACGGATTGCCGCGCAATATGGCGTGCGCACGTACGGCGATCTGCTCGTCGGCTTCAAGTGGATCGCCGGACAGATCGACGAGGCCGGGCCCGCGGGCTTCTTGTTCGGAGCCGAAGAGTCGCACGGATACCTCGCGGGCACGCACGTGCGCGACAAGGATGCGGCCGTCGCGGCTTTGCTGTTGGCGGAACTGGCCGCTGCCACGAAAGCCGCCGGTCAAACGCTGGCCCAGAAACTCGACTCGCTCTTCTGGCAGTTCGGCTGTCACGCGGAAAAAACGGTGTCGGCCTCGATGCCCGGCTCGGCTGGCATGGCTCAAATGCAAAAGTTGATGACGTCGCTGCGCACATCTCCCCCAGAGTCCCTGGCCGGATTGCGCATCACCCAGGTGCGCGACTATGAGCAATCGAAGTTGATTGTCCCAGGCAGCGGGGAGCAGCCGCTCGCCGGACCGCGGGGAGACCTGATCTTTCTGGACTTCGCCGAACCAGGCAACTGCGTCGCGGTGCGCCCGTCAGGAACGGAGCCCAAAGTCAAATTCTACTTGTTCGCCTACGAGCCGCCCGAGCAGATCGCCAATCTCGACGATACGAAATCCGAGCTGGCCGCTCGTCTGGCCGCGCTCGAGGCCGATCTGAGCGCGCTGGCCGGCCGCGAGCTGTAGTCGACCAAGGGCTTGCAACCCTGGGAGTGCTACGCGGCCACCAAGCTGCCGGGCCCGCTCAGAAATCGCTAGGCCGATAATCCTCGAATCGCCCCACGGCGCGATTCGAAAACCGGGTGAAGCGGTCGTCCCAAGTGAGTTTGATATCCCCCACCGGTCCGTTGCGCTGCTTGGACACGATGATCTGCGCCAACCCCTTCAAGTGCTCCTTGCCGCCACCGGGTTCGAGTTCTTCGCGCTGGGCGTAGTACTCTTCGCGGTGGACAAACATCACCACGTCGGCATCCTGCTCGATCGCGCCCGACTCGCGCAGGTGGCTCAGTCGCGGCACGTTCTCCTTGCTGGCCTCGGTTTGGCGATTGAGCTGCGCCAAGCAGAGAATCGGCACCTTGAGCTCGCGTGCCAGCCCTTTTAAGCGGCGCGCGATCCGCGCCACTTGTTCCTGGCGCGGGTCCTTGGAGTTATCGGGTTCGATCAACTGTAGATAGTCGATGACGATCAACCCAAGGCCCGCCCGGCGCTTCAGCCGCCGGCCGTTCGCGGCAATCTCGGTCATGTTGCGACTGGGTGTGTCGTCGACAAACAGCGTGGCCTGGCTCAGCTCGCTGGATGCCTTGACGAGCTGATCGCGCTCCCCCGCCGAGATGAATCCGCTGCGGAACTTGCGCCCGTCGATCTGGCCATGCGCGCAGAGCATGCGCTGCGCCAATTCGAGCCGGGACATTTCCAAGCTCACGAACAGCACTGGCGTCTTTTCCTTGAGCGACACGTGGGCCGCGATGTTCGTCGCCAGGGCTGTCTTGCCCATGCTCGGCCGTGCGGCCAGGATCACCAGCTCCGAAGGGTGCAGCCCGCCCGTTAGCTCGTCGAGGTCGTCGAAATGCGTGGCCACGCCGGTCGCCTTGCCGTGCTGCAGGCGCTTGTCGATATGGTCGAATGCCTCGACGAGCACATCCTTGACGTGCTGCACGTCGTTGCCGCCGCGCTCGTCGTGGATCAGGAACATCCGTTCCTCGGCGCGCCCCAGTAGCTCGCGCGCCTCGCATGTCGGATCGTACGCGTCGCGCAAGATCTCGGTGCTGGCCTTGATCAACCCGCGCTGCGTCGACTTGTCTGCCACAATATCGGCGTAATAGCGGGCGTTGGCGGCGTGCGGCACGGCCTGCGCGATCTCGAGCAGATAGGCCAGGCCGCCGATCGCCTCCAGATCCCCCGTGGTGCGCAAGTGTTCGGCCAGCAAGGTGACGTCGACGCGGCGCCCCTTTTCATGAACCGCCAGCAGGTGGCGGAAGAGCTTCTCATTCGCATCGGAATAAAAATCTTCGGCGCGCAACACCAGGGCCAGATCGTCGAGCAGCTCGGTGTCGAGCAGAATGCTCCCCAGCACGCCGCGTTCGGCATCGAGGTTATGCGGCGGGGTGCGGTCGAGCAGCTCGGCCGAAACGCGCGGCGTGCCCGCGTCGATGCGCTCGAAAACAGCCATGGCGACGGATCCTCCCTGCCCGCGAACTCCTCGCTGCCCAGAGCCTTGGTCGGCGGCGCTAGGTCTTCTCGGCGGCCGGTTCGCTGGCCGAAGGGACGACCCAGACTTTGAGCTCAGCGTTAATCTCGTGCCCCATGTGAATCCGCACGGTATACAGGCCCAGCTCCTTGAGCGGTCCTTCGAGGCGGACCTGCTCCGTGGCGATCGTGAAGTTATGCTGCTTGAGCGCGGTAGCGATTTCGTGAGCGCCGACCGAGCCGTACAGATGCCCCTCGTCGTTGGCGTTGGCTTCGATCGTGACGCTCAAGCGTCCAAGTTCGTCGGCCTGCGCCTGCAAGCCGGCCAGGCGCTTGCGCTCGATCTCGGCCAGGCGGGCGCGATGCTTTTCAACCATCCGCTTGTGATGCGGCGTGGCGATCGTGGCCAGCCCCTGCGGCAGCAAGAAGTTATTGGCGTAGCCCGCTTTGACTTCGACGACATCTCCGGTCTTGCCAAGATGCTCGACGGTTTGAATCAAGAGCAGCTCAATGCCGCCGCGGGCTCCGCGCGGCAGTCGCTTGACTCGGCCGCGATTGGACTTTGTGTTGGGCATGATCTCGTTTCCGTATCTTACTGGCGATCGAACGTTCGGCGCCGCTAGAGCGTGCCGCAAGCCAAATCTCTAATCGAGGCGAGAAGTTAGCCGGCGGCTAAAATGGAATGTCGTCCTCGGTCGGCTCGCCATACGACTCTCCCGACTCGTAGCCGCCGCCACTATTGCCACCGCCGCCATTGCCGGCACCTTGAGGTGCGCTTCGTGCGCGCCGCGTCGGGGCGCCTCCGCTACCTCCTTGTCCTCCGCCTCCCTGTCCGGCGCCGCGGGCACCAAGCAATTGCAGCTTCTCGCCGACGACCTTGAGCTTCGAGCGCTTCTGGCCTTCGCTCTCCCAAGTGTCGAGTTTCAAGCGGCCTTCAATGAGCGCGGGTGCGCCCTTACCTAGATACTCGCTGGCGATCTCCGCCGTGCGGCCCCAGAGCGTGACGTCGACAAACGTGGTTTCTTCGACCCACTCTCCTTGTGCGTTCTTGCGGCGGTCGTTCACGGCCAGGCCGATATCGGTGACGGCCGTCCCGCCCGGCGTGTAGCGCAGCTCGGGGTCGCGGGTGAGATTACCCACCAGGATCACGCGATTGAAGCTAGCCATCGATCACACACACTTTCCCAGCGAATTCGACTTCGCAACGAGCACGCAACTTGATGGCGCGGCCCTGTGAGGGGCTGAACCTTTATTCGATTGCGTCGACCCCTTCTCCTTCGAACTCGGGCACGTCCGCCTTCGTCGTGACGGGTGCAGCTTCAGGAGGCTTGGGTCGCGCCATCTGGCCGGCCCCTTTGGCGTGCGACACCAAGGCGTCGGCGATGCGCGGCTCGACCTTGAGAATCAACGATCGCAGAATGCTCTCGCTGAGCTGGCACTCGCGTTCGAGGCCCGCCACCTGGCGGCTATCGAGCTTGAAGTACGAGAGCCAGTACGTCCCTTTGCGATGGCCCTCGATGGGGTATGCCAGTCGACGTTCTTCCCACAGGCGGCTGACAAGGACGTCTCCGCCGGCGTTCTTCACAAACTTGGAGATTTGCCCGGACACGCCCGCCTGATCGCGCGCAAAGCGGTTCGAGTCGAGGATCAGCATGCACTCGTATGTCTGAACGGACAAAGCGAAACTCCTGTGAGGCGGCTCATTCCTGGACGGAACGTTTGTTTCCGATGATTTCCCAACGCAACTCAAGCGTCCCCATTGTAACGATTCATCGCCACCGCGACTCCTTCGCGAGCCCAGGCAACCACGGCGTCGGCGGCGCGCTGCCGGGCCAGCTCCATTTCGGATCGCTCGGCCGCCGTGAAGCGACTGAGCACATAGTCGGCAGCGTCCCAATTCGGCGGGACGTTGCCGATACCGATCCGCAGCCGCGCAACCTCTTCGGTCCCCAGCCGCTTGAGAATGTCTTGTAGCCCCTTCTGTCCCCCCGACGAGCCCGACGCTCGAATTCGCAATTTACCCAGCGGCAAATTCCAGTCGTCGCAGACGATCAATAGGTCGGCGATCGGCAACTTGTAAAAGTCAACGGCCGCCCCGACGCTGCTGCCGCTACGGTTCATGTATGTATGTGGGCATAGGAGCAAGGTACGCTCCGAGCCCAGTGTGATTTCCGACAGCTCTCCTTGAAACGATAACTTGGGGCGGCCCGCGCCATGTCGACGCAATAGTTCGGCGACCAGCTCGTATCCGACATTGTGCCGCGTTCCTTCGTATTTTCGCCCGGGATTCCCCAGGCCGACCACGAGCTTCATAGCGGCCGACTATTCCCGCGTTCGTACTGGCTGCAAGATCGCGACGCTTGCCAGCGGCACGCATCCAATTTGCGGCCACCGACCGCTCAGCTTTCCTCCCCTTCCTCCTCCTCGCCGGCCTTGCGGCTAATCACCTCGGGCTCAGCGGCCTCGCCCACGGCGACTGCCTCTTCTTCCAACTCGGCCAGCTTATGACATGTGACCACCACGGCATCGGCGTCGGTGATCAGCGTGGCTCCTTCGGGGAGCGTCACTTCGCCCGCCGTGATCGCTCCTTCCAAATGCAACTCTTTGACGCTCACCACGAGCTTGTCGGGAATCGACCCGACAGGGCACTCGATTTCCAGGTCGTGCATGACCAGTTCGACCGAGCCCCCTTCTTTCGTGCCCGGAGCCTCGCCTTTCAACTCGACCTTTACTCGGAGCTCGACCTTCTCCCCTTCGGCGACGCGGATGAAATCGAGGTGCACGACATCCAGACCGTAGACATCCCATTGCATGTCGTTGACAAACGCGGTCTCTTGCACGGCGCCGCGCAATTCGACCAAGCGACTGCCGTGGCGCAGCATTTGCGATACCTGGTCGTGCGGCACGCTCAGGCTGACCACCTCGCCGCCGTGCCCGTAGAGCACCGCCGGCACCTGACCGTCGCGACGCAGGCGCCGCACGTTCCGCTTGCCTTGACTGGCGCGCCGCTCGACCGTGAGTGACTCGGCCATCGCAAAACTCTCCTGGAACTTGGCTACAGCCCAGCGGTGGCCGCCGACCGAAGTCCTTGACTTGTAATAGTATCCGTCGCCCTGTTCACCCCCATGCGGCGTGATAGCGGCGGCGCGAATCCCGACATTTTGGCCGATCGCCTTCAAAATGCAAGGGCATGCATTGAGAACTATCGTGGAGGTCGCGCCGGTCGCAAGTCGAACTTAGCCCACATGTTTCGCCGACTTTGAAAGATCTGGTGGCGGCAGGACGAACCGCCCGGCTTACACCAAAGCCGGCAAGCTTTACCTCTGCTGGCGACCATAACGCCGCACAGCAATGCCGTGGCCGGCTCTAGCCGCAATTCGGGTTGAGGCGGCCGCCGCCGCTGGGCGAGTTAACAAGTAGATGCGCGCACGGTTGCGCCAATCGCGACGCCAGTGCCGGCCGACCCAACCGTAGTGTCGACCAGCCCCTGGCAACCATCGGGCAAGGACGTCGATGATCGCCCAGTGTCGACCACGTGGCTGGATTGAGCGCCCGGTGGGTGCTTTCCATCTGCTCGCGGTCGCTCTTTCTGTCGCGTTCAACTGTTGGCTTGCGACGACTTCCGCAGCGCTCGAGCCCGACCAGGCCGAGATCGTCGAAACGGCCGATGGCGAACTGATGACGGTCGACGACGTCGCCGAAGCGGGCGCTGAGGGCGAGGCCGATTCAGCAGCGACAGCCAGCGACGAGCCAGGCCGGGAAATCGCTATTCCAGTCGGCGAGTGCCCCGGCGAGCTGCCGGCCGAAGCGCCTTGCCCCGATGATGATTCGTGCGACTGCGCGGATGAGAACTTCGAAGGTTATCCCGTCCTTGGCCCCGATGCTCCACCGCCCCCCGTCTGCTGCGACGTGCGGCTTTGCATCGACCCCTGTCAGAAGGCCCAGGGTGAATTCTGGGTCGTCAGCACCCGCAATGCGCCGGTGCGCTGCAACCTCGACCAAGGCCTAGGCTGCATCGAGTACTATCGTCGTACGGGCCGCGACAGCTACGAGCGCTACTCGCTCGACGAGTTCCTGATGGCGATGGACCCGTCGCTGCCGACCTGCATCTATGTGCATGGCAACACGCTCGACTGGGACGGCGCCATCGAAGGGGGCACGCGCGTCTATCGCAAGATCGGCCGCGGTATCCACGGCTTCCGCCTCGTGCTTTGGTCGTGGCCAGCCGAACGTCTCAAAGGCTACGGACTCGAAGGCAACATCGTCGAGAAAGCCGATCGATCCGAGTCGCAAGGTTACTACCTGGCCTGGCTCGTCGACCTGCTCGATCCGCGTGTCCCGCTGAGCTTGGTCGGCCATAGCTACGGCTGCCGTACCGTCACCGCGGGCCTGCAGGGTCTCGCGACCGGACACATCGCGTGCTACGACCTGCCCGAGCGGCATTACATTGGTTGGCGGCCGATGGAAGCGTGCCTCGTCGCGGCGGCCATGGACAAGTGGTTGCTCACGCCACGCGGCCGTCACGCGCTGGCCGTCACGCAGATCGACCGCATGCTGATCACTACCAATCCCGATGATCGAACCCTGGCCCTCTTGCCCAAATGGTTCCCGTGGGAGGCGCTTGGCCTCAACGGGCTGCCCGAACGGCCGATCGCCCCCTACGACCAGCGCGTGCTGCAGCTCGAGTCGACTTCGTGGGTGAACAAGGCGCACCGCTTCCAGGCCTACGCCCACGACCGCGAGCTGGCAGATCGCCTGCGACCCTACTTCTTCTATCTCGATGCGCCCGAACCGATCCCGGCGGAGCTAGTTCCCTCGGGCGATCCGGTCGATCTCGGCGGTCAGCTCGATGCGATCGAGCCGGATAGCACCGCGCCGGACGATGCGAGTGCGCCGGCGCTTCCCGAGGTTCCCGCCGAGCCAGCGACACCGGCGGCGGGCGACGACCCATCGTGATTCGATGGGACGCCACCGCGCTAGTGCACGTCGGGATCATTCAGAATGCTGCGGACTGGAATGTCGCCGGGCGGTATTGCCACAACACGACAGCATTCGGCGATCACGAAGCTGCGGGCTTGCCCAAGGTCGATTGGAAGAACGCCTCGTGCCGGCGCGCCGCGGCCTCGCCGGTGGGCCCGACGTCGATCCCTTCTTTGAGATAGGCGGAGAAGAGCAAGTCAACTTCGCGTCGCACCATCTCGTCCTCGTCGTCGAGCAGGTTTTCCAACAAGGGAACGATCCGCGCGGCTTCGGAGGTTAGGTCCAAGATCGCGATGCGCGCGTCGTAGCTGCGCCCGATATCAGGATCGCGAAGTTGCGCCACCCATTCCTCGGGCGATTGGCCAAGACTCGCCCGCTCGGGGTACCACTGCGGTGGCCATCGCTCGCCCAGGTAATCCACTCCCAGCCAGCGCGTGTAGCGCGGCTTCACCAGATTGATGGGCTTGAAATGGAGATTCGTCCAGCGCCGCTGGCGCGCCATTTCGACAAACCGCAACGTGCAGAAAAACCGCGAGCGTGACCTGCCGCCCAAATTGAACAGGTCGCTTTTCACCGATTCTTCGCACAAGACGAGGTGCTCGTAGAGACCTTTGCCGAGCGATG
The DNA here is from genome assembly GCA_019745975.1 of Pirellulales bacterium. Lineage (GTDB taxonomy): Bacteria > Planctomycetota > Planctomycetia > Pirellulales > JAEUIK01 > JAIESQ01. Next base: position 147,950 of record JAIESQ010000019.1, read on the forward strand.
GCCGATTCGTGTAATCGAACCGCATCCAGCCGCATGCCTGGCAGATGCCCAATACCGGCAGGTTCCAAGTGGTGCGCGCGATGTCGATATCAACGACGTCACACCTGCACTTTCTGAGAAATCGTCGGTAACTGGTATTCCATGAAAAACGGCTCTTCCCTCAAGCTGCGGTTGCAAGAC
>JAIESQ010000013.1 GCA_019745975.1 Pirellulales bacterium
CCCGACAAAACGCCGAAGGATTTCGAGTTTTTTTGCGCCATCGACCAACCCAGCTTCGCAGCTACGCTGGTTTAAGGCCTAGTGAGGGAAGAACTTGATATGCACGATAGAACCAGACCAAAAAGGCGATCCCGGCGAGATAGTAAACTCCAAGTCGGCACCAAGTGATCGACCACAGCCAGCGTTCCAATCGACTCATCGTATCGTCGATCGAATCGACCGAATCGGGAAACGTCAAAACGTACAAATAAGCTGCGATCGATGCGATGAGGACGACAGTTAGACTCGCGTCAAGAACCAGCATCGCACGAGTAGCAGTAGACGATGCGTTTTGCGGGCCGACTGGCGACGAAGGTCTAAGAGTTGGCGGCGGGCCTTCGTATGGATTGGTCGACATATCGCAGCCCTGTACGACGCAAGGAACGACCGCCCATGAATCGCGAGCCTTCTGGATGTTTTGATCCAAAGTTGCGACGCTGAGAATATCCCGTCGCTGTCGCGAATTCCAGCCATGGAAACTCGTCAATCGCGCCCGTATGACACGGCGTTGTGCCGTGTTGAGTTTGCACTGCTGGGCAAGCCAGCAGTGGCACCCCAACCAGATATTGAAACTGCTTCTAGCGTAGCCTGGCACCCGAGTCGGGCAGTGGCATCACGATCGCGCTGACGGCGAGCTGGCCGAGGTCAACGCGCGGAGTCCGGCCCGCGATAGTTGGCGCGCTTGGCTTGGGGCGCGCCAGCCCGCTCGTCGGCCAGGTTGATGCGGCCCGACGGCAGCTCGATGCGGGCCCAGAACGGATGGAGCCGATCGCCGCGCGTGCGCACGTCTTCCAGCAATACGCCGAGGTCGGGTCGCAGCGTGCCGCCGCTGCGCGCAGCTTTGCCGCCGTTGTAGCTAACGGTGATCGGCTTGTTGAAATCGACGAGCTCGGGGGCGACCCAGATTGTCACTTCGTCGGCGGCCGCCCGCACCCGCAAGCCGTTCTTGGCGGTGACCTCGGCCTCGACGACGGTGGGGCGGGTGCCGCGCGGCGGCGGATAATGGGCCGGGTCGACGACGCCCGCCGGCGGAAACCCACGGCATTCGACCCACCAGAAGAAGTTGTCGATTGTGCGCATGGTGCGGCAGGCGTACTCCCTGGGGAAGAAGTCGCGCTGGTAGCGCGGCAGCCAATCGAAGATCTTCAGCACTTCGTCGGAGAAATGCTCGTGGCCGCGCCCCTGGTATTCGACGACGGTGACGTTGAAGGCGCGTGAGAGGTAGCGGTCGAGATCGACGGCGTTGGTCAGCACCTTGTCGCCGTCGAGCTCACCCTGCACGACATAGAAGGGCAAGTAGCGGGCGTTCTCCCAATAATGGTTGCAGAATTTGGCCGACCGCCCCACGACCGGAACCACGCCTGCCCAAAGATCGGGATGCGCCAGGCCAATATCCCAAGCGGCGTCGCCCCCGATCGAGTGGCCAGAGAGATAGACGCGATCGGTGTCGATGGCGAACCGCCGGCAGGCGTCGCGCAGGCTGTTGAGCACGGCGGTGTGTTCGATCGCCGAGTAATTGTATTCGCGCTGCCCCTGTTTGCCCCAGCGCGGCGCGATGACGATATACCCCAAGCGCGAAGCCTGGCCGAAGCGGCGTCCCTGGGCGTCGGGCGTGCCGGCCCACCATTCGACCTGCATGGCGGGCGTCGTCCCTTCGCCGTGCAGCGTGACGACAGTGGGGTAGCGACGGAAGGGGTCGTACTCCGGAGGCACCTGCAAGAAGTAGGTGATGAGCGGCTCTTCGGGCTCGCCGGGGACCGTCAATTCAAACATGCCTGTGGCGCCGGCGACGGGCGCTGGCAGCTTCCACGGCGGTTGCATGTACGCGAGGAGTTGCGCGAGCGTCTTGGGATCGGCGCCTTCAAGCGAGCGGATCTCGTCCAACAGGCGGTCGCGCTCGATCTTCTTTTCCTCGGTCAGGTACTGGCCCACCAGATCGCGCATCCGCGTCAGCGAGAGGGCGTTGGTCAGGTTCTGCGTGGCGCCGTTGCTCCCCACGAGCCAACCGCTGATGGCCAGGGCGAGCTTTTCGGCCGGCACCATCGCCGGGTCGTCGGCCAATTGACGATAAGCGCTCATGCGATCGAGCGTATTGAGATTGATCAGCGCGGCAATCTCGTCGCGCAGCGGACGGATGCGCTTGCGCAAATCTTCCTGTTCGACCGCCTCGAGATGGGCGTCGAGCAGCTTGAGGACTTCGTCGCGCCCGGCGGCGCGGGCCAAATAGTCCTCCTTGCGTTCGCGCACTTCCTGGAGGATCTCGCCCGCCACTTCGGTGGCCGGAAAGCGCTCGGCAAACGAGCTCAACAGCGAAAAGGCGAAGTCGTGCTGGCCGGCCGCCTCGCGGACCTTGATCTCGCCCAACACCTGCCGGGCGGTAAGCTGCACGAGCGACTGCCGCACCGGCGCGATCTGCTCCTTGAGATCGGGGAAATCGCGCAGCACGCCGTCGAGCTCCCCGGCGGCGTCGGTGTAGCGCTCGCTCTGCAGATAGAAGCGGGCGATCTTCAACCGCTCTTCGACGTTCTTCGGATCAATCTGCCGGGCCAACACTTGCGAGAGGATTTCGCGCGGAATGCTGCTGGTGGCCAGCCGCATGTCCCAGATCTGCTTGATCCCTTCGACCTTCGTCCAGACTGGCGTAACTTCGGTGATCCCCTGGATGATGTCGGCCTGACCCTTGGGCGTGTTCATCGAAAACACGCGGCGGCCGTGCTCGTCCCAGGGGCCGATCTTGATGACGTCGAGCACGTTGGTGACCCGCAGCCCGCTGCGCGGCGTCTTCTGGCGAATGAAAAACTTCTCGAGCACTTCGCCTTGTTCGGTCTCGCGCACTTCCTGCACGAGTCGCTTGGGGACGAAGATGCGGCGCAGGCTATCGTCGAAGAGCAAGATTGGCCGGCTGGCCACGGGGTCGTTCTTGGCGTGGCCGCGCGCGAAGTCGCCCAGGCTGGGGATGGGAGCGAGCTTGCCGCTGATCACGCGGCCATCTTTGAGGGTGACCGACGCCGCGCGGGCCGGCGCGGCAATGAGCATGAGTATCGCGGTCAGCGACAAGACCGGCGCAGCGGACGCCACCTTACGCGCCGCGCGGCGGATGCCCATGCCGATTACGCCGAGCCAGGCTGCCAGCATGACACGGTGGCCTTCTCTCGTGTGCGATTGTTCCGCGAACGGCCGTGGAGGGGCCGGAGCCAGAGTGCGCGCCGCGGCAGATTCCATTCTCGACCACTGTTCCCCTAAGTCAATGCGACCAGCCAAGTTCGCTGGCGACCGGCGCGATTGACAGCGCGCTTGACCGCCCCGAAAATTGGCAAACCTCGCGAAATTGGAGCGCGCCGTGCCTTGGCAAAAGACCTTTCTGACCGTGCTTGGCGCGGCACTGACATTGCCGATCGTGTGCATTGTGCTCGTCGGGCTCGGCCGTTTGCTGGGGGCCATGGGCGATACGGCCGGCGCCGCGGCGGTTGATCGATTCGCGCTGGCGGCCGGCGTGCTCTGGGTGCTGGCGTTGATCGGGCTGGTGCTGCTTCTGGCCGTGGCGCGTGCCCTGGAGCCGCCGCGCGAGGCCAGCGGCGAGCACGAAATCGACGAGCGTTAAATCGACCGCATGGAGCGCTTTCGCTCTAATAGCTCTAATAGTCTGTGCTCTCTCGATTCGACAGCCCGTTGGAGCATCAACCGTGAGCTGGAAAATCATCGTGCCGGCGAGTGTCGTCTTGCTGTCGCTGGGGCTGGGCTTGTATTGGTGGCGCGGGGGCGCGGAGGCTGCCGATCCGGCGGTCGAGCGCGTGGTGGCAATGCAGGCGCAAATCATGCCGGCCGAAGGTCCGCGTCCGTCGGTCGACCAGCAGGTCAAGGCGATGACCGAGATGGGCAAGAGCATGCGCGAGCTCTCGCCCGAGCAGCGGCAGCAGGTATTCGAGCGGAGTGGTTTTCGCGAGCGCATCCGGCGCGATCTCGACGCGTACTTCGAGTTGCCTGTCGAAAAGCGCAAGGCCTTCCTCGACGAGCGGATCGACGAAATGGAGCGGATGCGCAAGGTCTTCGAGAAAATGCGCGAGCAGAACGAGAAGAATGGCGGCGCGGCAGGCAGCGGTGGCGGGCCGGGCGGTCGTCAAGGTGGCGGACCGAGTGGTGGGCCAGGCGCTGGTCCGCCAGGGCCTCCTCCCAGCGACGCGGGGCCGCGGCCGGGTGGGCCGGGATTTGGCTCGCCGGGATCGACGCGCCACGAGCGCATGCGTGGGATGCTCGACAGCACGACGCCCGAGGAGCGCGCCAAAGGGGCGGAGTTTTTCCGCGACCTGATGAAGCGCCGTGAAGAGCGCGGTCTGCCGGCGTTTCCCGGCCGGCCCTAAAGACGATGTCAGCGCGGAAAGGGACGGGAGTCGTTTCCGGGCTTGGGTCTGACCTACAGCGACGACGTTGGCCGGAAACGACTCCCGTCCCTGTGGCGCAGTTCGCTTGAATTCCTGGTGAGTCGCGGACGGCTCGCCTATACTCGTTGCCTTGATCGCTCCCTGGGCGCGGGAGCATGAGCACGACCATCGCCGCCGCTCCGTGGTACCGAGTGGCGTGCGACCAGTTTGGAAGCGAGGGGCCCCGTGTCCGAATCATCGCCATCGACTGCGAACTCCGACGATCTGCAGTTCCAGACGGCCGAAGTCGCCGAAGGGGGTGCGCCCGTCGCCACGGCGCCGACGTGCGCCGTGTGCGCGCAGCCGCTGGCCACAACGTACTATGCGGTCGGCGAGGCAATGCTCTGCCCCGATTGCGTGGCGCGAGTGAACGCGCCGCCGCCGGGCAACCCGTTGACGCGATTGCTGAAGGCCACTTTCTATGGATTGGCCGCTGGGTTGGTGGGCGCCCTGATCTGGTTCGCGATTCGCCGCGTGACGAACTACGAGTTGGGGCTGGTCGCGATTCTGGTTGGCTTCATGGTCGGCAAAGCGGTGCATGCCGGCTCGAGCGGCAAAGGGGGCTTGGGCTATCAATTGCTGGCTGTCGTACTGACGTACACGTGCATCGCCGCCAACTACATGCCTGATATCTTCGAAGCTGTTTTTCAGGATGACGCGAAAGACCAAGTCGTCGCTGTCGCTGGAGTCGAAGGTGCTGACGCGGCATTGGGAGTCGAGAACCCTGCTGACGCTGCCGCTGAAGTCGGCGGCGAAGCGGCCAACGACGAGGCTGCGGTTGCCGTGGTTGAAGCTGCCGAACCGCAGAAAGCTGGCGACGCGGTCGGCGAAGATCCCGGCGCCGCGCCAGACGCAGCGGCCGTCGCACCCGATGAGCCGTTGAGCTTTGGCGGAAAAGTGGTCGCCTGGATACTGCTCTTGATTGTCGTCTTCATCGGAGCGATGGCGGCGCCGTTTCTGATGGGGGCCAGCAACATCATCGGCCTGTTGATCATTGGTTTCGCGCTGTGGGAGGCATGGAAGTTCAACGCCCGCCGCAAGCTGCCGATCACGGGTCCCTATCAGGTCGCGCCCGCCCAAGTCTGACGCCGCGCGGCCACCACGACGACTTGGTCATAGAATCGGCACGCCGTTGACGCTCGAACCGCAGTCGATCCTGGCCTGTCCGCAGTGCGGCATGCAGCTTGCGCCGACGTTGAAAGCCTGCCCAGGCTGTGCGCGGCTCGTCCATGCCGAGGCACTCGCGGCGCTGGCGAACACCGCGCGCGAAGCCGCCGACCGTGGCGACTTAACCGCGGCACTGGCCGCGTGGCGCGAAGCGCTCGATTTGCTCCCGATCGGCTCCAAGCAACATCACGTGATCGCGGCCAAGATCACCGAATTGGGGAAGGCTCTGCCGTCGAACACGCTATCAGCCGAGCCCGCCAGCGGCGGCAACCGGCGCGCGTGGGGAGTCGCCAGCGGTGTCGGAGCGCTCGGCTTGCTAGCCTGGAAGTTCAAGGCCATCCTGCTGGGCCTGACCAAGGGGAGCACGCTGTTGTCGATGTTCCTGGCGCTGGGCGTTTATTGGACGGCCTGGGGATGGAAGTTCGCGCTGGGGATCGTGCTCTCGATTTACGTGCACGAAATGGGGCACGTCATTGCGCTGCGCCGCTACGGTTTCAAAGCCTCGGCGCCGATGTTTCTGCCCGGGCTGGGCGCGATCGTGCGTTTGCAGCAGCGGGTGGTCAATCCGCGCGAAGATGCCGAAATCGGCCTGGCTGGCCCGATCTACGGCCTGGTGGCGGCGGCCGTGTCGCTGGGATTGTGGGTTGCCACCGATCTGCCGATCTTCGCGGCGATTGGGTCGGTGGGCGCCTGGATCAATTTGTTCAATCTCTTGCCGGTCGCCTCACTCGACGGCGGGCGGGCCTTTCATGCCATGTCGCGCGAGCAGAAACTCCTTTCCGGCCTGGTGGTCGCGGCGGCCTGGCTCGTGGCGCGCGACGGCATGTTGATCCTGCTGGGGCTACTCTGCGTCGCCCGGGCATTTTCGGACCCGCCTCGACCGGCAGCCGGCGCCAAAGCGGCCTGGACCTACTGCCTGCTAATCGTTTCGCTAACGGCCGCGATGCTAGCTGGCCAGCAGATTAATGTCGGCAACCCGTGAGCCGATGCGGTAGGCTCAAGTTGCAAGTTGGCGAGCGTCTCGTTGCAGTGTCCATCGCGCAATCGACGAGTGGGGTGAAGTGATGTCAAAAGCGCTAGAACCAGTTTCAAAACTTGGCTTGCGTGCCACTGCTGGCTTGCCGAGCAGTGCAAAGTTCGACACGGCACTGCTAGACGAGCTAGCAGTGGCACCCGACGTCGGTTCAAGGATGGATTTGAAACCGCTTCTAGTGGTCGTCGGCGCATGGTTCCTGGGGATTGGCACGGTGCTGGTTTTGCATCCGGAGCAAGCCCGGAGTGTCGATGGTCCGACGCTCGGAGGAACGCAATTCTGGACCGATCGGCTGATTCACGGCGACTGGCGCATTCAGCAGAACGCCGTGACAGGGCATTTCCGCCTGCTCGACGATCACAACGTGCGGCAAGCGTCGGGCACGTACAGCCAGTGCCGCGCCGAGTTCCTGCGACTGAAGGCCGAGCGCGAGCTCCCGGCGCTCAAGTCGACGGCGGTGGTCACGCTGCACGGGCTGGGAGGCTGGCGCGGCCTCATGCAGCCCTTGGCCGACTACATTGCCGAACAAGGGAACTGGACGCCGATCAACTTCACGTATGCCAGCACGCGCAAGACGGTCGAGGATCACGCGCAATCTCTGGCCCTGGTGATCGACAACTTGACCGATGTCGAACAAGTGCACTTCGTCGCGCATAGTCTGGGGAACGTCGTGGTGCGGCGCTATCTCGACTTGCACGCCAAGGATCCGGCTGCCGAGCGGCGCGGGGCCAAGATCGGCCGCGTGGTGATGATCGGCCCGCCGAACAACGGCTCGTCGGTCGCGCGGCTCTTGGAGTCGAACAAGCTCTTCGAATGGATCGGTGGATCGAGTGCCCAGCAGCTCGGCACCGCCTGGGACGAGCTGAAGCCGCGGCTGGCGACGCCGCAAGACTTCGGCATTATCGCGGGTTCGACGTTTGGCGGGGCGGGGGGCAACCCGCTCGTGGAGGGGGACGACGACTTGTTCGTCGGCGTGGAGGAGACCAAGCTGCCCGGCGCCGCCGACTTCCTGACCGTGCCATCGACGCACACGCTGTTGCTGGCGAAGCGCGAGGTTCGTGAGGCGACGTTGCGTTTTCTCGAGCACGGCTACTTTATTTCGGCCGACGCGCGAAAGCCGCTCGGCAACGACGCGGTCGCCGCCGAGTGAGTTTTGGCGGCCGAGTTCCAGCAAGCGGCTAGCGCTCGGGATGCGTGAACACCAACGTGCAGTTGGTGCCGCCGAAGCCGAACGAGTTGCTCAGCGCGCAGCGGATTTCCGCGCGGCGCGCTTCGCGGACGACGGGCAAGCCGTCGATCACGGGATCGGGGTCTTCGAGATTGATGTTCGGCGCGAGAAAGTTTTCCTGCATCATCAAGATGCAGAAGATGGCCTCCAGCGCGCCGGCGGCCCCCAGTGCATGTCCTGTCATCGACTTGGTCGAGGAGAAAGCCGGGACTTGCGCGGCGAACACCGCGCGGAGCGCTTCGATTTCCTTGGTGTCGCCGATCGGCGTCGACGTGCCGTGCAAGTTCACGTAGTCGACTTGCCCGGCGGTCAGCCCGGCGTCGTCGAGCGCGAGCCGCATGGCGGCTTCGGCGCCGAGACCGTTGGGGGAGACCATGTCCTCGCCGTCGCAAGTTGCGGCCGCGCCGGCGACGATGGCCCACACCTTCGCGCCGCGCGCCCGGGCTTTGTCCAGTGGTTCGAGCACGAGGACTCCCGCGCCGCCGGAGAAAACGAAGCCGTCGCGGTTCTTGTCGAGCGGCCGCGACGCACGCCACGGCTCGTCGTTAAAGGCGCTGGACAGCGCGCCCATGCCGTCGAAGGCCGACGCCGAGATGATGTTCACGTCCTCGGCCCCGCCCACGAACACGCGATCTTGCCGGCCGCTGCGAATGAGATCGAGCCCCTGCATGATCGTGTGCGCCGACGTCGAACAGGCCGACGTCATACAGTACGAATGGCCGTGAATCTGAAACATCACCCCCAAATTGGCCGAGAGCGACGAGCCCATGATCAGCGGGACTTGATACGCGCCGACTTTGGAGCCGCCACGGGCTTTCAAGCGTTCGCCGAGCGCGACGGCGTCGGGCATGCTGGCGCCGGCCCCCGTCCCCATCACCAGCCCGGTGCGCGGGTGCCGCACTTCGCCGGTCGAAAGCTCGGCGTGCGCGACGGCGTCGGTCATGGCCGCGGCGGCCAACAGCGCGGAATCGCAGAGAAAGCGGTTCTGCTTGCGATCGAACATCGCACGCAGCGGCTCGGGATCGACCTTGCCCGACACCTGCGAGCGCAGCCCGGCGTCGCTCCACTCGGGGCGACGGGAGACGATACCCGACTTGCCGGCGCGCAGCGCGGCGGCATTTTCCGCCGGCCCGCGGCCCAACGGGCTGAGCACGCCGAAGCCGGTGACTGCGACCTGGGTGACCGTCATGGGTACTCGTAGTCGAGGTTAGCGAACAGACCCACCATGATCCCGCTCACTTCGACCGACAGCTTGCCGTCGACGTGGGCCGAAGCCTCGGCAAAAGCGATCGGCGTGGGGCGTTCGGCGATCTTCTTGAAGTCGAGCCGATAGCTGACCAGCTTGTGGTGCGGTCGCACCTGTTCGCGAAACGTCAGCTTGCCGGCCTTCAGGGCGCGGCCACGGCCATCGAATCCGCTGTGCATCAGAAAGAAGCCGGCCAACTGCAGGATGGCATCGAGTTGCAGCACGCCAGGCATCACCGGATCGCCCTCGAAGTGGGAGAAGAAGAACCACTCCTTGAAGAGCACGTCCTTCTCGGCCACGATCCAGCCCTTGCCGAATTGGCCGCCATCGAGGTGGATTTCGGGAATCCGATCGAACATCAACAGCGGGGGCGCCGGCAGCCGTCGCACCTTGTTCTCGCGATCGTGCACGCAGAGGTGCAGGACGTCCTTCTCTGAGTACGACGTTTTCGTCGTCATTTCGCCTCGATCCTCCGTGCAGGCGAGCGGCCGGGCGCGGGCATCCATCCCTGGGATGCTTCGATTCGCGCTCCGTGGGCGCGGACCGATGCCGGCCCATTCTCCGCCCCGCGAGGTAGGCGAATACGAGCCTACCTAAATTGCCGTAGCAGCACTGTTGTGCAATCGGGCCAGCTTGGCAAGAGCAATTGTTGATAGCTGCGCTGTCAATGAACCATCTGGAGCGATTTAGAACAGGGCTCCCGGCCTTCCGCTGGTCGGCCGGGGGTCATTCTCCGCGCAGCGAGGAATAGGGCGATTGCATCACGTGAGGCGGAATTCGGCGATCTTCAAGTGATGACAGCACACTCACGCGGGGCGATTCTGGGCTTCACGCGGGATTCGCACATAGGCAACAAGAAAGAGCACGACCCAGGTGGCATCCATGGCCGCGGAGGCCAGCATGGATGAATTGACACGACCGAGCGCAAACAGAATCAGAATGGTTGTAACAAAGCTCCCCTTGGCGGCGGCCGCCAGCAACATCGGCGGCCGGTAGCGGGCCGGGTCGGTGGCGCTCACGAGGTTTTCAGTCTCAAGATTGTCACCGTCGGCGTCGTTCTTTGGAATGGTCTTGAGGGAAAGCCTGTGCCATGAGTCCGCGACCGTCGATGCCGCCCTTGACGCGGACTGGCGGGGGAACCGGCCGGACGGCGATCCGCGCGGGGGATCTTAGTTCCTGGCGATGGGGCAGGTTGGATCGCGCGTTCTCGATGGGCCAAGCCACTCGCTTGACATCCTAATTCGAGCGTCTAGATTGTGATTCGTCGTATTTAACCAATTGGTAAAATACCTACCGGCCGCCGAGCGACGCGCTTGCTTTTAGCAGCCGCCGCACGACAAGGAGTCATGAAATGACCCGCACTGCGAATCCTGAGACAACGCTGCGAATGTCGCGAAGAATTGCCGCGGACCGCGAGCGCGTCTATGCGGCGCTGTTGGACGCCAACGTCTTGCAGCAGATCTGGTCGGCCGAAGCCTACACGATCGCGAGGATTGCGGTGGATCCACGAGTCGGCGGCGGCTGGCAGATGGCCATGCGCGACGAAGCCACCGGCACCGAAAACCGCTGTTCGGCGACGTATTTGGAGCTCGATCCGCCGCAACGCATCGTCTGGCTTACCAAATGGCACGACGGGCCGCTGGCCGACGCTGCCGAAATGCGCGTCACCTTGCAACTCTCGTCAATCGGTGGCGACACCCAGATCGACCTGGTGCATGAGTTCTTTCCCGACAGCACCACGCGCGACCATCACGCTTCGGGCTGGGGAGCCGGCTTCGATCGGCTCGCGGCCCTGCTGGAAGGGAGCCAGCAGGCTCGCTAGTCGGTTCGTGCTCGCAGTTGATGTCGGAAGATCCGCATGCGTCAAAGCGGCAAGCGAGATCAACGAGAATTCGAATTGCGTCGCGCGTTCGGGGCCTTTTCTTTTCACGACGAGAGTAGCTTGAAGTACTTCGCCACGGGAAAGAGACCAAAGCCGCTCTTTTCGTAGGTTCGGCGGGCCGGGGCATGGCCCGGCACGCCGACTCGTGCCAGTCACAAGCACACGACCGCGGATCGACAAAGCTTGCCGCGCCGAGCCCAAGGAGTAAAACATGGCTGGCGAGCAGGTTGGAGTCGGGCAACGCACGGAGGCCTCCGCATGGCGCGCGACAAAAGTCGGCAGCGAAAACTCGAGCGAAAGGCCAAGAAGGCCGCGAAGCGACGCCAGCGGGTGCGCCAAGACGCCGCCAAAGCCAACTTGTCCTTAGGCGCTGCCCGCGGCCTGGACGAAGCCGACGAGTTGCTCAACCGGGGCGAGTACGATCAGGCCGTCGAAGTGCTCGAGGAGCTGGGGCGACGCTATCCGCGTCGCCTGGAGATTCTATCTCGCCTGGCCGAGACATATTTCCGAACCAACAACCAGTGGTCGTATCAGGCGACCTGCGCACGACTGGTTGTCGTCGATCCTGACGAGCCGATGTCGTGGCTAGTGCTGGGTTCGGCGGCCCTAGGGAATGGCCAGGCCGCCACTGCCCAGCGGGCGTTTGCGCACTTGGCGGCCACCTGGCCCGATCATCCCGAGTCGGTCCAAGCGCGGCAGATGCAGGAATCGCTCCGCGAGTTTCTCGCGGACGAGTGTCGGCGACGCGGACTGGATGAAGAATCCGGAGTTCGCGTTCTGCTACTGCACGACGAGGTCAATCTGCAATTGCACCTCGGAAATTACGACAAGACTTGCGACGCGGCGGCGCGACTGCTGACCATTTGCCCGACCTTTGCGCCCGCGCTGAATAATCGCAGCGAGGCGCATTTTCGCTCGGCCCGCTACGGTGAAGCGATCACCGATTGCCAGCGGGTGCTTCAATTCGATTCGACGAACTACCAGGCCCTGGCCAACTTGACGCGCTATCTGTATCTGTCCGGGCGTTTCGACGAAGCGCAAACGGCCGCGGCGGCGCTCAAAGCGTGTGAAGCGGACGAGCCCGATGCATTTCTCAAAAAAGCCGAGGCTTTTGCGCTCCGCGGCGACTGGGAAGCCGTCCGTCAGGCTGTGCGCGATGGCCAAAGCGTCTGGTCCGAATCGGGCGGAACGCCGGGGCTCGCCGAGCACCTGGCCGCCGTCGCGTCCGCCAACCTGGGCGATCTAGACGCGGCCCGCGAACACTGGCGCAGGGCCAAGGGATTCGCGTGGGCGAGTGCGAACCTCGAAGACTCGCAGCGGCCCGGCGGCAGCCGGCACGGTCCGTGGGCCTTTCCGCTCGAAAGCTGGTTGCCGCGCGGCGTGATCGCCGGGCTCGTCGAAACCATGGCGCCAACGCGCCGCGCGGCCGACGTGACGCGACTCGTCCGGCGGCATTTCGAGCGGTATCCACAAGTGGAGTTGTTAGCCGATCTCCTGCTGCAACGCAGCGACCCTAGCGCCTGCGAACTGCTGATTCGCCTGGCTCCGCTTGTTAAACGTCCCGCCATTTTCGCCGCGCTTAAATCGTTCGCGCTCGGAGAGCGGGGGAGCGACGAACTGCGGATGCAAACGCTGGTGGTGCTAACACAGGCGGGGCACGTCGAGGGCGAGGTTCAGGTCTGGCGCGAGGGAAAACCAGGTCCCATGCTGCTCATGTCGCAAGAGATCTTCCGCGAGCCGACCGTCAGCTTGCCGCCCGAGATCAACGATCTCATGGTCTCGGCCTACGAGACCTTGCGCCAAGGCCGCGCCGCCGAAGCCGAGCGGCTCTTCGACAAAATCTTGCGATTGCGTCCCGACGACGTCTCGGTGCAATACAACCGAGCCGTCGCGCTGGGCCTCCAAGGTCGCAAACAGGAAGCTTTGGAGATCATCCGCCGGGTCCATCGCGATCAGCCCGATTACGTGTTCGCTCGCACGCACCTGGCCGACGAGTGCATCGCCGCCGGCGACCTGGAGGGGGCCAAATCGCTGCTGGCCCCCATCGCCCAAAAACGGCGGCTTCACGCCAGCGAGTACGCCGCGTGGTGCAGCGCGAACATCAACCTCGCGCTGGCGATGTGCGATCCCAAGGCGGCCAAAAGTTTCCTCAGCGCATGGGAGCAAGTCGATCCCGACGACGATCGGATCGAGATCTGGAAAGAGCGCGTCCAAGGCGGGAGCGGTCTGCTCGAACGCTTGAAATTCCACCTGGGAATGTTAAGCGGCGACGCGAGATAGTCGCCACTTTGGTAGGCGACCCGACGACGGTGCGCTCGGCGGCAGCCGCGCAATTCGAAGCCGCCGTTACACCGGCTGCTGTGGAGATTGTCCAAGTGGAGGCGGCGGGAATCGAACCCGGACGACGGTTTCTCTAACCGATTCAATGGCCACGAGTTGCAGTCAGTGCAACAGGCGGGAGCAGCGCCTGAGCATCGCGCGAGCGTCACTTGCGGTCACTGCTTGGCATCAACTGGCTCGCTGAACTCGTCGTTGCCGCCGTCAGTGTCTCGCATCGCCGACGCTTGGCTGGCTCTTCCTCCTCACATTCGGGAGGCGATAATCACGCTTGTCGACGCTGCCTTGCCGGTCGGCTGCGAAGGAGAATCGCCCACATTCGTGATCTCATCGACAAATGGGAATTGCGGCGAATGCCACCGAGGTGCAAACGACGCTGCTGCATGGCGGATCGCCCAAGACTGCCGGAGAATCATTCAAAGCTGCCTGCGTGAGGAAGAGTGGGCGGCTGCGGACCGGGAGTTTTTCGGGATTATCGCGGCGGCGTTGCGACTTCCGAGCCCATCCGGACTGCCATGAAGTCTGCCTGGAACGCCAAGACGATAAAGTTCTCGGGTGGCGATCCGGGAATCATCGCAACAGACACCTCCGGTCTATTTGTAAGCCGAGAATTCGGCATACAATGGTCCTCCGATTTATGGAAACGGATCGACACCACGACGCCTGTCGGTCATCCCCGCCACCTGGGCGTTTACCGCTCGCTCAGGACTGGGAATTGTTGCAGCAAGAGTCGCAGAACCGGCAAACGCTAGGGGGTAATCACCAGTGCGCTTTATTCCCAGGAAGCCGAGCAAAGGGACTTTCGCGGCTTAATGTCCTACCAGGGGCAACAGGTGGCAGTTGATTTGGTCAACGGTGTATCCAGAATCCCAAAGAGAGGTTTTCTGGTTCGGCGCGGGGAAGTCAACGATCATGACCTGACTTCGATTCTAGTTGCCTTGCAGCCGCGCCGCAACCTTGGGTCTGTTTCTCGTCTAGGCGATCCAACCGGCGATCCGTCGCAACTCGTTTACCGGTATCCGCGCTGCATTCTGGACGCCTCGAATGGCTCGAAACCGCTCTACATGACGCTGATTTACAGCGGGCCATCACGGCCTTGGCACTCAACGCCCGAGGCGATTCGCATTGCCATTGTGGCCATGATTCGAATGATCTCACCGCGCACGCGACGAACCGGGCACTCACGAACTCCGTATTAATGCGCTTTGCTAGCGACTCCGACGTATCGGTGAAGATGTAGTGCGCTTGTCCGTATGAATCGGATAGCGACACCGCTCAACTTTGCATTCATCATGACCCAACCAGGCCTCAATTGGTGAAGTTCGCGATTCAGCCTGCCACGCCGAAGTGGAAGGGTCACGTACGATAGTTGCTGGGTTGAGGGAGCGACTTGGCAACGCCTTCATGCGCACTGCGTTGCTAGCAGTTGCCGACGCTTTGAGATGGTATCGCCACGGGCGAAACGTTAGACTCTAAAGCACCACTGCTGACCATTGGGCTGGGGAAATTTTCTGTGACTTCGCGAAGTTCATCTTTGTCGTGTGATGAAGATCCGCGTCACGTCCCTGGCCCGGCCTGCTACCACAAGGAAGACTCATGTATTTTCCAGCGAAAAAGTTGAATGGACTTTTGTTTGCCGCGGTCTGCACTGTGGCCATCGCTGCCCAGGCATTCGGAGCGCCGCCTCCTGCGAAGGCTGGTGCCCACGGCCACGTTGAAGTGGGACCGCACAAGGGAGTGCTTATCGAGCTGGGTGAAGAGGAATATCACGCCGAGTTATTGGTAGACGAGAAGACGCACACCGTGTCGATCTTCCTGCTGGATGGAGCCGGCAAGAACAATGTCGCGATCCCGGTGAAAGAGATTACGGTTACGCTGAAGCACGATGGCAAACCGGAGTCCTTCAAGCTGAAGGCCAAGCCACAGAAGTCAGATTCGGTGGGCATGTCGTCGATGTTTACGCTTAAGGACGAAGAGTTCGTCGATGATCTTCACCACAAAGGGAGCGATCCCCGGCTCACGCTCACTATAAAGGGCAAGCCTTACGATGCGAAGATCGAACTGGACCACAAAGACGGAGCATAAAGACGCAGCTAAGCCCAAAAGATGACGGCGATCTCGGGTCAATCTGAAGTAGGCCCACTCGAGGGCGAAAGTCTAATCCAGCTCGCTCATTTCGTACCTTTCGCACTACTTGCGTTTGACTGTCGGACCTCGTCCATTCAGTGTGACGATAATTCCGAGCCGAGGGCAGTGTCGAAAGAGCGACATGGCGCCTGGGAGCAGTCCTGAGACGGAACGGCGCCATATCTGAAACAGGGTCGCGATCGACAGCCGCTGCTGGGAACGCGTTGCTCAATTCTGACGGCGCGATGTGCGGCTCCGCTCAAGCCCCATAGACCGCCGCTTTGGCGAGTAAACGTCAAGTTGGCAGCGACGATCCGCTAGCCGACTATGACAGCGGCTATACCGCCTTGGCTGACACCGGCAAAAGACCGAAGATTTTCGTCACGTTCACGAGGATCCGAAAATTCGACTCAACTTCCACTTCTCACCCAGCCGATACACCCGTAAGCTATAAAAGGCCGACAGGCGGCCCCAATTCAATTTCATTGATGCAGGAATCGTGAGACGGATGGCGCGGGCCTGGCTGCTAATCTGCTTGCTTGTGTTTGGGCCGGGAGGGCTATTGCTCTGTCCTTGCTCCGCGCAGCAATTTTTGTCTGCGCTTGCGGCCTCGAAACTCGATGGAGCGGTTCAACAAGTTCCTAAGGCACCCTGCTGCCCGGGACTGCCGACGCCTGCGCGCGGCATTCCATCCAGGGGACAGTCGTCAGGTGGATCGGAGTGTCCCTGCCAGTCTCGCGGAGAGACTGTCGTCGTCTCGACTGGCGCTCGGCAATTTAGCGAATCGAGTGCCAAGTGTCGCTGCCCTTTGATTGGCTTTCCGCAGCTGCGGTCATTTGACATCGCCAGGCTTCGCACGAAACTCAGCTTGATTGCTGAACTTGGCGGAGATTTCCTGTCGCCTCGTGATCGCCTGCACGTCATCTGCCTCATGCGCTGTTGAGGATTCTTGAGGAGTGCGTGTCTCTGCGCCCTTGGCGCGTTAGAGGCAGTCTTCCACTCCTACCGACCAGAACCATCCGCTTGACCAGGCCCTTCTGTGTCTCTCGGTGGTCTTTATCGTTCGCGATTTCGTTTGGCGGTTAGTACGCTCGTCGTTGACGTGCGGTCTGCCCCCAGGATTTCGCCGTCCCTAAACGACGGTCGTACCTCGCATCATCCAATCACTGTTAGGAAACTGCGCATGTATCTCAACACGCTAGAAGATTCCGAATTTGAAGTTTCTTTGTCAGGTCCGCAATTTGATCCTGCTCGCGGCAACACGGCTTGCGAAGGAGCTGCAATCGATTTCCACTGCCCGCTCGGTGTACTGGTGATCGAGGATCAGCGGCTGATGCTCAAGGCGATGGAGCAAGGTTTGCAAAGGCAAGGATTCGTGGTGTGGACTGCCCCCAACGGGCGTGAGGGAGTGGAGCTGTACCGGCGTTTCGGGGCAAAGATCGACATCGTGTTGTCGGACGTGCGGATGCCAGTCTTGGACGGACCGAAGACGCTCGACGCAATCCGCGAGATCAATCCGATTGTCCGTTTCTGCTTCATGACGAGTGATACGCGGGCTTCCACGCAGGCGAACTTGGTCGAGCGTGGAGCGCTATGTGTTTTTACGAAGCCCTTCCAGTCGGTGGCAGGGGTCGCAATGGAACTCTGGAAGCTCGCGAAGCAACCACCTGAATCCATTGGGGGCCTGGAAGTTGAGGAAGATAAACTCGCCGGCTTGCAAAACGCGTTGAGCCAGTTCGAAGGGACTGCAAGAAGCAGCTCAATTAGATGGACGTTCTCGCCACTGATTCGATCGGTCATCGGGTTCGGCTCACTGTTTGGTAAGCCGCGATCAAAACCACCACGGTCCGTGCCACCAGCGTAATAGGTCAGCTCTGCAGATTCTCATGTTTCATTCCTGTGTTCCCGGTTTTCAAAAGCCCGTTCCAATTCGCTTGCAGGTCAAAAAACAGAGAACGAGCGATGGTACTGCAAGACGCCGTATCTCGAATCGGTTCCTTCGCTGAATTGTAGAAGAGGACATTGTCATGAAAAAGCTGGTCGAAGGATTGAAGCATTTTCAGGACCACATGTTGTGGGAAAGGCGTGAGCAGTTCGAACGTAGCACGGTTGGCCAAAAGCCGTACGCTTTGCTGATCACGTGTTCTGACTCGCGCGTCTTGCCGGAGATGCTGATGCAGGCCGATCCCGGCGACTTGTTCGTTTCCCGCAACGCCGGCAACCTCGTTCCCCCTTCAGATGCTCCTAGCGGAGAAGCAGCTACCATCGAGTACGCCGTTACAGCGCTCGGTGTGACAGACATCATCATCTGTGGGCACTACCGCTGCGGCGCCGTCAAGGCGATCCTGCATCCCGAAGAAGCCATCGGATTGACCAAGACGCAGGAATGGCTTGCTCACGCCGCTGAAACGAGAGCTCTCATCCAGCAGGAGCATCCCGACCTTGAGGGGGAAGCACTCTGGGATAAGGCGGTCGAGCGAAACGCGCTATTGCAAGTGAGCCATCTATCAAAGCATCCGGTAGTTGCCTCGGCGCTCGCCGCGGGGAAGGTCCGCTTGCACGCCTGGGTTTTGCGGTTCGAGACGAGCGACGTCTTGGCCTACGATCCGCTGGCGAATGCCTTTACACCACTGGTGGAGATGCCCACGATCCGCGGCGTATTGCCCTCCCCAGAGATGTCCACAGAAGCTGTGCACATCGCAACCCCAGACGCTGCTTTGGTTCCGGCCCGCCCCAAGTGGTCCGAATCGCTTAGGAACGATCTGCCTGCCTCTCTGGTGGTATTTGCCGTGGCACTGCCATTGTGCGTTGCCATCGCCAAAGCATGTGGAGTTCCCACGGCTGCGGGCATTATTACGGCAGTCATCGGCGGTGTTGTCGCCGGACTGCTGGGTGGCGGTCCATTGCAGGTGAGTGGTCCGACTGCTGGCTTGATCGTGGTTCTGCTTGGTATCAGCGACCAGCTAGGACTGGCATCGCTGGGAGTGGTGGTTTTTCTGGCTGGACTTATTCAGATCGCTGCCGGTTTACTCCGTTTGGGCCAATGGTTTCGGGCCGTGTCACCGGCGGTGATCCTGGGCATGCTAGCCGGTATCGGCGCCATGCTGTTCGCCCAGCAGTTCCATGTCGCCGTCGATGACGCTCCCTCTCGCTCACCGCTGATGAACCTCGTCGGCATTCCCCAATCCTTCTTAGATATCTTCGACGGACATCATGGTCACCCAGAACATTTACCAGCGGCTCTAATCGGAATGCTGACGCTCGGCATTCTTCTATTATGGAATCCGCTTCGTCCAAAGCGGCTGAAGGCAATTCCAGGCGTGCTCGTCGCCGTCGTGACGGCGACCGTCGTGACGTTTGTACTCCGGTTGCCCATTCAGCGGGTGGAATTCGAAAGCCTTGCGTCCGGGGTAACAGCCTTCAACATTGCGGCCCTGCCAAGCCTGTTCGCCGATCGCCTAGTCTGGCAGTTGGCAGTGACCGTCGCGATCGTGGCCAGCGCCGAAACGCTCTTAACCGCGGCTGCGGTAGACCAGATGCATACGGGACCACGGACTCGATTTGACCGGGAGCTAGCGGCACAGGGCATCGGGAACGCGCTGTGCGGGCTGCTAGGCGCATTGCCAATGGCAAGCGTAATCGTCCGCAGTTCCACTAATGTCCAGGCCGGCGCGAAGACTCGCTGGGCAACGGTCCTGCATGGTTTGTGGATGCTAGCCTTCGTGCTGCTAGCGCCGGGATTGCTGCGACTGATGCCCACGGCAGCCCTGGCGGCGGTGTTGGTTCTCACGGGCGTGAAGCTGATCGAGGTGCAGGCGATCCGCGATTTATGGCGGGAAAGCCGGGTTGAGGGCATGATCTGCATCCTTACCGCCATCACAGTCCTGTCGGTCAACCTTCTCGCAGGAGTACTGCTTGGCGTGGGTCTGTCTGTACTCAAGCTGATCCACACGTTCTCGCAGTTGCATATCCACCAGCTCGGCGCCTCGGCAAACGGTCGAACAACGCTGGTGTTGGAAGGTTCCGCGACGTTCATTCGCCTACCAAAATTGGCGGCGGCGCTGGAGAGGGTGCCCGTCGGGACGGCCCTGCATATTGACCTCAAAGGAGTGAGCTATATCGACCACGCCTGCTTGACGCTACTGATGAGCTGGGAAAAGCAGCACGAAGCGACAGGGGGCACCCTGGTGCTGGATTGGGAGACATTGCGCGCAAGGTTTCAGGATGCGCGCCCGCGTCCGCGAAGTTTGCGTAACACGCATAAAGAGGCCGTGCTCGCGAGCGGCGGTGACCATGAACGACGGCGAGCCGCGTAAACGTCGGCGTGAGAAAATTGAACTATTTGGACAGGCGCCATCGAAATCGTGTTTGCGATTTCAGATTGCAAGATGGCTGTAACGGATCGTTGAACAGCACGTGAAGTGAACTTGACTATTCGAAACCCCGGCCGCGACGGTACATCCCTTGCGCTCTACGTTTTTTGGTCTGGCGAGGGGGTGTCCTCGGGCGGTGGAGGGGCCTGCTCCTCGGGGGCCGAGTGATCCTGTTCTATTCCAACATCATAGAGCAAGTGATGGAGGATGGATTCCACGACCTCAGTTTTGTTGTTGAGATTTCCGTCGCGAACAGGCCGGCGTTCTTCCCGGGTCCAGGAGCTGATTTTTTCCTGCACTTGGTGGAACAATGGTTCGATGGTGGCAATTTCCGTGCGAATTGCCGCGCGATTCGTGCGAGGTTCAGCAGAATGAATGGACTTCGCTGCCAGCAGGACTTTGTACGCCTCGCGGTAAGTCGCGGCAAAGTCGGGGTTGTGGCGGTAGTTGTAGTGCATGTCAAGGCACCACCGATTAGCTTCGATTTCGAGGCGGCCAGAAAGGTCTTCGATTTGTCGAAAGCCACCAAATTCTAATTTGACGGACTGCGGCGCGATGGGTTCGGCCGTCGGGGCCGGAGGCGGAACGAAGGCCTGGCGCGAATCGCTCTGTGCGCGCAATACCTGCACTTGAACAGGTGGGGCTATGGGCGTGTAGTAGTTGGCGCCGCCGTAAGAGTAATATAGGCCCGAGTAATGGTGATGATGATAGCTTGGGACAAAGTGCCCCCAGCCACTGTGATGACCGCCATGATGAAATGTTCCGTGGCCGCCGCCGTGATGCGACGAGCCGTGGTGGCCACCACCGTGATGGCCACCATGATGTTGGGCATTCGCGGGTCGTCCAACGACAGTAACGAACGCCAAGCAGATGATTGCCGCCGAGCAGCGAATGGTTTTGATAGTAATGATCGTTTCCTCCAGGCAGGAGAACGTGGTGACGACGACGCCGCCGCCACTGTAATGTTCCGCACCAACGCTCAATTATACCGCTCCCTCGACGCCTAGACCCGCGAAAACTGCCATGAAACCCAGTCGCCCTTCAGCATCGACAATATCGCGTGATCTCACGGCCGGCTTGGTGGTATTCCTGGTCGCGCTGCCTTTGTGCCTGGGAATCGCGCTTGCGTCGGGCGCGCCGCTGTTCTCCGGACTGATCTCCGGAATAATCGGCGGTATCCTGGTCGGCGCGATCAGTGGCTCTCGGGTCAGCGTCAGCGGCCCTGGAAACACGCTCATGGTGATTGTCGCAACACAGATTGCGACGCTGGGATCGTTCGAAGCATTCTTGCTGGCGCTGTTATTCGCTGGCGTCATCCAGATCGCGCTGGGGTTGGCGCGACTGGGGTTCTTGGCCGCGTATTTCCCGTCGAGCGTCATCAAGGGACTACTGGCAGCTATCGGCATCATTTTGGTGATGAAGCAGATCCCTCACCTGCTCGGGCACAGCGCGGACCCACAAGGCGACATGGCATTTCAGCAACACGATCACGCCAATACGTTCAGCGAACTTATTCACATGGTCGATCATATTCATCCTACCGCGGTCGTCATTGGACTCACATCGCTCGCCTTGCTCTATTGCTGGGCACGCTTCAAGCCACTCAGACAGTTCCCAGTACCGGCACCGCTTGTTGTTGTGATCTTCGGAATGGGTATGGGTTTATTGTTTAGACAACTCGGTGGAACTTGGTCACTTGAGTCAAGCAACTTCGTGCAGGTGCCCAAACCCGATAACCTTTCGGGGCTATTGGAATTCGTGCAGACGCCCGACTTTTCCCAATGGCGCAATCCTGCATTGTACATGGCAAGCTTGACCATTGCGGCGGTGGCTTCACTGGAGACGCTGCTCAACCTGGAGGCAATCGACAAGCTTGATCCGCAGCAACATACCTCTCCCCCGAGTCGGGAATTATTGGCCCAAGGCATTGGCAATGTCGCAGCCGGATTGCTTGGCGGAATCCCAATCACAGCCGCAATCGTCCGCAGTTCCGTGAATGTCAACGCGGGCGGCAGAACCAAGCTGGCTACCATTGCTCATGGTGCCCTTCTGCTGGCGAGCATCGCATTCATTCCCACATGGCTCAATCAGATCCCGTTGTCTTGTCTGGCTGCCATCCTGCTTGTTACCGGTGTCAGGCTCGCCAGCCCGACCTTGTTGCGCCAAATGTGGAACGAGGGGCGGATGCAGTTCGTTCCGTTCGCATTGACCGTAACCGCGATCATTTTCACCGACTTACTCGTAGGCGTCTTGATCGGGCTGTCGGTGAGCCTCGGATTCATTTTGCATAGCAACTTCCGCCGCCCGATCCGCCGCTTTGTGGAAAAGCACTTGGGCGGCGACGTGTTGCACATCGAACTGGCCAATCAGGTCAGTTTTCTGAATCGAGCCGCTCTTTGGAAAGTCCTGGATGCCGTTCCGCGTGGCGGACAAGTTCTGCTTAACGCACAGAGCACCGACTACATCGACCCGGATGTGCTGGACCTATTGCGCGATTTTGACGAGAAGACTGCCCCGGCGCGCGGCGTCAAGGTCAGTCTTGTCGGGTTCCGAAACAAGTACGATTTCCGTGACAGAACGCAATACGTGGACTACTCCACGCGCGATCTTCAGAGCCAACTCACACCGCAACAAGTGCTGCAGATCTTGAAGGAGGGCCACGAACGCTTCCGCACGGGCCAGCGTCTAACCCGCGACCTCGGTCGCCAGGTCGATGCCACGGCCGGTGGACAGCATCCCCTGGCCGTGGTCCTGAGTTGCATCGACTCCCGCGCGCCCGCCGAACTGATTTTCGATTTAGGGTTGGGCGACATTTTTAGCGTCCGCATTGCCGGAAACGTCATCTGCCGCGAGGTCGTGGGCAGCATGGAGTATGCATGCGCCGTGGCCGGGGCAAAGCTGATCCTCGTCATGGGGCACACGCGTTGCGGTGCCGTGACCGCCGCCGTCGATCTCGCCTGCTCGGCAGAACCCACGGCCCATGCCACAGGCTGCCATGACCTGGAGCCCATCGTTCGTTTCATTCAACAATCGATTGACCCGCAAACGTGCCAGCGCGTCCGACAATTGTCGAATTCCCAAAAGGAAGCGTTCGTCAACGCAGTGGCGCGCGGCAATGTGTGCCGCGTGGTCGAAACAATTCTCCAGCAAAGCCAAATGCTCCACAAGCTCCACGATGAGGGCCGGGTTGCGATCATTGGCGCAATCTACGATGTCGTTACTGGGGAGATCGAATTTCTTCCGCATGCGGATGCGTGCGTGGGAGACATTGGGACCGGAACCTGAATCTCAAGCCCGTCAGCAAGCGATCTCAGTGAGGCAGGCTCGGGAACGGAGAGAGCAATGGATTGGAAGCAGGAAGCACTCATGTCTTTTCAGGCGGTTGTTGCCGCGCTCCTGGGCGGGTTCGTTGGCTGGGAGCGAGAATGGCATGGCCGAGAGGCCGGGATTCGCACCTACGGAGCGGTTTCGCTGGGAGCATGTGTCTTTGCCCTATTGTCGACTCACATCACCACGGGGAACAATCCGCACGTGATCGCGGCTGGCGTAGTGACCGGGATCGGCTTCCTCGGCGGCGGTGTTATTCTCCGCGACCAGGGCAATGTCGTTGGCCTAACCACGGCCGCGACGCTCTGGTCCACGGCCTCCATTGGGTTAGCTACTGGGTACGGGATGTATGCCCTGTCGGTACTCGTAGCTCTGATTACCTTCGGGCTTTTGACTATGCATCATGTTCCAGGATGGGGGCGGTTGAAACGTCGAAACAGTCCCGTTCCGCCCGAACATGGAGCGCTGTCATCGCAGACGACCTCCGATCGAAAGACGCATTGATGGTGAAACGAGCTGGACCAAATCCAAAGGCAGTATCAGCCGCCAATTTCCAGCACGTGGGATTATCAACTTATCGAAACAGGCGAAAACGATGACTAACAAGACGCAGATTGAAATTGGAGTCTTGTTACCCGCGGTGCCGGATGCTCGCGACGCGTGCGTTCAGCGGCTCGCCGATTTGCTAAAAGCAAAAGATGGAATCGAAGCCGCGCACCTGGCGGAAAAGAAAGATCAGGGGTCCGACCAAATCTGCATCCATTACGATCCCGCTCGACTGTCAATCGGTCAAGTTCGAGATTTGGCCCGACGGGCAGGAATGGAACTAGACAAGCGGTTTGGGCACCTTCTGCTTACGTCGGAACCAATGCACGCTCGCCAGGCTCGCACGGTGGAAGCGCGAGCGCGAAAAATCGCCGGGGTGTTGGAAGCTGCCGCATCACCCGCTGGGGTGCTGCGCATCGAGTTTGATCGCCAGGCAATCGACGAGGCAGCTGTACGCGCGAGTGTGCAACAAATCGGAGTCCGCATCCTCGAACAGCCAGAACGGCGACCACAAGCCAAACCATCCGAAACGGGCGTGAAGCCTGCTGGGAAAGAGCCCGAACATGAACATGGGGGACTGCTGGGCGAGAAAACGGAGCTGATATTCGCCGCGATTTGCGGGGCGCTTTTGCTTGTCGGATGGCTGCTGGCAGCGCTGACCAGCATATCGTCGTGGGTGCCTTGGAGCCTTTATCTAGCGGCCTACTTTTTCGGCGGCTTCTTCACCTTTCGCGAAGCGATTGAGAACATCCGCGCCGGCCGGTTCGAAATCGATTTCCTGATGCTGGTGGCTGCTATTGGGGCCGCGACGCTCGGAGAATGGGCCGAAGGCGCTCTGCTCCTGTTTCTATTCAGTCTCGGCCACTCGCTCGAACACTACGCAATGGGCCGCGCCAAACGGGCGATTGAGGCCCTGGCCGAATTGGCTCCCCAAACCGCGCTGGTGCGCCGACAAGGAAAGACCGAGGAAGTCGCGGTGGAACAGCTGCTGGTTGG
This sequence comes from Pirellulales bacterium, assembly GCA_019745975.1. Classification (GTDB taxonomy): domain Bacteria; phylum Planctomycetota; class Planctomycetia; order Pirellulales; family JAEUIK01; genus JAIESQ01. The sequence continues at coordinate 24,720 of JAIESQ010000013.1, forward strand.
CGACGTGGTGATCGTCAAACCGAATGAACGAATCCCTGCTGACGGCTTCGTGATTAAGGGAGAAGGCAGCATCAACCAGGCCCCAATTACCGGCGAGAGCGTGCCGGTAGAAAAACGGGCCGTCGACGATCCACAAAAAGCGACGGCGAATCCAGATCGGCTTGATCCCCAGTATCGAGCCTTTGCCGGCACCATCAATGGAAGTGGCGCCCTGGAGATTCAGGTCACCAAGCTGGCCAGTGAATCGACGCTGGCGCGCGTCGTTCAAATGGTGAATGAGGCCGAAACACAAAAATCGCCAACGCAACGATTCACCGACAGATTTGAGCGTTACTTCGTTCCCGCGGCGTTGGCCTTCGTCGTCCTATTGCTGTTAGCCTGGGTCGTCATTGACGAACCATTTAGCGCTTCGTTCTACCGCGCGATGGCGGTGCTAGTGGCGGCCAGCCCGTGTGCGTTAGCTATCTCGACTCCGAGCGCCGTTTTAAGCGGCGTGGCGCGGGCCGCGCGCGGCGGCGTGCTCGTAAAAGGTGGCGCTCCGCTAGAGAACTTGGGGAGGCTCGGAGCGATCGCTTTCGATAAAACCGGTACGTTGACCGAAGGTAAACCGCGTCTCACCGACGTTGTCAGTTCCGAAGGGATCGCCGAAGAAGAGTTGCTGCGGATTGCCGTAGCCGTGGAAACACTCAGCGACCATCCGCTAGCCGCCGCCGTGGTGTTGGGCGGCAAAGAGCGGTTGAAAAGCGATTCGGCCGTACAGGCTCACGACGTGCAAAGCATCACCGGCCGTGGGGTTAAAGCCACTGTCGATGGCCAGTTGGTTCATATTGGCAAGGACAGCCTTTTTGCAGAAGTTGAAGGCCCGCCGCTGCCAGATGCGTTGCGCGCGTCTGTCGAGAAGCTGAAAGCCGGGGGACGAACGACGATGATCGTCCGTCGCGGCGACACCTACCTTGGTGTCTTAGGCTTGATGGACACGCCGCGAGCAGCAGCTAAGAGCGTGATTGCCCGATTAAAAGAGCTGGGCGTCCGACGCATGATCATGCTCTCCGGCGACAACCAACAAGTGGCGGAAGCAATAGCCAAAGAAGTCGGTATCGACGAAGCCATGGGTGACTTGATGCCCGATGATAAAGTCGAGGCCATTAAGAAACTCAGCGATCAAGACGGCGTGGCTATGGTCGGAGACGGCGTGAACGATGCGCCGGCCATGGCCAATGCCACGGTCGGGATCGCCATGGGCGCTGCCGGCTCCGACGTCGCGCTTGAAACGGCGGACGTGGCATTGATGGCAGACGATCTAAGCCATCTTCCGTTCGCGGTCGGCCTGAGCCGAAAGACGAGCCGCATCATCCGGCAGAATCTCTGGTTTAGCCTCGGCATGGTTGCGTTTTTGGTGCCCGCGACGGTGCTCGGACTGCAAATCGGCGCCGCTGTGGTGTTTCATGAAGGCTCGACCCTCTTGGTGGTCTTCAATGCCCTGCGTCTCCTGGCGTATCAAGACGCCCCCACGCGTGAATTAAAACAAGCATGAGCATGCCGACGCACGCATCATCACCACCCGGAAGTTACTGTAGGGGGGAATGGAAGCGGATTGGATTCTTGAAAAGGAAATATTAGATGCCGCGCCTCAATGATCGAGCGATTTTAGCGATCAGCTATCTCGCCTTCTTCATTTCGGGCGGGGCTGCGCTGGTCTATGAAATCTCTTGGTCGCGGCAGATTGGATTGCTCTTCGGACATACGTCTCAATCGGCGACCGTTGTACTTGTTAGCTATTTCACCGGGACGGCGTTTGGTTGCCTGGCGGGCGCGCGATGGGCGAGGCGGGTGCAGCCTCTGCTTGCCTATGCAGTGGCCGAGCTTGCCGCAGCCGGGTGGGCGTGCATTGTCCCCGCGCTGATGCGTCTTTCGGAGGCGCCAACGAGCGGCGTCTGGATGAACAGTTCGTCACCGGTTCTGCAAACGACCATGCGTGCGGCCTTTTGCTTTTTGCTCCTGATGCCGGCGACCATTGCCTTGGGCGCGACATTGCCGATGATGGCTGAGTTTCTTTCCTCGAGTCGGTGGCGCGAAACCGACTTCCCCGGCGTAGATCGCGTGTCCGTGGCCTACGCATTAAACACGGCTGGCGCCCTATTTGGAGTTACCGTCGCCACCTTCTTCCTGCTGCCTGTCGTGGGTGTTAGCGCGAGCGGTTATATCGCGGCGGGACTCTCTGCTGCCTGTGCCCTATTGGCGTGCGCAGTGTCCGTCGTGGAGAGGCAAAAGGGCGCCTCCGCGAATCCGTCCAGAGATGAAACGTCGATAATGACGTTCGAGCGATTTGCGGAGCGGAATCGCAAACGACTTGTGGAGGCGACCTGTGAAGTGAGCGTTCGGGAGAGTCGCCCGAACCAACGAAGATGGTTGGTCGTCGTGGCCCTTTCAGGATTCGGCGCGATGAGTCTGGAAGTCCTCTATATCCGCTTGTTCTCGCTAGTGTTTCACAACAGTACCTATACCTTTGGCGCAGTAATCGCCGTGTTTGTGGCGGCCCTGGCGGCAGGTGCTGCGATCGTTGCGAGGCTGCAACGTGTCTGCCGTATGGGTGGTCTTGCCGCACACATCGCGTGCTTGAGTGCGCTTGCAACGCTGCTCTCACTTCTGGTTTTCTCGCAACTGACCGGCCTGGACTATTTCAGCTATGGTCACTCTTTCAGTAGCTACATGTGCGGCGTATTTCTGCTGGTCGGTGTCGTGGTCGGCCCTCCAGTCACGAGCTTAGGCGTGTTGCTCCCGGCGGCCTGGCAGGGGAGCGGTCAGGAAATGAGCGCCGGCAGGGTCGTGGGACGTCTAACGGCCGTCAATGCAGGTTGTTCGGCAGTCGGTGCGGCAACAACAACGTTTTTCATTCTTCCCTGGCTGGGGTTGTGGCTGTCGTTCACGCTCGTCGCAGCCCTGTTTTTCGCAGTCTCGTTCGTTTTACTACTTCAGGACGGTCAACGATGGTTGGCTGCGGGCGGTGGGGTGCTGTTTGCCGTGTTAGCGGGCTTCGCGTTGAGCGTCCCTCTTGAATCCAACAATTCTCGCACCGAGGCCAGTGAACGGCTCGTGCGCCGCTGGCAGTCGACTTACGGCGTTGTCGACGTGATGCAGAATCGCGAGACCGGCTCCTTCAAGGTGCGCCAGAATCTGCACTATCGGTTTGGTGAAACAAGAACCGCCGTGCGCGAGTCTCGACAAGCCCATATCCCACTGCTGTTGCATGAGCGACCGACGGATATATTTGTCATGGGCCTGGGAACCGGGTTGACCGCAGGGGGAGTGATCGCGCACAATGATGTCGAAAGCATCGTTGTCGTTGAGCTGATTCCCGAAGTCATTCAGGCCGCAAGATTGCTGGCGGACTACAACCATGGGGTGGTCGACCATCCCAAGGTCGAAATGCGAATCGACGATGCGCGGCATTCTTTGCTGACATGCGCCCGGCGCTTCGACGTTATCGTCTCAGATATGTTCGTGCCGTGGGAGAGCGAAACCGGGTACCTATACACGGTCGAACATTACCAAGTTGCACGCCAACGGCTGAAGCCGGGAGGGCTCTTCTGCCAGTGGATTCCTCTCTACCAACTCGGCGAGCAAGAGTTCGAGTTGATCGCGGACAGCTTCGCTAGCGTTTTTCCCAGGACGACGGTCTGGTGGGGAAACATCGACCCATCGCAACCAATCATCGCCCTCATCGGTAGCGAATCGGTTATTGAAGTTGATGCCCTGCGATTGAGCGCGCGACTCGCGCATCTCCACAGGGTAGCTGTGCAACGTGACGAGTATTTAGGGACCGCCCAGCTGTTCCACACGCTCTACCTAGGAGATTGGACTGCGGTTAAGGCAAACTTTCTGAACACGGATGAACAGCCACGCGTCGAATTCTTGACGCCGATCTCTCATCGTGAACAGCGGTTATTGCATGGCTCCACGTTGCATGAGTACTTCGACGAAAAGCTCGTCCGACTTCAAAGTCGTAACGCTTGGCTTCAGTACCCTGGCGGGCAAGCGCCAGCCACTGCTGCCAAGCGCCATGCTGGGAACCGCTTTGTTCTTTTCGGTCAATGAAGATATCGGGCATGACGTGTCCCTGCGAATTGCAACGGGCGACCTTTTCCGCCGGCTCCGGACTGCGGCCCGGCGTTCGCCGTATCGTCTGGCGGAAACCAATTCAATTGCCACGAGATGCAGTCAGTGCAAGAAGCGGGTGCAGCGCCTGAGCATCGCGCGAGCGTCACTTGCGGTCACTGCCTGGCGTCGACTGGCTCGCTGACCTAGTCGTTGCCGCAGTCCGTGTCTCGCATTTGCCATAGCCTGGCCGGCGCTTCTGCCTCACAGTCGGGAGGCTATTCTGACACGGGTCGTCGTGGAAAATGAACTTCGCGGCAAGTGATGCTCCCCGTCATTCGCTTTATTGCTCAGTTCGTGGCGTAATGGCCGGCTGGTGTCGCGTGGGTAAGTGAGAACGATCGACTCTATTCCCGATCGGGATCATTTGTCGTCAGTTGTGCCGATTGCATGGACTTCGGAGGCAGTGGAATATCATTTATTCCCGATCGGTATCATTCTCGTTGCCAGGCGGCTTGAAATGGGCTAGAGTTGCTCCAGATGGCCTAAATCTTCCCGTTCGGGAATAATACTGGCCGAAAAGAGCAGGTATGGGCAAGGAAATCGAGGAAACCATCGGGACGTTCGTCCGGGACCGCCGCAAGGCGGGCCAGATGACGCAGCGCGAGCTGGGCGAACTGGCCGGCGTCGGCACGCGGTTCGTTTCCGAGCTTGAGCGTGGCAAACCGTCCGTCCGTTTGAGCGTCGTCAAGAAGGTGCTCGCCGTATTCGGCAAGTCGCTGGGAATCGTTGATGCTCCCCGGCAGGATGAACAACCATGACGGAACGTCGCGCTATTGTGTGCCTTGATGGTCAGCCTGTCGGCACGCTTGTGGAAACCGGCAAGCAGGTCGCGTTTGCCTACGACGCGGAATGGCTAGCGCGACGCGATGCTGTTCCGGTGTCACTCACCATTCCGCTGCGGCCTGAGCCCTATGTCACGGAGGGACTCCATCCCTACTTCGAGAATCTGCTGCCGGAAGGATGGTTGCTGGAGCTTGCGACCAAGAAGCTCAAGATTTCCAAGGACGACGCATTCGGCCTTCTTGTCGCCACCTGCGCCGATTGCATCGGCGCGGTTGAAATCCTTCCGGTGGAGGAAGGCGTATGAGCCGGGTCTGCCGCATCTGCCTTGAAAACGTGCGGGGCGAAGCCGACTACCATGCGCGCTGTCTGCGGGCGCTCTTCGGATCGGCCAAGGTGCCGCACCTGGACATTGAGCTAGGCAAGCTTCATACAGCGGCGCTGGCGATGGTCGGGCACACTTCGCTCTCCGGCGTGCAGAAGAAGATCTCCGTTGGGCTTTCCGCTGACCGCGAAACGCTGCAAGTCGAGGCCGAAGGCGGTCGCTATATCTTGAAGCCGCAGACGGAGACATATCCCTTCCTGCCCGAGAACGAACACGTCACCACGCAACTAGCAAGGCTCGTCGGCATTGAAGTCGCGCCGAGCGGACTTGTCACCCTCAAGGGTGGCTCCCTCGCCTATGTGGTCCGCCGCTTCGATCGCTTACCAAGCCGGCGAAAGCTCCGCCAGGAAGATTTCTGCCAACTCGCCGAGAAGTCGCCCAAGGAGAAGTACGACGGATCGGCAGAGTTCTGCGTCCGGCTCCTTCGCAAGTATGCGACGGAGCCGCTTGTCGAGATTCTCAAGCTCTACCGGCTAATGCTTTTCATTTGGTGGTCAGGCAATGGGGATATGCACTTGAAGAACTTCTCGCTGCTGACTGGCGAAGATGGCGTTATGCGGCTTACCCCGGCCTACGACCTGGTATGCACGCGATTGGTAATCCCCGATGATCCGCTGGCATTGCCTCTCGTTGGCAAAAAAGATCGGCTCGATCGCGCCGATTGGCTCGATTTTGCGAAATACTGCAATCTTCCCGAGAAGCCGGCGATACGAGTTTTGGATGAACTCACGTTGGCGGCACCCAAAGCCACCGCTCTGATAGTACACAGCTTTCTTCCAGATGAGCAACGGAAGCAATTTGCGCAGCTTGTAACCGATCGCACTGCTGTACTTCGTTTAGAATCGCGCCATTAGTTCGCACGATTTGAACTGTAAATCTGAGTAGGTTCCGAATTGTTCGGTTGCGATCACTTATTCAGGGTCTGAACCAACTAAGAGGTAGGGGATGGATACTCATAACTCAAGATGGCTGGTTTGAACGCCGTCTGACAGGTCAGGGAAGGATTCTTAGTGCAACGACCGTATTGAGTCGCAGCGCGGTGCGGCGATGGCGGATCAAGGCATCTCGATATTGTCTGACGACTTCGCTATACTCACGCTGCGCATTGAGGTAGCCGATCGCCCCCTCCTCGCCGGCCTTGAATAGCTCAAACGTCCTGTCGCGTATTGAACGCGCCCGTGGTAGAACGGTGCGTTCGAGCCGCTGCACTGTCCCAAGCGAGGTTTCAAAGTCTCTAAACGCACCTCGCACTTCAGTGTCGATTTGTCGTTGTATTCCTGCCAACTCAATCGTTGTCTGTGACGCGTTGATTTCTGCTCGACGGATGTTGCCCTGGTTCCTGTTGAATAGCGGCACGCTTGCCATCACGCCGAGGCTCCACGAGGTCGCGTCTTGGCCACCCGTGGGCGTGTTGTTCCGGTAACCGAATGGCGTGTACAATACGAAAACATCAGGGAACGCCTCCGCGCGCGCGAGGCTTACGTCCGCTTGGGCACGCTGAATTCCTAAGCGATAGGCCATAAGGTCTGGACGGTTCGCTTGAGCCAATCCGATGAGTTCTTCCAGCGGTGCGATGTTATCGGCTGAAGTGATGATCCGACCTCGCACAGCAAGTTGATCTCCTTCGATCGCAGGAATGTTTAGTCGGGCTGCTAGGATCTGGTTGGTCTTTGACAAGGATGCCTTGGCTTCGTCTAAGGCGATCAGTGCGGAGTCTTGCTGAACGGTGAGGCGGTCAAGTTCAATTCCCGATCGTTCTTGACCTCGAAGCTGTTGCTTGGCGACGGTTTGTGCCTCGTTCAGTCCTGTCAGGCTGGCTTCCAGATACCGAACCGCTTCCCGTGCTGCAAGCACGTCCACGAACGCCGTATAGAGATTGTCGATCTCAAGCCGGACTGCATCTTGATATTGAGCATCAAGCACGCGTTTGGCTCGCTGAGCGGAGAGAACCCGTACGCCACGCTTGTGGTTCACATCAAAAGGCTGAATCACTGTGATGCCGTATCCATTCTCGCCAGGCCTTTGCGGTGAGTAACTGCCGTAGGGCACGTCGTCGGCACTGGCAAAAACTAGTGGGTTCCCTCGCAGCCCGGCCGAAAGGATATCTGCCTGAGCTTTTGGGATCTCCTGGAATTTTGTCCGCAAATCAAAATTTTCGCGCCTGAGCCGCTCGATCGCCATGTCGAGGGTTAATCCATCAGACGGTCCTTCCTCGTCTTGGCGAGGAATCTCCAAAGATCCGTAGAGCGGCAACTCAGAGGCCGAAAGCTTCGGTGGCGGCGCGATGATCGGTTCAGGAGCGCCGAAGGGCTGTCCACCAGCAGGAGCTGACGCTGCGGAAAGTACGTCACGACGAGCCATCCCCGTGCCGGCGATCCGTTCGCCCAACCTAGGTTCGCCACTTCCCGGGACGATCCCAAAGCGGCTCTGACCGGCGCCGGGGGTGTTGCCCAAGTGCGATGTTGTCCGTCCGCTCTCCTGCTCGCGCACTCCCTTGGTGATGACGATAATGTCTTCAGCAAGCTGAGCTTGTGCGTCCGCCCGCCGCTGCGCACCGAAGAGGAGCACTGAGAAGGTTAAGGCGACAAGGAGGGATCGTAAGCGGATCCTTGCCAATAAATACGCGACTTCGGCGCATGGAATGATGTCTCGCATGAGAACCTCCCTGTTCGCATGTATTGTTTCTTCTGAGACAACCGCGTACGAGCGGTTAACTCTGACGGACCGTCTTTTCCGACGAGTCTATTTCCCTTTCAACTGCGCAACATGCGCAGCCCACTTGCGATCACAATGAACTCGCTGAGCTCGTGTCCCACGACGGCGACGGGCAACGAGAAGACCCCGGCGACTGCCCCCACAACCAATACCCCGATAACAACCATGGAAAGTGCGAGGTTCTGGTTGACAACGGACTGGGTGCGTCGAGCCAGTCGTAGCGCGTAAACGAGCTTCTCCAAATCGTCGGCCATCAAGGCGACATCCGCCGTCTCTAGTGCTACGTCCGTCCCGGCCGTCCCCATCGCGATGCCGACCGTCGCCTCGGCAAGGGCTGGCGCGTCGTTTACTCCATCCCCAACCATGGCGACGTGCCCGTACTTTTGGGCGAGCTCTCGCACCTTCACTACCTTGTCCTCTGGCTTCAGATCCGCGTAGACCTGGTCGATGCCGAGCTCGCGGGCGATAGTCTGAGCCGTGCGTAGGTTGTCCCCGGTCAACATGGCCACGGTCTGCACGCCAACTGTGTGCAATGCATCAATGGCCTTCCGTGCATTGGGACGGACATTGTCACGGAGAGCGAGCACGCCCCAAACACGTTCATCATCACCGAGAAGCACAGCCGTTTTGCCTTCGTCCTGTAGCCGGTCAATCTCGTCACGGATACGGTCCAAGTTGACGCGGAGTTGCTTCTCAAAGAAATCTGGCTTCCCGATAAAGATACTCCGATCCTGGAAGCGGCCGGATGCGCCCGCACCAGTCATCGCCCGAAACTCGGTGATATCAACCGGTGCAACGGACTTCGTTTGAGCGTGGCGAAGAATGGCGCGGGCTAGCGGGTGCTCGCTGTACCGCTCGACGCCTGCTGCCAGAGCTAGTAGTTGTTCCGGCGATTCGACGTCAGCGCGTCCATCGGCGCAAGCCAGTATGTCTGTCACCTCCGGTTCACCACGCGTCAGCGTGCCGGTCTTGTCTAGAGCAACGGTCTTAATCTTCGCCAACTCTTCCAGGTACATCCCCCCTTTGATGAGCACGCCTTGGCGCGCCCCCGTCCCTAGAGCTGCCACCAGAGTGATTGGGACTGAAATAACCAATGCGCAGGGCGCTGCCGCTACGATAAACACGGTGGCACGTGTGAGAGACGTTACCCAGTCGGTGCCAAAAACGAGCGGGAGTACGACGGCCAACAAAATACCAATAAGCAGAACGCCGGGGCTGTAGCGCGTGCCAAAGCGCTCAATGAACCTCTGGCTCTTCCCTTTGCGCTCCTGCGCTTCCTCAACCATTTCGATGATCCGAGAGACCGTGTTCTCCGCAAAGGTCTTCGTTGCCTTGACCTCTAAGACGCCTTCACCGTTAATTGTCCCGGCAAAGACGGTATCGCCGGGCTGCTTCTCGACCGGCACGCTCTCGCCGGTGATCGGCGCTTGGTTCACCCCAGAACTACCGACTAACACGAGGCCGTCGGTCGCCACGGACTGTCCGGGACGGACAATGAACACATCGCCAAGCACGATTTCCTCGACCGGGATCTCCAATTCGAGTCCCTCTCGCTTCACGAGCGCGTGCTTCGGCGTAAGATCCATGAGAGCCTTAATTGCCGAGCGGGTCTTTTCCTCGGTATACCCCTCAGCCGCCTCGGAAATGGAGTACAGGAAGGCCAACATCGCACCTTCGGCTGCCTGGCCCATCGAGGCCGAGACAATTGCAGCCGTACTCATCAAGAATTCGATACCGACCCGACGTTCGAATATCAGTTCTTCGATGGCCTCTCGTCCGAAGAAGTAGCCGCCGAGGAGGATTGCCGCAATATAGGTGGCTGTCGAAACCGATTCGGATGCGCCGGCCAGGCCAAACAGCCATCCAAGTAGAAGCAAAAGCCCTGACGCTGCAGACGCGATTACCTTGGGATTGCGCCAGGGTCTGGGTCGGGCCGCCATCCCAATTCCCTTTTGCGGTGGGAAACCAAGCGAATCGAGCTTTTCATTAAGCCTTTCAACCGAAGTCGTCGCCGGGTCATAAGTCAGGAACACTTTGGCGGAATTAGGCAGAACCTTCACTTCGCCTAGACCGGTGACGCCGGACAAGGCGCGCTTCAGCGCCGCGACATCGTGGTCGCAATCCAAGTTTCCGACTCGCACCTCGTACGTTTGAAGGACACTGTCACTTGTCACCATAGCTAAGCCCCCTCCATGGGGATGACTTGCCGATGATCTCCGAACCCGGAACGTCGGTCGACAATCTTGAAGGCTTTGATCTGCGATCCCAACGATACGCCAATTTGAATATCGAGCAAGATATTTCCGTTAGAGATGTTGGTTGAAAACTCCGGGTACGCGACAAACAGCGCCCCGCGCACGGCGTCCTCGTTTACGTCCTTTCCCTCGACGCGCAGGACCACACGATCTGCGGCTTCCACTCTGTCCAATTCGATTGTGATTCGTCCGGTTGCGCCTGTGACTCGCTCAACTGCGGCGGCGACCACATTGGCGTACAAGTTCATGTCGCCTGCCACAAACATGTCGTCCGTGCGACCCGTGAGTTGAATTGCCTGGAAGGGCAGTCCACAAGGGCACAGTGACCAGCGACCGCGATCGCCGGACCGATATCGCAACAGGGGCATCGCCTCCCGCAGCAACGTGGTGAAGACCAACTCGCCCTCGTCAGTAGATTGTCCTGTGTCAGGATCGATAATCTCCGTGACGAGGTGCATGTCGTTCAAGTTGAATGCTGTGCACTCCGGCAAGGCGAGGGTCTGTCCTCCGCCGATCTCCGTAGAGCCGTAGCTGTCCAACACCTCAGTATTCCAGTACTCTTGGAACAGCGATCGGCGATCGGGCGTTACCGTTTCGCCTCCGAGAAGTACGCGCTCCAGCCGAGGCCGGTATCCCTCTCGCTCCGCTTGTCGGGTAATTGCGGCAAGGTAGGAGCAGGAGGAGATGACCACGTTCGGCGAGAATCGCCTCATCCAGGCAACGGCCTCCACTGGGTCGTCCGCTCCGACCGGCAATGGCAGGCCGCCAGCCCGCTCCACGACGCGCTGCGCGGTCGCCGAGCCGATCCAAAAACCGTGACTCATCGGTAGCGCGAGAAGCGCGACCAGCCGACCGGGCTGCCCGAAGCGGAGCGCGAACGCAGCAAAGTTCGTCATTGCGTTCAGCTCCCGCGACGTAAAATAAACTCGTTTCGGTTCACCGGTCGTACCGGATGTCGTGAAAACGGCTGACACGTCATCTTCTGGAACGCAGAGAAATTGCTGCCAATTGCGAATATCGGCCGCGGTAGTGAACGGCAGGTGACGCAGGTCGGCTATCGTGCGAATATCACGCGGATGAAGGCCAGTCTGTGAGAAGTGGGAACGATAGTAGGGGGATCGTTGATACGCATACGAGATCGTTCGCCGCATCCTGCGGTTCTGAACGGCTCGCAACACCTTGGGTGCCATGCCATTTCTGCGGAACCGCTGTGCAAAATAAGCGATCTGTCGGACCCGTTGCGGACGGTGGGTGTACAGCTCGAAGGCGCGCGTCGTCAAATCAACGGCAATAGCTAGCATCGGGCCACCCACTTCCTGAAGTCCTGATAACGGCTCCTCATTTCCGGCGGTTGCACAGCGGGCCCTCCAAGGGTGGCCTTTGCTCGGTAATGCTGGGGCACTTTGGTGCCATCTCGGCATTGAGGGCAATGAAGTCCTTCCATTCTTCCGGCACGTCATCCTCCTGATAGATTGCCTCTACCGGACATTCGGGCACGCACGCTTCGCAATCGATGCACTCGTCTGGCTGGATATACAACAGTTGCTCGCCTTCGTAGAAGCATTCCACCGGACAAACGACGACACAGTTCGTGTACTTGCAGTCAAAACACGGCTGACAGACAACGTGGGTCATAGCTTCGACCCTCCTTCATGAGTTCAACTGCTGATGCAGCACCTGCCGCCAGCATTGCTACCATCTCACACCACGACTAAGTTGCCCGCCGATCCGCCGTGCCATCGATCATGAAGCCGATTCCTGCCAGCGCCCATATGAGTCCATCGCTGAAGTAGTGCTGTTCGCTGGCACCGAGGAGCGAGCCTCCGTTCCACATCGCCAAGGTAGCGCCGACGATCTCAAGAAGGGCCATCACGAGGAGCACGCGTCCCAAGATAATTCGAATGTTCCGAGGTCGCCTCGAATTGGAGACAGTCGCCTGATTCATGGCACGGTCCTTTCGTTCGTTATTGTGGTCCTGCCCGCACCGTGCGAGCAAAATGTGCTGTCACCGAGTCGCCCTATCGATCCGCTGACTCATGGTTGCCACACTAGGCCGCTTCGCGCGGTCTTCGCCCTTGCTTCAGTCCAATTCCAAACTCTTTCGCGAACTTCAGGAGAGTGGCAGCGCAGATCGAATTCGATAGCATCTCGCGCGTTCTACTGGCACCGTGCCGTTGAATCAGTTCCGCCAGCCGTTTACGCTCCGCAAACTTGTAAGTCAGAGGGCGCCCGCGTCTTTTTCGTGGCATATTCTGTCCGTCCTAATTCAACCAGGTTTGCGTAATGGCTGCATCCGCGTGCCCTTTGGGACTTCGACTTGGTTTTGTCAGTGCGAAAGTTCGTTGGGCACGATCTTATGCCGCTATCGGCCGCTTAGAACTTCGGCTTTGCCTCGAAGGTCCCATTTGGACCAGCTAACCGGATCGGTTGCTCACCACCATGTTCCACGGTCTCCCAAAGCTCTCGCGGCGAAAGCGCGCGGCCGCGAACAGGATGGATCACGAACGTTTTTGACTCGACGTCCGCACGCACTTCAGCCACGCCGTCGAGTTTGCGAACTTTGTCCGCTATTTTCTTGGCGCACACTGGACACATCTTTTTCGTCGTTATTGTTGTCGCGGCGTTTGTCTCTGCCGCCCCAGCGGTCGAGCTAAAGCCAATCGCAACAGTCATAACAACGGCGACAAACCATCGTCTCGAAAATTGCTGAGAATACATTCTTGCACTCCTTTAGAAAGCAGAAGTAGTCCGAAAAAGGCCGCACGGGCTTTTGAACAATGAGGGACGTTTCGTCCGGACCCTCATTCCGTCCGCGCCGGCGGTTTCGTACCGAATTTGGCTTCATACTGAGCGGCGAATTTCGCTTCGAAGTCTGGGTGGCAAATGAAGCACTGTGACTCCGGCCGGTTGTGTTCTTTGCACCAGTCGCCCTTCTTCTGAAACTCGGCGGCCAGTTTCGTGCTGCATTGCGCACAACTCCCTTCCGGGACGCCATGCTCGACGCACCACCATCCGCCGTGCTCTGGGGCCGCGACTTTCGTCGCTGCCGGGGCTCCAGCTTCGCCCTGTCCTGGCTGCGCCTGGCCGCAGCCGCCGACAAAAACCATCGCGGAGCCTAGCACCATTGCCAAACCAATCCACTTGATGTTTAAAGACATTGCTTCTCCTTTTGTGTTGTTCGCGCGAACCTAAGGTAACCGTACTGAAACAATCTCCGATTCCTCTCGGATGTCGAATGAGTCCTGTGTTTGTTCAATGGCTTCCACGTCGTCGTGAGAGCGAATTGGAAGATTGAAGATCATGTAAAGGACGCGCAGCACCAGCAGGCTCATGATCATGGCGCTACACACGCCGCCGATCACGACGGTGGCCAGCGGCCGTTGAACCTCTGCACCCATGCCGGTGCTAAAAGCCATCGGCACGAAGCCGAGGCTTGCAACGAGCGTAGTCATTAAGATCGGCCGAAGTCGCGTCATGGCTGCTTCTTCCACGGCCTGATCCAATGAGCGCCCCAACCGCCGCAATTGGCGGATTGTTGAGACTAACAGCATGTCGTCCAGCACAGCGACCCCTGACAATGCAATGAATCCTACCGCGGCTGAGATTGAAAACGGCATATCCCGAATCCAGAGCGCGACGATGCCCCCAATCCAAGCAAAAGGAACTCCGGTGAAGACTCTCACGGAGTCGACGACATTGCGATACGTCATGTAGAGCAATGCGAAGATCATGACTAGCGCAATGGGGACCACAAGCATCAGGCGCGACTGGGCGCGCGCGAGGTTTTCGAACTGACCGCCCCACTCAACGCGATAGCGGCCCGTGGGCAGTTGCACCTGCTCGGCTACTTTTCGACGCGCCTCAGCCACGAAGGTTCCCATATCCCGACCCCGCACGTTGGCCGAAACGGTGATGCGACGCTGGTACCACTCGCGTTTAATCGTGTTTGGTCCTTCCACGGTCTCGACCGTGGCCAGCCGCGATAACGGGATATTCTCTCCGGTCGGAGTGGCTACGAGGATCGACTTGATTGCGTCCGAATTCGCTCGGGCCTTCTCGGGGAGACGAACGACCAGCGGAAATCGCAATTGGCCTTCGTAGACTTCACCAACATGGTTGCTGCCTAGCGATTCAACGAGGGTCAGGATCGTCTTTGCAGGGATTCCGTAGCGGGCGATTTCATCCTGCTTGATATGGATTTGGAGGACAGGCTGGCCAGTCATTTGCTCCGTGTTCACATCGGCTGCTCCATCGATCGAGCGCAGCACGCCTTCGATTTCACTGGCCTTCTTGACCAGCACATCAAAGTCATCCCCATAGAGAATCGCTGCGACTTCTGATCGAACACCCGAGATCATCTCATTCATCCGCATCTCGATCGGTTGAGTCATGGCAAGCCTCGGGCCGAGGAGGGCGCGGAGTTCCTCCTGGATCGAGACGGTCAACTCGTCCTGTGTCTCGGCGCGCTTCCACTCGCCACGTGGCCGCAAAGTGATGAACAAATCAGTCAGCTCGACTCCCATCGGGTCCGTGGCAACCTCGGCCGTGCCTACACGGCTCCACACCTGGGCGATTTCCGAGGGGAATTTCTCAAGCAGCGTCCGCTCCATCTGCGTGTTGTAGCGGTTGGTCTCCTCCAGGTCCGTGCCCGCTAGGCGGACCACATTCACCACGATGGCCCCTTCCGACAGCTTGGGCACGAACTCGGAGCCGAGTTGTGGAGCAATCACACCGAAAGCGAACACCAAGGCGCCCACAGCGAAGGCGATCACGGCGACCTTGTGCGTCATCGTGAAATGCAGCACTGGCTTATAGAGCCGCTTCAGGATGCGGATCAGCAGAGGGTCGCGTTCCTCTATCTTCTTGGGCAAAAGGAGGCTTGCTAACACGGGCATCAGCGTCAGCGACAGGACCATCGAGCCGGCCAGGGCGAAGATTACCGTCAATGCCATCGGCCGGAACAACTTCCCTTCGACCCCTTCAAGCGTGAGGATCGGAAGGTAAACAATCATGATGATCAGCTCGCCGAACATGGTGGGCTTGCGAACCTCGACAGCCGCGTCGCGCACCACGTCGATCATGCTTCGTCTGCGGTTGTCCCCATGTGCAATATGACGCACACAGTTCTCGACCATCACGACCGAACTATCGACGACGAGACCGAAGTCGATTGCCCCGAGGCTCAAGAGACTGGCTGAGATCCCAAACTGCAACATGCCCGAAAAGGCAAACAACATCGAAAGCGGTATTGCAAGCGCCACAATCAATCCGGCTCGCAAGTTGCCAAGAAAGACGAATAAGACCGCAACCACCAGAAGTCCGCCTTCCAGCAGGTTCTTCTTGACTGTCTCGATGACGTGGTCAATCAGTTCAGTCCGGTCATAGACGGTTTGAATCTGCATGCCGCTCGGAAGCGTACTCTTAATCTCTTCGAGCTTGTTCTTGAGCGCCCACGTCACGTCGTGGCTGTTTTCGCCCATCAACATGAAACCCAGGCCGAGCACAGCTTCCCCACGACCATTGGCTGTGACAGTGCCGCGGCGAATCTCGTGGCCGACCTGTACGTCGGCCACGTCGCGCACCCGGATCGGCACGCCATCCTTAGCGGTGACTACAATATTCTCTATCTGTTGAGCATTTACCGTGCGGCCGACGCCGTGAACAAGCTGCAACCGTTTCTCTTCGGTGATCGTGCCGCCGCCGACATTGCGGTTGTTGGCGGCAACCGCCTCGACGACTTCGTCAAAGGTCAACTCGTATTTGATCAAGCGATCGGGATCAATTCGCACCTGGTACTGCTTCTCGTATCCGCCCCAACTGTTCACCTCCGCGACCCCGCGCACCGAGCGCAACTGTGGCTTTACGACCCAATCATGCGTTGTGCGCAGATTGGTCAGCAACTCGATACGTTTCGCCTCTGGCAATGTCGAAACGTCCACGCCCTCGTAGGTGAGCACGTAATGGAAAACCTCGCCTAATCCCGTCGACACCGGGCCCATTTGTGGGCGACTGATTCCATCTGGCAGAACGACGGTAGTTAGTCGCTCGTTGATCAACTGCCGGGCAAAATAGATGTCGATGCCGTCCTCGAATGTCACCACCACTTGCGACAGGCCGAACTTTGAGATCGACCGCAGCATTTCCAGACCCGGCAGGCCGCTGATCGCTTGCTCAACCGGAAAGGTGATCTGCCGCTCGACTTCTTCCGGTGAGAGTGATGGAGCGATGGTGTTGATTTGTACCTGAACCGGCGTCGTGTCGGGAAACGCGTCGATATCCAAGTGTCGCAATGACACGGCGCCCGCGGCAGCAAACGCCAGGACCGCTAGGATTACCAGCGCGCGGTGGCGGAGCGAAAAATCGATGATCGAGTTGAGCACGGTCCGTCAAGCCTCCTTACTTGCCGCAGGTACAGCCTTCGCCCAAATTGTTCTTCAAAAGCTGGGCGCTGATCACGTCGCTTCCCTTCGTTGCCACAACTTCGCCGGGCAGAAGGCCCGCGATAATTTCCGTGAATCCGTCCTGTTTTGCCCCCAGCCGGACCGAGCGGACATGGAAGACCTTGGGGCTTTCCGGGCTGTCGAAGTAATGCTTGTCTCGCACGAAGACGACGTGGCAACAGCCTTCCCAGTGGACCGACTCGTTCGGGACAACAATTGCTTCCGGCTCTTCACGGAGGATGATCCGGCCTGCCCCGAAGGTCTCGTCACGAAGCCCGCCGTCGGCGTTCGGCAATTCAGCCCGGACTTTGACCATCCGAGTCTTCTTGTCGGCGGCAGTGCTGATCCAACTCAGGGACCCCGTGATTTCTTGCTGGCTTCCATCCGGCCGGAATCGGACCGGTTGACCTACGGACAATCTGCCTGCCTCTTCCAGCGGGACGTTTAGGTTCAGCCACATCCGGCTCGCATCCGCGATTTGAAACAGGATCGTCGACGTATCAACCACTTCACCGGCGACCACCTGTCGTTCGATGACAACGCCATCCATTGGGGAGCGAACGGGCAAGAGGTTGGCCGTTACGACCGTGCTAAGCAAGTCAGGTGAGAGCGCATCTTCCAGACCAAGGTGCCGCAAGCGAGCTACCCGCTCCTCACTCGACAGGCCCTTCAATGTACCCAAGTCGACGGGTATTCCCAGGTTGGCAAACGCTTGCTGCGTCTTGAGCACAGCAACGCGGGCCTTTTCAAATGCAGCCTCGGCTTCCAGCACCTGTCGGCCCGCAATCGAACCTTCGGGAAGAGCTTGCAACCGTTCCATTGTCTTTCGAAGGAGGTCTTCCTGAACGAGTGCGTCTACGAGTTCACTCTTCGCCTGACCGATCAACAACGAGTCGAGGATTACCACCACCTCGCCTGCGCGTACGCGGTCGCCGACCTTCTTCTCGACGCGCCAGATCGTTCCCGCTGCTCGCGGTGACAGATTGGCGTATCGCGTTTGGTCGTATGTGATATCGCCGTTGCCGCCGATCCATTCGCTGATCGCACGGCGTTCCACCAGTTCCACGTCTACGCCGGCATGTTTTACTGCTTCGAGCGACGCGAACTGAATACGCCGCTGATACACCTTGCACGCGCTGTTGTTCTTCGGCCTGTCCGCCAATTCCAAAGCACGCTTTGCCCGTTCGAAGTCGGCGTGCACAATCGATGGCGTTTCTTTCAACTGAGCGACGTTTGGATGGTGGAGCGGGCAGTTGTGAACGCCGTGCTCGGCACACCAACCATAGTCCGGCCCCTTAGGCAGCAAGTCTGGGTTGCACTCGACACACTTCGATTCAGGGACACCGTGCTCCTCGCACCAGTCCCTTTGAACCAGGTCGCCACTCCCAATGAGGGCAGAGAACTTCGGGAGCTTCCAGTCGGTGCTATGACCCCAAACCGCTAGAGCGGCCAAGCCGCCGACGACGGCTGCCGTCGGTATCATCTTTGTGAGCCAGGGCCAAAGTGCGGCGCTTCGGCGCGGTGGAGCGGCTGGGCTTGCCGGTTCGGTCACTGGCGGTGGCATCAGAGCGCCGCGGTGCGTGCTTGCAGATTGAGACATACGTAAAGCTCCGAGGAAATAATCCAAGGTGTCGGCCGATCAGGCGTACCAAAGGATTCTTAGGCCCAAAGAGAACTGCCGGGCTCACTTCACTGAGCGCGCAGCACCAACCGCAGAGGGTCAGTCGTGGGCGAGACGCTTCAAATCAAGAGGATTTGATGCAAGAGGTGAAGGCGAAGCGGAGGCTCCAGTGCGGAGGCTCCACTAGCAACATAAGCCCAATTGGAGGATTCAGTTTGGCTGTCTGCGACCACGGCAATGAAGGCCAAATAGTCGAAGCCAAACACCAGTTGCGGCGCATCGAGTTGAGTCTTCTCGGGAGGGACAAACGTGCAGACGCCACTGCACTCTAGCCGACAGTTGCACGGGGCCTGCGAAGGCTCCCCTTCCCCGGCGTCCTCGCAATCGCAACACCTGACGGTCGAGACAACCTGGATTGAGGAAGTTTCGAGGGCGCAGTCGCGCGCAGGATGCCAGCACCAACCAGACAATGCCTGGATTAGCAGCAAACCCGCCATCAGATTGGACGAAACCGCGCGCATCTGCTTGGTACCTTATCCTAAAACCATCATCACGATTGTCGGCCTTTGGGTCAAGCTGCCTTGCGGAAATCCGCTAAAATCTACGGATTCGGCCCAAGCCTATCGCCGACTCTGCATGGCGATACCAGTCACTGCAGGCATGTCAATTCACCTCCGAAGGTGATTTTGGGAGCTCCTTGGCGCTCTTGCTAGCCGCGGCCGCCGGCGCAACATGGTCGCCCTCGATTCAGATATGGAACCGGGCCGATCGTGCAGCACTGTCCCCAAACGTGTGGATAGTATACGCATGTCAGCCATTAGGGCATAGCAGCGGTGCTTGCTACGAACCGCCGTAGATGCTCTAAGTCTCATCCGAAAAGTCGGTTGTGATCGACTTATGGAGAAATCAATAGCCGAGCGCAATAGAGAGCGGGCCAGGTGGGGGAAAGGATTCAGGGGGTAGCCAAGTGGCATTTTCACCTGAATCGCGTCTCTGAATGCCCTCAGCGTTCGATTTTCCCATAGGTCCACTCGGGAACCTGGTCACTTCTTCCTGAATGCCACTTCAATCTAAGCACCAACCTCCGGCGATTCGGTTCTGTAGTTGTGCTGAACGATCAATGACTTGTCAGGCATCTCTACACTGTTGTTGCTGATTTCTGATGCTGCCGCGCCTTCTTAAAAAAGGGCAGTGATACCCTCCGCCGTCGCCAGC
This sequence comes from Pirellulales bacterium, assembly GCA_019745975.1. Lineage (GTDB taxonomy): Bacteria > Planctomycetota > Planctomycetia > Pirellulales > JAEUIK01 > JAIESQ01. The sequence continues at coordinate 44,289 of JAIESQ010000013.1, forward strand.
GCATTGGAACGCGCGCCGTCGTCGGGTTCAGTGCAGGGCTTTTTAAGTATAAGAAAGAGGAACGGCATAACTGTTTGATTTTGTTGAATCGGAAACGACAGATTCGGGCGGTGAAGCGTCACGAATGGACGGTTGGCCGTCAGAAATCGCTTGCGCTTTTGTCGGTCGTCTGCCAGTGTGCTGACTGTTAAGTGACAAAAATGGAGGGGGAAAATGACGGATCAGCGCCAGATTGCGGAACAGCCGGGTAATCAAATCAGTACGAAGCGCGGCTTCCCCGTCTACCGCACCAACCCGAGCGTCCCTTCGACGAACGGAATGCCGACTCGCAACAAGCGGTTTCATGTGCCTGGCGGCAAGGCCTCGATGATCGTCGATAACAGCACCGGCGAAATCAAAGGCATCGGCGGCATGGGGTTCTGGTGGGAAGAAGAAGTCGACAGCAGCCGGTTCGTCAAACTGTTCCTCGATGGCATCAAGCAGGCCGCCGGACTGTCGAAGACCGGCATCCAGGTCTTTGAACTGGTCTATCACCAGATGCGTGCCAATCCTGGCTCCGATGAAATCAAGCTGAATCAGTACGTGGCGAAGGACCACGGCATGAGTGACCGCACCTACCAGCGTGGTGTCCGGGAACTGCTCGAAAAGGAATTCCTGTACCGCAGCCCCAGCGATGGGGTCTTCTTCGTCAACATCCGGTTCATGTTCAACGGCGACCGTCTGGCATTTGTCAAAACGTATCACTTGAAGGGCGCAGCCCGGCAGCAGCAGTTGCCATTAGTCGAAATACCAGCCCTCCCCGCCCCTATTGATTTCGAGGCAGAGTCGGAATCAGAAATCATTTGAGGTATCCGTTCGACTTAAGCCAGGGTTCTACGGCTTCTTCGAGGATGTCTTGCAAAGAATTCGGCTCAACGCCTTCCAATTGGCGTTCGAGCGATGCGCGTTTGAGGGCCTTGGAAAAATCTTCTCGCATGCGTGTGCCGATTGGAACGCGGTTGATGCGTGGCGTCGTGGGCGTAGCTGTCAAAGCGGGTGCAGTAGCCGGTGCTTTGTCTTGATAGACGAAGCCCTTCTCGATGCTTTTGTCGATCGGCGGCGGTGTGGTTTTCAATCCTTCGGTTAAGCTGCGACGTTGCTCAGCCATAATCCCTCTATGTGTTCGCGGCGCGGCGTGAAACAGCGAGCCGTTTCTTGACGACATCCGGCAGTATCTCGCGGAACAGGTCGTCAACTTCGTGGGCGGCGTCCTTCGCCCGCGACCCCATCTGCCAAACGACAGATCCCTGCCCTGGCGCATCCGCGTAAATCTGCCGCAGAATCATGGCCTTAGCTGCCAGCGGCAAATTCAGTGCGGTGGCGGCGTCTTTCATGTCTTGGGTCAGTCGGTAGTGCTGCCCGACCATGCTCAAGACGATCACGGCTTTGGGTATCCCTCCCCTGATGTCTTGCGCCTGGCGCAACACTTCGGTTGCCTTGGCCAGTGCCCGTATTTCAAGCATGCTCGCTTTGCATGGCACAATCGCCAAGTCGGCGCGGAGCAATAGCGCACGGCTGGTCTCGGTCTGGCTGCCCGGTCCATCGGCCACGACGAAGTCGGCATCCTGCCCAAGGCTGGGCAATTCGTTCAGGATCGTGTCCGGGTTGTCGAGGCGGACGGCCTTAATGGCAGGCACAGCCTCGCGTATCCACTCGGAGCTTGATTGCTGGGTGTCGCAGTCGGCCAGTGTGACGCGGCAGCCCTGCTCGTGGAGCCAGGCCGCCAGGTGAACTGCGAGCGTCGACTTGCCGACCCCGCCCTTGGAATTCGCAACGGCAATAATCATGGGCAAGCCATAGCACGATTACATGCAAACATGCAAGCAGGAAATCAATCTTGCAGTCCGACAAGCTTTCAAGCATGACGGCCAGCATGTTTTCATTCTTGCATGCTAACAGTCTTACAACGTGACGTTCTGACAATCTACCAAGCATGATTGCTTGCAATCTTTCATGATTTCATTCTGTCTTGATTGCCAGTCAGATTTCTTTCTTGCTTTCACGTCAGCAAGCCAGAAAGCCATCAGTCTTTCAAGCTGGCAGGATTTCTTTCATGCATTTTCACGGTGAAAAAGACACCTATGCACTGCATAGGGAAGATGTCTGCACTCGATTTGGCTTTTTTCTCCTGCGCAGGAGTTAGAAGACTGACTGCGGAGCGGGATGCTCCTCCATCGACCTTCCTGAGCGGTGCCGAAGTGTGCCGGGATGGCAACGCCGATGACGCTGGATGCGGCTGCGGCGTGTCACTTTGGGACGCTCAATGGAAGGCTTGCCGGGGAAAGGATGCCCCGGTTTTTATGGTGAGGCGTCAGGAGGTTATTCGCCGAGCTGGATTTGCTTGATGGTCGAGAGGTTCTTGACGTTGACTCGGGGAGGTAGCTCAGGCTTGTCCCAATCGATCTCGGCCAGAATGGTGTCGGTGCTAAGCGGTAGCAGGGCCGTGACCTTGCCGCGCGCGAACGGGACGTCTCCGGTGTACTGGCCGGTGCTTTGCAGAAAGCGCTTGCTGTAACCGACCGTATCTCCGACCTGAATCGGCTGCGTTCGTTTGATCCAATCCGTCATGCGTGCTCCGCTGTAGTTCGACGGAGCTATAGCGCGACGGATTGCGAATGTCAAAGCTTGGCGTGTTGGCGCGTGCGACTGCCTTTCTCGGCGAGGGCTTCCTCGTAGAGGGAGTAAGCCCGGCGGCGCGTTGCCTCCTGGTCGGGCCATTGGCGGCATTGCGCCGATTGCTCAAGGAAGGCCCGTAAGGCGCAGGCGTGAAAAAGGTCGTCGAGCGGGTCGTGCGTCATGCCGGTCAGAAGAGGCTTGGTTGCCGCAGGTGGCCTTCGACCTGTTCGCGAAGGTCGCGCAGCTCGGCATGCACGCTGGCTGGCTCGGATGGATACGGCTGAGGCAAATGATGCAGCATTGCCTCGATGGCTGCCGTCCGTGTTTTCGCGAGCGAGTCGAACGATTCGTCATTGATGCCGATCGGGAATGCGAAGCCGCCGTAGCTGTACATCATGTCCAAGCCATAGCGGAACCGGCCGTCTTCGCACAAGGCAATTGTGATCGTGGCATGAGATCGGCCCCGGCTGGCGAGGCCCCTCGGTTAACACGCCGTGTTCGTTGGGATGGCTAACCAGCATGGGCGGCCTCCTTCCGTGGCTTCTCGAAGACCATGCACGTGTCGTGCAGGCCGGGGATGAACGATGAGCGGTAAACCTTCCGGCTGCTCGATGCCCCGTGGCTGAATCGGATGATGTCGGTGCATGGCTGCATGAGTCCGGCCTCGAAGGCAAGTCGCTTGGTGTGGAAGGTGAGGGGGACGAATCCTTCCTCCCGGTCGCAATAGTCGCCCATCAGGATGGCCAGTTTGCCACCCGGTTTCAGGGCCTTGGCGGCATTGCGGATGAACTGGCCGTATCGGCGCAGGAAGTCCGAAAGCGTCGGCGATCGTGACAAGTCGCGTGGATCGTCGGCGTAGAGCTTCTGCCGCCAGTAGGCCGGATGCGCCCAGATAAAGTCGAACGCTTCCGAGGTGCAGAAATCGCTCGGATCGCAAGCGTCGAAGCCGTCATGGATATCCCACGATAGGCAGGGAATGCCCAGCTCTTCGCACACGTCGCGACAAGTGCCGCTGCCGGCCATTGGGTCGAAGACCAGGCCGGGGCGGAAGTAGGTCAGCAAGTCCTTGATGAGGTTGCCGCCGCAGTTGCCCGGATAAGAACGGTCGCCATATTCGCCAGCCCGTGAGTTGTGGTAAAGGCTCGTGAGGTGAGGGACCGGACTGGCGTTGATCGGTGCCTGCGGTAGCTTGGCATAGACCGGGGCCAGCTTCTTAGCCGCTGGTGACGGCATGCCCTTGAGGCGGGCCGCATAGAAGGGGTTGATTGTTACTGAGAGCATGGCCACCTCCTATGCGTTGCCGGTTGATTCGGCGTCGAAGTGGTCGCGAGCCATGCGGAGGCAGCGATCAAAGTCCTCGGCATTGAGATTGCACCAGTGCATGGCATCGGCGAGTAAGTCGATGAGGTTTGCCTCGTCGATGTCGTCGACATAGCGGGAGATGCTTTTGGCGGCCCGCTTGGCGCGTTTGGGATTGGTCATGGTCGTCATATTCGGATTCCTTTCCTGGTTGTGGCCTTGGCGGGCGCTTCCTTGCACCCGCCGTCGGCCGGTTGAGTTACTCTTTTTTCTCGTTGGCCACTCGCAGAGTGATGCGGCCGTCGAGGGGGACGCATTCGAGCTGGATGTTGAACCCATTGCCGTCGGAGTGCGCCCAGGCACTGCCAATGCGGGTCCAGAATCCCTTCTGACCTTCGCGGTCGCGGACCTGGTAGGCGATGTGGCTCGGAGACTTGGAGCCGGTAGCGGTTTCTTTGGTGTTCGTGTTCGACATAACTAAGTTCCTTTCGCATTGGTGACTGGCCACGACCATCGCGGCCTTTCGGGCACCACAACCGAAGCGGACCAGCCGGAGCCGAAGGCGCTGCGGACAAGCGGAAAATTCGGAGCGGGACCCGTCTGCACGAAGCGCAGCGCAGGAAGATGGGGAGGGGCCGCCATTTTCTGCTTGCCGGACCGGCGACGCTTCGTAAGTGCCAGAGAAGAAGGCCGCGGGCGAGGGGAGCTCACCGACTGATTGCGAATGGACAGTTAGTCGAACGACTCACGAACAATTACCGAACCGCTGACTGGCTGTGCCAACAAGAGACACTCGCTGCCAGCAATTCCGATTGACGATCCGCAAAGATTCTGGCTCGTATAATCGCGCATGTTGCGCATCATCCAGAGCACCAGTTCAGCCCAAGCGAAGAGCTACTACTCGACGGCTGACTATTACCTGGCCAACGAACAGGAACTAGCCGGCCAATGGCGCGGTGAGGGCGCCCGCCTGCTTGGCCTTGATGGCAAGGTCCACCAAGCCGAATGGGAATCGCTGTGCGACAACCGCAATCCGCAAACCGGTGAACGGATCACCTCAAGGCAACGCGCGGATCGGACGATCGGCTACGATTTCAACTTCCATGTCCCCAAGAGTGTGTCGCTGCTCTATGTGGCGACGCGCGACGAACGGCTCCTGGAGGCGTTTCGGGAATCGGTCGATGCAACGATGCAGGACATCGAGGCGGAGACCCAAGCCCGCGTCCGCAAGAGCGGTAAGAACGAGAACCGCCAGACGGGGAACCTGGCCTGGGGCGAGTTTATCCATTTCACATCGCGGCCGGTCGACGGCGTGCCTGATCCGCATTTGCACGCGCACTGCTTTGTCCACAACGTGACGTTTGATGCCCAGGAGGAGAAATGGAAGGCGGGCCAATTCCAGGACCTAAAGCGTGATGCACCGTATTTCGAGGCGTTGTTCCATTCAAGGCTCGCCCACAAGCTCACGGACCTGGGTCTTCCGGTCGAGCGGACGGCCAAAGGCTGGGAACTCGCCGGTATCGACAAGGGATTCGTCCGCAAGTTCTCCCGGCGGACGAAACTGATTGAAGACAAGGCCCGAGAAATGGGCATCGACAGCGCCCAGGCCAAGGACGGGCTGGGGGCCAAGACGCGCGAACACAAGCAGAAGGATCTGTCATTCGCCGAGCTGCAACAAAGCTGGAATGACCGCATGTCACAACCGGAGCGCAATGCCCTGGCGGCGCTGGCCAAGCGGATCGGCGGTCGGCCGCAACCGGCGGACGGCGATGCGGCCAGGCGATCGGTCGAGTATGCGATGGACCATGAGTTTGAGCGCAAGTCGGTTGTTCCCGAACGGATGCTGCTGGCCCGGGCGCTGAAGCACTCGGTCGGCAAGGCCACGGTGGACCAGGTCCGGCGTGACGCGAACAAGGCGGACTTGATTGTCGCCACCCGCAACGGGCGGCGCATGGTCACGTCGCGGCGCGTGCTCGCCGAAGAAAAGCGGCTCGTCGATTTCGCCCGGAAAGGGCGGGGAACGTGCCGGCCCTTTGCACGCAAGCTCGATAGCTACCGCCGCGACTTCCTCAACAATGACCAGAAGCGCGCAGTCAAGCACATCGTTGAGTCGCGGGATCGGGTGATTCTGTTGCGCGGCAAGGCCGGCGTCGGCAAAACGACACTGCTGCAAGAGGCCAAGGACGTCATTGAACATTCCGGCACGAAAGTATTCGCGTTTGCCCCCTCGGCGGAGGCCAGCCGTGGCGTTTTGCGCACGGATGGATTTGCCGACGCCGATACGGTGGCGATGTTGCTGAAGGATGAACGCAAGCAGCGCCAGGCGGCGGGCAACCTGATTCTGATCGACGAAGCGGGGCAGGTGGGCAGCAGGACCATGGCCGAGGTGTTCTCCTTGGCGGAGCGGATCAACGCTCGTGTCTTGCTGTCGGGCGATCGTTACCAGCATGCCAGCGTCGAACGCGGGGCGGCGTTGCGGCTCTTGGAAGAGGAGGCGGGGATTGTTCCCGCCGAGGTGAAAGAGATTCAGCGGCAATCGGGCAAATACAAATTGGCCGTGAAGGCGATCAGCGACGGCCATGTCGCTGAAGGATTCAAGCGGCTCGACGAACTGGGCTGGATTGTCGAGGCGCCGGGGCTTGACCGTTACCAGCGGATTGCAGCGGACTATGTCGAGGCGGTGGCGGCGGGCAAGACGACGCTGGTGATTGCGCCGACGCACGCCGAAGGGGACCGACTGACGGCGGCGATCCGCAACCGGCTGCGCGACGAGGGGGAGCTTGGCAAGAACGAGCAGACCTTTCGCGTCCTGCAGAACGCCAACCTCACGGAAGCGGAGCGGGGGGACGAGACCAGCTACATTCCAGGGCACGACGTGCTGGTTTTCCACCAGAACGCCAAGGGGTTTACACGCGGGCAGCGGGTCGAGGTATCGCCTGGCAAGTCGCTGCCGCTGGATCAAAAATCCCGCTTCCAGGTCTTCCACACGGGTGAATTGTCCCTGGCCGCCGGGGACCAGATCCGGATTACCCGCAACGGGTTTACGGCCGACGGCAAGCACCGTCTCGATAATGGCGCCTTATATAAGGTCAAAGCCTTTGACGCTGCGGGCAACATCGTGTTGGCCAATGGCTGGGCGGTGGCCAAGGATTACGGGTTTCTCGACTATGGGCATGTCGTCACCTCCTACGCCAGCCAGGGCCGGACCGTGCAGCGCGTGTTTGTGGCGCAGGGACACGAGTCGATGCCGGCGTCGTCCCTGGAGCAGTTTTATGTCAGCGCCTCGCGTGGAAAAGAACGGGTCACGATCTACACCGGCAACAAGCGGGAGTTACTGGAAGCTGTCAGTAAATCCGACGAGCGGATCACGGCGATGGAGTTGGTAGGCGGCAATGGGCTGCCACCCTTGCCGCCTGAGCCATTGCGCGGGCGCGGCGACTTAGCTGTTTCGGCTGGTCGCGAATTGCAGGAGTTGGAATATGAGCGGTAGCAATGTGCTGGACAAATACGTCTCCCGTATCCCGGAGCCCGTGAAAAAACCGGCCGAGGAGCCGGGGGCCGTCGATGACGTGGGCGCCTTCGGCCTGCTGCGCGGCATCCATGACCGCGCATTGATGCTGGAGCTACGCATGAAGGACGGCAATGCCGTGGCCTTCAGCTATAGCTACATGCAGCAGGCCAGTTTCGATCCGTCGGAGGGCATTACGCTGCACTTTGGAGGTAAGTCCGTGAAGATCGTAGGGACGAACCTGGGCGTCGAGGTGCGCCCTAATCTCAAACTGTTTCAGGCGATAAACCGTCACCGTGTCGCCTGGATTCAGGAATGCGACGCGCAAGCGGCGCTGAGCGCGCCGCCGAGGTCGCTGGTCATCGATAGAATTGAGCTCGACGGCTAAGTGTGTCCCTATAACGGAGCGTAGAGCGGACCACACGCTCGGAAACGTGTCGGCATCCGACATCGACCACGAGGTGGATGAACTATACGGTTGGAAGGATGCGTCTAGCGCGCCAGGCGTGAAGTTTGGCTGCCCAACGATGGTGGGGGACTTCAAACCGATAGGCGAACCAGACAGCAAATGCGTTGCACAGAAGCCATTTAATGATCGCCGGAAGGGAAAAGTTATTTAGGAACCCAACCAGACTGTAGTGTGTGAGATACAGCGAGTAGGCGTACGACGCCAGGAAGCGGGTCAGACGTCTGATGGTTGCCGACGACAGGATACTGCCCCAAGGATGTTGGACGAGCCACAGCGAGACCAAGAACAATGCGGTTAGATTGAACGCACCCAGGGCATCATATGGGCTCCCGGAAATTTGGTAGCGGAATAGTGTCGTTAAGCAGAGGAGGAGCGCGGCAACGGCGATGAGATTGCGGACATACTTCTTGGTCAAGTCAACGCGGCAAGCGTTGTAGACGAAACTGGCGATCGCTCCCATCAACCAGACGGCCGCCATACCCTCCCCGGTCACCGGGTTACCCTGGAACATGAAGAAGAACGGGATGTAGGCGAATAGCAGGAGAAGTGCGTAATCACGCAGGACGAATCGTTTTCGTTTCAATGTCAGCACCAGGTAGCCCACCGTCATATAGAGCCACCATTCAACCGGCAGCGACCAGAATTGACTGGCACTGCCGAAGATCATGAGGTTCTGAGGACCGACAAGCGAAGTCAGGAATGGCGTCTTGAAGACCATGAGTGCGGTGGCGATGAAATTGGCCACCGTGTACGAGTAGTCGCCCAGACCGTTGAGATAGATGTGGTAATTCTGTGGGTAATAGAGGCGATGGGCATAGTCGATTAAGGCGATGAACACGAGAGCGGCGAGGTAGGCCGGGTAGATGCGGCAGAAGCGATCGATGAGGAAATGCACGAAGTCGTAATCGGCGTCCGTGTAGCGGAGTAACAGAGTACGGCCGATGAGGAATCCGGAGAGAATGTAGAAGACAACGACTGCGATGCTGGCGAGCGGCGGTAGAAGAAATGGATTGGCCTCGAACCGGTGCAGTAGCTCCAGATGCGCCAGCACAACAACTTGGGCGCTTAGGGCTCGCACCAGATCGAGCCAGGACACAGCGGCGGGCGGCAATGCCGTGCCGCGGAGTGTCGGGCGAGTGGTCTGTCGAATGGGCATACAATCCGACAAATACACCCCTCGCGCGGCGCTGTAAACAACTTTTGGCGAGGAGAGAGCGCGACCGTTTCGTCAAGCGTGCCAGTCGTGGGGTCGGAATACCGCAGCCAGCAGTCGAGAGCCGGGATGGGATTGCGCTGTGATCACGCAATTTAGGTGGCGGAACCCGAGAGAACTTCGCTATGCGCGGCCGTCACACCTTCCGGCGCATGCAACGGCGACGAACGTGACAACCGAGCAGACCGATTACGCCGCTTGCCCCCAGCAACCAAGAACTGGGCTCGGGGACACCGACGAATTCCGCTCGCAGGATCGTGCCGCCTTCAACAAGCGAAAAGCTCCACAACCCCGGGTTGATTTCGTTGAGCCGGTCGGGGTCATTGCTGAATCCGCTGACAAAGGGAGTTTGCGTGACCCCAAATCCACTGAGATAAGGCGCACCGTCTTGGGTGATGAGGCTGACAAAAGCCAGACTCGGATCGATCGTGATTCCGCCAGCCGCCTTGAGGATGTCGAACGTCTGGCCAAGATGCGGTAGGAAGCCGAACGTCTCCGGTTGTAGCACGAGTTGCAACGAGCCGGCGAGCGAAACATGTTCCCCGACCGACAGAACGCTGTACCGCTCATTGCCGGGCTCGTGAACGTCTCCGGCGATGAACAATCTGAGGGCGCCGGTTTCTGTCTGCGTGTAGCTGCCGGTAATGTCAAGGCTGGCGTCCAAGGAAAGCGCGCCATCAACATGGATTCCGCCACCGGTCCATTGCGCGTGAGGTGCGGATCCAATGCCGCCACCACCGCCGTTACCACCACCTCCGCCACCACCACTGCTAGACCCGGTGAAACCAACAAACGTATCCCCTTGAACAACAACGTCGCCGGGCGGTGCCGGGATCACTACCGGAACGGTCGGATTGGGCGGCGTAGGCAATACGACGCTGATGGCACCGCCGTGGGTTTGAGAAATCGTCCCAACACTACCGCCGGAAACGATGGCGATGCGCACCAAACCGGAATTGAGCACGTTGCCCTGAATGAGGCCATTTCCGTTGAATACCGCGCCAGGAGCGATATAGAGTGGTCCGTCCGTAAGAATCAGTGTGTCGGATGGAGCAAGTGTCGCTGTTGCGCCGGGTCTGATTTCCATTGACTTGTATGTGACCGTTTGGTTCGTTCCTGGCGAAGCATAGGAACCAGACACAAACGCCGATTGAGTGGGACTCGCCGAAGCGGCGGGGACGGCCTGTGGATAGAAATAGCGAGACACCAACACGTTGTCGATGCCGACTCCATCTGCGGCGAATGCAGGGTTGATGAGTCGGATCGTTGAGAAAGGGGTGGCAGACACGACGCCAAAATAATTGACCGACACGTCCGGAACGTCGTTCGGATTGACATTGAGCACATTGATTGGAGTGCCACCGTCTAGCGACACTGCGATAGGCGGCGTGCCTGAGCCAAAACCAAAGTAATCACTGAAGCCAACGCCATAAAAGCCGACGGCATTTTGAGGGCTGTCAAAGGTCAGGTCGAAGAACGGCTGGCCGGCTCCCGTGACGGCATGGACGTACTTGGTGCCGTCAATGCTGAATTCATTGAAGCCGGGGATGTATTGGTCGGATACGGTCGCAGCGCCGCCGCTGAGGAGATTGACGGTCGCTGTCGTTGAAGCGGGCGGAAACGTCATTGTCTGACCCGCGAGCGTGCCAAGCGTAAGACCCTCGAAGGATTCGACGCCGGTCAAAGTCGGGTCCAGGATGCTCAGGAATTGAGAAAAGGCTGCATCTGAGTTGGGATGGGCGCCGCCGAATCCCGCAGCCGGGTCGAAACCGTAGAAAACCTGCGGGTCGGCCGCTGATGCTGCCGCTATGCCTTGCAAGGTCATCGCCAACAGTAAGCTTGGCACGAAACGGCGTTTTGTTCGGGACAATAGTCGATGCGGCTCTCGCGGGGTCATCATGTAGCTGCTCCAAGATGCTCCGGACCGATGCTCTCCCCGCATGTCATAACGACGGTAAGAAGTGGGGCGATGGGGAGCAGCCCCTACTAATCACTTCATGCGCCACACGGAAAAACCGGACAGATTTCAACCAAGAAAGGCGAAGTTTCTCCTGGCAGCACTGGTTCAAGCTCATGGTATGCGCAGGCGATTGGAACCGGACAGATTATTTTCGAGAAGACACATCCTTCCAAGATCGGCCGCCGCGACGTTGAATCAGGCTCCCCGCCAAGGGAGAATAGGCCCGACTGGTCGAGCGACAGGATCGTCTACCGCGAAGGGGAAGGGGATGCCGGGGAGTTGCGATGAGCGGACGCCCAAGGGCTCGTCGAGCGAACGGCGGCGGTCCGAGATTGCCGGCCAGGCGGAGCTGGACGCGCTCATCGTTCAGGCCCGTGGCGGCTCGGTGGCGGCACTCGACGAATTGATCGAGCGGCTATCGGAGCATCTTTGGGCCGAACTTCGGGGCCGTCGAGGGAAGCGCAACACCGGAGCCTCACATGGATCGTCCGATCTCGTGCAGGATACGCTGGTGCGGGTGCGCGAACAGTTCGATAAGTTCGAGCGCGACACGTTCGCCGACTTCAAACGCTGGGCCCGGGCGGTGCTCTATCGTCGGCGGCAAGAATGGTCGCGCAACTACCATGCTCGCAATGACGAGCGGCACAAGCGGATGATCTGGAACGAGTTGCACTCACGCTCAGCCGCGGAGCAAGGCGGTTCGCAGGGTGTATCACCGGCTGAGCAGCGGGAGGAATTGGAGCGTGCTTTTTCGCTGTTTCAAGCACTCAAGCCGAACGAGCAATTCATCATCGACCTGCGGTTGCTGAATGGACTCAGTTACAAGGAAATCTCGGCGATGACCGGCTCGACCGAAGACGCGACCAGGAAGGCGTATGATCGCGCGATGACACGGCTGAAAGCCAGTTATTACGACAATGGGTAATCCGTTGCCTGATGAACTGGACGACGCGAAATCGACCGGCGTCCGCGCGGACGTGAATGGCTCGAGCGAAGGCAGCGTCGCGGATACCATCGGGTTTCTGACTTGGCTGGGACAGTTCGGTCGGTCCGATGCCGCTTCACACTCGACGGGCGCTGCGGTCGCGCAGGATTTCCACTTTCCACGCAGCTTCGGCCGGTTCCAACTGGAAAGCTTACTCGGCGCCGGCACCTATGGCGCGGTGTTCCGCGCCCTCGATACCGAGTTGCAACGTCTTGTCGCGCTAAAAGTGGCATGGCCGGCCGTCTTGATGGACCCGGATGCGAGCCGGAGGTTTGTCGACGAGCCGAAAACGGTCGCGGCGCTGGACCATCCCGGGATCGTCAAGGTCTACGATTCGGGCAGTGTGGATATGGCCCGTTTCATTTCGCTAGAGTTGATCGAAGGCCCGACGCTGGCCGACTGGCTCAAGAGCCAGGAACAAGTTTCGGTTCGTAACGCGTCGTCCGCGATTCGGTCCGTGGTAGAAGCGGTGCATTACGCGCACCAGCAAGGAGTCATCCATCGTGATCTCAAACCACGCAACATCCTGTTACGGCCCTGTGGCGAGAGCAAAGTGGGATTTCCCTACAAACCGGTGGTCACCGACTTCGGACTTGCGCGGCGATCGCCTCGGACCGACGCCTCAGCATTCACGGCAACCGTTGCCATCTTGGGCACCGACCGCTACATGTCCCCCGAGCAGGCGGCGGGGCAGGTCGGGGAGGTCGGCGCGGCGTCGGACGTCTTCTCGTTAGGGGTGATACTTTATGAGTTGGTCGTCGGCAAACGTCCTTTCGACGGGGAGAGCGGTCAACAAGTCCGCGAGCGGATTCAACAGGATGAGCCGCCCCCGATTCGTCCCTGGCGGAAGGGAGTTCCCAGGGACCTGGAGACGATCATTTTCAAGTGCCTGGAGAAGGCTCCGGGTAAGCGGTACGAGACAGCAGCCGATCTGGCCGAGGACCTGGGCAGATTTCTCGACCATGCGCCGATTCTGGCGAAGCCCGCATCTTTTGCGGAGCGCGCATGGAAATATGTGCGTCGGCGGCCGTTGACGGTTGCGCTGGTATTGGTCGGCGCGGTTGCGGCCCTCGCGATCGCTGGGATTTCAGGGGCACTTATCGCGGAGCGCCGCGCAGCGGCTGAGCGGGTGGCCACGGCTACCGCACAGGCCGTCCATGCCGAGGGCATGGAACGCCAACATCAATATGCCACCACGATACGTTATGCAGCGCGATCGCAGGCGAGGGGGAATCGAGACGAGGCCCTGGCGTATCTGAAGGAATGCGATGCGCTCGCCGTCGAGCCCGTACATCGAGGCATCGAGTGCGATCTGTTGTCGGTTTTGACCAACGATGTGGATCACGAGTTGAAGGCCAACTTTGGCGGCGTTCGTATCGTCCGTTTTGCTCCCGACGACGACATCCTGGTCTCCGGTGGCCCTGACTGTCGTCTGATTTTCTGGGACATGAAAACCTGGATGCCGCGCCGATCCGTGCTGAGCAAAGGGGGCCCGATCCGGGCGGCCGAGTTTTCGGCGGACGGATCGCTGCTGGCGGTGGGTGGTGACAATGGGCGAGTGATCGTGCATCGAATGGCGGACGAATCGATCATTTTCGACGAAAAGCTTGTGCGTGGTCGCGTGTTTGCAGTCGCTTGGCTGGGAGAGAAGCTTAACTTCGCCGTCGGGGGTGAGGATGCCGTGTTGTCGATTGTCAATCCGGTGACCAAAGAAATTCGCCAGAGCGAGCCTCTGCAACCTTCGGCACAGACAAGAGTCCTCGATCCAGCACATCCGAACGAAATTGCATCCCTGGCCTATGCGCCGGCGAGGTCCTTAATTGCGGTGGTCAAAACTCCGTCAGAAGTCGTCATGGTTGACCCCACGACTCTGGACGTCGTCGATACGTGGCAAGGGGACTTGATGAAAGAGGGCGTTGGGTCGACCTGCTACGTTTCTCAGGGGTCGGGCTACCTGGCGTTCGCCGGCTCGAATCGGATTTCGATCTGCGCCGAAGCCAACGGCGCGGTGGCAGCGTCGATTCCGATTTCATCCTTGGTCGAGGAGCTGCGCTACGACACTGGTCTCGGAATTCTGATTGCAGGATTTCGTGACGGGGCGATCCGAACCTGGCCAATTTCAGAAGTTGTCGCAGGCCGTGCCGGCGCGCGTAGATCCTATGCGGGCCATCGAGGACGAGCCTTCAGCGTCGACGTGTCTCGGAAGGGAAACTTGTTGGCGTCGGGCGGTAAAGACGGCTCAGTCAGGATTTGGGGGAATCCGACGGCCGGAAGCACCTCCCAATTCGCCATGTCCAGTCAGCCGCTTGCCATGGAGTTTTCTCCCTGTGGGCGCTGGTTTGGCATTTCTGCAAAACCTGCCGTCGGACAGGCCATAGTGTCGGTCTTCGAGGTTAGCACCGGACGCAAGCTTTGGTCGGTTGACCAACGACCGACATTGCAACTCCCCGAAAAACTCAATGAATTCTCATGGAGGGGCGCTCTCGCCTTTCACCCTGCGGGCGAAGAAATCGTCTTGCTGGAACCGGACGGAACGGTCGGCGTGTATTCATGTGTATCCGGCAACCGGATTGCAATTTACCCGCCACCTGATGAAGCCGCGAGAGATGTGTACTTCGCTTCCAATGGAAAAACAATTGTGATTCAAGGCACGACCAAGGCCGTTGCCTTGGATCGCGGACATGGCGGCGTCATCGCGGAATGGACGATATACAATCACTTTCTGGGCGTCGCCGCCACACACCAAGGCGAGTTGTGGGTCGAAGCTCGTTCAGGCAAGCGTTGTGTTTTGACAAGACAACCGGCGGGTGAACCATTTAGGACCATCGGTCCGGTCGCGGAGCGTCTTAGCAGCGTGGCCGTGACTTCGGACGGGCGGTTTCTCGCCGGCGGCGGCAAAGGCCCGATCGTCTATGTGTGGGATCTTTCCGTTGACAAAAGTCCCGCGAGATTGATTGGCCATGAGGGAGGCATTTATGGCCTGCAATTCTCGCGTGACGGCAAAACGCTCTTTTCCCATGCCAGTGATGGAACATTACGGCTTTGGCACGTGGCCACCAGGTCAGAGTTGCTGACGCTCGGGTCCTCCGACGAACGGATACAATGCATGGGTTTGCACCCCCATGGCAAGCTTCTCGTGCTGGGTATCGAGCAGGACAAGCGATTCGGCTTGCGACTCCACCGGCTGGGGGCCGGCGGAGCCGCTCTGCCGAGCACTTTTGAGATTGAATCGCCCGTTCAGTGAACCGCCTTCCATTACTGGCGGACTAAATCTATTGAACGCAGTGAGCCGCGCCGCGTGCTTGCTGCTACCCCTGCCAAATAGGTCGGCCACAGGGTTTCCGCCGCAGGCCGTAAGCGGCGAGCCCAATCGCCCCGACGATTGCCAAAACCATTCCGCCGGGTTCCGGCACTGAGGCGACGCTGATGGCCAGCTTGTCTCCTGCGAGGATCGGCAGACCGGAGACATTCAAATAAAGATTGTGGTCGTCGTGCGTGATACGCGAATTACTGAATCCGGCCAGGGTGTTGGTAGGCGCTACATGCGCGATTTCAAAAGGTGCGACGGGGTGGGACAAGTCCTTCAAGATATAGCCGTTGAAATCGGCGGTCAGGAAAAAGTCCGTCCGGGTCATGTTGAACGTGATCGTGTCGTCTGAAATGTCCAAGTCGAACCAGGCGAAGCCGGCCTTGTTGGTGAGGCTGAACTCGATGCCATCGCCGACGACAAAAGGAGGCGACACATACTGGATAAAATCCGTTGTGGGCCAGGCGATCGTCAGTTGCATTTCCTTGCCGGTGAGCAGACCGGCCTGGAGCGGGTTGGCCAGCAGGACGTTCCCAATGCCGACGATGGCGGCCAGGATGCAGGTTTTCAGGCGAAGGGGTGTTGGCGAGCAAATCATGTTGAATCCCTAATTAGAGAAGCTGTGTCAGGGGATCGACCGCATTCGACACGGCGCCAGACAAGGTCGCCGATCGATTCGCCG
Source organism: Pirellulales bacterium (assembly GCA_019745975.1). Taxonomy (GTDB): domain Bacteria; phylum Planctomycetota; class Planctomycetia; order Pirellulales; family JAEUIK01; genus JAIESQ01. The sequence goes on from JAIESQ010000013.1 coordinate 60,367, forward strand.
CAAGGAAGATGGACCGGCCGGCGGCTATTGACCGTCGGCCGACCGTTCGCGGCGTTAGAGGTTGAGCATTAGCGTGGCTCGGGCGTGGTCATTGACCGTTGCGGTTGGGCCAGTCGTAGCGCTTGGGCTCGACGAGCTGGCGGAATGTCCAAAACACGCGGTAGACCATGCCGATACGGTCCTCGGCGGCCAGGCGCGCCTTGGTCTCGATCAAATGGGTCCGAACCGTTGACTTGCTGATCGAAAGCGCCGCGCCGATTTCCTTGTCTTTGCGGCCCTGGATCACCATGCCGACGATCTGGGCTTGCCTGGGGGACAACGACAGCGCGCCCACAATCTCCCGCCACTCTTCACTGGAGAAGAGGGGCGGGAGCCAAGGTTCTTCGGGCGCGCATACCTCGGCAGCTATTGCCATCGCCAGCCCCGGGCCGTCGTTCGATCGTTCCCCAAGTGCGTTGTGCCACCTGTTCGATGGATTGAGGATAGCCAGGCTCAACGCGTGCGCGGATCGGCATTTGTGAGGTCATCATTTGTGATGATGGACGGGTGACTAGCTCTGCCGGCGGAAGGCTTCAAAGATGCGGCAGGCAAGGCCTACGCGATCGAAGGCGTCCAACTGCTGCTTGCATCGATCGATATAGGTGCGGATCGTCGCCTTGCTGATCTGCATCGCGGCGGCGATCTCCTTGTCCGTCTTGCTTTGCATAATGTGGCCGATCACCTCCGCTTGGCGTGGGGACAATGCCAGGTCATGGACAATGCGTCGCCACTCCTCCGCCGAAAACATTGGCGGACGGCTGGGATCGTCGCGGGCAGTGGTGAGGTGACGCGGAGCCATGGGAAGTTGGGCGACTAGTTGCCTGAGTGCTCCTCCGCCAAAACCTCTTCGTCGTCATAGTCGAATCCCGTGTCGCACACGTCGCACGAAACGACGTTCCACAAGTCGGTGCGGTCTGGCCCGACGGCGTTCGCTGAAACTTCGACGTGTGCCTCGCATGTCGGACAAATCACGTAATACATGGCCTGTTAACTCGTGTTGGTGAATGGCAAGGAAAGAAACCCGGCCGCCCGAGTGCGGCCGGGTAAGTAGTGACCGCTACGCTTCAGGCTGCGGTTGCAAGCCGTGGAGAAAGTCGGCGGCCTTCGATGCGTGGCTGGCGGCAGAGAAGATGGCCCGCTTGTCGTCTTTCAAGACTTTTAGCCAATGCTCGATGTAGCTGGCGTGGTCGTCGCGAACCTCGGGCGTGATCTGCAAATCAGCACAGACAAACGCCGAACCCAATTCGGCAACGAGTTCCTCCATCGCGTAGCCTTCGTCGCCCCAGCGTTTACGGCCGAAGTCGTCGCGGTTGAGGCGGGAGGGGTGCCGCGTCCAGTGCGAGAGCTCATGCACCAGCGTTGCGGCGTGGCTTTCAGCGTCGCGGAAGGTCTCGAACGGGGGCATCTGGATACGGTCATCGCCCAGCGTGTAGTAGGCTTGGTTCCCTCCGTAGCGAATCTCCGCCTTGGTGTTGGCGACAAACTGCTCCACGGCTTCGATGCGCTCCAGCTTCTCCTTGGGCTGCTCGGCGAGCTGGTAGAAGTGCTTGGGGAGTCCCTCGCATTGGTCGGCGGAAAACACGGTGTAGGTCTTGAGGAAGGGAATCTCCTGTTCGGTCTCCTCGCCGGCGTCGTCCTTGTCCTTCTTTTTGAAGGTCGAAGCGTAGACAACCTGGCTGCCGTGCTCCCCTTTCTTGACGTGTCCGCCAAGTTCCTGGGCCTGCTTGAACGTCAGCCAGAACGGCGACAAAAAGCCGGAGGTTTCGGCGGTCATCCACAACACAATGACATTGATGCCGGAATAGGGCTGGGCGTTGTGACGTAGCGGACGAGAGATACGGCCGGCGGCATGGGTCGCATTCCAGGGCTTGAGCCAGGGCCGGGTTCCCTGCTCAAGCTGCTCCACGATGCGGTTCGTGATGCTCGTGTAGATGTCTGGTCGTGCCGTGGTGTTGGTCGTGGTAGCCATTGTGAAAACTCCTCCCTTGAAATTGGAAATGCCCCTCTTCGCGGAAACGCGCCCGCGTTTTCTGGCGAAGGGGGGGCGAAGCCCGCAGCCACAGGGGGAGGGCAGTCAAGGACGACCGCCGGTGGGAGGCGCCCGCCTGCACAAGCGCAGCGCGGAAGGTGGGAAGGAAACCGGAAGGCGGTCGCGTGGCCCCGATCCTTGACGGCCCGGGGGATGTGCCCCCTAAACCCGGTTCATGCGAGAAGCACGTCTTCAGCCACCGCAGGTGTCAACGGAAGGCCGAAGGCCGGCGCACCATGCGGGCGGAAGGGGGTTCGTCCGTCAGGACCGAAGCGAAGCGCAGCCCGAGAGCACGCGGTCGCCACAGGCGAGGTGCCCTTGGAGGGCCAATTGAAGGCCCAGCCCTGCCTATGAAGCGTTCCCAAATACCGGCAGCGCGAACGGCTTGACAGGCTCTTGAATTACGAGAGGGGAACTTCCGACGGCCGATCCAAGAGTTCGCAGAGCTTCGTCGGAGCACGTAGACAAGGATATTCTGGGATCCCGTTCGACCGCCGTCGCGCGCATAGTTCGGGGCGACCGCCGCAGGTTAGCGATGCGGTGCGAAGCGTCGGTCGCGACGGTCTCGGCGCGCACTTACTGGCTCAGGTCGGTTCGTCATGAGCGAGCAACTGTCAACGCATCTCGGGCCAGGTCTTCGTCTCGAAAAACGGTCATTTCTTAGGATTCCGAGAAAACGGTTCGGTTGATGCGACAGCGGCAGGCATGTCGGTGCCGGCTTTCCTTGATGCTTATCAACTCCAGAATAGTGCGGGAGACACTGGCTATTGAACCCTTCTTGATTGAGGTCCGAAAACTTCTGGCGACGAACCGTGCAAGGCTAAGCGGTTGGCAATCAACCGACCTCAACGACTTGATTTCCCGGCCCTCCCAGTTTGTCGCGGCAGTTGTTTGTCGGCCTCTAAGTGAAAAACGATAAAATGATGCATCGCCGCAGGTTGCAATGAACGGCCAATTTGTAGGCGTGATCGATCACGGAGGATTTTCGACTCAAAATGCGCGCCGGCGTTCTTGGTTGGGATCGTCCACGATACATCGAGAGTTGATGGACGCATTGGCCGATCTCCGCACTCCGCGAGCGGGCCGGGGATATGCAGCGTATCGTACCTGCAACTTTTCAATGCGCTGGTAAACTAACGAGCGATGGAAATGTCATCTGTATCGTGTCGAGACTTGGCCCGTCGATTGCTGGCTGTGGAAGCCGCGAGCAAGATCGAGCCCAATGCGCACCAGCCTGAAGCGGTACGCGTGTGTGAGAAGCTGCGTATTTCCCTTACCCGATTAGCCGGTTCAGAAGGCTTCACGTCGCTGTTGCGGCGGGCGCTCACATTGGCCCGCGAGGATGACCCTTTGGTTGAAACCGGGTCAAGCCCGACGGCTCCCTGGAGGGGCTCGAAGCACGCGCCGTTGATGCGCCGTTCCGACGAATTGCACATAGGGGGCGAGGCCGGCAAACGGCCTGAAGATCGTCCCGACCGAGAGCGGCGGGTGGTCGAAGCCATCGCAGAACATTTTCGACTTGCACGACACAGTCAATGCGTCCTTCGCGAAGTTCGGGCAGGACATTGTTGCGTTCGGGACGCGACATGACGGAATGAAGCTGTTGCGCCTTGATGCCGACCTTTTCATAAAGCGCCCGGACCTGCTGGGCGTGATCGATCGAGCACGTCGCTGCGATGATCTGATGGCAGTTGCCCGTCGCGTCGCGCAGTTGCAGCAGTTTCTGCACGCTGGCACGAAACTCCTGGCAGGATGCTCTTACAACCCGCCAACCCACGCCGCCCAAGTTTCAGTTCACTCTGAACTAAGACAAAGAGCCATGACCATCATGGCGATTTCTTCACGGCAATCCGAGCAGAGATCGAGGTGCTCGCGGACGAGTTGAAATGTTTCTCCCAGCTTCTCGGTCGGAGTCGCCTCCAGGTATGTGGAGAGATCTTCCAGCCATTCGTCACAGGTCAGTTCACGGTCGCGCGTGAACCGCAGTGAAACAAGAAGTGTCCTGACTTGCTCATGCGACAAGGTCATTGAGTTCTTCCTCCCTGCGGGTTCGTCCACAGATCGGCGATTTCATCGGCTACATATCCTTTGGCCTTCAATTTGGCCTTGAGACTTCTCCGCGCATCGTGCGCGAGCTTGTAGATCGCGTTGCGATTCGTCCCAAGTCGTCGAGCGATTTCCTCGAGAGGCATTCCCTGCAATTCGGCGAGAAGTACAATCCGCTGCCGTTCCGTCAACTCATCCCGAATCAAGCTGTTCAGCAACCCAAGAACCTCGCCGCGCGCCGACTGCACGGCTGGTGACAGAGACAGGTCGGTCGGGGCGTACTGCGAACCATTAGGACCGATTGCAGATTCCAGCGTAACGTCAGACCAGCGACGTCGGCGCATCTCAGTGACAACTGCGTGGACGGCGATAGTCGTTGCCCATGTCATGAACCGAGCCCTGCCAAGGTAACTCCCCAGTTTTGACAGAATCTGAATCAGTGAATTCTGCACCGCATCTTCCAGCAGTGCATCGTCGGCGCAAGGATTCCCGGCCCACGCTCTCCGTAGCCTATCGAGCAATTGCGTACGCAGATCCGACAGTGCGGCTTCGCGCTCGGAGCCGTTGCCGCCAAGATCACGTACCCAATCGTGGTTGTCGCGTCCTCTCAAATATGTCACCTGCTCTACGCAGATGCCGGTCCCCACCTACCGGCCAAGAATTTCCTGAACGCGAGTCTGAAGCACCGGAAGCAGTTCCGCTTCAAACCACGGGTTTCGCTTGAGCCAGATGTTGTTGCGAGGGCTGGGGTGCGGCAACGGAACTACGTCAGGCCAATGGTCACGCCACGATTGTACCCGATCCGTCACCGAGCAGCCGGCATCAGGCATGTGATAGGTCTGCGCGAATTCACCAATCACCAGAATCAACTGCAGGTACTTGAGGCGATTGAGCAGTTTTTCTCGCCACTGCGGAGCACATTCGGGACGCGGCGGCAGATCGCCGTTACGACCTGTGCCAGGGTAACAAAACCCCATTGGCAAGATCGCAAACCGTTTCGGGTCGTAGAATGTCTCGGAGGAAACACCCAACCAATCTCTCAAGCGATCCCCGCTGGCATCGGAGAACGGGACTCCGGATTCATGGACCCTTCGCCCTGGGGCCTGACCGGCGATCAGGATGCAGGCCGCCGGATCGATCTGCAGGACAGGACGCGGACCGAGCGGGAGGTGTTCCGCACAGATGGTGCAGTCCCGAACTTCTTGAAGCATTTGTGGGAGAGACACCATGATCGAGCACACTCCAGAAGACCAACGGCGTTGTCAAAACGCAGGTCGCCAGAATCGCGTTTCGGATCGTTCCCGACCGGTCATTTGGTCTCTCGCGCTGCCCCCAACACGGGGTAGCCTCGGACGTACAGCCAATCGTCCTTCTTGGCCGGGACGTGGCACGCCCGGCAGTCGGTCGAATAATCCGTGGCGACCTGCTGCTGCGGGTCGCTCCCCTTGAACAGTGCCCATCCCCAGCCGTCACCCCAGAGTTCGTTCCCCTTGAACCGTCCCTTCGAGTCCTTGATCATCACGAACCAAATGTCGATGTCGGTCGCCCACGACACGGTCCCGGTCGTCAGGTTGTCGGACTTGGTCTTGTAGACGTCCTTCACGATGACCGCCCCGTCCGGGAACTTGCCGTCCTTCTGATACGCTTTGACATCCTCCGGCCGGGCATAGACGCCGTGCAGTTGGTCTACTTCGCCGCCCACCTTGCTGGCCGTGGCGAAGGTGCCGAGATGGGTGAAGGTGGTCTTGTAGTCGGCGGGCAGAGCGATGTTCCCCTTGTCATCCACGTAGGAGGAAAACTTCTCCGGCTCGGCCGCAACCGCCTGCGGACCGGCGAAGTCGCCGGGGAGCCAGCGGTAAGCGGCGCTGCCGACGATGGCGACAAAGGCCAGAGTGACGAGCGCGACCCGCCGGTATCGAAGACCAAACATGGAACACCTCTCTGCGTTGTGCCGTAGACCGGCTGGGGAACGTGATGATCAGACTGCGACTTCGAGGCCGCTCGTTCGGATCGTCAGTGACCGCACGCGAGGCATGGTGATCGGCATCATCCCGAGAACAATACCGAAGATCACGTGGCCGATGAACCACGTCACGGGCGTCTTGTCGGTGGCCAGGTGCATGATGACATTTCCCTGTGGCATGATCACGAAGGTGAAAGCGGCCCAGGCGGCGATGCCCCAGAGGACGCCGATCAGTCCGCTGATCCACAGTGGCATCGGTCGACTGAGTACCGGCCCGAGCATCGCCCCCAGCATCATCGAGGTCGCCATGTGCAGCAGTAATCCGGAGACAAACACCAGCGGCGTGAGTGTCAGGGCGTCTTCTCCGAAGAACGTTGCTGCGATCAGTTGCACCGGAGTGAGGAATCCGTTCCCGGCGATCAGCGACGTGACCATGGCCCAACCCGCCATCGCGACACCGGCTACGGCACCGACGACCGCACCGTTGGACAGCCTGAGAAGCAGAGAATCACTGCTCAGTCGCGAGGTCTGAGTCTGTTCAGCTTGCAGAGTTGACATTGTGTTCCTTTGGGGGAGAGAGGCGAAGTGGCCGCATTTGGTCACTTCGCAGGATTGAGACTTACTTCTTCGATGCGGCGGCCCGGAGGACCGGGTAGTCCTGGGTGAACACGTAGTCCTGCTACTCTTCGGGCGGCGGGGTCAAAACGCGAGCACGCCCTGCGGGCGGGCGAGGAGGTCGTCCCGCACCGGCAGTGTCACGGGGGATGATGGGACTTCTCTTAACTTGCCGGTGGGCAAAACTTCGAGAACGTTCAGGACGCTCCCGTCCCCGACCGGCGTTTCCGTGAAGGTTCGGTGCTTGACCGTGTAAAGGAATTTTTCCCGCGAATCGAGTGCGAGCTGGTATGGGTGGCCGTGGCCCTTTAGATGGAGGTGCTGGATCTCGACCGGCTTCCGCGGATCGGACAGGTCGTACACCGACACCGTGTCACTCGCGTTGTTCGCCGTGTAGGCCCGAGTGCCGGCGGCATTCACCACCAACCAACAGATCAGTTCGCCGCTGTTCGGCACGGCTTGCAGGAACGTCAGCCGGCCCTCGTCGTCGTACTCGTATACGGCCAACTTCGCTGCCGTCACGAAGCACAAGTAAACGAGTTTCTCCTTGGGGTGGGCCTGGAGTCCGAACATGAGTGGATCCGGCTTCCCGTCCTTGTCGGTGTCCAACCCGCCGACGAACGCCCCCTCGGGGGCGGCCAGGGGAGGCAGAGGTTCGAGCGCCCCATCCGCCTTAATCCGCATACTTCGGATCGTGCTTGGAGTATCTTGGCGTAGTCCCTTGCCCCACATCGCCTCGCGGCTGGGCAAGTAGAAACTGCCGAAATCCCCGTCGAAAATGAACTTATCCCGCACGACGAGGGCCTGCGTCGGAGACCGCCACGCCGTCTCCAGTTCCACCCGCGCCCCTTTGATAGTGTCAAGTCGACCATCCCTGCCGATGGTGAAGCCCGTGTAGTTCGGGAGGGTCTTGGTCATGTCCCGGCCCGGGTCCTCGTTCTTGTTGACCACGTAGACCTTGTCCCCAGCCAGCCCGAGGCTCACCGGGTTCTTGCCGCCGGACGGAAACGGGGAGCCTTCGACCGCCCTCAGCGAGCCGTCGTCGGCCACATCAAATACGGCGACGGTGTCCGACCCGCCGTTTGTGGCAAACACCCGCCGGCGGTCCGGAGTGGCGACCAGGTTCTGGTCCGAGTCGAACGGCCCGAAGTGCGGCAGTTCGTGCTTCGTCGCGTACCCGGTCCCACCGGTGCGGAACGGGGACCCAGGGAGAGGGGTGAGATTCCCGAGGCCGTCGTTACGGTAAGCGAGGACCGCGTTCCCATCTTTTACGGGGTCGTTCGACACGACGTAGACCACTCCGGATCGGGGGTCCACAGTTGGTGACTTGTCGTCCGCAAGGAGGAGCGGAACCGGGGTCTGGGCCAGGAGCGTCAACAGAAAGGCTAAGGCGATCAAGCCCCCAGCCCCTGTCGCGTAGATTTGTCGTTTCATGATGAATCCTCGAGTGTAGCCTGGGCCAATGGTCTACCCAGGCGGTATAAGAACGCGGGTTACTTCTTCGGTGCGGCGGCCCGGAGGACCGGGTAGTACTGGGTGAACACGTAGTCCTGCTTGGCGTTCTTCTGGTGGCAATCGTTGCACGACGCGGCGGCAACCATAGCGACCGATTCCTTCAACGGGTACTTGTGGCCGAAACTGAAGTACGCCCAGTTCCCCGGTTCATCCTTGAAGCGCTGAGAGTCTTTCATCGACACCTCCAGACCGATGTACTCGCCCATGAAGTACCCCTTGCCGCTGGTCGCTTCCTTGGTCCCGACGCTCGTCAACTCTTTGACGAGCACGGTCCCGTCGCGGTACTCGCCGGTCTTCTCGTAGTGGACGAAGCTGTCCGGATCCATGTAGACGATGTGGAACTCGGGGAACGGGGCGTCCCCTCCGTTCATGTCGTTCGGGGTGACGGGGGTGCCGACGAATGGCCACTTGCGGTAGCCGGTGGGCTGTTTCATGTTCCCGTCTTTGGAGAACTCGACCACCGATTTATCGGACGGCTTGTCGGCAGCCATCGCAGCCAAGGGTTGGGTCGAATTCCACAGCACGAATGCAAGCAAGCCGGCAGTGGCCACGCCACTGCCCACCCAGACGCGAGTCGACTTGGACATCATGAACTCCTTGATTGAGACGAGGTACCGTTGTGATGGGGAGACAGGCGATGAGCGATTCTGACCGTGGAAAAGTCCGCAGGATTAACCTTCACCGCGATGGATCATGATCGGGCAAGAAGCAGCAATCGATGCCGTTTCCTGCCTCAATCGGGCAGCATTGTAGAATAGCCCGAACCGACTCAGCTTTGCTTGGCCTGGCTGAAGTGCTTGTTCGCTTTGACCATGCAGACCGCGTCGCCTTCCTTTTCCCACAACGCCTTGGCATCCACTTCGGCGTTCTTGAGAAACAGCAGCAGTTGGCCATCGACGATCTTGAAACTCGTCGGATCAATCGGGAACTCTTTTTCGATCGAATGACCGAACGCGCAGGAGTCACCGAACATGGGCACATATTTGCCTGGGTTTCCTTGAAACGTCGCGACCTGCGCCGAGGAGGAAAAGAGATACGCTTTGCCGGCATGCTCGGCGCGGAACTCCGGGAGCCCCTTCTCGGCAACATTCTTTTCAAAGTAGGAAACCGGACTGTACCCGTTGATTGATGCTTCGACAGTGGCCATGAAAGCTCCTACGTCTGATTGATTCGGCGGTCGAATCGATTTGGTGAATCCATGAAAGTCGCACCGCTCAATCATTAGACGCAGCGAGTCGATCAACTCTTACCTCTGCGGTTTGAAATTCCCGCAGATTGGTCGATCGTGTGGCTCGCCCCGGCCTGAAGAGTACAATCGAGCGGACATGCTGAACGACTTCTTGAGATGAAATAGCCCATGTCGGATTCCCCCCCCACGATGCTCGCTGGCGATGAAGTTGTCTTGCTGCAACGCTTGCGCTCGGGAGACGATGCCGCGTTTGCCGAATTGGTGCAGACGCGTGGTCCACGCCTCCTCGTCGTCCTCCAACGCTATTTGCCGCAAGATCAAGACTGCCAAGATGCCTTGCAAGAAGCTTTCATTTCGGCCTTCAAAGCGCTGGCTCGATTTCAGGGGGACTCCAGCCTTGGAACGTGGCTGCATCGCATCGCAGTGAATTGCGCGATGATGCGCATCCGATCGCAGAAGCGTTCCCGCGAACGTCCGATCGAAGACTACTTGCCGAAGTTCCTCGCCGATGGCCACCGCCAGAATCCCGGTGCGGCCTGGGCGATCACATACGACACCGCAGTTGCTGACAACGAAACCAGAGAACTGGTTCGCCAATCAATTGATGCCTTGCCCGAGTCGTACCGGCTGATTTTATTGCTCCGCGATATTGAGGAACGCACGACAGAAGAGACGGCCGAACTCTTGGAATTGAGCGTGGCCAACGTCAAGACCCGTCTGCACCGCGCGCGACAGGCTTTGCGAGAACTTCTCGACCAACATTTTGGATGAAACATTGCAATGGCTGAAACGCTTGATGGCACGGAACTGACGTGCCGCCAAATCATCGACTTTGTGCAGGCCTACCTCGACGGCGAATTACCGCCGCGCGAACAAACCATTTTCGAATTGCATCTGACGATCTGCCCCGACTGCGTGAACTATCTCCAGAGTTACCAGGCCACGCAGGCGCTCTCGAAGCTGACTGGCGAGGATGAACCAACGGAGAGCCCAATTCCCGTCGACCTGATCCAAGCGATTTTGGCCGCACGGAAGAAGACTTAGGGCGCTACTTTCTGGCGGCTTGAATTGCATCCACGAGCTTGCAAGGAATCTCAGGTGGCTGATCGGACGTAACGTCGCGAGCCGTCGTTCGCACCAAAGCCAGGGTGAGAGAAAATGATGCGACGTAGTTGCGGCAGCCAGGACAAAGTCGCAGGTGAATCCAGAAGGTGGCTAGCCGATGCCAGGGTAACGCGCCGTCCAGATCATCCGAAAGCGAATCAATTACTTTCTGGCAGTTCATCGGTGTCCGCTCCGTGGAGCATAGCTAGTTTCTTCGGGCGTCGCCGGGCAAGCTGGGACCATCTCATTTCAGGAGGTGGTCGATGGCCAACAGGGGGCGCGATATGGAGCGGGAATCTTTTTGGCGCGGCGCGCTGGCGAGGCAAGCTGCCAGCGGTCTCTCGGTGGCCGCGTTCTGCCGGCGTGAGAAGCTGAGCCAGCCTTCGTTTTACGCCTGGCGACACACGATCGCCCAGCGCGACCGTCAGCGCCCGAAACCAACCAGGCCGCGGCGACCGGCGCGCGAATTCCTACCAGTGCGGGTGACGGATCTGCCAGCGCGCGAGTCGTCCATCACGATCGAGCTGGCCGGCGGCCACGTGTTGCGGCTGCCGGAGGCGACCCCTGCGGTGCGGATCGCCGAACTGGTGCGAGCCCTGCAGGAGGTGCGCCGATGATTGCCGCCAAGCTGGCGGGCGTGCAAGTCTGGGTGGCCACCACGCCGGTCGACATGCGCAAGAGTTTTGACGGCCTGGCCGAAGTCGTGCGGTCGTTTCTGAAAGGGGATCCGCTGTCGGGCAACTTGTTTGTGTTTCGCAATCGCGGCGGGCAGCGGGTGAAAGTGCTCTGGTGGGACACCGAGGGGCTCGTGATTTATTACAAGCGGCTGGAACAGGGAGAGTTCCGCTGGCCGCGCTCGGGCGAGGTGGCGCTGGAGATCACGGCCCAGCAGCTGTTGCGACTGCTCTCGGGACTGGAGATCGCTCAGCGGCGGGCGAGCTGACGCGCTGCACCGTCCGGACCCGCGTTTTTTGTATTTCCGGCGAAACCTTTTTCAGCGGCGGGCGGTATCAAGAGGCGATGAGCAAGGACGCCTCTGACTCGATCGACCTCGCCACGTTGCCGGATAATCCAGCATTGCTTAAGCAGTTGCTTGTCGAGCGCGAGTCGCTGATTGCGCGGATTCGCGAGGAAGCGGCCGCTCAAATCGAGCAACTGCAAGCCGAGCGGCAAGTGGCCATCGACGCCGCGGTGAAAGCCGCAGTGATGGCCATCCTCCGCCGCTACTACGGCCCCCGCAGCGAAACGTTCGACCCACGGCAACTATTACTCTTTGGCCAGCTCCTCGAACAGCTGCCGGTGGGTGAAGCGAGCATCGCAGCCGAGTCGGGCGAAGCGCTCGCGACTCGTCGCATCAAGAACCGCCATAACCATGGCCGCCAGGCGTTGCCCGAGGGCTTAGAGCGGATTGAGATCGAGCACGACCTCGACGAAAAGGCCTGCCCGGCCTGCGGCCACGAGCGCTCGCGCATCGGCGCCGAAGTCAGCGAGCAACTCGAATACTTCCCCGCTAGCTTCAAGGTCTTGAAGCACATTCGCCACAAGTACGCCTGCGCGAAGTGCGACCACGACGGCTATTCACCAAACATCGAAGCGGCCGCCAAACCGCCGCAGCCGATTCCTGGCGGCCTGCCGGGCCCGAGCCTGTTGGCCTACGTGGTCACCAGCAAGCTGGGCGATCACTTGCCGCTGTACCGGCTGGAAAACATCTTCGCGCGGCAGAAAGTGGACATCGCCCGCAGCACGATGTGCGCCTGGATGCGCGCGGCCGGCGAGCTCGTGGCGCCGTTGGTGGAACTGCTGTCCACGCGGGTGCGACAATCGCGAGTCGTTCATACCGATGACACGATCGTGCCGATTCAATCGCCCGGCCAGAAGCAATGCCGCAAGGGGCGCATCTGGTGCTACCTGGGGGATGAGGCCAACCCCTACACGGTCTACGACTACACGCCCGATCGTTCGCGGGATGGTCCAGCACGCTGGCTTTCGGGTTACTCGGGTTACTTACAAGCGGACGCGTATGGCGGCTACGACGGCATCTATCATGCGCAGGGCGTTACGGAAGTCGCCTGCTGGGCCCACGCGCGCCGCAAGTTCTACGATGCCCAGGACTCGGACGGTAAGCGCGCCGCTGAGATGCTGGCGCTCGTCGGCGAGTTGTACGCGATCGAGCGTGAGGCCAAGGAGGCTGGTGAAGCCGCTCGGCTCGCGCTGCGTCAGGAGCGTAGCCTGCCCGTGCTCGCCAAGATCAAAGACTGGCTCGACAGCGAAGGCGAGGTCGTCTTGCCCCGCAGCCCGATGGCCGCGGCGATCGGCTATGCCAAGAACCAGTGGGCAGCGCTCTGCGTCTACGTCACGCAAGGCTTTTTGAACATCGACAACAACGCTTCCGAGCGAGCGCTGAAGCGCGTGGCGATCGGCCGCAAAAACTGGCTCTTCGCCGGCCATGACGCTGCGGCGGCGAATCAGGCGCGGCTGTGGTCGTTGATCGCCAGCGCCGAGCGGCACGCGATTGACCCGCAGCGCTACCTCACGAGCGTGCTGGCGAAGCTGCCGCTGCTACGACTCGAACAGGTCTCCGGCGACCGCGCTGCGAGCGCGGTTGGTATACGCAACGCCGACGAGCTCACGCAATTCCTGCCCGACGTGTGGGCTCGCGAAGACGCGACCGAGCCACTTGCCCCAGAAGCTTGATCGCTCCCCACGACTCGACCTTTCCCCCACCTGTGCTCCGCGGAACGGACACGTTCATCGCAGCCCTTCTTTCTGAGGCCGAAATGCGCTTCATAGAGAGAGTTTTCGCGCAACCTATCACAGGTTCGATGCCGTTGCAGCCGCCTAGGTTACACGATCCATCGCAAATTGCTGATCGTGGCATACGGCCTGCTTTCTCAGCGGCAAAAGTCTTTTTTTGTAACCTTGGTTGCGCCGTCGGCATCTACGTTCTCACGAGGCAAGAACGCTCGCGGCGTGCGAGCGAACTCGACCTAACTATTTCGCCCCCCCCCCTTTAGCAACGGTGATGCAATGCGACTCTTCGGTACTTGGACAGCGGTATTCGTGCTGGCAGCTATTGTGACGGCAGCGGGTTGTGGCTCGTCGAACATGAAGCCAGAAACCAGCGCTGGAAAGATGGACGACAAGATGAAATCCGATGGCAGCATGATGGACGGGAAAATGTCCGGGGATGACAAAATGAAATCGGACGACAAGATGTCCGGCGAAAAGAAGTAGGCATCCTTCCAAGTCCCTGCTGCATTTTGGCGGGAGCCACTATGGAATCGCACTCACTTCCCGCGCGCGAGATCACGCCCGAGCATTTGTACCTGAACCGCCGCAACTTCATGCGAGCGGGGGCGGCCGCGGCGAGTGTAATCGTCACGGGGGCAATCTATCAGCAGTTGAACCGCACTACTTCGATGCCGCTGATGACGGACGTGATCGAAAACTATGCGCGGGTGCCGCCGGACGCGGTCGCCCGCGGTTTCGATCTAAGTGAAGCCCAAACTCCTGTCGAAAACGCCACCAACTACAACAACTACTACGAGTTCACCACCGACAAACAGATGGTGGCGGAAAAGGCGATGAATTTCGTCGCTCGGCCGTGGCGGATTTCGGTCGAGGGGTTGGTTCATCGACCGGCCGTGTTCGATGTCGACGAGCTATTAAAACTTTTTCCGCTAGAGGAGCGGATCTATCGAATGCGGTGCGTCGAAGCGTGGTCGATGGTCGTTCCCTGGATCGGCTTTCCCCTCGCCAAGCTCCTCGAGCGGGTCGAACCGATGGCAAACGCGAAGTTCGTCGCGTTTGAGACGCTCGTCGATCCGGAGCGCTTGCCGAATCAGCGAAGCGCTGTCCTCGATTGGCCGTACGTCGAAGGCTTACGTCTGGACGAAGCCCTGCACCCTTTAACGATTCTGGCCGCAGGTCTCTATGGCCGCCTCCTTCCCGGGCAAAACGGCGCGCCGCTCCGTTTGATCGTGCCGTGGAAATATGGATTCAAAGGGATCAAGTCGATCGTCAAAATCCGTCTTGTAGCGGAGCAGCCACCGACCACATGGAACTCATCCGCCCCCGGCGAATATGGTTTCTATGCCAATGTGAATCCTGCCGTGCCTCATCCGCGTTGGAGCCAAGCTACGGAACAACGGCTGGGCGAATCGGGCCGATTGGCGACACTCCCCTTCAACGGCTACGCGCAGCAAGTCGCGGAGTTGTATCGAGGGATGGATCTGCGAGCAAACTACTAAGAACAAGTCTTCAAAGTCACTTTTGGTGAGCGAGGCGACGAGACATCAGGGCGATCATGGAAATGAGAATCATAGTCTCACTCGTCTCGGTGCGGTGTTCATAGTCACGGCTGTGTCGGCGATATCGGGCCAGCCAGGCAAAGGTGCGTTCCACGATCCAGCGTTTGGGCAACACGACGAAGCCTTTCGCATGCACGGGACGAAGGACTGTTTGCAGGATCCACCCGAAGGTGTCCTTGACCCACTGGGGCAGCCCTTCGCGGCCATAGGCCGAATCGCCAAACACGACTTTCAAACGACCCAAGCGGCGCAGTGCACAGATCACGAAGTGCGCTCCCTCCTGATCTTGCCAATAGGCGCCATGCACGACGACGGCCCACACCAAACCCAGCGTGTCCACGGCCAAGTGCCGCTTGCGGCCGGTGATCTTTTTGCCGGCGTCGTAGCCGCGTTCTTCGCCTCCTTCGGCCGTGCGAATCGATTGACTGTCGATGATCGCCACGCTGGGAGTCGGCTTCTTGCCGACTGCCTGGCGCAGTCGCCGACAAAGGGCTTCGTGGATTCTCTCCCAAACGCCTGCCTTGCGCCACCGCCAGAAGACGGTGTAGACCGTCTTCCATTTGGGAAAATCGCGCGGCAAGTAACGCCACTGACAGCCCGTGCGGTTGAGATATAAAATCGCATTGATCACCCAACGTCGATCGACTGGCGGTCGGCCGGCCTTGGTGGATTTCGGTAGCAACCTGCGAATCAACTGCCATTGCTCATCCGTCAAATCGCTCGGATAATCGCTCTTCATCGTTACGGCTCCGTCTTCCTTGACTTGAGAACCAAGAAGGCGGAGTCGTAACGGTTTTCATCAAATTAGAGAATGAAGACTTGTTCTAAGGGATGCCCCGATGCTCAAGATCACTCCGTTTACAAAATACCTCGTCATCCTCAACTTCGGCGTGCCGGCAATCCTGTTGGGTTGGGATGCGCTGCAAGGCCACCTCGGTGCTAACCCAGTCAACTTTGCGATCCGCACGACGGGCTTGTTGGCGTTGATCTGTTTGATGCTCTCGCTGGTGGTGACGCCGGTCATGAGACTGGCCGGTTGGAATTGGCTGGGACAGTTTCGCCGTGTTGCTGGGCTGTACGCATTTTTTCATACGGCCGTCCACTTTCTGTTGTTCTTTCTGCTCGACCGTGCGGCGAACATCAGCGACACCGTTTCGGAAATCGTTTCGCGTCCTTATTTGATGGTCGGAATGGTGGGACTGCTAATCATGATTCCGTTGGCGGTCACCTCGACCAACTACATGATTCGCCGGCTGGGGACGAAACGCTGGAAGTTGCTCCACCGAACCGCCTACATCGCCGCCTGTGCGGGCGTTCTGCACTATTACTTGCTGGTCAAAGCGGATACAACCTGGCCTATTATTTTTGCCGCCGCGTTGGGAGTGTTGTTGACCTATCGCGTGGTGGGTCACTATTTGGCTTTGTGGGCCGATGCACGCCGCTTTCGACTTGGCAAACCGGTACCAACCGGCCCCGTTCGCTCGTGGTCCGGTCAATTGCGCGTCGCGAAGATTTTTGTCGAAACGCCCGAGGTTCGTACTTTTCGCCTGATGATGCCTGACTCGCCACGATTGCCGTTCGAACATCAACCCGGCCAATATTTGAATCTCACGTTGAATATCGACGGCCGCAAGGTTCGTCGTTCGTACACGATCGCCTCGTCGCCGACACATATCGGCTACTGCGAATTGACTATCAAACGTGAAGAGAATGGGCTTGCCTCGCGTCATTTTCACGATTGGATTCGCGAAGGGGACCTGTTAGAAATCACCGCGCCAGCAGGTAGGTTCACGTTCACCGGGAAGGAATCGCAGGAGATCGTGATGATCGCCGGAGGAGTCGGCATCACCCCTCTCATGGCAAAGATTCGCTACCTGACCGACCTCGCTTGGCCAGGCCAAATTCGACTGATTTTCTCCGTTAAAACAGCAGAGGATTTCATCTTTCGCGACGAACTCGAAGCGTTGCAGCAGCGGTTCACGAACCTGCGCGTCACGGTGACCGCCACACGCGAAGCCGATCCCAATTGGCAAGGAGAGCGGGGAAGGATCTCTCCCGCGTTATTGCAGCGGGTGGCCCCCAACCTCGCCGCCAGCCGCGTGCATCTGTGCGGGCCAACGGAAATGACGAAGCCGATTATTGAAATGTTGCGGCAACTCGGCGTGCCAGAAGACCACATCAAGTTCGAATCGTTTGCGTCTCCCAGTCGCAACCAAAACTCTGCCACGGCGCACGAACCGCCTGCAGAATCTGCTGTGCCAGTTGTCGCACCCAGTGAGGATGCAACGCTGGAGTTCTCCCGGTCAGGAAGGTCTGTTGGCGATCTGCATGGCCAAACCATTCTTGAAATTGCGGAGGAGGCAGGGATCGAGATCCCTTACGAATGCCGAGCCGGTGTTTGCGGCCAGTGCAAGACGCGGTTGCTCCGAGGAAATGTCGTCATGGATGCCGAGGATGCACTTGATTCCAAAGACCGATCCCAAGGATTGATTCTAAGTTGCCAGGCACGTTGCGTGAACGATGTCCTCATTGATGCCTGAGCCATTTGCAGGAGTGCGTGAGATGAGAACAACGATGTTGTTTGCCGCTGCGGCCTTGTTCATCATCGGGAGTATCTGGTTAACCACGCGGCTTCATTCCGAGGAAGCAGTTGCCGCAAACGTCGCTGCGAAAGAATCCGCCGCAGTCCTTGCTCCCGAATTTACTTCTGTCTCCGCCTGGATCAATTCCAAACCGGTGCGTCTGGGCGACCAGAAGGGAAAAGTAGTCGTCGTCCATTTCTGGACGAACGGCTGCATCAACTGCATTCACAACTACCCGCACTATCGCGCCTGGCAAGACAAGTATCGGGAAGAGAAGCGATTCCTGATGGTCGGCGTGCATACGCCTGAATTTGAAAGCGAACACGACCTTAAACAAATCGAGGCGAAGGCCGCAGCCAACAAATTGACCTTCGCGATTGCGGTCGACAATGACAACGCCAACTGGAACGCCTGGAAGAATCGTTTCTGGCCGTGCATTTACCTCGTGGACAAATCTGGTGTTGTTCGTCTGCGCTGGGACGGCGAGTTGGGGGGCAAGGGATACGAAAAGATGACCGCTGCCATCGACGACTTGCTGAAGGAGTGAGGACCAACATCGGACGTTCCTATCAGTGAGGCGTAACCTAGGACCTAGGCGACGCATCAAATAGAACGGAAAACAACTTGGGAGTGGTCGATGCCGGAAGACACAACTCAATTCGGTGCCGGCCTACCGGGGCACGGCCAGAGTTCAACCCGGCGTGGGTTCTTGACCGGCGCACTCGCGCTCGGCGGCGTGACAGTCTGCCTGGGCGAGCCGTCTTCCGTCTTGGGGGCGGAACAGCCCAAAGGAGGCGTCGCGGTGAATCCTCGATTGTTTACCTTCGTCGGCGGTAAGGTGGGTGGCTGGTCGGTCGTCTCGGCCAAGGCGGTCGTGGGGGACACACTGCCCGCGGTCGATCGTCTTCACATCGTTAACGGTGCCGTCGCGACCATGCCCGACGGAGGGACGTGGCTGCTACGCGGCGTCACGAGTAACGACCGTTACGTCACACGGGATGAGAAAGACCACCTCATTAAGACGCAAGCCGCGCTCGGCCGCCCAGAGTCGACTCATGCGGCTCTGATCCCGATCCGCAAAAGCGCGAAATGGTGGGCGATGACCCAGGACGAGCGGCGTGCCATCTTCGAGGAGAAGTCGAAGCACAACGCCATCGGGCTCAAATACCTCCCACGCGTCGCCCGCCGATTGCACCACTGCCGGGACCTCAGCGAGGCTGAGCCGTTCGACTTCCTGACCCTGTTCGACTACGCCAAGGACGACTCAGGGGCGTTCGACGACTTGGTAGCCGCACTCCGGGTGACGGAGGAGTGGAAGTACGTCGAGCGGGAAGTCGATATCCGCTTGGTGCGGGCGAGCTGACGCCGAGCCAACTGCTGTGCTTGGTCGTTCGGCAGATGAAACAGACTGAATCCAATCCCAAGACGTACTTCAACAGCCTCTGAGAGGCGATTTCGATTCAATGTTCCCTTAACTCTGGAGTCTGAGGCATCAGGTACAACACAATTCAACATCGTTTCATCGGCATCGCCTCCTTTGCGATGCTGACTTGCACTCTCACGGCGCTAGCTGAAGCACCGACCGACTTCACCGTCAAGTCAGCGACCGATGACTCGACCTTTCAGCTTTTCAAACATCGCGGCAAAGTTGTCGCACTGCACTTTTTGTTGAAGACCGAATGTCCGTTTTGCCTGAGATATACGCACGACTACTCCGTTCTGGCCGAGAACAATCCTGATGTGATGCATGTGTTTCTCAAACCGGACAGCGAAGCTGAGATCAAGTCGTGGTCCGAGAAACTCGACAAGAACGACCTAAAGGATCTGCCAAAGGTCTACCGCGATCCTGATGCCAAGCTGGCTGATCAGTTTAAGATTCCCAACGGCTATAAGTTTCATGCTCAGACCGTACATTACCCCGCGCTCGTCGTGTTAGATGGGAAAGGCAAGGAGCTATTTCGACACGTCGGTAAGAGGAATTCCGACCGAATGTCAGTCAAAGATTTCATAGCGAAGCTAACAGAGTCAACCGCGAAGCCGTCCAAGTAGCCAACTTTCCCAATGAGCGCTAGGCAGGGGCGGCCTTTCACGCAGTAAATAAGCCAACAATTAATCAACCAACAGCTAGGATTTAAATTACGAGGATTGTCTGTCTGCACCTTAGGCCGCACATTTGCTGCCTAAAGTTGATAGGCAGAAACCTCCTATAACCAAGTTAGGCCGCAAAGTAACCTCGGAGGCAAGAGTGATCATCACGCCCGTTCAAGAGCATGAAAAGGCGGCCTTGCTCAGCTTGGCCGTAAGCACTGGGCTGTTTACGCCCGAGGATGCCGAAGGTCTCTTGGGCGGGGTCTTGGATTCCCTGGCTGCCGGAGAGCTTCCAGAAGGGCATAATGCCGTGGCTTGTCGTGAGTCACGCGATGACGCGGCGAATGGCTGGTCGTACTACGCGCCGGATCCTTACGCTGATAAGGTGTGGAACGTTTGGTGGATTGGTGTGAGGCCGGATCACCATGGCGGCGGGGCAGGTCAAGCATTGCTCTCACACATCGAACAGGCGGCCACTGCTTCTGGGGTTCGTGTCATCGTCATTGAGACGAGCGATCAAGCATTGTTGGCTCGAGCTCGGAGCTTCTATGTCAAGCTCGGGTACGAAGAACGTGGGCGTATTCCTGACTTCTATGCTGACGGAGATTCAAAGGTCATCTTCTCCCGCACTCTGGCGGGGGCGGCCTAACCATTCACTCAAGCGGACCGTTCAATCGCTTGGCGACTCACGCTGCGGCTTAGTTCAGGCGTTAATTCGCGGTACGTTAGTGCACAGGAGGGCGTGACCTGGGCTAGCAAGCGGCCACCTCCTTTCTACATAGGTTCACACCTGAGCCAGTAACCAGTCGCCCGTCCCACGCGCCATAGTGAATCAAAACGCGAAGCGGTAGGATGCTGGTTACCCGTTCGTGGGCTCTTAGGTATGCAAACCAACCCCGTCATATCGTTGGTCATTCCGGCGTGGAACGAGGCGGAATTGCTACCGCGGCTGCTGGACAGCGTGGATACAGCGAGTTCCCGCTTCTCCGGCGGAAGCCGTTGCATCGAAGTCATCGTCGCGGACAACGACTCAAGCGATGGCACTGCCGAAGTCGCCCGCGCCCGCGGGTGCGTCGTTGCGACAGTTACTAAACGCTGCATTGCCGCGGTGCGAAACGGTGGAGCCGCGGTTGCCCGAGGTGAGTTTCTGGCCTTTGCCGACGCCGACTTTCGGATTCATCCCAAAACGTTCAACTACATCGTGCAGTTGATGAGCTGCTCGGCGTATGTGGGTGGCGGCACGGGCTTGGTCATGGAAAGGTCGTCACTTGGGATTCGGGCAACCTTGTGCTTAGTCTTGCCCCCTTTGCTGTTGATGGGGCTCGATGGCGGGGTCTGGTTTTGCCGGCGATCCGACTTTCGGGCGATCGGAGGCTACAACGAACAGGTCAGGGTCGGCGAAGACGTGCGATTCCTGCTGGCGCTCAGGCAGCTTGGACGTCAGCGTCAGCCGCGCGAGCGGCTCGCCACGCGGTTTGCCGCTCGCAAGCTGGGACTGCAGCCTGTGCATGCCATCAATTCGTCACGAGAGTTCGACCAGTATGGCGACTGGCACATGTTATGCGACGCGCTGGTGCAATTGTCATCCGTGCTCCTGCTGTCAGCGGGCGCCCAAAACCGGCCACCTGGGGGCGCTTGAAAACCGGCCATCCTGAGAAAGGGATTCGACCTACAGGCCTTCTAGCGGAAGTTCCGCGGAAGGAGGCCTGTGATGTCGAATCAGCTCAAGATGGCGACTATACAATCGATACTCGCGTTGCGAGCACAACGCTGGTCGTTCCGGCGAATCAGCACCCAACTGGGCATCCACCGCGAGACGGTGGCGCGGTACGTCCACCAAGCCGAGTCAAAACCGGCCAAAACGCCCCCCGGCTCAGTCACTCTGGAAGCGGCCGCCGCTGCGACGGGCTCAACGGCATTGCCTCCACCGGTCGGCCGTAGCCACTGCGAGCCGTGGCGCGAACAGATTCTGGCCAAGCTGAACCAGGGCCTGTCCGCCGAGCGGATCAAACAAGATTTATCGGCCGAGTCCACGTTCACCGCCAGCTACTACAGTGTGCGGCGCTTCGTGAACCGACTGAGCGGCTCGACGCCGCTGCCGTACCGGCGGCTGGAATGCGCTGCAGGTGACGAAGCCCAAGCCGACTTCGGCAAGGGCGCGCCGGTGATTGCTGCGGAAGGCAAGCGCAAGAAGACGCACCTATTTCGCATCGTGCTGTCGCACTCGCGCAAGGCCTACAGCGAGTCTACGTATCGCCAAACCACCGACGACTTCCTACGCGTGCTGGAAAACGCCTTCTGGCATTTCGGCGGCGTGCCGAAGGTGCTGGTGATCGACAACTTGAAGGCGGCGGTCAAGCAGCCCGATTGGTACGATCCCGAGCTCGTGCCCAAAATGGCCGCGTTCGCGGCGCACTATGGTGTGGCGATCTTGCCCACCAAGCCGCGGACGCCCCGACACAAGGGCAAGACCGAACGGGGCATCGACTACGGACAGGAGAACGGCCTCAAGGGGCACACGTTTACCAGCCTCGAAGCCCAGAACGAGCATCTCCTTCACTGGGAAACGAACATTGCCGACACGCGGATCCACGGCACCACGCGGAAGCAAGTCGGCAAGGCCTTTCGCGAGGTCGAGCAGCCGGCCTTGCAGCCGCTGCCGCGAGAGCGGTTCTCGTCGTTCCATGAGGCACAGCGGATCGTCAGTCGTGACGGCCACATCGAGGTGGCCAAGGCGTATTACTCGGTGCCGCCCGAGTACCTCGGCCGCCAGGTGTGGGCCCGCTGGGATGCCCGCACCGTGCGGGTGCTCAATCAGCGCCTGCAACAGATCGCCCTGCACGCGCGGCATGAGCCAGGGCGCTTCAGCACGCTGGGGGCTCACATCGCCCGCGAGAAGATCAGTGGCGTCGAGCTGGGCGCCACGCTCCTCTTGACCAAGGTCAGCCGGATTGGTCCGCACGCGCACGCTTGGGCCCAGGCGATGGTCACGGCCCGCGGCATCGAAGGGACGCGGGTGCTGATGGGCCTGCTTTCCTTGACCAAGCAGCACGCCAGCCAGGCCCTGGAACAAGCCTGCGAAATCGCCCTGTCTTATGGGGCTTACCGGCTCCGCGTAATTCGTGAACTGCTCAAGCGTAGTGCCGCGAAACAGCAGCCGCTGCCGTTCTTGGAAGAGCATCCGCTGATCCGGCCACTCGAAGATTACGCCCGCATCGTGGCGGCCGTTCATCAGCGCCAAACAGATTACTGCGTGCGCGGCGAAGGTTTTTTAAGGCATGGCTGGACAAAAGAATGCTCGGCCAGAGCAGCACCTGGCGCGCACGAAAAAAGCCCCGAGAGACACGACTCCCAGGGCCCAGCGGACATTCCTCCGCCCAGGTCCGGTTATCCCTCGGCAGGTTGCTCCGCAGCAGAGCCCGCTTCCGTTTCACCAGACGCTGCCAGTGTAGTTCCCGTTTCGGTTCCCACCCAGGAGATTCTGTGATGATGCACGACTCGTTACAAGCCATGCTCAAAGGGCTGCGGCTCTCAGGCCTGGCCCAGACCTTGGACGTACGGTTCCAGGAGGCGGCCAGCCATCAGCTGACGCACGCGGAGTTCCTGGAGCTGATCCTCCAGGACGAAATGCTCGTGCGCAGTGAACGGCAAATGGATCGTCGCGTCCGAGCCGCTGAATTCAAGGAGCTGAAGCCGCTCGATCAATTCGACTTCAGCTTCAATCCCTC
Organism: Pirellulales bacterium; assembly: GCA_019745975.1. GTDB lineage: Bacteria > Planctomycetota > Planctomycetia > Pirellulales > JAEUIK01 > JAIESQ01. Next base: position 83,575 of record JAIESQ010000013.1, read on the forward strand.
GATTCCACGGCAGCGCGTGTTCGAGCTGGCCACCTGCCGATTCATCCGCGAGAACCGTGACGTGCTCTTCGTCGGTCCGCCGGGTGTCGGGAAGAGCTGTTTGTGCCAGGCGATCGGCTATCAGGCGATCAAACAGGGCTTTCTCGTGTACTATCGCTCGATCTTCGACGTGGTCCGCGACTTCCTCCACGACGAAGTCGTGGGCGAAGACGACAAGGTGCTGTCGCGCTATCTGAAGCCAGACCTGTTGATCATCGACGACATGGGCATGAAGAACTTGCCACCCCGACGAAGCGGCGAAATCCTCTTCGAGATCATCATGCGGCGGTATGAAACCAAGAGCACCATGATGACCAGCAATCGGCCCCTACAGGACTGGGGCAAATTGATCGGCGACGTGCCGGCGGCCACCGCGATTCTCGACCGGCTGCTGCATCACGCGGACATCTTGCAACTTACGGGCAAGAGTTATCGGCTGCGGAATCGGGCGGCCAGGGACGACGAGGCGACGGCTGCGAATGGCGCTGGACAGCCAACTGATCCCCAGGCGCCGGCCGCTCCCGATACGTCGACACCTACGTCGGGCGGTACTGATGCGCCTCGGACCGAATCAAAACCGGCCAAAGCGCCCCCCGGCTCCGTGATGCCGGAAGCGACCCAAGCGCCCGCCGGTCAGGCTGCCTCTCGGCGCAAACGCTCGGCACAAACCAACGAGCCGGCGCCAGCGGAAATCGTCGCTCCGATCACTTGCGGCTTATGACACTGACCACGAAGATGACGACTCACATCCCCAATACCCTTGGCCGGTTTTGAAGCGCCCATCCCTGGCCGGTTTTGAAGCGCCCAATGACACCTGCGCCGATCAACCGCACAACAGTACATCGACCGATACTGGTACGGCGGCCGCTGAACGCGGAGTAACCGTGCGGGCCGCTATGAGTCCGCGTCGCTCCTGAGAGCTCGATGTCAGAGTGCGAAGGAGAGCATGTCCGAGGACGGCAGTCTGCGGCTCCCGGTCGGTTCGTCGTTTGCGAAAAAGAGCACCACCACGCATTGCGGAGCGCTCCAGTTCAACGGCCGGTAGCACAGCAGACCGTCCGATGCAAGCTGTTTGGTAGGCCGCTTGTCCCGCGGTGGCTACATCACAGCTTCCTACATCGGCGAGGTCCGGCACCGCGAGGCGAGCAACGCGGTGGCTGCGCTGAGGTCCAGGTCTGCCACGAGCAAGCCCTCTTGTCCGTAAGGTTGAAAGCAGTGCAACGTACCGTCCGGGCGCGCGACTGCCGACGTGGTGCCAGAACCTTCGCTCGCGCAGTTCACCGACGCGAAGTAGCATGTGTTCTCCGCCGCACGACACAATATCGCCTTCTCATGAAAGGTGTTGGCGGGATCCGCGAATGTGACGGGACGATAACTCCCAGGTTCGGCGACGTGCGCATGTGGGTGAAACACGACCTGGGCGCCTCGACGCACAGCCCACCGCACCGTTTCCGGATACCTCCACCCTTCGTGGCAAATCACGATTCCGAAGGTCAGCGGGCCGGCGGTGAAGATCCGACGTTCTGTCGCGAGTGCGGGATACGTGGCTTCTTCCGACGGGTCGATCTGCCCCTTGTCTTGCCACCCGGCCACTGTGCCGTCCGGATTGATCACACAAGCAGTGATCTGTAAGCCGCGATCTGTCACACGCTCCGTGCCGAGGACGACCGTGATACCAGCAGTCCTTGCGGCGTCCGCGACATCAGCCCATGCCCGTTCGAGGAACGCGGGATCTGGCGCTGGCGCGGTCGTGCCCGGCCAACGATATCCGGGAACGAAGCATTCCGGAAAGCAAATCACGAGCGCGCCTTGTCGGCCTGCCTCGGACACTGCGGAGGCCGCCAGGAGCACGGACTCCTTCGGTGTTGCAGGCACGCGGATGTTCGCAAGGGCGATGCGGACCGTACTCATGCCGGCACGCCGCTTACGCGCGACGCCTTGGACGGACAAATGCGCTTCATCGATGCCCTTCCTGCGGCCTAAGTTGGCTACAGGGAGCTCCCCGCCGGATCCTGTAGGCCGAAAATGTGCAGCCTACTCCCCTCCGCGCGGCTTTTGACCCTTTCCCCAACGCGTTCTGGCCGGAATCCAGGTAGTTTGCCTGGGTTGGCGGGGTTCATTAACTGCGCGGACCGCAGTAAGAGCCTCTCCGAGAACCTCGAAAACGGCCGGCAACGCCGGCCGTTTTTCGTTGCCGCTACTGGTATTCGGATAGGCTCGTAATGCGCGGGCGGCGAATCGTTGTGAGCCTCATTGTAGCAATCAGTTACTTGCGCGGAACGCTCGCTTTGTGCGAAGGCTGATTTCTGCGTACGGCGGGTCGGGCCGAGGATCCCTTTCACCACATCCGGCTCCTGGCGCGCCAGGGATGAACCGCATAAGGTGGGCGTGTCATTTGTCGATTACCCGTTTTTCATCGAGCAAACGGCAGGATGTCGAAGCAGCACTCGATTTGCGGGAGGACGAGCACGCCGAGGCGCTTCGGGCGGGTTTCTCAGCGACGTGGCACGCAGAAATGAGTCAACAACTCGTCGCGCCGGCGGAAAGGTGAGGCACGTCAGGAACTGGACCGTTTTCGGTTTCTGAGACGAGCCAGGAATCCAGCGTTTTCCGGCGCTGCGTTAAAACGCTGCTACGCGAATCGACTCGCCAGTCTGAGGACGTTTAAACGCAAGCTTGCCTCGCCGGTTCGAGGTCGGTATTTCTCTGCCGGTGCTTCGTCATCCCGCGCATCACTCCGCCCATGATCCGCACCCGCGCCCACCGTGGCAACAGTACGAGCGAGTACGTGAGCAACTTCGACAACGTGCCCCGTAGGACTGTCGACCTACGCCCCAAGGCCGCGAGGGTTGGCTGTGCTAAGTGCGCCGGGTTCGGTGACAGGGCCATCCGCATGCCGGCGCGGGCGGCGAAGCCGCTGTTCGTGGGGCCAGGGGCGGACGCGAGGACGTCGACGCCCACAGGCGCAAGTTCCACAGAGAGCGCTTCGGCCAGCGCCTGGACATAGGCTTTGGTCGCTGCATAATGCGCCGCCCATGGCGTGCCCTGAAAGCCTACTATGGAACTCATCAGAATCAGGCCGCCCCTGCCTTGTTTCGCGAAACGACGGCCAAAATACCAGCTCAGTGCCATAAGGGAGCGACAGTTGACCAGCAACATGTCTAGTTCTTGATCGAGCGAAGATTCGAGGAACGGTCCTGAACTTCCAAAACCCGCGCACGCGATTAGGAGGCCGACATCAAGTTCCCGAGTGGCCTCCTCAAGTGTTTCAATACCCGTCTCCTTGGCCAGGTCGAGACACACTACTCGACATTGACACCCGTGACTCGCGGTGAGCTGCGCTGCGAATTGTTCCAGAATGTCCTTACTGCGTGCGACCAGCACCAGATTGAGCTTGGCTTCCGCCAACAGCGAGGCCAACTCACGTCCGATCCCCGACGAGGCGCCGGTGACAACCGCCCACGGGCCGTACTTTGCTTGGAATCGTTCCTGCCAGCGGGTTTGACTCTGCATTGTTAATTACCTCTCAACTAGTACTACAGCGCTAACTCGTGCTCCATCCGCAGCGCGGCAGGTCGGTCATTCGGATGCCCAGCGCGGCGAGTGCTCGTCGTGTTGTTTTGCTGTGTGACTGACGTGCTTGGGCGTTGCGTCGCTGGGTGTAAGCGATTTCGGCCGCGGCGGCTTCGAGAATTCGTCGCGCGGCCGTGCGTCCCAATCCCCACGAGCGCACCAGGGCGGCCGCGGCCGTGCGGACCTGGCAGACGGTCAGTTCCGGATTTTTCCCCCCCCAGTTGCTGCTGCATTTCGGAGAGGAACAAGTGGGTCACGGCCGTGATCGCTTGATGGCGCTTCAGACCCCGGTACGACCGCCCCTCGAAATGATCGAACCCCAGCTCTGTCTTCTGGTCTTCAAAGCAGCGTTCCACGCGCCAGCGTGAAAAACCCACGTGCAGGAGTTCTTTGACCGAAGTTTCGGGCGGCGCGTTGCTGACAAAGAACTTCACTTCACTTGGATTGCGCACGTTGCGGGCCACGATCAAGTGCAGCGGCTTGCCTGGCAGGCCGTTCTCGTCCTTGGGTACGAGCAGCACGTGCTTGGTCTCCCAGACCACCGGCCCCTTGTGAGTGTCTTTGATGCGCCACCGCTTCCAGGCTTGGTCTTTCAAGGCAGGCGTCCAGTTCAGGTGATACTCGACGCTGTGCGCCGGAGCACTGCCAGCCGTCAGCCGCGGTGTCGTGCGACCACGTCCACGGCTCCCTTTGCGAAAAGGTCGATCGGTCACGCACGGCGCGCTGAGCCAACCCGTGAACGACCGCGGCACCTCCGCTACGTAGGCTTGTCCGCGCGCGTCCAATTGCCGCAAAAACTCGGGCTTTCCACCGTAGGCTTCGTCGAAGGTCAGGTAACGAAACGTCACACCATTGGCCCGCGCGCGATCGTACAAGGCCAGGGCAATCTGCCACTTCGGCCGATACGTCATCTCGTCCGGAATGTGCGCCGCGCGGCACCGCGCGCGGTCTTCCGACCAGCTTTCCGGCAGGAACAACTCGCTGTCCAACAGGCAGTGGAAGTCATCCACCGCATAGCCCAAGTGGACCGTCGTCACGCAGTTGTCCTGCTTGCCTGTGGCGCCACACCATTGGCGCTGCACGCCAGGTGTCTTGTCTCCCTTCTTCGGGCACGAGGTCTCGTCGATCAGGCCAATCGAATCGTCACTGGTGTGATCCCGCGCGACGCGCCACTGCAAGGTGTCGATCAACTGCTCTTGGTCCCACTCCAGAAAGTTGAGAAACTGCTGCAAGGTTCGGGGAGGCACGCCGGCCGCCAGTGCGATCGGTTCGACGCTCTTGCGATCCAACTTCGACAACTGACCTTCGACGTAGGTCTTCAAGTGCCCGCGCGTGTCCGAGCGACCAAAGCAATCGCGGTACTCCTGGAGGTAGCTGAGCAACTTCGGTTTCAAGCGACGAATGGCGGTGGCGTCCATGCCTGATTCTCCCTGATGGTTCGACAACCGGTCCTCCGGCCTGCCACCAGTCTCGCCGATTCCGCCGCCTTCACCAATACCGAGTTAGCGCTGTAGTACTAGGGAAGCATTTGCCAAAGGCATTCAAGAGCGACAATCGCCCCTTCACCCGCACTTTGCGTCGTAGGATCGCCCAAACAATGCTCTTCTCCTTGCGAAGGAAGCCCAGCCATGTGGCGGCGTCGGCCGTAACCGAGCAATTGGGGCTGCCGATCAATCCGCTCTGCACGGTTAGCGTTTCGTCGCGAATCGTGATGGTGGCTTGCATCGTCTCGGCGCCGGTAAATGTGAAGTGGTAGACAGCGCTGAGCCCTTTCGCCTGGCCCGCCTGAAAAACGATGTGCATGCCTGACAGGAACCCTGCGATGCTCGACGGTCGGACACCGTTGACCCGTTTGGCGGTCTTGTGTGGGAACTTGCGCGCCACGTACTCCTCCGCATCGGAGTGGGGGACGACATAGATCGTCTCTTCCTTTTGCTGGAGCGGCTTAACCATTTCGGCAACGAATTCGGCGCGATCAGCCAGGAACGGCGCGATCACCTCTTCGCCCGCCGGGCAGACGGCGAGACAATACGCCGCCTTGTAATTTGCTCCGAAGCTCAGGCTTTGCCACATCGACGCCGTCTCCTGGTCCGTCACGCGGTGGCGATAGGCCAGGGCGCTGGGGCTGTCGGCGATCTGCTCCACCCAATCAGTGAACCCGTTCATGAATTCGCGGTAGTTGTGCGTCAGGCAGGCGCTGGGATCGAAACGACCATCGGGCTTGATCGCCCCCACTGGGCACGCCGCCACGCACAGTTTGCAACTCAGGCAGGGGTTGTAGTCGATCGGTCGCGATTCGCTGTCCAACTCGGCGGCCAATAGAATTGTGCCGAGCAAGATGAAGTTGCCGAACTTCGGGTGGATGACGTTGCGGTGAATCCCCATCTGTCCGAGACCGGCCGCGACCGCGACGGGCTTGTGCGAAACTACCCAGATTTTTCCCGGGAACCCGTTCATCTCCATCGGGAATCCGACAGCAGCGTTCATTGCGCGAATACCCTCAGCTTCAAGCCGGCGGACAATTTCACGGGCGACGTCATTGACGTGGTCACCTGTGTGATGGAATTCGAGGTTGGCCACCGAGCGGGCGGGGCTACGGATGGGCTCGCGATTCATACGGCAAACGAGCGCGATGAGCGACTTCGTTGCTGGAAAGGCCTTGAGAATGCTGGCTCGCTCACCGGCGATGTCCGGACGATCGAGCGAGACGAAGCCGACGTCGTCCGCGCCACAATCGAGGCATAACTGCCGCAGCCAGGCGGTCGAAAGCGGCGCGGCGGCGGCCGCCGCCGGGAAGCGCCGTTTCAGGGCGGCCACGGTAGGGTGCTCTTCGAGTTTGGTCATAAAATCGCTCCTAAAATCGCGGGGACACTTGCATTTTGCAAGTGATATGCTTGCATTATGCAAGTGCGTCGTATAAAGTCAAGAGGAGTGCGGCAAAGCGGTGAAGCGAGGTGGAATTTGAAGACGAAGAGACGTTCGCCCTGTCCGGTCGCGTGTACGTTGGACCTAGTCGGCGACAAATGGACCATGCTCGTCGTGCGCGACCTGGCGAGCGGCAAGTCGCTTTTCAAGGAATTCAGTGCGTCGCCAGAACGAATAGCGACGAACATCCTGACGGACAGGCTCAACCGGCTGGTCAAGCATGGACTGGTGGAGAAGTACGGCTCGGCGCAGCAGCCGGGACGCGATGCCTACCGCCTGACCACAAAGGGTAGGACCTTATTGCCTGTACTCGGTGCCCTCGCCGATTGGGGACTGATGAACATCAAGGGCACGGAAGCTCGCATTAAGCTGAAAACGAGCTAATTTCGACTTCGTATTGGGACTACCGCGGCCTAACAAGCCTTCGCGAACAACCACGGGCAGCACCCAATCCCCACTGCTTACGATCGCGCGTCTGATCGCTCCTTCGTGCAGAAGGCCGATAACGAGCAATTGCCACTGAAGCCGATGGGATCAATCGTCTCGGAAAGTCGTCATTTCTGACACCGTGCCGTTTATGGACCCTTTGATAGGAGCCCTAAGAAACGGTTGGCTTGTTGCGACTGCGGCAGCTTTCAGTCTTACGGCACGAAGAAGCTGAGATGTAGCTCCGCATGTCGAAGATGAAATCGGTTCCACTGATCGACTGAAAGGCGGCCGATGACGGGGTGCGGAACGCGGCGAGTTTCCACGGCTAGTCGCTTGATACCCTGCCTTAAGCGATGTGCTCTAAGCTAATCCGAATCAGCCGTTTGCCCTAGTCTCTGCTCGCGAGGTGGTTCCCGAGATTAAAGTGCGATTCGTCGAAACATCGTTGGACCGCCCACTACAGCTTCGCTCATAGCGGTATTCTAGCCGGGGGCGGAGGTCATAGGCGGCGACTTTGAATTGCCCTGAACACAGCGCAGCCCAGCAAGCCACCAGCTGCCATCAAGAACAACATTCCAAACATGGTGAGCATAGTATTCTCCGGCTAGGGGCGGGATTTCAGCAGCCATTCTATCAGCTAAGAGGTCTCACGCTTCGGCAAATCCCATATCGACTTCCGCGGTGACGTCGGCTTGGGAATTGCCCCCCAGCGGTAATGGACAATGGGGATTGATTCTAGCGATTTCCGGAGGCCAATACAGACGCGAGCCCCTCCAGAATCGGACCAACAAAGGCAGCGGGAACGCCTTCTTTCGTCCCATCATCTTCGGGGCCAGCTCAGGTACCCTCCACGAGTTCTTGAGGCCAGGACGCACACCGAATTGCGATCAGCTTTGCACAGCGGGCCAGCCATAAGTGTGCGGATTTTGTTTTGCCGCCCCCATGACTACATGTCCCAGGTTCATCCGCAGGCACAGCAGTAAAAGAATTCCTCCCGTCCAGGCATGTCTAATCGTTGGGCAAAGAATTGCATGCGCGACTCTTTGCAGTTAGGGCAATCGTAGATTGGCCGATCGGGGGCGAGCCCGCACGCGCGGCGGTTCAATGACTCGTCGGTGGTGGCGGCACGGCCGTTTGAGGCGAGGAGCATCCGCGCAGCTTACCCCTGCGGAGCTTGTAGAAGCGCGGAATTCCTGTGTTTGCGCGAATAATAGACAAATAAGGATCTCGAATCACGCAAGTTTCGAAGTTATCGACTCCGGAAGCCCCATACCCCCAAGGATGTGCCGTCTTCAAGCAAAAGGAGACGCTTCCAAGAATCCTTCGTTTGATGCCGAGGAATGTCGCAACCGAAGAACAGGCCTTAAGCTAGGGAGTCACCGTCGCAAGAACTCGACTTCGAAATCAAAGTCCCAAGAAACGTTGAATTCGGCGATTGATAAGACACGAGAATTCTTGCCCCTCTAGGGTCAAACCTGGACCCTACGACGTTCGCCGCAGATTTTGGACTCATTGACCGGTGACGCTCAGGAGGGCGTGTCCTGTGCGCGAAGGGATTGTGGCTGCCGCGCAGTTTTCTACAACACCGGCGTGGGAAGGTGAACGGAGACTGGCGACATCAAAGCCCGATCGCTCGGGTTGTGCGTCGGCTTTGAGACACGCCATCAAGCTATCCATTTTATCTGCCCTTGACACGAAGGAACCTGTCCCGAAGCGCAGTTCGGGAGCACTCAATCGCTGGAGTCGCGGTCAAGCCCGCAGGAAACGAAGAGTTGCGGGGAGCCGTGCGAACGTCGAACATCGTCGACTCGTCAAAGTTGAACAGACTCTTGAAGCCCAAAGCGCTTGTGTCGGTAATTGGGAATCTGGGCGGCGGGAAGTAATTGTCAAACGCCAGGTTCAGGCCGCCTCCCTCCACCACAATTCCGGCGTTGATGGTTCCGCCGGTGAAGTGGATTCCTTGCGAATCGACCAGTCGAATAATTCCGCCGGTCGGCGGGTCGCCATAGATGTGGCAGCCACTTAAGGTGTAGCCCTGGTCGACGCTCTCCGCTTGGACGTTGAAGAGTTTGTTGTGGTTGATATTTGAGGCTGCGATGATGCCGTGCCCGCTATTGAATCCCGGCAGCAAGTGGATGCCAATTCGGTTGTCGACGACATTCGCAGCGGTGACGACGTTGTTGCCGCCTATGATTTCGGCGGCGGTATCATTGCCGTTAAACGACAGGAGCGTGAAGAGGTTGTATTCGGCCGTGCCCGCTTCGCCAAGATGCAAGCCTACGCCGTTGTTGACGAAGGAGACAAAAGCGAATTGCCCCTGGTCTCCGCGGCGCTTGGGTTGACCGGCGCCCTGAACGATGTGGATGCCATATCCCTTGAAATCCTTGACGGTGAGCTTATCGACGATGAATCGATTGCAGTTGGAAATGAACAGCCCCGCTTCCTGACCTGGTTCGTCGGCGGCAGTTCTGGTTCCCGCTAGTGTGAGCGGGCCTTGAAGCGTCCAGTCGTCCACGTCCATTGCCGACAAGATCGGCAGATTATCGACTCTGTGAGTAATCGTGGCTCCCTCCGCTCGGAGGACGAGGCCGGTGGTCATCTTCAGCGTGCGATTGACAACGTAGGTGCGCTTTGGAATCACGACAGTGGCGTTCTGTCTGGTTGCGTCCGCGAACGCTGCGGCAAACGCGGGCCCATCATCGGTGACGCCATCTCCGCGAGCGCCATAGTCAAGCACATTGACGTCGCCACTATTCGACCGCAGGAGGGCGACGAACCGTTGTGGCATGGTGTGCCAGAGCGTGAAAACAAATGGCATGCCATAGAGCAAGATGAATCCGGCCGCGATCAGCAAGCGTGTTCGCGTGATCTTATGCTTGAGGCTCGGCCGAAGACTCGATTTCATTGTTCGCTCAAGTGTCTGTTCTCCGTGCTATTCGCATTCATTGCCACAGGGGGCGACGATTGTCACCTCGAATCTCTGTTGATCGCAGCCTCAGGATGCGCCAATTGTGCTTAGTAGCGCAGCACATAGGCCGGCGACTTGCTGAGCCGGTCGCGATTCCTGATGTACGTCAGCGTTGTCCTCGGGTCGGCGTGGCCAGCGAAGTCTTGTAGGTCGATGATATCGCTCCCTTGCTGGCGGGCGGTTGTCAGGGCCGTAACGCGGAATGAGTGGACCGTCACGTTCGGATCGAGGCGTAGATGTCGGACATACCTCTCAACCAACTTCTGAATAGCCCGCCTGGTAATTGGCTTCGCTACGAACCCCGTGGTGCCATTGGATCGGGCTGCCGTGCCGGGTCGAAACATCGGTCCAGTTGACTCTTGCCGAATACGAGCGGCATCGAGCCACGCTTCCAACCGCTCGGCCGCTTCGAGATGCAGTGGAACGCGGCGTTCCTTGCCCCCCTTCCCATGCACCTCAAGAATCTTGTGGACGCCGGTGGTCTTGTAGCTGCCGACCTTGAGTCGTGTCAGCTCGCCGACGCGGCAGCCTGTATAGGCCAGGACGGCAAAGATGGCGCGATCGCGGACGCCGGCTGGCGTCACCTCGGAAGGCGCTTCAAGAAGTCGGCGACAATCCTCGGGTGTGAGCCCAACGGTCTTCCCGTCGCGCGGCGCCGACGGCGCAGCCACGAAATCGGAATGCGCGGGATTGGCTCCCACAAATCCATAGGTCTGCAAATAGGAAAAGAGGGACCGCAATACCGTTAGCTTACGGCGAATGGAGCTGTTTGTGAGTCCCTGTGCTGCCAGGTGATCGCGCCAGCCCGCAACGTGATGCGGTCGTATGGCCGCAAGCTGGTCAACGTCGTTCGTGGGGTGACCGCAGAAAGTCAAGAATTGGCCGAGGTCCCGATCGTAGTTGGACCGCGTGTCCTGCGATGGCGATTTAAGAATCCAAGCTCGGGATGCTTCCTGAATGGGAGTCGTCGGATCGGTCGCAATGATCGACGACGAATGGTTAACGATCGTCAACGATTTGGACGTTGGTGGTTGGGCAAGTTCGTTCGGGTCCATCGGATCGGTCATGGTTCACCTAAAGTGGGTTGAACTAAACCGCTACGCGGTGGGTGAGGGTGCTGTACGGTTCGAGAGACAGGGCGATGTTTCAACTGAGACGGCGCTGTCAGCCGGGTCGACTCTCTGAACTGCATGCAGCAGTCGCGATTCTCTTCGATGCCGTTAGGTATCGCCTCCTAACACACCGTCACCCGTAATGACGAAGTGAGAGCCGTCGTCCCGGTGACCAAAGAGTCGCCAGTGCTCTGAGTACTCACCGCGACGTGAATCACATGGGAACGCTTCGAGCCCGAAGTCGCCACCCAGTGAAATCTGAAAGCCGCCGTAGTTGTCGCCGCAGGCGCTGACGACCTTCAGCGGCCTAAGCAAGCGTTGTGCGAACCATTCGAGCTGAACGACATCGAGCACCGAAGGGTTCTTGTCCCAGTCGAAATCGTCCCATGGGATGGCATCATCTGCGGGGTAGAGCAGGTCGTCACGTCCAAAAACAATGCTGTTAGCATCAACCAGTCGCCAACGACACTGAATGTGCAAGGAGAGCTGAGACACTTCGACCACCTCGCCTTTGCGATTCGTCTTCTTTTGGAGCGTGCCGAATCCAAACATCTGCATATTGGCAGCTCGCGAACATTCGACGATCGGCTGGCCGACGAGCGAGCCCAATTCCGTGGTGATGCGTTCGGCAAGAGTGATCATCGGTAACGGCTCATCTTATTTCGTTTCGTGCGGGAATTGGGCACATATGCCAGCAAATTGCTGATGCAGTCACAAATTCTCTCTTCCATAGTGACTGCCTGCTCGTGAATCAGATCAGCGAACCACGGGGGGCGGTGATAGTGCTCACGGTTGTATCGGTTGTAGGGACTTGCGCGCCGAGGTCAAGCGAATCAGGCTGAAGGAGAAGCGTGCAGCATCTGTCTGTCCTATCTTTCGGAGCCTCGACCATGACTGCGTTGCGCCAACGACTCATCGACGATTTGCAATTGAGGAACTTTTCACCAAAGACGCAACAGGCGTATGTGCAGGCGGTAGCGCGGTTCGCGCGGCACTTCAGGGCCTCGCCCGATCGGCTCGGGCCTGAGCAAGTTCGACAGTATCTCTTGTACCTGGTGAAAGAGAAGCACGCCGGATGGAGCACGTACAACGTCGCGCTCTGCGCGCTGCGGTTCTTCTACCAGACGACGTTGGGGCGGACGGCGCTGTTGGACGGCATTCCCTGCCCGAAGGAGCCGAAGCGGCTGCCGGTGGTCCTGAGCCGCGACGAGGTCACGCAGTTTCTGGCGGCCGCGCCACGGTTCAAGTCGCGCGTGATGCTCACCCTGGGTTACGCCGCAGGGTTACGGGTTTCGGAGATTGTGGCACTGGAAGTAGGCGACATCGACAGTCGCCGAATGGTGCTGCGCATTCGCCAAGCGAAGGGGCGCAAGGACCGCTACGTGATGCTCTCGCCCAAACTGCTGGAGTTGCTGCGAACATACTGGAAGCGGGCACGGCCGAGACCGTGCGGCAACCTGTTCGCCAGTCGCACCGGCAAGCCGCTTTCGACTCGCACGGTGATTGTGACTTGTCGGCGAACGTTGCAACGGTCGAGACTCGCCAAGCACGTGACCGTGCACACCCTGCGGCACAGTTTTGCTACGCACCTGTTGGAAGCGGGGGTCGACCTGCGGACCATCCAGGTTCTCTTGGGACACCGCAGTCTGAAGACGACCGCCATCTATACGGCGGTATCGACCGAGCGGATCATGTCGGTGACCAGTCCCTTCGACGCGCTGGCGCCGATCGAAACGACGTAGATCGCGCGAAGGCCGAGGTGGGCGACGTGTTTCGCGCCGCGGGAGCCGAATTCCTGCAGCGACACGCCCATGTACTTCGCGGCGAACAACGCCGTGCGATCAAGGATCTGGCCGCCTGCCGCACCGCCGCGCTGGGCGGCCACGAAGAAGCCTGCGATGCGTGCGGCCATCGTCGCTTCGCGTACAACTCATGCCGCAATCGTCACTGCCCGAAGTGCCAAGCCTCGGCCCGCGCACGCTGGCTCGAAGCGCGCTCCGCCGAGCTGATCGACGTGCCGTACTTCCATGTCGTATTCACGCTGCCAGCGGAGTTCGGTCCTCTGGCACTTCATAATCCGCGCATGATTTATGGCCTGCTGTTTCGAGCGGCGTCCGAAACGCTCTTGCAAATCGCTGCCGACCGCAAGCACCTTGGCGCCGAGATCGGTTTTCTGGCCGTGTTGCACACCTGGGGTCAGAACCTGTTGCACCATCCGCACCTGCACTGCGTCGTGCCTTCCGGTGGACTATCCCCCAACGGCCAAGGCTGGATCGCCGGGCGTGACGATTTCTTCTTGCCCGTACAGGTATTGAGTCGCGTGTTTCGCGGGAAGTTCATCGCCTTGGTCAAGCGTGCCTGTGAACGTGGTCAGTTGGTCTTTCCCGGCCGATTGCGCCCCTTGGAAGACCGGAACTGTTTTGAACAGCTGCTCGATCAGGCTGTCCGACAAGATTGGGTTGTCTACGCCAAACCACCATTCGGCGGCGCACCACAAGTACTCAAGTACTTGGCCCGCTACACGCACCGCGTGGCGATCGCCAACTCGCGGATCGCGACGTTCGATGGCCAACGTGTGTCGTTCCGCTGGAAAGACTATGCCGATGATAACCAGCACAAAACGATGACCCTTGCGGCCGACGAGTTCATCCGCCGCTTTCTGATGCACGTTCTGCCGCGCGGCTTCACCCGCATCCGCTATTACGGCTTCCTGGCCAACCGCCATCGCGCGCAGAAGCTGGCCATCATCCGAGGGACGCTGGGGGCGTCGCTCACCGACGCTGCGGCCCAGTCACCGCCAGAAGCAGAAGCGCGCGCCGACGGCGAACCCGCCGGGGAGGTTTGTCCGGTCTGTAACTCAGGTCGAATCCACAAGGTAGCCATCCTGATACCTGTCGCCCCGCCACCGTTGAGCTGGCTGTTGCCAGCGGCGCATCGACACGGGCCAAGAATCGGGTGGGATACGTCGTGACTCTCTTGACTCGGCTCAATCGGCTGCGACATAACATCGACGCTCTTGCGAGTGATCCACGCTCGCCTGCGCGCCGCAGGCACCACTTATTCTTCCCATGAACCAAGTCATGTCACTCTCAGTCCGCTCTGACCGATATCGTGCCGACTTTCAGGCGCCGCCCCTTCGCGGCGCCCTCTCGGATGGGCCACTCTCGACACGGCGCGGTTTGATTGCATCTCCATAGTCGGGCCGCCCAGAGCGGTTTCGTTCAACCGGCTGTATCCGAAGTGCCGGTCCTCCGGCCAATTACCATCGCTCACAACGCAACGCCCGCACCGCCTGAGACCGTCCGCGGCAGGGGCACTTCGGATACAGCCCTCTGGGTTAGGCGCACCATAGCAGGCCTGTGGTATCCGCGCAACGGTTTTCAATCAGGGGATCGCAACAGTAAACGTTCATTAACCATTCTTTAGGGAGATGCGTGCTAGAAAAGAAGGAGATGCTCAATTGAATGAATAGGTCTCTATGACGGGCGAGAAGGATGCACCTGCGACAACGCCGCCGATGTCGATTACCCTCGGACGCATGTTCCTCGTTGCGGCCGAACTCGCCACATGGACGGAAGATGAGCGGGCGTGGTTGAAGTCTCGGCCGAAGTATCAGGAGTACGAAGGCTCATTGCGAGACGCAATCGCCGAATTCAGATTCAAAGAGCTACTGACCACGGATCAGCTCGTTGCGTTCTCGAACAACGAAGCCTGGGCACCATTCCAAAACAGGCTTGACGACTTGGTGGAGCGTCGCGTGTCGCTTCTCGATGGTTTTGGTCAGCAGGTAAAAGGAAATCTGTTTTCGCAGCGGATCGATCGCGAACATCGCGGACCGAGCGAGCCTTGGCGGTAGCGAGATTCGTCAAAGCTATTTGCCTCATGCATTCGGATTGCTCGCTCGAAGTCCCAAGCTGATGAGAATCCCAGAAAGCAAAGCCTCCTGCCCGGACGACGCAGGTTTGACAACCAACTCCCATAACGGTTGTCCGCTCTTATGCTCGTAGTTTCCTGTTGGACGGAACTGGTAACCCTTTGCACGCACTTCAGAGAGAGGAAATGCCACACGGTTCAAGATGTGGAGCGGCTCGGCAAGTCTGTCTGGACAGGTGCACAGGGCGCCGACTTGAGAATCAATTGCGAGGGCGAGGTAACGGGTGGGATCACCTGAAAGCCCCGAGTCGACAGCGGAGCGTTGAGCAAAGCCCTCCAGAAACACGTGGCGGGTTGGGAACTGCAAATCCGAAACACCAACCTCAGAGGCCATTCGTTTGCCGGCACGTATTTCGTGGTATGCCTCTGCTGTCAGAGGCAAGACAATCGTCATGCCAACTGCCGCTCGTCGGCCTCTGACGACATTTACGGTCCACGGGTTGGTGCGCCACCAGTCTATGGCGCGAGCCTCGTATGCATTCAAGGCTATGCCGATCATCGCCTCCGCTGTCTGGATGGCCTTTGCCGCCGTGAGATGATTCGCATCAGGGCTGACGGCTCGCGCAAGATAGGCGTACATCCACCGCACCGCTTGTCTGACCTGTGACGCACGTTTCGTCGGCGCCGGCGGAGCTTCCGAGTTGGTTTGGGAGCACAATGCTTCCAGCAGGCCGGGAACACCATCCGCCAACAAGTCTCGCTCCTGTTCCAACAGGTGCTCCGCCAGGGCGCGAGCCGAATGTGATGCTGGCTCAACGATCCCGCGAGCCCGGATGAATTCGAGGAATGCCGCGGCGCGATCGTCGGTCGGTTCCCCTGCCGCCACTTTGTCAATGAAGTACTGGGCCAGAAGCGCAGCAAAATGCGGCGCGACAGCGGCGCCGCGTTTCATGTTCGTATAGACATCGCTGCGAATTGTCTTTCCCCTCGCTCGCACCGAATGTACGAACTCTTCTGTCAATGGCCACGCACGGCGCTCGGACATGAACGCACGAAAATCGGGAGAAAGGACGCGGCTGACTTTGTACATGGGTACTCCTTGGACCGGGGCGCGAAAAACGTTACCCAAACTCTCGCGAGATTGAAAGTCCAAACGCCACATATTCTCGCGGGAAATTGTTGAGCGCTGCTGACGCGATTCTTGCTCGCTGGTTTCCCAGATTTTCCCAAATCGTACTCCTCGGCGACGGGTCATCGAATGATAGAAATCGCGAACGCGGGTCATGGTGCGAAGGTGTGGGAGAACCTCGCACTCGTGCGGTTTCCCGGGTTTTCCCAAATGGTTGTCCACGAGGTGGACTCTCAAATTATTGGATTGGAGAACAAGTCATGGAGTTTCTAACGGCATTGGCGGGTTGGGCAGTGGTGCGGGCAGCAGCGGTGGTGCTTGAACGCGCTCTGGAGTGCGCGACACGAAAGCGCTAGCGAGCGATTAGTTAGTTGCGGGATGGCGGCACGGTGCCGCCCTCCGTTCATTCAGCGAATGGTCTTGTCAGGAGAGATGTGATGAAGGGTATTCATCCGGCAGTTTATCTGATCGTGGCGGCTTTCTACGCTTTATGCCCCCTCGACGGGGACTTCATACTTGTGGGGGGCTGGCTCGATGATTTGCTGGTCGCGTTTATTTGCATAAGGGAATTCAACAAGCGCACGCGCGGCCCTGGGCCAGGGCAGCCTGGTGGAATGGCGATCGATGTGGAGCATTGCCCGGCTCCACCAAGGATTCAATCGCCTGTCGACCTCCTTGTCACGGCGAAGGGCAATCCAAACCTGAATTAGGCGAAAGGAGTCGCGACATGAAGGTCCAACTAGATCGACTTCCTTTGGAGCGCAACCCCCGCACAAAGGTGGAGGAAGCCAAGATCGCTGCGCTTGCACACACGCTCCAACTGGTCGGTCAGCAGGTGCCGATCAGTCTTCGGGCGGCGGGCGAGGAGTTCGAATTGACCGATGGTATGTGCCGGGTTCTTGCGGCTCGCAAGCTGGGCTGGACGGAAATCGAAGCCATTGTCGATGAGCATGAGCTGAACGAGGCAGAAGTGCTACAGCGTCAAGTAGTCATCCACCATCAACGGGCTGACCTGCCTCCGCTCGATAAGGCGCGGGCAGTCTCGCGGCTGATGGAAGTCGCTGGTTGCAATGCATCGCAGGCTGCCTCGAACCTGGGAATGTCGAACGCCACGGTGACAAGGCTACTAAGCCTCCTGACTTTGCCAGAAGACATTCAACGGCAAGTGGAGTCCGGAAAGCTCGCTGCGAGCACGGCCTATGAGTTGGCGCGTACTGGCGATCCAACAAAGCAAGCGGAGCTGGCCGACGCTGCCTCAAACGGAAGTCTCTCGCGGGATGCGGTGTCTGGGCATGTGAAAAGGATGAGAAAGCCTCGGAGCTCGAATGGTCGTGGCAGCGGCTTGCGCGCCGTTGCTCCGCTTGGTGACGGTCGGAGCTTAACGGTCACCGGCATCGAGCCGTCGCTCGATGGTTTTATCGCATGTCTGGAAGACGCATTGAGTCGGGCGCGCAGAGTGCGCACCAAGGGCCACTCTTTGGCCACCTTCTGCAAGACGCTGCGGGATGAGGCGAAAACTCACGCACATCAAGGAGCAATGCCATGACGCAAGACCAACAGCAAATGCTCGGCGGAGTGATGATGCTCCTCGTCGTCGTGCTCATCATCGGGAATCGGTATCGCGTGCGGGGTCGTGGTAGCCGGAATCTGGATCAAGTGCTGTTTGCCTGGAACAAGCACGACAAGTTCACGGTCCGCGGCCTGCTTGACGGCGGGGTGTCAATTCTCGGCCGCACCGGCAGTGGCAAGACGAGTGCCGCAGGCAGGCACCTCGGTGAGGCGATCGTCGGCAACCGCAATAGCTCAGGGCTGATCTGCGGGGCAAAGCCCGAAGATCTCGCCATGTGGCAGGGCATCTTCAAACGCGCGGGGCGATCGAAGGATTTGCTCGTGATGGAGCCGGGTGGAGACCTACGGATTAACTTCCTTGAGGAAGCGTCCCGGTACGGCGGTCAGACTCGGGAGATCACGCAGTTCATCACCACGGTCGGCGAGACTCTGAGACGCGGCCATAACCAACGCCGGATGGAAGGCGCGGATTTTTGGGAAGCGCAGGCCGAACGGCGCATCTACAGCGCCGTGGAGGTGCTGCGGCTGGTCAAAGGGACGGTGACCGCTCCCGACCTTCAGCAATTCATCATGACCGCGCCTCTCAAGGCTACTCAACTGCGAGAGGAAGGCTGGCGATTGAGCTTTCATGGCAAGTGCATCGAAGCGGCGTATGCCAAGGCAAAGTCGACGACGGAAGAGCATGACTTCCAGATTGCTTGCGATTACGAGCTTGATGAGCTGCCCAACATGGCCGACAAGATGCGCTCGTCGATCATCACGACGGTCCTGGGGATACTTCACGTCTTCAATAGCGGTGTCGTCCGCGAGACGGTCTCGACGCGGACAGACGTGCATCTCAGGGACATTGTTGAGGGACGGAAGTTCCTCTTCATAAACGCTCCGCCATCATCGCACGGCGCCACGGGTACCTTTCTGAACGTAGGTGCAAAGCACCTCATGGAACTGGTGATGCTGCAACGGGAAGTGAATGCGAATAGTCCGTTCCATGTAATCTGGTGCGACGAGGCGCCTCAACTAGTTACGAGCTTCGACAGCCACAGCTACGTTCCACAATGTCGTTCTCATCGGGGCTGCATGGTGCTGTTGGGCCAATCGCTTCCTTCATATTACACCGCGTTTGGCGGAGAGAATGGCAAGCAACAAGCCCATGAAATGCTGGCTAACTTCGGCCATCACATTATCCACGCTTTAGGCGACATCGAATCGGCGGAATGGGCCAGCGCGCTCGTGGGCAAGCAGTTGGAGACGTTCTTCGGCGGCTCGATGCAGCCAGCGCAAGACAGCTTCGATCAGTTGTTCGGCAATCAGCAATTCACTGGCAGTTTCTCGACGCAGTACCAGCCGAGGTTACAGGCAAGTGCATTCATGCAGGGGCTTCGCACGGGCGGGCCTCAGAACTTGTACTTGGCGGATGCCTTCGTGATTAAGACCGGCGAACCGTTTTCCAATGGCAATAACTGCCTCCAGGTGACATTCAGCCAGAGGTGAATCATGTTCCATCAGCAGCGCCATCATGATGGCCAGGAGTTTGGAGGCTGGGACTTCCGAACGAAGTTCAACCTCGCCTACCTAGTGGTCAGCGGGTTTACGACGTGCTTCACCGTGTTCCTGCGCCACCGCTTCGGCAGAGAGGCATTAGGGCTGCGGGCCGTCATCGGGATTCTGGCGATGGTTGTCTACATGGCGACGTATCCAGAGAGCGCAGCCATGAGCGGATACTTTTTTCTGTGGTGGATCGCGCTGGTCTTGCAACGTTTGGGGCACTTTGTGCGGCGCACGAAGGGGATCGTACTGCACAGCCGCTTTGAAGGCGAGCCGTGGATTGGTGCGCTGCTGCCGCCGGCGCTGCGCGAAGGCGGGGCCAAGTTTCTTGAGGTCGTACTGTGCGTGCTGGTTGCCGCCATGCTCCAAGGCGATGACATGGCTCTTGCCAACTTCATGTTTCTGGGCGCTGCCAGCCTAACGGTGAAGGCAGTCATTGACGGCCGTGCGGACTACCGGCGGGTGGCTCAGATGCGTGATGCAGAAATCGAGCAGCGGGCCATGTTGGACCGCTGGCGAGGAGGTCGTTTTTAGAAGGAGGGTGTCATGGCTGATGACCATCGTTCCACGAGACCGTCATTTTGGGCGCCGTTGAAGGAGGCATTTGATAGAGGACGTGGGGAAATCGCGCAATCGCTCTCGGCATTTCCAGACAGCATTCGGCCGGTGGAAGTTGCGGCGGCGTCCCAACATCACAGCCCAGAAATGGAGGCGTCAGACAAAGGGTCGGTCCACGGCTACAACCGGATGCTCGATTCCTACGCGGACCGCGGGATGCAGCGTGAGGAACCTGAACAGGAAATGGAGCGGTGAATCATGGTGATCCTTGCAATCGCAGTTCTGTTGGTGATCGCACTGCCGCAGGAGGACTGAGCGATGTCGTTCTCAGGATTGTTGTTTTTCGGAATGTGCTGGGGTTGCTACAAGCTCGGCTTCTACCAGGCCACGAATCCCGGCGAAGTGGAACGACTCGGCCGCCTCGCCTGGGAGCGTCTCGGGCGGTGGCTGAGCAAATAGTGAATGTCTGTGTCTTGGCGTTTTCTAACCTCGAAGGGAGTGCGTGATCATGGAAGCCGTAATTTTTCTGGGGCTCATTTCGTGCGGGATCTTCTGGTACTTCATGCTCCGCAGCGCGGGACGTGCCGCCAAGAAGGCGATCAGCGACAATCCGCAAATAGCGATGACCGCGATCAAAATCGCCGCCGACATGCTTCGCAAGTAAGAAACCAGATAAGCCGGGGGTGCTCGTCGCGCCCCCCGGCTTTTCATTCGTACCCGGGAAGGAGGTCAACATGTCGATGGCACAACAAGCTGCGGAAGGCGGCCAGGAGCCGCTGCTGATTACCGCGGACCAGCTTGCAGCGTGGCTTCAGGTGTCGGTGCGCTCACTTTGGCGTCTGCGAAGCGCCGGACAGATTCCGCCACCGCTTCGCCTTCGCAAAGCCGTCCGCTGGCGTCTTGCGGATATCGAAGACTGGCTCGCAAAGGGCTGTCCCGCAAACTCGGAAGAGCCGGAGGCGCGACAAAGGCGTCGCTCGCGGTAAAATGGATTACGGTTCGCAGTCTGACTCTCGGAGCATGGATCATGGCATCGGTCTACAAGCGGACGTGCAAAAACGGCAAGCCGAGCAAGTATTGGTACTTTTCCTATACGGACGAGAATGGGAAGCGCCGCATGGCGCGTGGCCTCACCGACAAGCGGCTTACCGAGCAGCTCGCGGCCAAACGCGAGGAGCAAGGGGACCGGGTCCGTACCGGTTTAGTCGACCCGGCCGAAAAGCAACGTGCCGAAGCCCGGAAGGCGGCACTCTCATCGCATGTCGATGCGTTTGAGAACCATCTGAATAGCAAGGGCAATACGGGCAAGCACAACAAGCTGACGCTCAGTCGCATTCGTGCTGTGATTGAAGATGGGGCAATGGCGACGCTCGCCGACTTCACGGTCGAGGCCGTCGTCGAAGTTCTCCAGGACTTTCAAAAGGAAGATGACATTGGGCACCGGACATACAACCACTACGTCCAGGCGCTCGACGGCTTCGGCCGCTGGCTGGTCGCTTCCGATCGCGTGCTGAGCAACCCGCTCAAGGGTTTGCCTCGGCTCAATAGTGCCGAAGATGTACGGCACAAGCGCCGTGCGCTCTCGGCCAAGGAATTGGCCGCGCTGGTCGCCTCGGCAGAGACCAGCAAGAAAAAGGTCCAGGGCTACCCCGGCTGGCTTCGGGCGATCCTGTATCGCTTCGCCTATCTCACCGGCCTGCGGCGGCGCGAATTGGGGAGCCTGACGACGAGCAGCTTCCAGTTGGATGATGAGACGCCGATATTGACGGTCGAGGCCGCCTGCTCGAAGCATCGCAAGAAAGACACCTTGCCGATTCATCCCGAACTCTTGGGCCTTCTCCGCGAATGGCTCCCGACACTCGATGCGGGCGCCCCACTCTTCCCGAAGTTGGAACGCAAGAAGACCTGGCGGATGGTGAAGACCGACCTCAAGGCAGTCGGCATCGAATACGAAACGGCGGAAGGCATTGCCGACTTCCATGCCTGTCGGCACTCGCACGTTTCCGGCTTGGTCAACAGCGGCGTGTCGCTGGCCCATGCCCGGCAGCTTGCCCGGCACGGCGACATTCGGATGACGATGAAATATTTTCATGGGGACCTCCAGACGCAGGCTGAAGGACTGAGGTCGCTGCCAGGTCTCAATTCACTCGAACCGAAGTCAGAAGCGCTGCCAAAACCCGCAGCCCGCGATGCGAGCAGCGCGGACAAGGTGCAGCGCAATAGCATCGCGCCAGAGCCCCTTGGGGGTCATTCCGTGTCATTTGCTGGCACGCAAGTGGGCGACGATCCGAGCGTCGTACCAATAAAAAACCCCTGCTCTGACAGGGGTTACGACGCCGAGGGTCACTCGGTGTCATCTGGTGGCAAAACTGCCAAAAAGTGGAGGCGGCGGGAATCGAACCCGCGTCCCGAAACGTTTCCACGCCAGCTTCTACGTGTGTAGCCGATAGTTTGAGTCTCGCTCTGGCAGCCCCCATCGGCAGGGTCCGCTTCGAGCCAGCCGGGAACGGTTTTTAACCTCGGGCGTGCCCAGCAGTGACCCGAGGCGAGCTGGAATTGTCAACCGACTTTTGGGCCTCTCCAGCGGGAGCCCCGCAGTCGGGGATGCCTATTTAACTAGGCAGCCAAAGCATAGGAACCTTCGGCAATTGAAGGTATTGGTCGGCTTTTTAACGTGGCCAGCTGACCAACCACGACACGCCACTTGCGCTTCAATCCGTCCGGTCGAACCCAGTTCGCCCCCGGGTACAAACAGCCCGCAACTGGCCAGGGGAATGCGGCCAAGCGACAGGCTGCCGAAGGCAATTCTACCCCGATCTTCGCGGCCAAGCCAGTTGGAGTTTTTTGGCCAGGCGCGGCTGAACTTGTAGATTGGACGTCGATTCAACTTCAATGCGGCCAGTGGCGGGAGTCGCGACACATGCCAGCTCGTCGACGGCCGACTAGTTCGATCCGAGCCAAGCCGCCAGTGCGATCGTCGTACGACGAATCGCTGGCGCGCCGCGTCCGTCACCTGCTCGCACGCAAGCCGGGTATCGCCGAGAAGCGGATGTTTGGCGGTCTGGCATTCCTCGTCGACGGCAACATGTGTGTCGGCATCTGGAAGGAATCGTTGATCGCGCGGCTGGGGCCCGAACAAGCCGCAGTTGCCCTGCGGCAGCCGGACGTTCGAGAGTTCGACGTGACGGGGCGGCCGATGCGTGGTTGGGTGATGATCGATGCCCCCCAATTGGCCGACGACGTCGAGCTCGACGACTGGATCGGGCAGTGCCTGCGTTTCGTGCGCACGCTGCCGGCGAAGTGAGGTCGCAGCTCATATCACGCGGCATCTCGTGCGCGCGATCAAAACGGCGGGCACTGCTTCTGCGAAGCAGTGGCACACACGGGCGGCATTGTCGGCGCCTAAGTTCACGTGAGTCATGTCACGCGGCGCGGGCCGAGCGATCGCTGGCCAACGCGCGACCCAGCTCGCCGTCGACGTTGTGCATCTCGCGGATCGTGTACGGTTCCTTGCGCTGCACTTCGTAGTAGATGCGCGCTCCCAACTCGCCGAGCATGCCGAGCACGACGAACTGGAAACCCGCCAGCGTAGCCGTGGTGGCCAACATCAACAGCGGGTTGCCCGTCATGTCGACGTGCCCGAACAGCTTCATCGCAACCGTGGTCAGAGCCGCGGTCAGCCCGACGGCCAAGCTCCCCAGCCCGATGCCGCCGAAGAGTTTCATCGGGCTGGCCAGGTACTGAATCAGATACTTGACCGTGATCAGGTCGAGCACCACGCGCAGCGTGCGCGACAAGCCATATTTCGATTGGCCGAAGCGGCGCGGATGATGCCGAGTGACAATCTCGGCGCAGCGCGCTCCATGCCAGTGTGCCAGGATTGGAATGAAGCGGTGCATTTCGCCGAAGAGGTGCAGGTCGCGGGCGATGTCGCGGCGCACCGCCTTGAGCGTGCAGCCCAAGTCGTGCACCGGGAACTTCGTCACCCGCGCGATCAGACGATTGGCCAACAGCGACGGTAACCGGCGCGTGAGGAACTTGTCGTGGCGCTCCTTGCGCCAGCCGTGCACAAGGTCATAGCCTTCGTCGAGCTTGGCCAAGAGCAGGGGAATGTCCGCCGGATCGTTTTGCAGATCGGCGTCCATGGTCACAATCACGTCGCCGGCGGCCAGGTGTAGCCCGGCGCTCATGGCGGCGGTCTGGCCGTAGTTGCGGCGGAAAGTCACGACTTTGACGGCCGGATCGAGCTTGGCCATGCGGGCCAGTTCGGCGGTCGAGCTATCGGTCGAGCCGTCGTCGACGAAGAGCATCTCGAACGGGCGATCGAGCCCTTCAAGTACCGGCCGCAGCGCCGCGTGCAAGCGTGGCAGATTCTCGATCTCGTTATAGACCGGAATGACGACCGACACGCTCATGGAAGGAGCTCCTCGTAACGGTTGCTCGCGAACGACGTCGTATCAGCGCGATTGTCGGTTGCCCGTGCGCGATGCCCTGGCCAGATTGTCCGGGCGCGCCAGGAGCACCAGGTCGTGTCGCCGCAAGAAGCGGCGCTGCCGCGCCAACTCACGAAACCCACCAGGCAGCCTCGCACGCACCTGATCGAGGTCCTTGTCGCGCACCAGCAGCACGGGATTGCGCGACTGGGCGACCTGCTGTTCAAACGCATCGAGACTGTCGAAGTGGCGTACTTGATTGCCGGAGTAGAACACCAGGCCTGGCTCAAAATGGTTCAGTGTTACCCAATCGGCCGCGGGGCCGACCTGCTCGCGCGCCACGGTTGCGAAGCCTGCGCTGGTCTGGTGCCTGGCGACGCGCACGGCGGCCACGGAAAAAAGTGCTACCGCAAAGACAACACCCATCACCATCAAGGTGTGCACGGCCCGGGTGATTCGTTCCTGCATTGCGAAGCGCCAGGCCAGCGCGCCGCCGACCAGCGGGATCAAACCGATCAGGCACAGCAGTGTTTCGCCGGGGAGCAAGATGTAGGCCACGATCGGCAGCACAACGACGAGCCCAATGCCAACACAGACGTACGTGCCGAGTGCCAGCGCAACCAGCTTACGACTGACTTCGCGCGGGCGAGCGATCCAGCAGTCGAGAAACACGCCGGTCAACAGCGCCAGCGCCGGATACGCCGGCAGCACATAGTTCGGCAGCTTCGTACGGCAGAGCGAGAAGAAGACGAAGTACGTCGCCGCCCAGCAAGCGACGAACAGGTCGCTGGCGTGTATCGCGTCGCGCTGGTGCACGCGCCGCCACCAGGTGACGAGCGTCAACAGCAAGAGCATCGACCAGGGAAAGAACGTCACGTGCACGACCGCGGGATGGTAGAAGATCGTGCCGCGATGCCCTTCGAGCGGCTGCAAGAAGCGATTCACGTTGTGCTTGCCAAGAAAGCCGGCAAGCCATTGGCCATCGGTTTCGAGCCCCACGGCGAGATACCAAGGCAAGGCGACGAGCGCCACAACCGCCATGCCCGTCATCGGCCGCAGCGCCCAGAGTACCTTCACGACGTGGCTGGGGCGGAGGCAATCGGCCACGGTCCAGCAAACGGCGCGCACGCGTGATCGCCAGCCCGGCGGGTTGCTCGCGCAACCCGTCTCGGCGCGCGGCTCCCGGGCCATGACTAGCAGGAAGGTCGCCAACACACCGATCGGCAATACCACGCCCACGGGGCCCTTGGTTAGCACGGCCAGCCCCAACAGGGCGTACATCGCGATCCACCAGCCAATCGAGCGCGGAAGGTAGCGTCGCCAGCGCGGGTCGAAGTGCCGAGCCGGCTCTTTGGCGACACTGCTGGACAAGCCAGCAGTGGCACCCAACGTCGCGTCACCGTCGGCGATCGACAGCCAGCCGGCCGAGCCGGCCACGCCGCGCACATAGGCCAGCGCGCCGGCCGTGATGAAGAAGATCAGAGTCGAGTCAGGCGTCGAGGCTCGGCCCACGACGTCGAACATCAGGCTCGTGGCCAGAATGATCGCGGCCCAGAAACCTACCTGCGGTCGATAGAGCAACCGGCCGAGGTGATACACCATGAGCACGGTACCGATGGCCAAAAGCGCCGAGGGGAGCCGCGCCGCCAGCTCGTTGACCCCCAGCACGTGATACGACGAGAGCATCAGCCAGTAGAGCAGCACCGGTTTGTCGGTCCGCAACTCGTGGTTGAAGGTCGGCACGATCCAGTCGCCGCGGGCGAACATCTCGGCGCCGCAAGCGGCGTTCTTGGGTTCATCCTCGTCGAACAAAGTGGCCGACCCCAGATTCGCCAGCAGAACCAACGCGGCGATCGAGACAATCAACACTTGTTGACGGGCGGATGATAGCATGCTGGCAACTCGCGCGCAAAACGGGCCTGGCGACTCGGAAGACCGATCGGGGCGCGAAGTCTAGGGATCGCTCGCGGTCGCGCCAACGCCACTTGATCCGCGAGCCGCTGATCACGGTGCGCTTTCATCTTGCAGCGTTCTGGCAGCAGGGGCAGCCCTGAAGATCGCAAAACGCGCCTTGCGTTGGGCGGCCGGTAAAGCGACGATTCGCCCCCCGCGCAGCGCGGATGCTTGCGAGCGGAGTGGAGAGCCAGCCATGATCGATTCCGAAGGATTTCGCGACGGCGATCTGCGACGCGACGCGCCGCATCGCGGTCGCGATCTGGCGAGCGCCTCGCGCGGAGCGACTTCTTTGGCCCGGCCGCCGCAGTCAGGATCAATTCCGGCCGCCAGCGGAATTCGGCCGTGGCCGCGGCGATCGATCGCCTTGTTACTGCTTGCATCGCTCGGCGCTCTTTCGATCGACATGGCGCTGGCCCGCTGGTGCGCGGCAGGGAACGTCCCCAAGAACATGCATCGCTTGCTGGAGACCGCTGAAGATTTCGGGAACGGCTTTGGAGTCGTTCTGATCGCCCTGGCGATTGGCGTACTCGATCCCGCGCGCCGTCGCGCGCTAGTGCGCGTGCTCACCGCGGCTTATGGAGCCGGATTGGCGGCCAATGCCGTTAAGATCCTCCTCGTGCGGTTTCGCCCGCGCGAGTTGAACTTAGTGGCGAGCGGATTGTCCGACACGTTTGGCGGCGTACTCGGACTGGGCGATGGCCGCAGCCATAGCTTTCCTTCGGCTCATACAGCGACCGCGGTTGGCCTCGCGCTGCTGCTGGGCTGGCTCTACCCACGCGGCCGCTGGTACTTCGCGGCCTTGGCCGTGCTTGTCGGCGCGCAGCGCGTCGCGGTCGGGGCACATTTCCTAAGCGATGTGCTTGTGGGGGCGGCACTTGGCTTGGCGGTGGGGTGGTGCTGCACGGGTTGGCAGCGCGGAGCCGAGAGGTTCACGCGGTTTGAGACGCGTGGCGCCTTGCGGGCGGTCAAATCGGTCGGCGCGACATTGCAATAGCGCGCTACACTAGCACTGCTTCTGCGAAGCAGTGGCACACCGTCGACGCAGCTCCCTAAACCCTGAACGACCTGGCCTAGCGCGGGATATTCAGGTCGCGGATCGTCAGCAGCGTGCTGAGCTTGGCGCCGTGGACGGCAAATGCGTCGGCGCCTCCCTCCAACCGATCGACGATTGCCAGCACGCGGTCGACCTTGAGGCCGAAGTCGCGTGCCCGCTCGAGCGCCGCCATCGCCGAGCCGCCGGTGGTGATGACGTCCTCGACGATCACGGCCGAGTTGCCCGGCTGCACGGGCCCTTCGACGAACTTGTTGGTGCCGTGTCCCTTGGCTTCTTTACGCACCATGAAGCCGACCAGCGGCAGGCCGCGGACGCCAGCCAAGGTGACGATCGCGGCCGTGATCGGATCGGCGCCGATCGCCAATCCGCCCACGGCGGCCGGCAGCGATTCGCCCAAGAGCTCGAGCATCCCTTCGGCCACGAGCCGCGCGCCGGCGGCGTCGAGCGTGATCTGCTTGAGATCGAGGTAGAAGTTCGCCTTCTTCCCCGACGCCAAAGTGAAATCGCCGAGCTTGAGGGCCTTGGCGTGAATCAAATCGAGCAACTGCTGGCTGTCGTACACGGCGCGTCTCGCGGGTGGGGCAACGTCGCTCGCGTTGTCCTGTGACTCGTCGAGCGGAGTCCCTCTATAGCAGGAGACGCTCAGACACGCCAGCGGCCAATGCCTACCGCCGAATCACGACCTTCGACCCGACCGACAAGATGTCGTACACGTCGTGTATGTCGCGATCGCTCAAGCGGATGCAGCCGCGCTCATCGGCGCGCGCCGGCCCTTGCGGATCGTTCGAGCCGTGGATCCCCAATTGCTGCCCGAGCGAAATCCAGCGTTCCCCCAGCGGGTTGGCCGGATCGTCGGCGCCGATCACCTGGTCGGGCCCGTAATAGATTGGGTTCTCGACTTTGTCCTTCACCTCAAAGTTGCCCGGCGGGGCAACTTGATCGCGACCCACATCGATGGGGAAGCTGCCGGCGTAGCGCCCTTCAATCCACAGCGTGAGTAGTTTTTGATTGAGATCGACGACGGCCGAAAACGGGCCGCGCACGACCTTGAGCTTTTCGCCCGGGCGAACCTGGCTCGGATCAGCGATGCCGTTGATCTTGGCCAGCAGTTGCCAGGGGATCTGATAGCGGTCCGCGACGTGCTGCAGGGTTTCGCCCGGCGGCAATTCGTACGGCGGCTCGACGAGCGACTCCTGCGAATAGACGACCGTGCCGGCCAACTGATCGAGCAGATCGTGAATCTCGCGCCGCTCAATCTCGCTTAAGCGCGGGTCGTTGTGCCAGCGCGATAGTTCGAGATGCGCGTCGGCCAGACGATCCTGGTCGAGCAAGTGACGCACGTTGGTCATCGTGCTGGCGAATTCGGCGCGCACGTCGGACGCGCCGCCCGTGGGCGGTGTGCTCGCGCCGGCGGCCGGTGGTGCAGCGCCGTCAACAGGCGCGAAAGGCGCCGCGGTTGCGGGAGCGACACCATCACCAGGTATCTGGCTGGGAGCGCCTGCTGCCTCGGGATACGCGGCCGGGGGCGCGAATTGGTCGCCTGCGGATGCGGAAGTTTGCGCTGGATCGAATGGCGGCGCGGCGGTGTTGGCTGCCGGCGCCGTGCCAAAGGGTGGCGCCGCACTATCGGCCGGAGCAACTCCCGCCCCACCTGGAGCGGCAGTGGGCCAGGCCGAATCGGTCGCCGGCGCTGTCGAATCAAACGCCGTTGCCGGCGGAGCGTCGAGACTCGCCGTAGTCGGTGGCTGCAAATCAGCGACCGGTGCGCCGGTGCCAACGGGAGGCGCTTCGGTCCCTGGCGGATGGGCGTTGGCCGCGTAGTTCGGTGGGGCTGATGTTGTCGGCGGGCCCGCGAATTGGGCGGCCGACGGAGCGTCGCTCCAAGCCGATTGAGCTGGCGCTGCCTCGCCGCTGGGCGCGACGGGCGCAAAGGGAGGCGCATCGCCAACCGGCGCGCCGCTCGCCGGAGCAGCGTGCCCTTCGACGCCACCAGGCATGCTGATCGGCGGAAACGACGGCGCCGGCCCAGCGCCATCGCCAGGCATCTGCACGACCGGCACATTCGCCCAATCGTCGGGGATCGCCTCGGGCGGGTCCTTCGGTGGACGCCGATTCAGCGTGGCATAGACGCCGTAACCGACGGCGCCGAGGATGGCAAACACGATCATCGTTCGCAGCGTGCTCACCGACCGGTCCTCCTTGACCCTGTCGCGCAAAAACCCAACGCGCACCATCGGCGCGGGGCGGGATCATAGGCGAAGCGGCCCGGCGATGCTACGTCAGAGTGGCTAACACATCGGGCGGAAGCGGCGCTGCTGGCTGCGGTGCTAGCACCCAGGACTGCCATTAACCTCGTCGGGCAAAGCTCTGGACGCCGCGGACCAAAGCCTGCTGTCGCGGCATCGGCCGCGCGGCGGTCGGCGAAAGCGTCCGGATCAGACACGGACTGAGCAACTGGCGAAAGCGATCTTCGACCAATCGATTAGAACAGCTCTTCGATCGCGTGCTTGCCGAAGTCGACAATCGGGAAGGGGCGCGATTGCGGGCCGGGGAGCTTTGTTTCCAGATCGAGCCCTAGGCTGCGGAAGACCGTGGCCACGACTTCGCCCGAGTCGACCGGGCGTTCGGCCGGCACGCCGCCGATGGGGTCGCTGCGTCCGACGACGCGGCCACCTTGCACGCCGCCGCCAGCGAACATGCTCGTCCAGCATTGTGGCCAGTGGTCGCGACCGCCCGCCGGGTTCACCTTGGGGGTGCGGCCAAATTCGGCCAATGAGCAGACGAGCGTATCGGCCAACAGCCCGCGATCGTGCAAGTCTTCCAACAGCGCGCTGTACGCCTGGTCGTACATGGGGGCGACGATATCGCGCATGCCTTCGATCGATGTGAACGGCTTCGAGCCGTGGATGTCCCAGGTGATCTCGTCGAACACGGTAAGAAACGTGTTGACGGTGACGAAGCGCACGCCCGCCTCGACCAGGCGACGCGCGAGCAGACAGCACTGGCCGAACCGCGTCTGGCCGTAGCGCTCGCGCACGGGGGGCGGCTCCTTCGAAAGGTCGAACGCTTCGCGCGCCTGGGGGCTCGTCATCAGGCGGAAGGCCGCTTCGAAATTGCTATCCAATAGCGCTGCGTTATCGCTGGCTTCGAAGTCGCGCACCGTTTCGTCGACAATCGCCCGCAAGCGGCGGCGCCGCGCCAAGCGCGCTTCGCCGATCTCGGCCGGCGGCAACAGGTCGGGCACTTTGAAGTTGTCTTGCGACGGATCGGCCATCAGCACGAACGGATCGTACGCCTTGCCCAAAAAGCCGGCGTCCTGCCCGTGGGGCAAATTGCCGCCGGTGCGTCCCATGGGCTCGGGCAAGAGAACGTGGGCCGGCAAGTCGGTGCGGCGGCCGAGCAAGTAGTTGGCCACGCAGCCGGCGTGCGGCGTGTTGATACCGCCGGTGAACAACCGGCCGGTTTGCATCATTTGATGGCCAGTGTCGTGCACCGCCGCGGCGGTGTGATAGCAACTGCGCACCAGCGAGAACTTGTCGGCGTGCCGGGCCATCCTCGGAAAGATCTCGGAAATCTGAATGTCGCCGCTGGCGGTCGAAATCGGCTGGAACGGGCCGCGAATTTCGGCCGGGGCCTCGGGCTTCATGTCCCAGGTGTCAAGCTGGCTGGGGGCGCCGAGGTTGAAGATCATGATCACGCTGCGGCTATCGGCCTTGGGATCGACGGCGCCGCGTGCCTGGGCAGCCAGCAGGTGTGGCAGCGACAGCCCGATGGCCCCCAGCGTGCCGGCTTGCAAAAAATCGCGCCGCGACAGCCCGTCGCAGGTGCGCACCCGGGCGTTGCTCGTAAGCGTCAGCATGAAAACTCTCGCGCAAGTTGAGGCCGTCGCCGAATCGGCGAGTCCATGGCACCGCGTCTTGATGCTAACAACGTGCCCGCCTACGATCAACCAAACTGCCCGTTTCCGCGGAAAATCGGAGATTCGAGCCTGGGTATCACTGCACTTCAATGCGCAGCGACATGTCCGTTTCGACCTCTTGCAAGCGACGGTTGTAGGTCTCAACGATTGTCCTTAGGAGTTCGATAAACCGTGGCTGTTCTCCATCCGCCATTTCGATAATGTTGAGTGCTATGAAGTCCTCAATCGCCGCGATTGTAAATCGCACGTCAACGCCTTGATCTTCGGCGAGATGACGCGCCCTACCGACCTCGTTGCGCGGAACAAGTAACACGGGATATAGGCCGGCACCAAGATTGGCAGCACACTTACGAACTACATCGCTCCCCGGTGAAGCGGTAACGTGATAACACGTCGTACCGATCAAGAAATCGCCGCCGCGTCCCGTTTGCACATCCGCTGCGTGCCCTGCGAAATTAGGGACCGCAACATTGGGATGTCGATGCTCGAGCGTAGCACCGACAAGGTGTTGCTCGACTTTGCCACCCGATCGTCCTCTTGCTTCTCCTAGGATCGATGCCACCCAGGCATCGGGGGCCATATGCGGGTCGCAACCGATCTTTAGGTGCTGCCGTCCAAGCCACTCTCTGGCCAGCACGACGAGCTTCTCGATCGCTTGCTGCAGGAACGAATCCCGCTGATCGCCGTGCAGGTTGACTAGCCCACGCCCAAAATCGAGCGCCGCCAACAATCTTTGACCATCTTGATGAGCTTGTCGCGTCGTCACTTCCTTCAAGAACTTGTCCGCGGGAAGGCCGTAGGAACCCAAAGTCTCCGCAAGTCCGTATCGAGAACCCATGATTTCTCCGCCCGACGAAAGCACGTCCGCGGATTCGAGCGGGCACTTGTTCCGCAAGTGGTTCAAGATAACGATACCAACCGCGAGCGTGTTTCGAGAAATCTTGCGCTTGCGCGTGCAACTATCCAGCCACTCCGCCAGAGGCTTAAGAAGCGGGTTGCGGGGCGAGCGTCGCGTCATGCTTGGTGCTTGAGGACTCGACCACGAAGCATTTCGGTCAAAGCTGGATTCAAGTAGTTATCGATAATCCACTCGATCGCTGGCACGCATACGGCGTCGCCAAACCCAAACAGCGCTTGGTTCAATGGTGCCGTGATCTTGTAGCTATCCGGTGTGCCTTGCAGTCGCGCGCATTCACGAGCTGTCATCAGCCGTACGCTAAACTTGCCACGGCCAGCTTTGAAGAGAATCTGCCGACCACTACCACCGCGAGGCGTTCGCAGGCACCCTGCGATCCCATCGGTTCGCAACTCAGCCATCGACCGCCCGTTTCGCACTCGACGAAATGCGGTCGCGTAGGTGTAGCGAGGCCCAGCAATCATCCGCTCTGCTGCAGCGGTATGACGCTCGCTAAGTTGTCCAAAGAAATAAGCCGCCCGGTCTTCATTCCACCATGCTGGGTCACTCGCCGGCAATTCTTCCACGATATCTGCAAGAGTTTGCGAACAACAGGGCGGCGCTGGCAGTCGACGAATATCCCACTCGATGTTGGGATGGCACGTGATGTAATTCGACAGTACGGGAGGACGAACCGCGCATGGAGGGACGATGCCGCTAGGGTCGTTAAGACGCGTGCGCTTCGCGACGATGAAAAGACGCGGCCTGCTCTGCGGCGTGAACGACGACGCATTCAGAATAAACGCGTCACAGCAATATCCGACCTCATTGAGTGCAGTCATTGCGGTCTCAAAATCGCGACCGTCGTGCGACATCAAGAAGCCGACAACGTTCTCAAGCAAAACTAGGGGTGGCGCCTTTTCGCCAAGTTCGCGTAAGATGCGGACGAAACCCCAAAAGGCCCCTGATCGCGTACCGTTCAGGCCCTTCATCGCACCCGCAATCGAAAGGTCATTGCATGGGAACGACGCGGTATAGATCGCGCACTCAGGCAAGCCATTAGACGCGACACTGTGAATGTCTTCGGTCGACAGATCCGTCGCACCAAAGTTAGCGCGGTACATTGCCGCCTTCTGTTCGTCAAAGTCATTAGCATATACGACTGGCCATCCGCGACTCTCAAACGCCAATCTCACCAAGCCAATCCCGGCGAAAAACTCGCCAACTTGGCGGCTCGCTAGAACTGCACTGCTTGACGAGGTCTTACGGTTTTCCAATGCAGCGACGGTCATGCTGACGCACCCCTCAAGGTTCTTCGCTACATCGGTCGCCCACAGACGCAGCACTGACCAACCCCGGCCTAGAATCTCATGTGTCGTTCGAAAATCACGCTCGATGTTGCGGCGAATCTTCGCGCGCCAGTACGCAGCGTTTGTGGCGGTTTGGAACTGCTCGTCAACCTGCGCTAGCCTCCGAGTGCGCCACTGATGTCCATGCCAGAAATCGCCATCGATGAATAC
Organism: Pirellulales bacterium; assembly: GCA_019745975.1. GTDB lineage: Bacteria > Planctomycetota > Planctomycetia > Pirellulales > JAEUIK01 > JAIESQ01. The sequence continues at coordinate 117,072 of JAIESQ010000013.1, forward strand.
TGCAAGGCGTTGCCTCGGGAAAACCAAGTCGGGTCGACCGGGCAACCGCGGATCGTGAATTCGAAAGCGGAACCCGAGCCTCCAGACTGCACGGCGAAAGGAAAGTTCCGGCTGCGTGTCCACAGAGCGCACGCGGGCCATTCGCTCGCTGCGTTCACTAGGTGTTAATACGTCCATGCTGTACGGATGTGCATTCTAGCGACTGATGGTACAACGTCAACTTTTTGTATGCCGCTGAAATTCGCAGGCGAGGCAAGCGCAATATGGCTGGGAAAACGCATAGCAGCTACGAAGCAATCGCGTCGTCTGCCCTGCCACCGCAGGCCGAGAATCGAGAGGTCCCACGCAAGAAGGCAATCGCATCCGATTGGCGGATCATATGCGATGATGTCGCGATTGGCCTAGGGGCCATCGACAACGCAACGGTTGATCTTACGATCACGTCGCCGCCGTATTATCGACATCGCGATTACGGCGTCGAAGGCCAGATCGGAGCAGAGCCGCACATCAGAGCCTACGTTGACCAGTTTCGGCGTGTGTTCTCGGAGCTGCTACGAGTCACGACTCCTGTCGGAACCTGCTTCGTCGTGATTGGAGACACTTATCGACATCAGGAGCTATTGCTGATTCCGCATCGATTGGCGTTGCTTGCGGCGGAATGCGGTTGGATTGTCAGGAATGACATAATCTGGAGCAAACTCGATCCACCACCGGAAAGCCCTCGCAACCGATGGCGTACCGGGCACGAGCATATTCTGTTTCTTACCAAGAACCGGTCGAGGTACAAATTCAACGCCGACTCTATTCGGGTTCCATATGCTCAAGCGACAATCAAACGCTGGGGGAATGGCCAAGTTTACGGCGGCCAGAAGAGTAGCCAACGGCAGCTTCCGAAGGATTCTCGAATGCGCCATGGCAAGTCGTTCCGACTTAACCCGAATGGGTGCATTCCCACCGACGTTTGGACGCTTCCGGCGGGCGATTCCTCCGTACGCCACTACGCCACCTTTCCTGAGCGATTGATCCAACCCATTGTCGAAGTGTGCAGCGAGCCAGGAGACCTGGTGCTAGATCCGTTTGCGGGAAGCGGCACCACGTGCCGAGTAGCGATCCTTATGGGCCGGAGAACAATCGGCATTGAGTTGAATCCAGAATATGCCGAGTTGGCAAGGAAACAGTTGAAAGAGCTGAGTACGAGGACAGACTAGCCAAAGATACTCAAGCGCGATTGCAAATGGTGGAATCCATTCCACTAGCCGATTCAAGACTTGGCACCAAAGGGCACTTACTCCATGCTCACCCTCGAAGGATGCCGGCAGCGACGCCAGCGGCTCTGGGACCGGGTCGACGGCAAGGTCGATTGGATTGTCATCGCCGATCCCCAGCACCTCGTTTACCTGGCCAATTACTACCAGTCGCCATTTATTTTTCGCAGCACCAATGGTGCCGCGATTCTCGTGCTCGGCCGCGATGGCTCGGCGACTCTCGTTTGCGATAACCAATTGAAGGTCTACGCCGACGAAGCGTTCGTCGACACGATCGTTGCCCCCACCTGGTACAACGGTCAGACGAGCGCGCCTTCGCGCCGCGAGAAACTCGTGGCCAGCGCGCTTGAACATCTCAAGAGCTGCCCGGGAGACGTAATCGGCGTGGAAGCCGCGGCCGTGCCAACAGGCCTCGTCGAAGGGCTGCGCGCCGCGCGGTCGAAGCTGCATTTGCAGGCCGTCGATCAGATTCTGTTTGATCTGAAGCGGGCGAAGGACCCCGACGAATTGGCCGTGCTGCGCCGGGCGATGGCCGCGGTCGACGCCGCCGAGCTGGCGGCGTTGCGCGGCGTCAAGCCGGGCATGACCGAACACGATTTCTTCCGGCTGGTGCAGGCGGCTTCGTGCGAAGCGGCCGGCGAGGCGGTGCAGATCTATGGCGACTTTGTCTCGGGTCCGCGCTGCGAAAAGGTGGGTGGGCCGCCGAGCGATCGCGTGATCGAGCGCGGCGACCTGGTGATTCTCGACACGTCGGTGATCGTGCGCGGCTATCGCGGCGACGTCTGCAATACGTTTGTCTGCGGCGCGACGCCGACCGCCGAGCAACGCCGCTTGTTCGAAGCCTGTCAGGAAGCGCTGGCCGCCGGCGTTGAGCAAGTGCGCGCCGGCCGCGCCGCCCGCGATATCGACGCGGCCGTGCGGTCGAGTTTCGCCGGCAAGCACCTGGCCGAGAATTTTCGTTCGCACTCGGGACACGGGATCGGCCTGGGACATCCCGATCCGCCGTATCTTGTGCCCGAGAGCACCGACACGCTGGTGGCCGGCGACGTGATCGCCATCGAACCGGGGCAATACATCACCGGCGTCGCCGGCATGCGTTACGAGCGCAACTACCTGGTGACCGACACCGGCTGCGAAGTGCTCACGCACTTGCCGCACCAGCTCGATCAGGAGGCGTGACAGGAGCTAGAAGCAGTTTCAAAACCGGCGATGAACCGACGTCGGGTGCCACTGCTAGAAGCGTCTAGCAGTGCTGTGTCGAACCTGGCACTGCTGGGCAAGCCAGCAGTCGCACCCAAATCAGGTTTTGAAACTGATTCTAGGGATTCCAACCCTGGGTAACCCACAGCTCGAAATTCTCAAGCTGGCTGATCGGTTCGCGGCGGTCGAGCGGCACGTGGGAATACGTTTGAAGATGTGCGAGCAAGAAGACTTTGACTTGCAGCATCCACGTTTCAAGGTAGGGGCGCGGGCGCCAACCCGTTTTGGGATGCGGCGCGGGGTCGATTCGTGGCGCTAAGCTCCCGGGCGGGATAGACCGCCAGCCTCCCCCGACCAGCCAGACACGATGGCCGGATCGCAGCGCCGCTTCGATCTGGGCCACGAGCGGCGCCAGCGGCTCGCGCTCGGTCATGCGCTGCTTCAGCAAATCAAATCGGTGCAGCGCTGTAGTCTCCAAAGAGGGCAATGTCGTCCACGCCGCGGCGCCGTGGTAGTAACGGTGGAACGTCACGCCGGCATACCAAGGGCTGACGATGACCAGGTCGCCCGGCTCGGCGCGTTCGTTCAGCCGCGCGGCGATCTGGTCGAGATTGGATTGTCGCTGGTCGAGGATGTCGAAATCGGCCGACAGGCCCAGCACCAGTCCAAGTGCCAACAGGGCGATGCGCCACGCGCCGGCATTGCGCAATCCGGCCAGGGCGGCGTCGAGGGCCGCGGCCAATAGCGCGATGGTCGGCAAATAGTGCCAGGCGCGCGCCGGCACGCGCATCCACCAGAAAAACAGGAGCATCCCCGGCACCGCCAGCGCGACGACCAAGACCGCGAACGCTGAGATTTCACTTGCAGGATGGCGCTCGCGGCTAGCTGCAGGGACCTCCGGGAGCGCGTCCCTTCGAACACGCTGTGTTCGCATCGCATGGCAGCCGCGCCAGGCGACGATCGATGCGGCAGCGCAGCAACCGCCCCAGAGCCAGGCAAATGCCGATGTCGGCTCGGCGAGCGCATCAAGGAGGCGTTGCCAGACGTAACTGAAACTCACGTCCTCTAAGGTTAAGGCCGACCACTCGCTCGCCGCCCTCACCTGGCCAGCGTACGGCAGCAACGAGGTCGCCGCGGCCAATCCCAGCGCGATAGCGATCGCGGCCAGCTTCCAGCGGCCGGATGCCAAGGCGACGAGTGTCGCGGCGGTCACAAGTGCGGCAACCAGGACTGTGCTGGAATAAACGGTCTGCACGCTGGCGATTAGTGAGAGGGCCGCCAGCATCGCGCGTGGCCATGTCGGCCGCTCGAGCAGCTTGGCAACCAGGCCAAAGGAAAGCACCACCCACAGCACACCTAAGCCATAGGGGCGAACCGCATCGCCGTAGCGGATCGAGATCGGGCTCATGCCCCAGAGCGCCAGCGCGACCGTAGGCCCAGTGCGATACAAAGCGAGCGTACAACCGGCCATTGCCGCCAAAATGGCGATTCCCACCAGGAAACCGAACTTGCGCAACGATGCATCGCTGTCGCCGAAGACGCGCGACCAGGCGCGGAAGGCCGCGGTGGCCAGCGGCGGAAAACTGTCGTTAGGCATTGCCTGCCAGACGTCGCTCCACGCCGGCAGTGTCGCCAGCGCGGCGGTTTGGGCTTCGTCGCGCCAGAGCGGTCCGGCATGACGGTAGTTGCGGAGGTGTAACCCTAGTATCAGCAGCATGGCCGCGAGCGCCGCGATCCATTCGGCCGCCCGAGCGAGCCGCGCGGCGTCAAACGCGATGCTGCCGCGCGACGACGCCGGGAGCGGCGTTGCGCTGGTCGTCGGTTTTCTTGGACTGTCGATCATGGGCCGATTGTGCAGGTCGATTGCAAAGAGAGTACCATGACGCCTGCCGGTGACCGCCGCCCAAATGGCAGTTTCGCTCAAAGCGTCCCCGCAAGAATCAACGCACGCCCGTAGGAGCCTTAGTCATGACGATCCGCCCGACGCACACGATCTGGTTCGCTTGTTGGGTGCTTCTGGTCGCGCTCGTGGTTCCCTTCGCGCAGATCCGAGCCGCTGACGACGCCCCTGCCGCCGAAGCGGCGCCGGCTACCGAAACACCAGCCGCGGCGCCGGCCGAGCGCATCGAGCAGATTCGTAGCCGCACGGAAGCTGCCGTGGCCACGGCCCGCGGCGATCGCGCGCAGTTGGTAGCGGCGTATAAGGCGCGCCGCGCGGAACTAGCGGCGCTAGCTAACGAAGCCGAAGCCGGCGATCCCTCCAAGCTGACCGTGGCCGACCATCGGGCCTTGGCCGATGTCTACAGTCGCGACCTGCAGCGGCCCGACGACGCGGCGCGTCACGCCCAGGCCGCGCTCGACGCGGAGCCGGCCGATCCCCAAGCATGGGCAATACTAATCAATGCCCAGGCATCGAATCCCAACACATTAACTAATGCCGAAGCCAGTCTCGCCAAGGCGGCGCAGGTGCTCACACCCGAACAGGTGGCCCCGCTTCATGCCGCGATCGCCAGTTGGCAGATGCGCGGCAGGCAACACCGCGCGGCGGGCGATCACTTGGCGGCGTTTCTGGAACTGGGGCGTGGCCAGCTTCTGGGTCAGGGGCAACCGGCAGGCTCCTATGTGCGACGTGTCGAACAGGCCGTCGCGGCCTACGGAAGTGCCAAAGCAGAGGACGTGGCGCTCAAGTTGATCGAACGCGAACTGGCGGCACTGGGGACCGACGAGGCCCGCCAAGGCAAGCTGGCTTCGCCGCAGGTGGTGGCGGAGTTGACGGCCTTGAAGATCAGGCAACTCGTGCGAATGGGTCAGACCGACGCCGGCCGCGCGCTACTCGACGAATCGCTCCGCAATGCCCGCTCGGCGTACGACGCCGCGCCCGAAGATGCCGCGGCCCTGCAAGCGCTGTTGCCCTTTGCGCGACTTGAGTGGGAACAATCGAGGGCCAGCGCGCCATCGGCGGACGCGTCTGCTGCCGCCCAACCCGCGCTGTATCTGCAGCTCTTGGGCAAAGTGCTCAAGGATGACAAGGTCGACGCCGCGGTGCGTCGCGCCACGACCGAAGCGGCATTGGCTGCCGGCTTGCAACTCCTCTCCGACGACAACTTCGCCGATGCTGACGTAATCGCGAAGCACTTGGGCGAAGCACTCGTTCCCGAAGCCGAGCCGCCAGCGGCCGCCGCGGCCGCGCGCGTGCCGATCGATTCGCTGCAGAACCAGGTGCGCTCATTCATCCGGCGCGTGGCCAGCGAGCAAGCCCGCATGGCGCTCATTGGGCAACCCGCCTTCCCGCTGGAGACCGATGCCTGGGTCAACGGCGATCCGCTGACCGACGAAGACCTCAAGGGCAAGATCGTGCTTCTGGATTTTTGGGCCGTGTGGTGCGGACCGTGCATCGCCTGCTTCCCGCACTTGCGCGACTGGCATGAAAAGTACGCCGATCGCGGACTGGTGATCATCGGCCTCACGAAGTACTACAAGTATGGCTGGGACGCCGCCGCAGGGCGCGGCACCAAGATTGACGACATCACGCCTGAGGACGAGCGTGGGGCGCTGGTCCAATTCGCCGCGCATTACGAGCTCAAGCATCGCCTGGCCTACATGCCCGAGGGGGCCACGCTTTCCCAGCGGTATGGGGTGACCGGCATCCCGCAGATGGTGCTGATTGACCGCGAGGGAAAAGTGCGGATGATCCGCGTGGGGAGCGGGGAGGCCAACGCTCATGATTTAGAAACGCTCATCGAGGAGCTGTTAGCGTCCCCGACGAGCACCGCGGGCAGCGGCAATGAAACCGAGGCCGCAACCCCGGCCGAAAGCACCCCGTGACCGAGCAAATAGCCAGATTGGCCGGAGCATTTTGACAACCGCCTGCCGGGCAGATAGTTTGCCCAGAGCGAGCCAGCGGCGGTTTCAACTGCTGCCGCGGGCGCCTCTCCCTTGCCAAGCCTGGTTTGAATTCATCCGCACAAGGAGATTGACCGTGAGAACGTTCGCAAGTGTTGTTCTGGCATTCGCGTTGCTCGGGAGCGTCGGCCTGGCGCTAGCCGCCGAAGAGCCGGCCGCCGGCGGCGACGACAAAGCGCCTGCCGCCTTGAGTTTCAAAGTCCAGGACATCGCCGGCAAGGAAGTCGATCTGTCGAAGTACAAGGGCAAGGTCGTCATCGTCGTCAATACGGCCAGCAACTGCGGATACACGCCGCAGTACGAAGCGCTCGAGAAGCTGCACGAGAAGTACGCCGACAAGGGGCTGGCCATCGTCGGCTTCCCGTGCAATCAATTTCTCGGGCAAGAGCCGGGCTCTAACGCCGAGATCGCCGAGTTCTGCAAAGCGAACTACAACGTGCAGTTCGACATGATGGCCAAGGTCGACGTGAACGGGAAAAACGCCAGCGACTTTTACAAGTTTCTGACGTCGGAAACGACGAACCCCAAGTTCGCCGGCCCGATCAAGTGGAACTTCACCAAGTTCGTGATCGGCCGCAACGGCGAGGTCGTCTCGCGCTACGAACCAGCGATCGCGCCCGACGCGCCGCAAATGATCAAGCGGCTCGAGACGGAGCTGGCGAAGAAGTAGGTGTGAGCGCGGCACGTTTGCTTCGAACACAAGCCCAGGGTAGATGGTCGTCGCGCGGCGTGGGATCGTGCGGTTTGGGCCATCTACCCTGGGCTTTTTTTGCACACGTCTCGACCGATTTCGACCGCATTTGACCGCGCCGCAACTCCTGACTACGATGGGTTTTCGAGCAGTCGCTGCCGAAGTCGCCGGCGGCCGACCGCCTCACGGCGACCGCCCTTGCCCGACCGGAACTGGGCGCTGGGACGAGTCGGACGTGGAACCTATTCCCAAGTTGGCCCTCGAACGAGCCGCGCCCAGGGATGCAGCGCCGGCCGCTATTTCGAGCTTCCCCATTGAGGAGAGTGCGTCATGGCCGCGAATGAGAATCAGGGACTGCATATTGCCTTGATCATCTTCGTGATGCTCACGGTGCTGTTGATCGCCACGACGTTTCTATTCTTCCACCGCTACAACACGCAGCTCGAACAATCGGCCAAGGACCAGACCGACGCCCGCAAGGCGCAGACCGACATGTCGAAGCTGCAAGGAGAGCTCAACGACATCAAGCAGTTGATCGGCTTCGACCCGGCCGACCCGGCCGACAAGATTCGCACCGAATCGGAGGCCGACTGGAACAAGTACGCCGAAACGCTGCCGAAGGAAAACCGCAGCTATCGCGCGGCGCTAGGCAATCTGGCCTCGCGCGTGACCGACGTCAGCAAGAACCTCGACGTCACGCAAAAGTCGGAGCAGTCGCTCAAGGAACACAACGAGGGTCGTGAAGGCGTCAACGATAAGATCGTTCAAGAACACGTCACGGTCGTGACAACCACTCGCGATGACTTAAGTGGCCGCACCACCAAGTTCACCGAAGACGTCCAGCGGCTCGAGAAGGAAAAAGGGGACCTGGCTAAGGAGCGCGACAAACTGCAAGGCGAGCTCGATGCGCTCAACGAACAAAACAACAAGATGGTGAGCAAGCTCAATCAGGATATTGCCCTGCTCAACGCCCAATTGGATAAAGCGCAAAGCACGATCGACCGGCTGCGCGGCAAGACCGAATTCGTGGCCGATGGCGTGGTCCGCAAGGTCAACCAACGCAGTGGCATCGTCTGGATCAACGTGGGCTACGACGACAACGTCCCGCGGCAACTGGGCTTCAGCATCTATGGCATCGAAGAGAACGGCGGCGTCAGCAAGGAGCTCAAGGCCAAGGTCGAAATCACGCGCATCCTGGGGCCGCATCTGGCCGAAGCGCGCATCCTTGAGGACGAAATCACCGATCCCATCGTGCCGGGGGACAAGATCGAGTCCCCCCTGTGGGACCCAGGCAACTCGCAGCGCTTCGCGCTGGCTGGCTTCATGGACGTCGACGGCGACGACCAGAGCGATCGGGCGATGATTCGTGATTTGATCGCCATGGCCGGTGGCACGATTGATGCCGAGCTCGACGACACCGGCAAGGAAGAAGGGGCAATCACCATCGACACGCGTTACCTGGTGCTCGGCGAGCCCAAGGAGAACGTCGAAGTCAAGGTCGGACAGCTCAAAGCGCAGGCCGAACAGTTGGGCGTTGAGGTGCTGTCGCTCGAGAAGTTCCTCGAGCACATCGGCTGGCATGACGCCCGACACGTGCTGCGGTACGACGGCACACGTCCGCGCGATTTCAAAGCCCCGGTCCCCGACGGAGGTATTCGCACGTCGACGGGCTCGGTCACGCAGCGATTCCGGCCGCGCCATCCGCGCGAGCGCTTGAAGCCCGACGCCAGCGCATTTGACGAAGACGAAGCAGCCGAAGCGCCGGCCACGGCCCCAGCTCGCCCAGCGGCTGCCGACGCCGCCGATGAAGGCGCGGAAGCGCCGGCCGACGAAATGCAAGCCGAAGGCGCCGCCGACGGTGCCGGTGCAGGGGATGTCTTCGACGAGCCCGCTGGCGATGAACCTGCCGCCGACGAGCCGGCCGAAGACGAAGCGCCCGCCGAGGAAGAAGCGCCGGCCGAAGAGCCCGCCGCCCCGGGGCGCTAGTCGCTTTCAGCCCCGGACGTTAGAACCATGCGATGGCCCAGGCGAGAATCTTCAAACAGGCTAGAAGTAGCTTCCAAACCGACATTGAACCGACGTCGGGTGCCACTGCCAGCTCGTCTAGCAGTGCTGTGTCGAGCAATTCACTGCTGGGCAAGCCAGCAGTGGCACCCAAACCAGGTTTTGAAACTGCTTCTAGTGTAAACGGGACGCGGCCGCATGCGTGCGCAAGACTGATCCTGCGCGGCCTCTTGGTTTGTGCGTGGTTGGCCAGCGCCACGAATGCTCGCGCCGGCGAGCCGCCCGCCGCATCGGGGGCCGCGCCATTGCCGGCCGCCGTTGCCCGGCAACTTCGCGAACGGCTCGCATCGGGCACGCTTCGCTGGGGAGGCGACGCCGAAGGGGGGGCCCCTTATCAACTGCGCGATCCGCACGATCCCGAGCGCGTGATCGGCTTCGAAGTCGAGTTGGTCGACGCCGTGGCCGACAAGCTTGCCCGTTGGCTCGGTCGCCCGTTGGCGACCGAGTTCGTGCAGTACGAATGGACGAGCCTGCCGCTGGGCTTGGACAAACACGACTTCGACCTGATCGCCAGCGGCTTCGAGGGCAGCCCGCAGTGGTCGGCGGCGTATCGGCTGTCGCGGCCGTATTACGTCTGCCATCAAGAGCTGGCGATTCGCCGGACGGATGCCGCGCGGATCACGACCCTCGACGATTGCCGTGATCGAACCGTCGGCACCTTGGCGGCCAGCGCGGCTGAACGCCTGTTGGCCGCCAGCGAATTTACCAACATCGTCGCCTACGACGGGCAAGTCGAGCCGTATCTCGATCTGGAACTCGGGCGCGTCGACGCGGTGCTGTTGGACTCGCCGATCACGACGTATTACGGCCGCACGAATCCCAAGTTTGCGTTTCTGCCGGCGCCGCAGGGCCAGGTCGAATATGTGCTGGCGGTTGCCCGCGGCGACGAAGCGCTGGCGGCGGCGCTCGACGTGGCCCTGGGTGAAGTGATTCGCAACGGCCAGCTTCGCGAGATTCTCAGGCGCTGGCGGTTGTGGAATCCGGCGCAGGCGGCGCTGGCGCGGCCCCCCAATCGCGAGGCGGAATTGGCAGGGCTGGGCTTCGATGCGGCGGGCCAACCGCTGGCCGGTATGTCCGATCCGCCGAGCGATGCGATCGACGTGAACCTCGTGGCCGCCTCGGCCAAGGCATGGACCTTTTCGCAGTACGCGCCGCTGCTCTTGGCGGCCGCCGGCACCACGGTGGCGCTCTCGGTCACGAGCATGGCGCTGGCGATGGCTGGCGGATTGGTGGTGAGCTTGTGCCGGCTGTACGGGCCGCGACCGCTACAAGCCGCGGCCTTGGGCTACGTCGAGTTCTTTCGCGGTATTCCGCTGCTCTTGGTGTTGTTCTTCCTCTACTTCGGACTGGCGCACTACGGTGTCGACCTGCCGGCGACGCGCACCGCGGTGCTCGGCTTCGGGCTGACGTACGCGGCGTACGAAGCCGAAGTTTATCGCAGCGCCATCCGCTCGGTGCCGCGCGGCCAGTGGGAAGCGGCGCTGGCGCTGGGGATGTCGGGGCCGCAAGCGTTCCGCAAGGTGATCTTTCCGCAGGCGCTGCGCACGGCGCTGGCGCCGATGACGAACGACTTCGTCGCCCTCTTCAAAGACACGAGCCTGGTGAGCGTGATCGCCGTGCGCGAGCTGACCAAAGAGTACCTGATCCTGTCGCGATCGAGCCTGAAGTTCGTCGAGCTGGGGCTCTTGACCGCCGCGCTCTACCTGGCGATGTCGATCCCGCTGGGGTACCTGTCGCGCTGGCTGGAACGGCGCTGGGGGGCGGCGTGAGCTACCCCGCCGCTTTGCGGGCGCCGTCGGAGGCCGCGGCCAGGCACGCGCGGATGTCGTCGAGCGGGTTCTCGGGCTTCTCCTCGTACTCAAGCGCCAGGCAGGCGTCGGCCGGGTAGTTCACCTTCTTCAATGCCTTGAAGACGCCGACGATGTCCAAGTGACCCTGGCCGAGGATCACGCCGTGCGTTTGCGATTTCTGCTCGGCGAAATCCTTGAGATGGATGCCGAACAGCCGCCCTTCGAGCAGGTTGATCACGCGCACGGGGTCTTCGGCCGAACGGATGTAGTGCCCCAGGTCGGCGCAGGCGCCAATGTTGGGATGGCGCCCTTTAACGGCGTTGAGCACGTCGGCCACTTTGTTGTACTCGGCGCCGGGGCCGTGATTGTGGATGGCGATGCGGATGTCGTACTCGGCGACCAGCTTGTCGAGGCTGTCGAAGGAGTCCTCACTGGGATTGGCCGTGATATTGCGGATGCCGGCCCGCTTGGCGAACTCGAACCAGCGGCGGTTGGCTTCGTGATCCTTGGTGAAGGGGTTCACGCCGTGGGCGAGCGGCTGAATGGCAAGCGACTTGAGACGCGACTTCATGGCGTCGATCTCGTCGGCCGACGACTTGCTCGGGAAGTGGGCCTCGAACAGTTCGACCGAGTGCAGCCCTAGCTCCTTGACGTAGTCGAGCGCCTGCTCGGCGCCGAAGCCGCGCAGCGAATAGGTCTGCAGGCCCATGAGGAAGCCGCCGTACTTGCTGGTGTCGGGCTCGGCGGCGCGGACGAGTCTAGTGCGCGTAGCGAATGTCGTGGCGGCGGCGGCGCCAGCGGCCAGAAACGTGCGGCGAGTGAGGTTGGTTGACATGTGCTAAGCTCCGACAGGCGGCGTGTTGGATTTGATCAATCGTAGTCGCCGACCATGATAGTGCCGCGCGTTGTCGAATGCACGATGGTGCGGCCGCCTCCCTGCGAACTGCAAAGCCAAGCGGCTACTGCCGTGGGACAGGAAAATTCCGCGACGCGTGGTCCAGCGACGGATGGTCTACCCGCGAAACGATCCCCTCGGCGACCAACCGCTCGAAGGCGTGCGCCAGGCTCGGTGGGTCGGCAGCTTCTTGTTCCCAGTGCGCGTACGTCGCTTCGTCGCACCACGCGCGCAGCTTGGGCATCGCCCGCAGGTGCGCGCCCAGATTGCGAAAGTCACGCATCGCTTGCTCGCTTCGCCAGACAGTGATTGTCCAGAAAGTCAGGCGGGCGTCGCCGTAGACGGCCGTGCCGAGGTTGCCTGCCGCGCGGCGCGCCTGGCCGCGCGACCGCAAGGTGAAGTAGAAGAACGCCGCCAAGTAGCGGAGCTTTCTGATCCGCAGCCGGGTAACCGAGACGAAGTACATCGCGCGGCCTCAGCGGGCGGGGGCAAAAACGAAGCGCACCCACAGCGAACGAAACCGGCGACGCGTCACCCCAACCGCGATATCCCAACCGCGTTAGCCCCAGGCCGGGTTCAGCTTCAGCGTGAACTGGTTCTGCGGATCGGTTTTGTAAGCGTCGAGCGAGGGAGAGTAGGCCTTGATCTGCACGGTTTCACGGTCGGGCAAGAACTCGACCAAGCGCAGAAAGCCTTCGCCTCCTTCCTTCTTCATCTGATAGTTGACCAGCAGTTCGTGGACATGATTACCCGCGGGCGTGGCGGTCGTTTGCCGGCCCAGACCATCCTGCAGCACATGGCCGTTGAGGGTCATGAAGAAGTTGTCGTGGCGGGCGATCATCTTGTCCCAGAGCTGCTGCCCGTCGTTGACACCGCCGGCGAGCCTGGCCGTGCCATAGGAGTGGGGGTTCCAGGTCTGCTTCTTGCCGTACTTGGTCCAGTCATAGCGGGTGTCGTCGTAATACATGTAGGCATGCGTGGTGAGCAGCACCTTGTGATCGGGGTGCGCGGCCACGACTTTTTCGGCCCATTCGACCGGCGCGTCGCGCGGGCCCCATTCGAGCGCGAGCACGAGCACCTTCTGGCCGTGCGCGGTGAACTTGTGAAAGCTGTTGTCGAGGCGCGTTTCGTCGAGCAGCCCGCCGAGCGCCGGGCTCTTGCACGCATCGGTCAGCGTGAAGTACTCGTTCAGGTAGGTGTCGCGCGTGGTGGCGTTACCCCCCGGCCCGCAGTCGTGATTGCCGTAGGCCAGCGAGTAAGAGACTTCGCCGTCGAGCGTGCGCATCGCTTTCTGGGCGACGGTCCATTGCTCGGGCGTGTTGCGATTGGTGATGTCGCCCAGGTGCACGACAAACTGAATGTCGTGCTTCGCTTTGTTCTTGGCGATCCATTCCGTCTGACGGTAAAAGTGGTCGGGCCAGCGCTCGCAGTAGACCTGCGTGTCGGGCAATGCCGCGATCGTCCACGAACCCTCGACGAATGGCAAAGGCTCGGCGACGTTTTCGTCGCCGGGGGCCCGCCGCAGGGGCGTGGTATCGGCGGCCCGCAGCCACCGCGGGGAAAGCCCGGCACCTAGGCCCACGAGCCCGCCGACCGCCAGCCGATTGATGTCACGTCGCGTGAAACGCGAGTCGCTCATGGCATGCTCCCCCAACGGTTGTTCAAGCAAATCGCCGCTGATAATTGTTAGCCGCGGAGCTTGCTCCGCGCGCTAGCTCGTCCGACCAAAATCGATGCGAGCTTCCGAGACAACATTGCACAGCTAGCGCGCGGGATAAATCCCGCGGCTAACAGAATGCGTGCCGATCGAAACACTATTTTCGCGCCCGCTTGTGGCGTAGCGGCGTCCATGCGCCGGCCGCCTTGCTGCTGGCGACGCACTGCTGGATGAAGTACATCCCTTCGACGCCGTCGTTGATATTCGGATAGATCGTGGCCACGCGTTCGATCTTCTCGCCGGTCGCCCGGGCGACCATCGCGTCGTAGGCGAAGCGATAAATGTTGGCGAACGCCTCGAAGAAGGCCTCGGGGTGGCCCGCCGGCAAGCGGCAGCTCGCCTTGGCCGTCTCGTGCAACCAGGCGACATTCGGATCGCGCGTGTACATTGCGTGCGGCTGGCCATTGCGGCGGAACCAGAGCACATTCGGCTCTTCCTGGCGCCACTGGATGGCCCCCTTGGTGCCATCGACTTCGATCGAAATATCGTTCTCGCGGCCGTGGCTGATCTGCGAGGCGGTCACCGTGCCCAGCGCGCCGTTTTCAAAGCGAATCACCGCGTGGCCGTAGTCGTCGAGCGCTCGGCCCGACTCGAACGTTTTCAGGTTGCAGCTCACATCGACAGGCAGCAGGCCGGTGATGTAGCGCCCCAGGTTGTACGCGTGCGTGCCGATGTCGCCGAAGCAGCCGGCCGCGCCGCTGCGGGCCGGATCGGTCCGCCAGGCCGCCTGCTTCTGATCGTCCTTTTCGATGCGGCTGCGCAGCCAACCCTGAATGTAGTTGGCGCGAATCGCCTGAATCTCGCCCAGCTCGCCGGCGGCCACCATTTCGCGCGCCTGCCGCACAAGGGGGTAGCCGGTGTAGTTGTGCGTGACGGCGAAGACTACGCCCGAGCGATCGACGGCCTCGGCCAAGTCTTCGGCCTGCTTGAGGTCGAAGGTCATGGGCTTGTCGCAGAGCACGTTGAAGCCGGCCTCGACGGCGGCCTTGGCGATTTCGTAGTGCGTGTGGTTGGGCGTGGCCACCGTGACAAAATCGATGCGCTCGCCTTCGGGGAGCTTCTTCTCGCTGTCGATCAGTTCGCGATACGAGCCGTACGCCCGCGCCGGCGGAATGTCGTAGTCGGGCGCCGAGGCTTTGGCCTTGGCCGGATCGCTCGACAACGCGCCCGCGACCAGCGCCGCGCGGTTATCGAGCACCGCCGCCGTGGCGTGCACGCGGCCGATGAACGCTCCCTGGCCGCCGCCGACCAGGGCCATGCGAAGTTTGCGTCCCAGTTTTCCGTTGGTGGACATGCCTGCGAGACTCCAAGTAGCGCGGGGATTGTCGTGTTTGGGCTTTCTTTTAGCACACCGTTGGGCCGGTCGCCATCGGTCGACGGGTTCTGGTAGGCGCACTGCAAAGTCAGAATTGCGAGGGGGACAGGTACATGTTTTCGGCCAAGATGAGTTGGCAAGGAACGACTTTGGCGCGCCGAAGAATGTACCAGTCCCCGACTTTGCAGTTCGCCGGGGTCCTGCTGGAATCGGCCTGCGGCAACGGTTAGGATGCACGCGGAAGAGGTCGCTCACGCGCGTTCAGTTTAGGAGCCAACCATCATGGGGTCGAATTGGAATCGTCGACGCGGAGTGTCGTTCGCCGGCGGCGCAGCCCTGGGGTTCGTTGCCGCGGCGCTGTTGTTGGGCGCCGGGTTGTGGCCGCACACGCCGCTACACGCCACGGCCACCGATCGTCACGAGAACTTTGCCATTGCCACCGGGCCATTGGATGAAAATGTCGAGGCGGTCTTCTTTCTCGACTTTGTCTCCGGCGATTTGAAGGCCGCCGTGCTCAGCCCGCAGTTCGGCCGCTTCAACGCCATGTTCACCCGCAACATCTTGAACGATCTGGGAGTCGATCCGACGCAGAATCCGCGCTACCTGATGGTCACCGGCGTGGCGAACTTGCGGCGCTCCGGCGGCGGACAGTTCCGGCCGGGTGCTTCGGTGGTCTACATCGCCGAATTGACCAGCGGCAAGATCGCGGCCTACGCGGTTCCTTGGCGTCCCGACATCCACAATGCCGGCGCGCCGTTTCAAGGTGAGATTGGCCTCTTGGACGTGGCGCAGTTCCGCGAGGTGGTAGTTCGCGACCAAGAGTAGACTTGCCATGGCACGGGCTTCCGGCTCTTGTAGAACACGGATGGGCCAGCGGTGCCAACGAATTGCGGAGTGATTGCTGGCGTGGAAGTCGTCGTGAACGGCCAGCCGCGCGATGTGTCGGCCGATGCGACCGTCGCCGCGCTGTTGAGCGAGCTGGAACTCGACCCCCGGCACTGCGCCGTCGAAATCAATCTAGAGCTGGTGCCGCGGGCGCGCCACGCCGTGACGCGATTGGCCGCCGGCGACCGGCTCGAAATCGTCACGCTGGTCGGCGGCGGGTGAATGGTTCCCCCCAAGGGGTCTGGTCCATTTTTCGGCGAACCAATTTGCGTGGATTCATTCAGCGTTGGCCGTAAACATGGACCTGACCTCCTCCTGTTGCTTGTTTGCGTCCCCGTGACAGGGAACTTAGAAAGCGAATTGTGACCACCGACTTGTTGCACGACGAGGCGCTCGAAGCGGACGGATTTACGCTGGGAACGCACCGGCTCGCCAGCCGGCTGATCGTTGGCACTGGCAAGTACGCCAGCTACGAGCTGATGGCCGAGGCGCTCTCCGTCTCCGGCACCGACTGCATCACGGTGGCCGTGCGTCGCGAGCGCCTGATCGACAAGTCGGGGCGCAACATCCTCGATTTTCTTCCCGGCAACCGCTACCTGCTTTTGCCCAACACGGCCGGCTGCTTCACGGCCGACGAGGCGGTTCGTGTGGCCCGCCTCGGGCGCGAGATTCTCCTGGGACTCGAAAACCCCGGCGCCGATTGGGTGAAGCTCGAAGTGCTCGGCGACAAGAAGACGCTGTTGCCCGACCCCATCGCCACGCTGGCCGCCACCGAACGATTGGTCGCCGAAGGGTTTCAGGTCCTTTGTTACACGACCGACGATCCGGTCACCGCCCTGCGCTTGAAGCAGGCGGGGGCGACGAGCGTCATGCCCGCCGGCAGCCCGATCGGCTCGGGCCAGGGGATCTTGAACCCCAATAATATCCGCATCTGCCTCGAATACCTCAAAGACGGCGACCCCGACTACCCGGTGATCGTCGACGCCGGCGTAGGCACGGCGAGCGACGTCTCGATCGCCATGGAGCTTGGCGTGGATGGCGTGCTGCTCAATACCGGCATCGCGCACGCGCGCGATCCGCTGGTGATGGCCCGCGCCATGCGGCATGCGGTCGTGGCCGGGAGATTGGCGTATCTCGCCGGCCGCATCCCGCGTAAGCTTTATGCCACCGCCAGCAGCCCGGACGAAGGGCGAGTGGCAAGCGGATAAGGGCTGGTGGATTGCGTTTGCGATCCAAACTCGATTCTCTGACCACGACTCCCTGACCTCTAACCCCTCTAGGGATCATGTCCGACGAATGGTATTACGCAGTTGATGGCCGTCAGGCAGGCCCGGTCGCCGAAGCGCTCCTCAAGCAATTGATCGGCAGTGGCCAGGTCCGCCCGCAGGACCTTGTCTGGCGCGATGGCATGCCTCAGTGGCAACCGGCCGCCAGCGTGCTGGGTCTCTTGGCCGCACAAGCCGCGACCGTTTCCGCGGGCCCGCCCAGCGTTCCCCCATCGGCAGGTAACCCGTTCGATCCGGGGAGCGCCGCTACGGCAGCGTATGTGATGCCGCGAGCAGCCCCGGGCAAGGTGGTCGCCATCAAAGTGATGATGATCGTCGGCGCGGCGATCGCGCTACTGTGGTCGCTGGGATTGATGGCGAGCTGTATCTTTCTGATTTGGCCCGGCACCTACCTGGCATTGGTGACCGGCATTTGGGGGCTGGTGGCAGGGCTGAAGGCCGACCGCGAGCGTCCGCCCAAGGCAATCGCGATCCTGCAGATTTGTCTGATCCTCAACTTCGACGTGACGAATCTGGCGCTGGGGATTGTCGAACTGGTGTTTCTAGGCGATCCCGAAGTGGCGACGCACTACGACGCGGCCAGCCAATTGCCTATCATGCAGTAGCCTTCTCGGTCGGATCGGCGCGGCGAGTCGCTGCAACGTAGCTGGCCGACGGCAACTGCCCCCACCTAGCTGCCAGTTGAAAGGCTGTAGCCGGCCACTTCGAGGTCGGTGAATTGCCGTGAATACCGGGGTCACAGACCCCGGCTACAGAACCTATCGACGAACTACTAGTTGCCCTCGCCTCGAAAGGGTGCGCATGCCCCGCTGGTTGGATTTCCGTAGCGATACGATCACTCGCCCCACGCCGGCCATGCGTCAAGCGATGGCCAATGCCGAAGTCGGCGACGATGTCTTCGGCGAAGACCCCACGGTGCTGGCCCTCGAAGCCCGCACCGCGGAACTGCTGGGCAAAGAGGCCGCGGTGTACGTTCCGTCGGGCACCATGTCGAACCAGCTCGGCGTGCGCGTCCACTGCCAGCCCGGCGACGAGATGATCTGTGAGGCGAGCTGCCATATCCTCAATTACGAGCAGGCGGGCTACGCGCAGCTCAGCGCCGTGGCGGCCCGTCCGATCGCGGGGCGGTATGGAGTGCTCGACGTAGAGCAACTCACCGGTTTGATCCGCCCGGCCGACGACCACTACCCGCGCTCGCGCGTTGTCTGCCTGGAGAACACGCACAACCGCGGCGGCGGGCGCATCCTGCCGCTCGACAAAGTCGCGGCGATCTGCGGTTGGGCGCATGGGCAAGGGCTCGCGACCCATCTTGATGGCGCGCGGCTGTTCAATGCGGTGGTGGCGACCGGCACTCCGGCGCACGAGTGGGCAAGCCACTTCGACACCGTCAGCGTCTGCTTCAGCAAAGGGTTGGGGGCGCCGGTTGGTTCGGCTTTGGCCGGGCCCAAGGATTTGATTCGCAAAGCGCGCCGGGCCCGCAAGTTGTTGGGGGGCGGTATGCGTCAGGCGGGCGTAATCGCCGCCGGCGCGCTTTACGGCTTGAACCATCACATCGAGCGCCTGGCCGAAGACCACGTCAACGCGCGCGAGCTGGCCAAGGCGATTTCAGCGATCGACGGCCTCGCGCTGGATCCGCCCGACGTCGATACGAACATCGTCATCTTCCTGGTCTCGCCCAAGCTGGGCACCGCCGCCGAGTTTTGCGCGCGATTGAAAGAAGCCGGTGTGCTGATGTTGCCGATTGCCGCGCAGCAAGTGCGGGCGCTGGCGCACTTGGACGTGTCGCGCGAGGACGTGAAGGCCGCGGTCGAAGTGCTGCGGCGCGTGGCGGGCGAACTGGCCTATGGTGCGAAGCCCGGTGGCAACGGCCCTACCGGGGCGACCTCGACATCCGTCAGCTCGGCGTATCGCGGCTAGGTCGACGCGCGGCGACGCAACGGGGGCGGGAGTCGTTTCCGGTTGCACGCGCCCCATTTGACTGGTGCTCTGTCGGAAACGACTCCCGTCCCCTTAGGCACGCGCTCATGAAATCCCAGACCGAGTACCTCGCCTTCAAGCTGCCCGAGCGGATGGGCCTGGTGAACATCACGCGCGAAGTCGAGCGCGTGGTCGCCGCCAGCGGCGTGCAAGAAGGGCTCTGTCTGGTCAACGCCATGCACATCACGGCCAGCGTGTTCATCAACGACGACGAACCGGGGCTGCACCACGATTACAAGCGGTGGCTCGAGGCCCTGGCCCCCTTCGATCCCTCGCCGCAGCGGTATCATCACAACCGCACGGGCGAGGACAACGCCGACGCCCATCTCAAGCGCCAGATCATGGGGCGCGAAGTCGTGGTGGCGATCACCGCGGGCAAGCTCGACTTCGGCCCCTGGGAGCAGATCTTCTACGGCGAGTTCGACGGTCGCCGGCCGAAGCGCGTGCTGGTCAAGGTGATCGGGGAGTGACGCATCGACGGGGCGGCAGCACAGCCGAGAATTGACCCTGCCCGGTAACGTTGTAAAATAAATCAACGCCGTTTGCTGATCGAGACAGCGTGAGCAACGAACTGATCGTCGTCTGGGACTTACCCGATGACCCGCAGGGCAATGTACAACATATTGCCCAGCATGGCCTGACAGTGGACGATGTGGAAGACGTGCTCTACAGCCGTGATTCGGTCACGTCGTTCAGCCGTTCGAGCGGACAGCCGATCACTTTCGGCTACACGACGGGTGGCGAGCACATCGCCGTCGTGTGGGAGCTTGTCGCCGCTGATCCGCGGACGATCTACCCGATCACCGCGTACGCGGTTCCCGAAGCGAGAGATTGAACTATTGATAGCTGCGCAGTGAACGAACCAACTGGGGCGATTATTGTCGGGGCTCCCGGCCTTCCGCTGGTCGGCCGGGGGTCATGTTCCGCGCAGCGAGGAATATAACATGAAACGCAAACGTGAATATCGTTCGATCGAGCGCTCTGCAGCCGAGCAAGCGCGGCTACGAACGATCCGAAAGCAATTCAAGAATCGACCAACCTTGCTCGAACTGGTCGGGAGTGGCGAATACGGCAAGCCAATTTCACACGCCGTGTTGCTCGATGTGCTCGTGCATCTCAAGTCGTTGCGACAGTCCGCTCAACTCAGCTTGGCAGAAATGTCCGAGCGCACGGGGATGGACAAGTCGGCGCTCAGTCGGCTGGAGAATTGCGCAGCCCCGAATCCGACATTTTCCACGGTCGAACGCTATCTGACTGCGCTGGGTAAACGCCTGCGCATCAAGATCGAAGATAGCCGCTAGCACGTTCTGAGTGGCCGCCGGCCGAAGCGCGTGCTGGTCAAAGTGATCGGAGAGTGAGCTGAGACCAGTGCGGCGCGCTGCTAGCACGGCGCCGAGTTTGCCGGCTGGGTAGAGTAAGCCGCGAGTCCGCAGACGGCCGCGCCTACGCCGCTTCGTCCAGCTCCAGCTCGCGGAGCATTTCGATCGCCGCGCAGGCGTTGTCGAGTCCACCGATCTGTTCGACGAACTGTTCAACTGCCAGCACGTCGGCCGGGCGCAAGTCGCTACCAAGCGACAGCAGTCGGGCGGCGATCTCTTGGGTGCTCAAGTCTTGCAAGCGGACCTGAGGGTATTCGTCGTGCGATTCGAACTGCATGGTCGATTCCTCGTCGCGTCGCTGCGGGGAAAGCCAGTGGCCGTCAACCCGGCTCTACCGACGAATCGGCCATGTGCGAAGCGCGGCTGCAGCTTTTCGCGCGATCGGCCGACACTCGGCACCAACACCAAGTCATGCGCGAACCAATCACGCGCACCAGGCAAACTATTGCGCGCGCAAGTGAGCGCTAGCAGTGACTTGGCGTGCTTCCCCGGGGTGCCACTGCTTCGCAGAAGCAGTGCGCGCTGATCGCTCGAATCGGCGATGAAGACGGCACTGCTTGCCAGCTTGCGGCGTCTCAAGCGGTGCTGCATCCACCGGCTGGCAAGCAGTGGCACACGAATCGATGTCGCGTCGTTCAGCCGCCGCCGATCGCTGGGATGAAATGCACTTCGCTCGCGGGGCCGACGCGCGCCAACAGCCCGCGCGCCGTCACTCGGCCGTCGATCGAGGCCGCCAGACCGCGCGCAAGCTGGTCGTTTTCGGTGAGCCGCGCGGCCAGCCCCGGGAAGCGCTCGTCGAGCTGGCGAATCACCTGGCCGAGCGACTCGGCCGCTAGCTCGACGCGGTCGAGCCCGCCGGTCAGCGAGCGCATCTGATTAGGAATGAAGACGAGCGCCATCGCGATGTCACGGGGACGGAAGTCGTTTCTGATCGTCAGCGACCTTGTGAATTCATCGTTGCCCAGAAACGACTCTCGTCCCCCTTGGACTACGGTCGCACGCCGGCGCCAAGCTGCGCTTCGATCTGGGCGAGCAGCGCCGGGAGCTCGGCGACGCTTTCAATGACGTAGTGCGCGCCGGCGTCGCGCAGTTTGGCGGCGGCCCGTTCGACGCGCTCGACGCGCTCGGACTTGGGGAGCGCGGCAAGCTGGGCGGCGGTCAGGCCCACGTCGCTCCCGGTGGCCGACACGCCGATCGACCATGCGCCGGCCGCCAACCCTTCGCCAATGTCGGGCACCGTGTCGCCGACTTTGACGACGGCCGCCGGCGGAAACACATTCAGGTCTTGCATGACGCGATAGAGCATCCACGGCGCCGGGCGACCGCGCGGCACCTGCGTGACGCAGCAGTTGGCATCGGTTGCAAAACCTTGTTCGCGCGCGATGGCGTAGCAGAGCTCGGCCGCTTCCTGAAAGTAGCCCGTCGTGCCGGCGAGCTTGATTCCCCGACGGCGCAAATCGGCCACGGCATCCTTCAAACCCGGCACGAGCCCGCAATGCTGCGCGATGCACTTGACCTGCAACGGCATGAAGTCTTGATACATCTTGTCGATGTCGCTGGGGGCCAGGTCGCGGCCGTGCACGTTGCGCCACTGCTCGCCGACGCCCGGCATGGCAGCCAGCGCTTCGAGATGCTGGCGCTTGTCGAGCCCCATCGGCTCGCGCACCTGCTCGATCGACAACTCAATGCCGTTGGCCGCATAGACATCGTGAAATGGCGCGACCGGTCCGAAGCAGCCGTGGTCGACGATCGTGCCAGCCCAATCGAAGACAACCAGCTTGATGGCGGTGGGCGAGGCCAGGGCGTTCATGTGATGCGACTCAACGACTGAATACGAAACAACAGATTACCTAAAGCTGGGAGAGTTCATCCACAGAAATCGCAGAACCGCACAGAAGAATCTGCAGGACGAGCGACGCTCACTTTCTGTGTCCTTTTGCGCCTTCTGTGGATTGTTCCTGGTTTCCCTTCGAGCGCGACACCGCGCGTGCTCTCTAGCGAGGCGGCTCACCCGCGGACCAACAGCTCGCGCAGCACGCGGCACGGCTGATTGTCGGTCAGCGATTGGTCGCGGCCATTGTACATGTAGGTGACGCGCGTGTGATCGAGCCCGAACAGGTGCAGGAGCGTGGCATGGTAATCGTTGGCACTGACCGGGTCGACCTGCGCGCGATGGCCGAATTCGTCGGTGGCGCCGTGCGCCACGCCGCCGCGGATGCCGCCGCCAGCCAGCCACATGCTGTAACCCTGCCCGTTGTGGTCGCGGCCGATACTCTCAGGCGGGCCCGAACCTTCGGTCACCGGCAAGCGGCCAATCTCGCCCCCCCAGTGCACGAGTGTGGTCTCGAGCATGCCGCGGCTCTTGAGGTCTTTGATCAGCCCGGCCGAGGGCTTGTCAGTTTTGCGGCAACAGGCCGGCAACGCCGTGCGAATGCTCTGATGGTTGTCCCAGATCTGGCCGGCGATGAACACTTGCACGAACCGCACGCCCCGTTCGACGAGCCGCCGCGCGATCAACAGCCGCGTGCCGTACTCGGCCGTCTCGGGATCATCGAGGCCGTAGAGCTTGGTGGTTGCGGAACTCTCGCCCGAGATGTCGAGCGCATCCTTGGCAGCCACTTGCATGCGCGCGGCCAGCTCGTAGCTGGCGATGCGGGCTTCGAGATCGGCTTCGCCGGGGTGCTGCGCCAGGTGCTGGCGGTTGAGCTCAGCCAGCAGGTCGAGATTCTGTCGCTGCAACTGGCCGCGCAAGTGTGGCGGCGGATCGAGATTCAGGATGCGCGGCTCCTGCGGCCGCACGACGGTCCCTTGATACAACGGCGGCAACCAGCCGTGCGACCAGTTCCGTACCCCATCGACCGGATGCCCGCCAGGGTCGGGCATGGCGATGTACGCCGGCAAGTCCTGGGTCTCGGACCCTAGCGCGTACGACAGCCAGCTCCCCAGCGCCGGCCGGCCGGGTTGCGGGCGGCCCGTATTCATCGTCCAGATCGACGGCTCGTGCCCGTTGATGTCGGTGTGCATCGAGCGGATCAGGCAGATGTCGTCGACCACTTCGGCCAGATGGGGCAACAGTTCCGACAGCTCGGTACCGCACTGGCCATGAGGAGCGAACTTCCAGGGTGTGCCCAACAGTTTCTTGCTGGCGCGATTGATGAAGCTGTACGTCACCTCGCCGGGATAATCCTGGCCGCTGCGCTTAGAAAGCTCGGGCTTGGGCTCGAACAAATCGACGTGGCTCGGCCCGCCGTTCATGAACAGCGAGATCATCGCCTGGGCTTGCGGCTCGTAGTGCGTCTGGCGCGCGACAAGATCGAACTTGCGCGGCTGCCGGGGAATGTGCGTGGCCGCGCGCAGGCGGTCCTGCTCGACCAGCCAGGCCAGGGCGACGCTGCCGATGCCCAGGGCATTGCGCTCGAGAAACTGGCGACGGCTAAGTGCTGACGCGCTGGGCGGCGACATCGCGAGACGATTTGATTGGCAAGCTTCGTCGTGGGCGGACACAGTTGGGATCTCCGAATGGTCGCCGGGCAGTTATTGGTGTGCCACTGCTTGGCAACGGCAGTGCCGAACAGCTCTTTCGTATCTTAACGCGGGGCGCACTGCCGTTGCCAAGCAGTGCCGTGATTACTCGGTGCGTCGACGACCACCAGATGTGGCATCGTTCTGTCGACCTGAAGTGGTATCGCATTCTTTCCGTACCACTCAGCCGCGCTCGACCAAAACCAATCGTCTGGACGCGAAACCAGACCTCGTTGGACGGGGTTGTTATGAATGTACTCCAGCAAATCGTGAGCCGTCCGCGGCTCGTACACATTCCGATCCTGACCCGGGCCCGCCTGCCAAAAGCGGCGATAAGTGCGGCTCCGAGTTCGTACAGTCAATCTCTCGAGGAACCGCGATTGATGTTCGACGAGCCATGCAAGGGCCCTCTGTCCAACCGGTCGTTTGATATCGGCGAGAATTCCTGAGACCTTTTCGTCGGACTTGCGAGGCCACACCAGCAGATGGACGTGCTCGGGCATAATGACCCAACCCCACAAGTGGAAGCCGTGTTTGGCTCGCGCTTCCTCAATCGACTCGACGACCATCCATCGCGTGCGATCCTTGCTAAGCAAAGGCCAGCGTTGATAGCACGAAAAAGTAAGGAAATGCGCATGGCCAAGTTCGTCGTAGTGACGAATTGTTTTGCGAATTCCACGTAATGGTTTCGTGATTGGTCGCATAGCCGTAGCCACCGAATAGCGCTCCATCGTGCCGCGGATTCAGCGCTCAAATCGCAAAGCACTGCTTCTACATAGCAGTGGCCAGGCCGAGGGTAATCCAACCCATTCGATCTCTGCTACTACGAAGCAGTGGCACACATGACCAACGTGCTTGCCTGCGTCGCGCAATGCGCCCTCGGTACACACTTGACCACCTCGCGCCTTTCGTCTCAATCCACGTACAAGAACTCATTTGAGCTCAGCAGCACCTGGCAGAGGTTCGTCAGCGACTGGAGCTCGGGATCGGCCAGGGCCGGGTCTTTCGACACGGCATCGTTGCCGGCCGCTTGTTTCGCGGCGTCGTCCCCGCTGGCCGCGGCACTGACGGCGGCCGCCACTTCGGTGCGCCGCGCCGCCAGATACTCAGTTTGCCGCGTGCAGAACTCCGTGGCGGACTTCAGCTCGTCTTCGCGCGGCTCGCGCAGGTAGGCGATCTGCCACGCCCTGCGGATCGCAGCCGTACGGTCGCCGGCCGACTCGAATCGGACACGCCGGGCAAATCGGCCGGCCTCGGCCAGGATGAAATCGCTGTTCAACAGCGCAAGTCCTTGCGGCGCGACCGTCGACGCCGGTCGCCGATCGCAGTTGGTCTCCATCACCGGAGCGTCGAAGGTGCGGAGCATCGCCAGCGGTCGGCTGCGTCGAACCTCGACATAGACGCTGCGCCGCGATTCTTCGCCGCCGACAAAGGCCGCCAGGCTTGTGAGCGGCGCGGAAGGCTGCGCCGCCGACGCGACGACGATCTGACCGACCCCGTCTTCGCTCACCGGTACCGACGGGCCAAACATCTTGGGATTGAGCGCGCCGGAGGCGGCCAGAATGCGATCGCGGATCGCTTCGGCCTCGAGCCGGCGGACCGACATCCGCCCAAGCCAGCGATTCTCAGGATCGGCTTCTCCCTTGGCCGGCTCGATTGCCGAACTCTGCCGGTAGGCCGTCGACGTCATCAACAGCTTGTGCAAACGCTTGAGCTGCCAGCCGCGGGCGACCAGCTCCTCGGCCAGCCAATCCAACAGCGCCGGATGGGTCGGACGTTCGCCAAGCGTGCCAAAATCGCTCGGGGTGCCGACGAGCCCTCGGCCAAAGTGATGCTGCCACAAGCGGTTGACCGCCACGCGGCCAACGAGCGGATGACGGCCGCTGGTGAGCCACCGGGCATACGCCAGGCGGCGGCCGGTCGTCGGCTGCCCCGCTGATTGCACGGGGATTTCGATCGACGAGCTCTCGGTCAGGCAGATCGACAATTCGCCCGGCGGCACTTCGGCCTGCGGCTGCTGGAAGTCGCCGCGATGGAACAGTCGCGTGACGGGGGGAGTGCGCCCCGGCACCTCGGTAAGCGCCATCACAAAATCTTCGACCGGTTTTTTGGCGCGGACCTCGCCGATGCGGGCGTCGTACTTCTTAAGTTCGTCGGCCGCCGCCTGGTTGTACTGGTAGAGCACGCCAGGGTTGATGTTCACGCTCGGATTGTCGGCCAGCAGTTTGACCTGCTCGGGCCCGCGTTGGTCGGCGGGCGTTTGATAGGCGATCCGCAGGGGCTCGCGCATTTCCGGCGGGTACTTCTCGAGTTCCTTCTCGAGCGCCGCGGCCAGGTACTCTGCTTCTTTGGCGGCGCGCTCGGCGGCGATCTTGCCTGCTTCGGCCTCGACCTCGGCGGCCTTGGCGCGATCGGCGTCGGTAAACAGCGAAATGTTGCGCTCTGGCCGCGAGCGCCACGCCTGCCAGTCGTACGCCGGCTCGAACAACGCCCGCATCCGGTAGTAGTCGGTTTGCAGAATCGGATCGTAGCGATGGTCATGGCACTGCGCACAGCCGACCGAGAGGGCCAACAGCGACGTCGAGACGATTTTGATCGTGTCGGCCACGGTTTGATTGCGGGCCAGGTTCTCGTCGATGCCACCGGTGCCGGTGCCGTCGGCCGCCATCCGCAGATAGCCGGTGGCCACAAGCTTGTCTTGAGCCTCGACCGAGAGGTTCTGATACGGCGGCGCGATCAGTTCATCGCCTGCCAACTGCTCGACGACAAACTCGTTGAAGGGTTTGTCGGAGTTGAACGCGCGAATCACGTAGTCGCGATACTTGTAGGCATAAGGCCGCGGGCGGTCCTCGTCGACGTAGCCGTCCGACTCGGAGTAGCCGGCCACGTCGAGCCAGTGCCGCCCCCAGCGTTCGCCGTAGTGGGGCGACGCCAATAGCCGATCGATCAAGCGCTCGTAGGCGTCGGGGGCCGCGTCTGCCAAGAAGGTGGCCAGCTCATCGGCGCTGGGGGGCAAGCCGGTCAGATCGAAGCACGCCCGCTTAAAGAGCGTGAGTCTGTCGGCCGGTGGATTGAAGTTCAGCCCTTGCGCTTCGAGCTCGGCCAGCAGAAACGCGTCGATCGGCGAGCGCACGCTGGCGGCGTCGCTAACCGCCGGCACAGCCGGACGCGCGACCGGCTGAAACGCCCAGAACTGGCGATCCTCGGGCGTGATCAGCGAGCCGGCGGGTTCAGCGGGCTCGGGGCGCTTGGTCGGCGCTCCGGCGTCGATCCAGCGGCCGATCGTTTCGACTTCCTCAGCCGACAGCTTGGCATCGGTCGGCGGCATCTCGCCGGCGTGCGGCCGCAGATAGACGAGGCTCTCCTCGCGGCTGCCGGGCTTGAGCGCCGAGCCACTCTCGCCACCGTGTTCGATCAGGCGCCGCAGCCGCAGATCGAGCCCGGCTTTGGCCGGCCCTTCGGCGCCGTGGCAGTGGAAGCAATGGGCCTTGAGAATCGGTCGGATGTGCTCTTCGTAGGTGAGTGCGGCGGCTGGAGCTGGGCCGGGCGAATCGTCTCCAACCGCGGCAGGCAGCCATGTCGCCGCCACCAACAACGCCACGGAGGCGCTTCTACCATGCAAGAAACACTTTCCGGCGAGGCGCAGTGACATGCCTACCTTCCCGCGAACTGGAGGGTTGTTTGCCGCAAAGCTCTCCCGGTACGAGTTGCCCAGCAATGGGGCGACCGTGACCCAGGAAGTTAGCGGCAGGCAAGGAGCGGTCGCCGGCGCGATCGCCCATCAACGCATCCATTGCCGTTGATGCGATGATTATGACAGTTGCCGCCAGCGGCGGCAATCTGCAGGGGGTCTTGGCCCAAACGGCCCTCCCGCTAGGGAGCCAGCCAGTCTTCGACTTCCAGCTCGGGCACGCGGGCGAAATCGGCCGTGTTGTGCGTGACCAATGTTAGCCCATGCACTCGCGCCGTCGCGGCGATCATCAAATCAACCGGTGGAATGACGATGCCCCGCCGGGACAGCGAGCCTTTGATCCGACCGAACATCTCAGCGCAGGCTTCGTCGAATGCCAGAACGTGCAACGAGCCGACCAATTCGGCGATTAAGATGCGATGCTTCGCGGAGTTGCGCCGGTAGCCCCATACGTGCAACTCGGCAAGCGATACGGTTGACAAGTAGAGCCGGCCGCCAGACTGATTGAACCGATGTGCCAGCGCATAATCACGCTTGAGATGATGCGAGCAGATGTCGGTATCGAGCAAGTAGCTCATTCGTCGAGCGCATCAAGCGAACTACGTCGTTCAAGCTTCCGTTCCTCGTAGATCTCCTTGAGGATGCGGTCGTCCTCCTCGGTCCAGTGATCCGCCAGCGCGCCGGCGGTGCGCGTCACCCAATTGGCATCCGTCGTTGGCTTGGCCGGGGCGCGCAGGACGATCTCCACCTGCTGCCCATCGGGCAAGCCCGCGTCTTCGGCTAGCTCGATCGTGCGGCCGCGAATCACGCCGTGCAGAATCTGATTCACCTGGCTCATCTGGCACTCGATCTCCAATGAGAAATGGCGCTACGCTGGCAACAGGCTATTCTACCCAATATGGCAATCCGATTGTGATTGCTCACTCATCGAGCTCCCTGATGGTCGACAGCTTGCGCTCGCCCAGAATTTCGTCAAGGTACCGATCCATTTCTGGGTAGTCAGCCAGCATGCCGGCGGCCGTTCGACGAGGCGACTCGCGTGGCGGCTCGACTTGCAGCACCACGGCAACCTGCTGACCGTCGGGCAGGCCCGCATCTTCGGCCAGCTCGATCGTGCGGCCGCGAATCACGCCGTGCAGAATCTGGTTCACCTGGCTCATCGGTTTCCCCATCCCAAATCGGCTTGGCGCAATTCAAGAACACGCCGCTCAATTATAACGCGGGGACAGGCGTGAAATCACCGTGAGACAATCGTGAGACGGCCGCAATCCGCCCGCGCCGCTACATCCCCGGCGCGATCGCCAGGCAGATTTCCAGCAGCCGGTTCGGGCTGATGTTGGGATTGCGCTTCTTGGCCTGGCCGATCAGAGCGCCGGCCGCCTTGGTAGTGCCCTGCTTGATGTCGGCCAGAATCTTGGGATTGGCGGCCAACAGCTCGCGCGCGAGCGCTTCCAGCTCGCTTTCATCGACGCGCTCGATCCCCTTCTCGCGCAGCACGTCGGCCGCCGACTTGCCCGACGAGAGCATCTCGACGAACACCACCTCGCGGGCACGGGTGTGGTCGATATCTCCCTTTTTGACTAGCGCGATCAGCTCGGCCAATCGCGCGGCCGAGACAGGGAACTTGTCGATCGACAGGTCGCGGGCATTGAGCTCGCGGAGCACGTCCTGCTGCAACCAGTTGGCGGCCGCCTTGCCGTCGCCGGCGCCATCGGCCAGCGCGATGAAGTACGCGACCAACTCGCGACCCTGGTTCACCAGCACATCGCTGTCGTAAGGCGTGATGCCGTAGGTCGACTCGAGTCGCGTGCGCAGCGCCGCCGGCAGCTCGCCCAACTCGGCCCGCACCTGCTCGACTTCGGCCGCGGTCACGGTGGCCGGCACGAGGTCGGGCTCGGGAAAGTAGCGGTAGTCGCTCGACTCTTCCTTGTGTCGCTGGCCGCGCGTGACATTGGCCTGATCGTCCCAGCCGCGCGTCTGCTTGGGCACCTGGCCGAGCCGCTGGCCGGTCTCCTGCCACACCTGCCATTGCCGCTCGGCTTCGTAAGCCAACGCGCGTTCGACCGCGCGAAAGCTGTTCATGTTCTTGATTTCGACGATCGGCGTCGGCACGTTGCCATCAGGCGTGTGCACGTGCAGGTTCACGTTGGCGTCAACGCGCAGGCTCCCCTCCTGCATGTTGCAATCGGAAACGCCAAGATACGTGAGCAGCAACTTGAGCTCAGTGAGAAACGCCTTGGCCTCGGCAGGGCTGCGCATGTCGGGCTTGCTGACGATCTCCAGCAAAGGCGTGCCGGTGCGGTTGAGGTCGATGCGGCTGTCGGCCTGGCCGGCGGCTTCGTCGTGCATGCTCTTGCCGGCGTCTTCTTCAAGGTGCGCGCGAATGATGCCGACGCGGCGCGGCTCGATCTTCCCCTTGGGGTCGCTGATGTCCAACCAGCCTTCGCTCGAAAAAGGCAAGTCGTACTGGCTGATCTGGTAGCCCTTCGGCAGGTCGGGGTAGTAGTAGTTCTTGCGATCCCATTTGGTGAACGGCGCGATCTGGCAATTGAGGGCCACGGCCGTCCGCAGCCCCAGCTCGAACGCCCGGCGGTTCATCACCGGCAACACGCCCGGCATGCCGATGCACACCTGGCACGTCTGTGTGTTTGGCGGCGCGCCGAAGCGCGTGCTGCACCCGCAGAACAGCTTGCTCGCGGTGGCTAGCTGCACGTGAATCTCAAGGCCGATGATCGTGGTGTACGGTGCGGTCACGATCGACTCACTCGGGCTCTGTAGCCGGGGTCTGCGACCCCGGATTGACGGTCAATCTCCGGCCTCAATGAGGCCGGCTACAATTCTTCAATTAGTTGCTACGCCAACGTCGGCGCGCGGCGGTGCCAGTCGGTTTCGCGCTGGTACATGGCGGCGGCGCGCAGCAGCCTCTCTTCTTCGAACGGCGGCGCCTGCAACTGCAAGCCGATCGGCAAGCCGTTGCTCTGCCCACAGGGGACGACGATGCCGCCGACGCCGGCCAGGTTCGCGCTCACGGTGTACAAGTCGACCAGATACATCGCCAGCGGGTCGTCGCTCTTCTCGCCGATCTTGAAGGCCGGCGTGCTCGTGACCGGGCCAACGATTAAGTCAACATCCTTGAACGCCGTGTCGTAATCCTGGCGGATCAGCCGGCGGACTTTGAGCGCCTTGAGATAGTAGGCGTCGTAGTAACCGGCCGACAGCGCGTAGGTGCCGAGCATGATGCGGCGCTTGACCTCGGGGCCGAACCCTTCGGCCCGGCTTTGCCGGTACATGCGCACGAGCGGTGTGTCCAGTTGGGCGACGGCTGCTTCGGCCGCCGCGCGCCCCGCGCTACCGTGCTCAAGCGCCGCGCGCTCGGCCTCGAGCGCTTCGCTCATTATTCTGACATCGGTGCGATGGCCATAGTGCACGCCATCGTAACGGGCCAGGTTGCTCGACGCTTCGCTCGGCGCGATCACGTAGTAGCAGGCGACGCCGTACTTGCCGTGCGGGAGCGAGATATCGACGACCTTTGCCCCCAGCGACTGGTAGACCTTGATCGCCTCGCGCACCGCGCGCTCCACTTCGGCGTCGAGCCCGGCGGCGAAATGTTCGCGGGCAATCCCCAGCCGCAGCCCCGCGAGCGGTTTGTTCACCGATTTGCTGTAGGCCGGTACCTCCTTGGGGACCGAAGTGCTGTCGCGCGGGTCGTGGCCGGCGATGACTTCCAGCAAGAGTGCGGCGTCCTCGGCCGATTGGGCCAGCGGGCCGATCTGATCTAAGCTGCTGGCGAACGCGACCAGACCATAGCGGCTCACGCGACCGTACGTCGGCTTCAGACCGGTGACACCGCACAAGCCGGCCGGCTGGCGGATTGAGCCACCGGTGTCGGTGCCGATCGACAGCGGGACCATCCGCGCGGCCACGCAGGCCGCCGCGCCGCCGCTCGAACCGCCGGCGATCCGCGTCGTGTCCCACGGATTGCACGTGGGGCCAAACGCGGAGTTCTCGGTCGAGCCTCCCATCGCAAATTCGTCGAGATTCGTGCGCCCCAAGAGCACGCCATCGGCCGCTTTGATCTTTTCGATCACCGCGGCGTCATACGGGGGGCGAAAGTTCTCCAGCATCCGCGAGCCGCAGGTACACAGCTCGTCGCGGTCGCAGAGCAAGTCCTTGATGGCAACCGGCAACCCGCCGAGTGGGCCGAGCTTATCGCCCCGCGCGCGGCGCTCGTCGATCGCCTTGGCTTGCGCCAGGGCGCGCTCGCTGTCGACTCGCAGGAAGGCGTGTACCGCGCCATCGTGCCGCTCGATCTGCTCCAGACACGCGCGGACTAGCTCCGCGCTCGACAGCCGACCGGCCGCCAGGTCGGCGAGCAACTCGGTGGCGGTTTTTTCTAAGAGGGTCATTTCAGTAGGGTGCGTGAAACGCGCCGATTTTCTCGCCCGTGCTCCGTACGCCTCGTGTTGCGTAAGAGTGGTGTGCTGCGCACACCCTACAGACTCCCGCGTCGTCTCGGCAGCGGTCCTATTCTCCCAACACCGCCGGCACCAGATAGCACTCGCGGTCGTGCTGCGGGGCATTGGCCAAGGCTTGCTCGCGCGGCAGGCTCGGCCGCACCACGTCATCGCGAAACACGTTGGCCAGCTCGATCGCGTGAGCCATCGGTTGCACGCCTTCAGTATCGAGCTCGGCCAGCAGGTTCATGTAATCGACGACCTGGCCAAGCTGCACGGTCATCCGCTCCAGCTCGGCGGGCGTGAGCAGCAGCCGCCCCAGCAGCGAGACCTTTTCGACGTCGGCGCGAGTGAGAGACATGGGACACCTACTTACGAATCGGCGGGCCAGGAACCCACAAGCTGCGCGAGCCTTGGCAAGCGGCTACGTCATCTTGCCAAACGTCACGCTGGAATACGAAGTCGATCCACAGAAGGCACAGAGGAACGCAGAAGCCAAGATGGCGACAGAAGAATGACTGTAGGCCGAACGGTTATCGGTGCGGCCTCGAATTCTGTGTTCTTCTGTGCTTTCTGTGGACCGGTATTTCTGCAACTTCCTCGCGACCTACGATCCGGTGGGCAACTTGAACGGCTTGTTGCGGACCGTCTTGGTCACCGCGCCGCTGCGGAGGCACTGCGTGCAGACCCGCATCGACTTGCTCGTCCCCTTCACCGTCACGTGCACCCGCTGCAAATTCGGTTGGAACTTACGGGCCGTGATGCCGGTGACCTTGGTCCCCACGCCGCCGAGGTACTTGGCCTTGCCGCGGGTGGTGACCCGATTGCCGGTTTGGGCCGACTTGCCGCAGACTTCACAAACGCGAGACATGGCGGAAAACCTCTTGCGGGGCAGGCGTGCGGGGCGACCAAAAACGAACCGCCGGCCGAACGCAAACGTTTGATAGCAGTAGATTTGAGAACTCGTCAATATACCCAGATCGGGGCCGCTCGCAAGGTGGGTCGCGCGAAACGCGAGCTACGGAGCGGCCGGGCCGAACTTCATCCCGGCCGCCACCGCATACAGATACGGTCGAAAGCGATGCAGCGACCCGGCGCGGGTCCGCATCTCCAATTGATAGCGCCGCCCAGCCTGCACGGTTTCGAGAAAGCAGCGTTCCAAACGTGTCCCTTTGGCCACGGCCGTGCGCATGTACTGGACGCCGAGGAAGTCGCCGATCTGCAATCCCTTGACCGGCTCGGCGAGCGTGAATTTCTTAGCGGCCATCTCGGCCTCGAGCTGCGACTGCAACTCGGCCACGAAGGCAGCGACATTCTCCGCCGACAAGCTGACGGCGTCTTGCACCTCAGAAACGGTCAGCATGATCGAGGGGTAGGCGTCGTCCGGCTCAAGCTGAAACATCGCCAGCCGGTCTTTGTTGCGCGGGCCTAGCACCCAGTCGGCCGGCGGGGCGATCGTCAGCCGGCCGTCATCGAGTGCCGCCAAGGGATCGCCCAGCGGATTGAGCTTCGCGGTATCGATCACTTCGATCGTTGGCTGGGCCGGCGCGCTACTTGCCGCGTCGTGTGATTTCGCCCAGTCGGCTTGCGAAACGTCGGCTGCCGGTTGCGACGACCCACAGCCGCTCGCCACCAAAAGGACGAACGCGACAAGACGTGAGCCGAGCGCGCCGCGCCGCCTCGATGCCATGCCCGAGACCCCCATATTGGCCGCAAAGAAATGTCGTCCCGCGCTAGCGATCTGCGAACCACCAGCCATCGACGTCTACAAGTTCTCGGAGACGAAGTAAAGCAGGGCGAAGATGCCCGACAAAATCACCAGCGACCAGAGCGCGAAGCGAATCGCGTGGCGAATGATGTCACCCATCGCCTCGTGCCGCGTGCCGGCGTAGACCAGGCTGATCGCCACTACCAGGGGCAAGCTATACCACAAGTCGCTGCTCATCATCTCGCTCTGCCTGCGCAGTAAGTCATGTTCTGCAACGCCGCGGTCGCTAAGTCGATCCGGCCGACCCAGGCGGCGGCCGCTCAGTTGCTTTCTGTTGCGGCGCGCCGCGCAGCGCGTCGGCAGGGCCAGCAAAGGCATCGTAGATCACCAGGAAATTCAGCAGCCCGGCGATCATTGTAAAGACGCTCCCCAGCTCCCAACGGCGATTGAGCCTCAGGTGCAGCGCCGACAGCTCGCCTTGTTCGTAGTTCGGCGGGGCCATGAACCGCGACTCGCCGAAAAGTGGCTCTTTGCCAGCGCGAACGCGTTGCATCTGGACCAGCGCCGGCAAGGCAGGCAGCCCGACCCCGACCTGGCTCAAATACGGCAAACGCCTCTCCTGCGGGCCGAACGACGCGTAAACAACGCGCCCTTCACCCAGCACCAGTCCATAGCAGAAGGTGCTGAGGATCATCACGCAGAACAGCACGCCCTTGGCGGTCCGTCGTTGGTAGAAGTGCCCTAAGCCCGGCAGCAGCCACGCCAGAAAGGCCGCTAGCCAGCGATCGCGCAAGTCGATCCCACCGGGCGACTGTGTCTGCGGCTTGTTCGGGCTGGGGGCTTTGGCCACGAGGGTCTACCTTTCGGCGGCGGGGAGGGAACTTCGCGGCATTTTAAGCCTCGCCCCAGCGAATGAAAGACCAGACCAGAGGACAACCACAACACCCGGCGATGGTAATTCGCCGCCGCGCGTGCCGGATTGGAACCCGCGCGCCCTCCACCCCGCCAGGTCAGCTTTGCCGTGCCGGTACAAGCGCTCAGGTTCGCCGCGCGTGGCGTCGCCAACCCACGAGCGCCAGCACCCCCATTGCCGCGGTCGCCAGAGCCCAGGTCGACGGCTCTGGGACGACGACTTCGGATACCAGGCGGTAGCTCCAGAATCCGATAATTCCGTTCGTGTTGTCCATCCAACCTTGCACGTCCTGTTCGACGTAGGTTGGCCAACCGTCGTACAGCTCGGCCCCCAGGTCGGCAAAGCCGAGGAACTCCGTCACGTGCCACGACCAGGTCTGAAACGGCGGATAGAGATTCTTGTTGATGTTGTCGGCGCCCGGCGCGATCCGCGCGAACACGATGGGGGATTTCGCCTGCCCCGGGCCCTGCTTGATGATGTCGCGCGCGGCGGCGATGTCGGCCGGGTTGTCCAACGGCAGCAGGTACGAATCCAAATGGAACTGCGAGCCCGGCCGCTCGGAGACAAAAAAATACACCGGGGCGGCGCGGACCGCCGCACCGCCTACAAAGACCAAACCGCCGACGAGCACGGTCAGGCAGACAGGACCAAATCGAAACGCTGGGCGGAAGTTCACTGGGAAGGGCTCCGAGAACGGGAAGAAACAAGTGACGACAGCCCGCGAGATCGAATTCCCGGGGGCGAACGAGGCTATCGGACCGTCACTAGCGTTCTCGGAGTGAAAGCGACCAATGCCAAAGCTGATCGCTCAGACCTGTACCGACTCTTAAGGTACGCTCCCCTCCCATGGAGGGTCAATCCGGCTGCCCCTTTGAGACGCCGCGGGCTGCCATCGAGTTCCGCAATCCTCGTTGAAAGCCCGAGTTTTTCCTTGAAATCCTCTCGCGCTCGGGTAGTCTCTCCGCGGGCGAGCCTCGAGCGTCGACTGGCAACGATCGAACGAGGGGATACATCATGGCGTTCTGGGGCACTCCCTGGCGCAGAGCGCGGCAACTTTTCGGCACCATTCCCACCGGGTGCCACTGCTGGCTTGCCCAGCAGT
>JAIESQ010000045.1 GCA_019745975.1 Pirellulales bacterium
CGGTAGCTCCGCACGTCCGGTTTGAGGAGGGGAGAGGCGGCAGCAACGTGCTGCCCCTCTCCTACTCGACTGGTTCAGAATTCCTCTCCGTTGTTTCAATGGTCGCGCTAGGTTGGGAGCTACTTTGACATGCAAGTTCATGCTCGCTCATTTTCTCGGCGGTTGTTGTCGGGCGCCGCTGTGCTGACATTGGTGGCCGCCGCCGCGCAGGCCGCCGATAACACTCCGCCCAAGGGCTTTGTCGCGCTGTTCAATGGCCGCGACCTGACCGGCTGGAAGGGGCTCGTTAAGACCGAGAATCCGTTCAAGCGGGCCGAGCTTTCGCCAGACGCGCTCGCCGCCGAGCAAGCCGAAGCCGACAAGCTGATGCGCGAGCATTGGTCGGTCGAAGAGGGCGCGCTAGTCTACGATGGTCGCGGCAAGTCGCTATGCACGGCGAAGGACTACGGCGACTTCGAGATGTATTGCGACTGGAAGATCGGGCCCGGCGGCGACAGCGGCATTTACCTGCGCGGCTCGCCGCAGGTGCAGATCTGGGACAAGGACCAGGGCCTGGGAAAAGGCGTAGGGTCTGGAGGCCTGTTCAATAACAAAAAACATCCGTCGAAGCCGCTGGTGGTGGCCGACAAGCCCGTTGGCGAGTGGAACACGTTCTTCGTCCGCATGGTCGGCGACAAAGTGACCATCAAGCTCAACGACAAGCTCGTCGTCGACAACGTGGCGCTCGAGAACTACTGGGACTACGACAAGCCGATTTTTCCGACGGGACAAATCGAGCTGCAGCACCACGGCGCGAAACTGTGGTTCAAGAACATTTACCTGCGCGAGCTGAAGCCGTAGTGGCCGTTCGATTGTTCGACGCGCTACCACGACGCGCGCGTGTTCGAGCCGGGTACAGTCTCGGCGCGGTAGGGCCAACTACTAACGAAAGCTCTGTCACGTCCCGCCGAGCGACAAGGCGAGAAACGAAGGGCCATTGAGGGCTGCGTGCAGAATCACGCCGGGCCAGGTGTTTCTTCGCCGCGATGCCACAAACGGCAGCACGAGCGTCGTCGGCACGAGCAGCACGAGCATCGGCCAGCCCCACGACGCGTGAAATAATAGCCAACCGAGGCCGTTCGCCGCCCAGGCCCAAGATCCCAAGGCGACCTCTTGTCGCGGCAACACCACGCCGCGCCACAAGAATTCCTCACCGAGAATATTGACGCAAAAAAAAGGGAACCAGGCAGCCAGAATCCACAATCGCTCCCCGCGCAATGGCTCCATTCGCAAGAACTCCGGCTGAGGTCCGTCGGCACCCATGAGCGGTTTGAGCACGGCAATTGTGCCGCCGGTAACGACTCCGATCACGAGCATCCCACCCAGGCACCAAAGCCAGTCGACGCGATCGGGTGGGCGGTAGCGGAGCCGCTCGCGCCACAAGCTCGACTGACCGAGAGCTCTCTCCTGGCGCAGCATCAGAAAAGCCACGACAAGTAAGGGAACAAATAGCCCAAAGCCAGCCGCCGCGAACCACAACAGGACAGGCTCGACGGTCGTGCGAGCAGTTAGCCAGGGAATGACGACTCGCGTGATTGCCCAGAGCAAGAGGCCGGCGCTTCCAAACAAGATTGCCGTACCACGCGATCCGAGCGGCGGTGGTTGCGCGTGCTGTGGTGAGGTCGGCGCCCTTGCTGCAGGCATCGATGGCACCCGACGTCGGCTCAATGCCGGTTTAGAAACCGCTGCTAGCAGCGAAAGTCGCGCCCTCACGCCGCGCTCATCACGCGTACCTTGAAGCCCAGCGACTGCGAGACCGACACCATCTCGCCCAGGATGTCGCCGTAGGCCACGGCGATGTGGTTGCTGTTGTAGTGGGCCATGATCGTTTCGGTCGAGCAGCGCAAGTCGGCCGCCATGAAGGGCCATTGCCGCGTGGTGCCGTTCCACCACTGGTCGCGCACTTTGGGGGGTAGTTTAACAACTTCGCCGCGTCCCAGGTCCATCCAGAGCACGCCATCCTTGATGTGAGCGCGGGCCCAGGTCATTTCACCCGGCAGGCTCTCGCCGGCGAACGTTCCGCCGGGAATGGGGAAATACCCCTTCGGCTGCCGGTAGCTGTGCACTCCCTTCAGCGTGCCAGGATCGTGGTTGAAAGCGTATGCCCCGCACGAGCCTGAGTTCAACAGCACCCAGAGGAAGCGCCCTTTGTGGGTCGCGCCCCAGCGCACGTCGTGGAACATCACGGCCTGGTGCAGCCCGCGGCGCTTGAGCACGCGCTTCATCAACTCCATCGGCACGAGGTTGCCTTGGTCGGCCTCGGTCGAGGTGATCAGGAGATCGCCGTCTCCCTCCGGGCGGCAGGTGCTATTAAGCAATCCTTCGCAGAAGTCGCTCGGCGGCAACAGCGGCAACAGGCCCAACTGATACTGCCAGCCGAGGCAATCGGCCTGAAACTCGTCGACCAGGTCGAGCACGGTGAGGTACATCCGCAATTGCTCGCGAGTGGCCGCGGCCGTGAAGTCGTCGGCGCCGTCCTCCCGCCAATGAAACTTGGCTCCTTTGGAGACGACGAATTTGAGCGCCTCGTCGATCCGCCGCTCGGTGATGAACTTGCCGCGGCTCACCAGCCAGGCCTGATCGACTTTGTGCTCGGTGAAACCGATCGGGTTCAGCAGGCGCGGCCCGAAGTAGCCGTTGATCATGCCCATCGAGGTGTCGCCGAGCATCAGGGCCAGCACGCGGCGGCTGCGCAGCTCGGCGAGCACTTCGTCGGCGATTTTGGCGGCCTCCGGCGAGACCGGCGCGCTGTAGTGCAGCTCGTCGGTGCGGTAGGGGATCTGCCCAGTGGTACACCACTGGTCGAGGCGTTCCATAAAGGCCCGATCGCGCGTCCAATCGGGAGCGTCGGTCCAGATGCGCGCATGCTTGCGGCCGACGCTTTCGAGGCAGGCAGCCGTGTTCAACAAGGCCACCAATCCCGGCCAGGTGCCCGAGAAATTCGACGCCAAGAGGAGCGGACTATCCTTGCCGACGACGCCGTCGCAGGTGTGCGGGCCGTAGGTCCAGTGGCAGAAGACTCCGATCAACGGTTCGTCCACGGGGCCGAGCTGCTCGATCGATTCGTGCGGCTTGCGCAAGAAGCTGCGAATCACGCGCGGCTTGCGGCCGAGTCGCTTGAGCGCTTGCACGAGCTGTTCGGTGGTCTCGCGCACCTGGGGCATGGCCAGCGCGTTGGGCTCGGCGCGATAGTCGCCGGGCCAGAAGATCGTCACCTGCTTCGACATGTCGAAAACCTTGGGATTGCGGTTTGGGGCTACCTACTGCGTGGCCCCGGCATCGTGTTGCCGTTCTGCCAAGGCAGCAACGTACGGTGCCGTAGGCAGAAGAGGTCTAGAGTAATTGTCCCTAGCTGAGCTGCGTCGCCACAGGTGTACCTCTTGTCGCTGCGCGACCCGGATGCGGCTGCGCCGTCTCCGGGCCACCCGTCAGCCGTCGGGGAGACTGTCGTCCAGCTACCGGCGCCGCACCAACGGCACGAACTCGCGCAGCGTCGCCCCCGTGTAAATCTGTCGCGGCCGGCATATCCGCTTGTTCGGCGAAGCGTGCATCTCGCACCAGTGCGCGATCCAGCCAGGCAGCCGGCCGATAGCGAACAGCACCGTGAACATCTGCACCGGCAGGCCAATCGCCCGATAGATGATGCCCGAGTAAAAGTCGACGTTCGGATAGAGTTTGCGCTCGATAAAGTACTCGTCGGAGAGGGCGGCCGCTTCCAGCTCCTGGGCGATCGGCAGAATGGGGTCGTGGATGCCGCGCTTCCCCAGCAGCTTATCGCAGATGACCTTGATGAGCGCGGCCCGTGGATCGTAATGCTTGTAGACGCGGTGTCCGAAGCCCATCAGGCGGAAGCCGCTGTCCTTGGTCTTGGCCAGGCGGACATACTTTTTGACGTCGCCGCCGTCGGCCAGAATCTGTTCGAGCATCTCGACGCAGGCCTGGTTCGCTCCGCCGTGCAGCGGGCCCCACAAGGCGCAAATCCCGGCGGCGATCGAGGCGAACAGGTTGGCGTCGGCCGAGCCGACCATCCGCACGGTCGAAGTGCTGCAATTCTGCTCGTGATCGGCGTGCGCGATCAGCAGCACATTGAGTGCCTCGACGAAATCGGGGTCGATCTCATACGGCTCGCTGGGGACCGCGAACATCATCTGCAGAAAATTCTGCACGTAGCTCAGGTCGTTCTGCGGATAGATGAACGGCTGCCCGATCGATTTTTTGTAGCTGTAGGCCGCGATCGTCGGCAGCTTGGCCATGATGCGGTGGATCGAGTTCTGCACCTGATCCGGATCGCGCGGGTTGAGCGAATCCTGATAAAACGTCGACAGCGCGCCGACCACCGAGCTGAGGATCGCCATCGGGTGGGCGTCGCGCGGGAACCCGTTGTAAAAGTTCCGCATGTCCTCGTGCAGCATCGTGTGTCGGCGCAAGCTGTTCTGAAACCGCTCGAACTGTTCGGCATTCGGCAGTTCGCCATGAATCAACAAATAGCTGACTTCGAGAAAATCGCACTGCTTGGCCAGCACTTCGATGGGGTAGCCGCGGTAGCGCAGGATTCCTTGCTCGCCGTCGAGATAGGTGATCGCGCTGGTGGTCGAGCCGGTGTTGCCGTAACCGTCGTCGAGCGTGATATAGCCGGTCTGAGCGCGGAGCTTCGAAATGTCGACGGCGTGCTCGTTCTCGGTGCCGACGACGACGGGCAATTCCACCTCTTGCCCCCCAACCTGCAACCGGCCAGCCTCACTCATCCCGTTTCAACCTTTCCGCCGAAAAAGTCACAGACTGCCCGCGCACACACAAGGACAACGCCGCAGCGCTCCGGGCGGCGGGTATGTCGGAACCGGTGGGAAGGCCCGCAACGCCGGGGTGTGCGGCCGGCTGCGTCGTCGCGGTCCGTGCCAATGGCGCGTGGCGTGCTCCAACTTGCTGTTGCGCCAGACGTTGAAGTTTAGCGGGGGCGGGCGAGCGCGACAATTCGCGCCGTGGCAGTTCGCGGTTGGGCCGAATCTGCGGCGATCCAGGCCGTAGTTTGCAATCGAGTGGCGACCGAATGTGATTGGTTTCGCGGATCGGCTCTACGGACCCGCTTGCTGCGCCAATAAATCGCGGTACGAGCCGGTACAGATCGTCGCCGGGTCGATGCGGAAAGCCTCCTGCAAGGTGGCCAGCCGTTCATACCCTTGCGCTTCGTCTTGCCCTGGCGAGAGCACGGCCTCGAACTCGAGAAAGGCCCCGAGCCCCACGACTTCGTCGAGATGGATGCGCACGTTATCGACCAAGAAAATCTCGCGGCGCTTGTCGACCACGCCCACGATGCCCAGCGCCGCCGCCAAGGCTTGCTTGAGCGTTTCGGGATGCGCGACCGGCACCAGGTGATAGTCGCTCGGGCGGGCCGCGGCGGTGTCGCTGCGCGAGTAGGCAATCAGCGTGTTCGACAGCCCGTTGACCTGCCGCAGTTTGAGCCGGCCGCGCGGAGCGGCGAAGTAGGTGTCGATCTGGTGCTCGACGCCCATCCGCTTGGTGGCCAGCCGAGCCGCGACCTGGCGGGCAGAGTCGAGATTCCTCAGCCGGGCTTTCAGCTCGATGTTGCGCAAAGGTTCAACGCTTCGATGGCTGGGGCGAATCGGGCCGCGAACCATGCGTCGTTTCCAGTCGCGACGCGGTCGCATACAGCTCGGGGAGGAACGATTCGAAGTTGCCGACCTCTTCGATGTTGTGTTTGATCCACGCCCGGCCACGCGCCTCGTCGAACACAGTCCGTCGGATCAACCAATTAAGGGGTGCAGCCAGTGCGCCGGCGGCCCCCACGGTCAGGCTGTTCCGATACCGGGTCCCAGTGTCGGTGGCCTCGAACTCGTAGTCCATCCGTGCCAGGCGCAGCCCGTGGAAGCGCGGGCGATGAATGAACCCCTGCTCGTCGAGCTTGAGGATTTCGGAATGCACGTCGACGAGGTAAGCGGGGTTGGCTCCGAGCATTTCGGTGAGGTGAATCACGCAACCGACTCCGATCGAGCCGTCGGCGTGGCGCCGCGAATACTCGATCGCGATGTGGTCGCGCGGATGCCAGACACGGTAGCGCGTGAGCCGCTGGCCAGCATAGACCATGTCCCCTTCGAGATGCTTGAACCACCAGACGAGCATTTGCGGAGTGACGCCGCGGATCACTTCGTGCTCGATCCAACAGCGAGTTCGGCCAGCGGCCGTGATTTCGATGCCGCTACGCGCCGAGTCGAGCGATTTGCACGTCCAGGGAATGTCGAGCGACTCAGGGGGGTGGCGCTTCATCGTGAATCAATTGGGCCCGAGTTCCAACCGCCCGACGCGGTCGCCCGAGAGGGTGCCGAAATAAAGCGCGCCGTCGTGCT
This sequence comes from Pirellulales bacterium, assembly GCA_019745975.1. Taxonomy (GTDB): domain Bacteria; phylum Planctomycetota; class Planctomycetia; order Pirellulales; family JAEUIK01; genus JAIESQ01. The sequence continues at coordinate 6,402 of JAIESQ010000045.1, forward strand.
CGTGAGCGCTGGTCACTTCGCGATAGTTCTGGCCGTCCGGATCCTGAAAGCTCCGCAGGATATTCCCTTGTTCGTCCAGCGCCACGACAAAGCCATACGGCGCCGGCGCCGGCCAGAGCGCCTTGGGCAACCGCGACAGCGCCTTCTTCAGAAACGGATAGGGATGCAAGCGATCGATGGTCGAATTGCGGACCGTGAACAGCGCCAGCCAGAACGTGCCGCGCCGGTTCGAACTGATGTTGTCGGGAAAGCCGGGCAGGTTGTCGACGAACGTGTCGGACGTGCCGGCCTTGTCCCCCTTCAGCCAGTAGCGAGTGATGCGGTAGCGATACGTCTCGTTGACCAGCACGAAATCTTCCTGTTGCGACAGGGCAACGCCGTTGGCGAAGTACAGGTCAGCGAGCAACACGCGCGTCTCGCCGGTCGCCAGGTCGTGCATCAACAGCCGCCCGTGCGGCCGAGCTTCGAGCAGGTCGTAGAGATACTCGCCATCGCCGAACTTGTCGCTGGCATCGGAGAAGTAGACGCGTCCGTCGCTGGCCACGTCGACGTCGTCGGCAAAGCCAAAGGGGACACCGTCGACTTCGGTCGCCAGCGTGCTGACCTGGCCGTCGGGGGTGACGGCCAGCAGCCCGAGCCGCGCGTCGACCACGATTAACCGCCCGTCGGGCGCGCGAGCTATGCCCAGCGGTCGGCCTGGCGCGGATTCGGTGCCGGTGCGAGCGAACGTTTCGACCTGGCCGTCGGGCATGATGCGTACGATGCGGCCATCGACCAGGCCGGTGAGCACGCTGCCATCGGCCTCGATCTCGACATCCTCAGGGCCGACAATCTGGCCGGCGGCCAGCGGCGCGGCGTCGCGCAGCAGCGTGTTGGGAGCGAGCGGTCCGGCGAGCGGCGGCGGCGCGGGGGGATCGTAGGCGATCGGATCGAGGGGCGTGGGGGCGAAGAGGAGAAAGGCGGCCGCAAGCGCGATGATCACGAAGACGATTACCACGATCCTGCGCGGCCAGCGTCGCGGGGCACGAGGCGCGGTGCCTGGCGGCGGGGACTGCGCGGCTGTGGCGGTGCCTGTCGGGCGTGCTGAATCGGCCATGTGGCGACTCCCTCCAGTGCATGCGATCTGGCGCAGCGAGCGCGCCGTGCGGACGGCAACGGCGGTAACAACGGTCGGCCATGCCGTGCGTGGCGAGCGCGCCGCGTTATCGACCGGCGGCCGGCGGCTGTCAAGCGAAACGCAGGTGGCGCTAGGGGAACACCGCGGCAACGGAGTTCGCTACGGCCAGCCTTACATTGGCCACGTTGACCGACTAACCTGAGAGACTCCGCGTTGCCGGCGGCACGCAAGATGCCGCTTGCGCATCCAGCCCAACTTCGAGCAGCTAGTTTGCCGCCGGCATGGCCACCGACTCAAGCGCCGCGATTTCAGCCGCCGTTGAAATGGGACTCGCGCCGACACCGAGGCCGTCGGCTCGCGGCCCAAGCGCGGACCTGTTCAGCGATCTCTGGTTGCTGGCGCTGGGAACGCTCGGCCTGTTGGTGCCGTTTCTCGCCAAGCCGGTGAACATGGACGATCCGCTGTTCGTGTGGACGGCGCAGCAGGTCCTGCGGCATCCGGGCGATTTCTACGGTTTCGATGTCAACTGGTATGGCTTCGTGCAACCGATGCACGTAGTGAACAAGAATCCGCCCGGCGCCGCGTACTTTCTGGCGGGCGCCTTGTGGGTAGGGGGCGACCGCGAGCTGGTTATGCACGCGGTGTACCTGGCGCCGAACATCGCGCTGGTGTTGGGGACCTATTTGTTGGCCCGCAGGTTCTGCCAGCACGCGGTGCTGGCGGCCGTGGCGGCCTGCGCCACGCCTGTGGTTTTCGTGTCGGCGACGACCCTGATGTGCGACAACCTGATGGCCGCCTTGTGGTGCTGGTCGATGCTGGCCTGGCTGAGGGGGCTCGATCGCGGCGGCTTGCTCTGGTTCCTGGCGGCCGGACTGCTGGCCGCGGCGGCGGCGCTGTGCAAGTATTTTGGCATTTGCGTCGTACCGTTGATGGTGGCGTACACGCTGGTGCGAGTGCGGCGCCCCGGATGGTGGTTGGTCGCGGCTGCCCTGCCCTTGGTGGCGCTGGCGCTCTTCGAGTGGTATTGCCATCAGCTTTACAGCCACGGTCTGTTGCGCGGCGCCGTGGACTATGTGGGCGCGAAGCAAGACTGGGATTCGGCGCCGTTTCGGTTATTTCAGGCATTGATCTTTCTGGGGGGGTGCCTGATTACGATCGGCTGCGCGGCGCCGTGGTGCTGGTCGCCCAGAGTGACCTTGCCAGTGGTTGTCATCGCGGGGCTGGCCTTCGCCGCTTGGACTGCCGCGGCCGTGTTTCCCGACCCGGAGTTGCGCGACGCAGCGGCGCTGCGCTGGGCGTTGCCGCTACACGCCACGTTGTTTCTCTTGGTCGCCGCGCATGTGATTGGACTGGCCGTGAGCGACCTGGCTCGTCGCTGGGGCGGTCGCGGCGCGCACGGCATGGCCGACAGCTTGCTGTTGTGCTTATGGTTCGCGGGCACGCTGTTGTTCGCGGCGTTGGGGAACTGGACGATTACGGCGCGCACCTTCGTGCCGTTGGCTGCTCCGGCGGGTATCTTGTTGGTCCGTCGTCTGGAGAACTATCGACAATTGGCATCGGCAGGTGTACGGCGCGGCGTGTGGTTCGCCGTGGGACTAGGCGGAGTGGTCGCGCTCTCCACGGCTCGGGCCGACTACACGTTCGCTAAGTCGGCTCGCGAAGCTGGATCCGCGCTTGTCCATAACTTCGCGGAACCCGGCCACATCCTCTGGTTCCAAGGACACTGGGGCTTTCAGTACTACATTATCGACTCGGGTGCCCAGGCGCTCGACGTGACGCGCGACACACTGTTGCCTGGCGACATCCTGATCGTACCGCTGGAGAACTCCAACCTGATCATCCCTCCCACGGAAGTCGCCGAGTTGCTCGGCAACACGTCGTGGGGGTTCCGGCGCACGCCCTGGATAGCGACCCAGTCGGTACCTTGGCGGGGGAAGTTCTACGCGACGCTAGGGCGGCTAGCGCTTCCGTACGTGTTCGGCGCCATCGACCCCGACAATTATCTCGTGTTCCGCATGAAGCAGCCGTATCGATTCACGCACTAGGCGATCCAGGGCTACGAGAGAATTGCGATTTCGCGTATCGCGCATTGGCCAGAAACGCACGACCGACAAGTGCTCGATGAAGAATCCCGACAGCAGCCGCGCACCGTCCCTCGACATGCCACCTGGAAACGGTGACGCCGCCACGCCCGCGGCGGCGCATCCGAGCACGGGCTTTCACTGGACGGAACGCGCCTACCGCCGCGCGGTGGACGAAGCTCAGCTCAAAGTGGTCCTGCTCGTGGCCCTGGTGCTGGCGTCGCTCGTGCCGTTTCTGAACAAGGCGGTTCACATGGACGACCCGCTGTTCATCTATTCTGCCCAGCAGATTCTGCGGCAGCCCACCAATTTCTATGGCTTCGACATCAACTGGTACGGCTTCGTGCAGCCGATGCACGAAGTGAACCAGAATCCACCTTTGGCCGCGTACTATCTGGCCCTCGTCGGCCTGGTGGGGGGCTTCGACGAGTGGGTCATGCACGCGGGCTTCTTGGCGCCGGCCTTGGGAGCGGTGCTGGGGACGTATGCCCTGGCCTGGTACTTTTGTGGCCGGCCGACCATCGCGGCCGCGATCGCGCTGGCCATGCCCGTCACGCTCGTCTCTAGTACAACGCTGATGTGCGACACGCTGCTGTTGTGCTTTTGGTGCTGGGCTGTCGCGCTGTGGCTCGGAGGCGAGCGCCGGGGCCGGTCGTGGAGCTTCGTGTTGGCGGGTCTCTGCATTGCCGCGGCGGCGCTGACCAAATACTTCGGGATCTGCCTGGTTCCGTTGTTGTTCGTCTATAGCGTGGCCTGCCGCACGCCGCTCGGGCGGCAAGATCGCGATGCGCACGGGCGCGATTGGCGCTGCGCGGTGGCACAGGTGGTCGGTCTGGCGCTACCCTGCCTGGCATTGGCTGCTTTCGAGTGGTGGACGCGCCGACTCTACGGACATGGTCTGGTCAGCGACGCCAACTTGTACGCCGACGCGGCACGCCAGTTTGCCGATGTCGCCTGGTCGCGACAGTTTCTGTTGGGCGCGACGTGCCTGGGGGGCTGCGTATTGTCAGTGCTGTTCTATGTTCCGCTGATGTGGGGCCGCTGGGGAAGCCTGGCGGCGGTCGTGGTGTTCGCCGCTCTGGCCGGCGTCGTTCATTGGCACGGCAGTTACTTGGACTTCACGCCGCCCGCGGAACGAGGCTGGACCTGGCTGACGCCGCTGCAGGCGTCGGCTTTCCTGTCGGCGAGCCTTGCGGTCGTGCTCTTGGGGCTCGTCGACCTGGCGCGGCGCCGCGATGCCGAGTCGTTGCTCTTGGCGCTCTGGGCTGGGGGCACCTTCGTGTTCGCCACGTTCTTCAATTGGACTGTGACGGCGCGCACGATCCTGCCCGTGGTTCCGGCCGTCGCGATTTGGATCGTACGGGCGCTGGACAGGCCGCTGACGACAGGTTCGTTCTTCCAATCGCGGTTCGCTTTGATCGCCCCGTTTGCGCTCTCGCTAGCGCTTTCGATCGCGGTTGCCGTGGGAGACCAGAGCCGCGCCAATTCGGCGCGCGTGGCATCCGGGCGGATTCCCGAGTATTTGTTCGAGAACTACCAGGCGGATGCCGCCGATCTGTGGTTCCAAGGTCATTGGGGTTTTCAGTATTACCTGGAACGTTTGGGCGCGCGGGCCGTGGACTTTACAAACGGCGAGCTTGTCCGCGACGAGTTCGTGCTCGCTCCGGTGTTCGGCTCGAACGTCAGAATGCTCCCGACCGAGGACGCCGCGCTCGAACCACCCATGACCGTTCGCGTCGCCCAGGGCGTCACGACCATCAGCTCGGAGGCAGGGGCATGCTTCTACAACTGTCGGTCGGGAGCGCCGTTCCCCTATGCGTTTGGCCCGAATTCGGTCGAATACTATATTGTGTTTCATGTCCGCAACACGATTCCGTTGCGCCAGCCGAAGCCGGGTATGCTGCCTGGGCGAAGCCCCGGGCCAGCCTCGGACGGCACCGAGTAGCGAAGCAGCCGCGGCGTGGCGACGATCGTCGCCACGCTTATCGCTGCGGCGCCTCTGGCCTGCCTTGGTGCTCGCCACGCTTGTCGGCACGATGGTCCTCGGGGCCGAGGACGAAGCCGATATCGCCGCGGCGGAGCGCGCTGGCGAGATCGCCGCGCCCCGGCTTGTCGCGACCACGCCCGAGTGTTTTGTGCACTCTTTGCACGCGCCGCTGGACCCGGCGGGCGATCGCTTCCTGCGTCGACCGGCGAGCACTTGCGCCGCCGTACTGTGGACCAGCCGCGCTACAGGCGAGATGAAGCCACTCTTGGCGACCGGCACGTTTGCGATCCCGACGCGGCGGCGTTCGTTCGCGCAATCGCGGCTCTTGGGGGCAGTGGCCGACGACGAGCGTTTGTATCTGGCGGTGTGGCGCTCGGGTCGCACGTTCGACGAGCCGCCGCCGACGGCCGACGAACCGTTCGACTGGACGCCGCGCGAGCCAAGCCGGCGCGAGGGCGCGATCGGGTTCGCGCTTGTGGTGTTCTGGCTGGGCGATGGCAGCCAGTTGATCGATGAGCCGCTGCCACCGATCGCGCAGGTGTCGCGCGAAACCACATCGGCCGGGCTGCTGAAGCTATCCGCCGGCGGCGTCGAGGTCGCCGGCAAGGTATTCAAGTTCAACGGCCGGGACGTGCTCCGCGACGAGTGAACGACGCGCGCGCTTCGCTGCCGAGTTATCCCATGCCAAAGCTGCTCTGGCTGCTCGAGTATCCGACCGTCAATGGCGGGGAGCGCTCGCTGGCGGCTGCTGCGCCTTGGGTGCGCGCGGCTGGCTTTGACCTGGCAGCGGTTGTGCCCGAAGCGAGCGATGTTGCCGCGCTGTTGAGGTCGCTGGGTGTGCGCGTGGTTGAGTTGGTAGCTGACGCAATGACTGACGGCGCTCGACAGTCTCAGGCCGAGCGCCGCGCGCGATTGGTTGAACTGTTCACGGCCGAAGCACCGGACCTGGTGGTCGCCAACAGTTTGTCGATGGCGCGATTGACTGGGCCGGTGACCCGCGAGATGGCGATCGCGGCCGGCGGGCATCTGCGCGACATCGTGGGCTTGAGCCCGGCCGCGGTCGCCGACATCAATTGCCTGGATCGCTTGTGGGCTGTGTCGCAGGCGGCATGCGACTTTCATGTGGGGCAGGGCGTTTCCGCAGACAAACTGCGCGTGGCCTACAACGGGATCGACCTCGAGCACTTTCGGCCGCGACCGCGCACCGGGAGCTTGGCCGCCGAGTTGGGCTTGCCGCGCGAGACGCGGTTCCTGGGCACGATCGGTCAGCTTGTCCAGCGCAAGGGCGTCGACGTGGTGCTCGACGGGTTTTTGCAAATCGCCGGCGAACTGCCCGACTGGCACCTGGTGATGGTGGGCGAGCGTTACTCGCAGAAGGACGAGGCGCGCGTGTTTGAGCGCGCGCTGCACGAGCGAGCCGGGAAATCGCCTTCGGGCGAGCGTGTCCATTTTCTTGGTCGGCGCGACGACGTTGACATGCTGTTGCCCGAGTTCGATCTGCTGGTCCACGCCGCCCGGCAGGAGCCGCTGGGGCGCGTGCTCTTGGAAGCGGCGGCCTGCGGCGTGCCGATCGTCGCGACCGACGTCGGCGGCACTCCCGAGATTTTTAGTATTACAGACCGCGCGAATAACACGCTTGAACCGGGCGCCGCCTGCGAGCTCGTTCCGCCTGGCGATGTCGCGGCCTTCGCGGCGGCCTTGCGGCGCCTGGCCGGTGATCCGGAGCAGCGTGAGCGTATGCGTGTAGCGGCCCGAGGCTGCGTGCAAGCGAAATTCGATATCCGCCTGCGGGGTCCCGCGATCGCCGCCGAGTACCACGATTTGTTGCGGCCTAACGCCGCCGTCGAGAACTCATCCGCCATGTGTTACAACAACAAGCGTTGACCCTGCCCTGTCGCAAGTCTGCGCGCTAGAGATATAGTGCGAGCGAGGAATGGAGAGTCTCCGAATATGCCCACTCAAACTGACCGTGCGCCGCGCACGTCGGCAGCGGCGACAGCTTCCACGTCCGGCTCCGCGCTGTTGGACGAATATCGCCGACTGACCAGCACGTCGGCGCGGTTGGCCGAGCGGGCGCGACAGGTCTTCCCCAGCGGCGTGACGCACGACAGCCGGTACCTCGAGCCCTATCCGCTGTACGTCGAACGCGCCGCCGGCTCGCGAAAATGGGATGTCGACGGCCGCGAATACGTCGACTACACGGGCGGCCACGGAGCGCTGTTGTTCGGGCACAATCATCCGCGCGTGGTGGCCGCCATCGAAGAACAGCTCCGGCGCGGCACGCACTACGGTTCGGGGCACGAATTGGAAATCCGCTGGGGCGAATTGGTGCAGCGGCTCGTCCCCTCGGCAGAGCGCGTACGATTCACCAGCTCAGGGACGGAAGCGACGCTCTTGGCACTGCGGTTGGCGCGGGCTGCCACCGGCAAGCCGAAGATTGTGCGTTTCGCCGGGCACTTCCATGGCTGGCACGATCACGTGGCGTTTGGTCTGGGGCCCGACAACCGGCCGCTCTCCTCGCCCGGTGTGCTGGCGGAGCTGGCCGAGCAGATGATCATTGCGCCGCCGAACGACGCGGCCGTGCTCGAGCGCATTTTCGACGAAAACCCCGACGCGGCCGCTGTCATTCTGGAGCCGACGGGCGGTAGCTGGGGCCAAACGCCGATCGTGCCGCAGTTCTTGCGCGAGCTGCGCGAGTTGACCGCGCGGCGCGGCGTGCTATTGATTTTCGACGAAGTGATCAGTGGTTTTCGCGTCTCGCCCGGCGGCGCGCAGCAACATTTTGGCATCCGGCCCGACCTGACCACACTGGCGAAGATTCTGGCGGGGGGCTTGCCGGGGGGCGCGATCGCCGGACGCGCCGACTTGTTTGAGGCGCTGTCGTTCCCGTCGACCGGCGGGCCGCGGCGCGACAAGGTTCCGCATCATGGCACCTACAACGCCAATCCGTTGTCGGCGGCGGCCGGCATCGCGGCGCTGGAATTGGTCGCCACGACCGACGCTTGCCAAAAGGCGAACGACTACGCCGCGCGGTTGCGCTCGCGGCTGCAAGCGGTCGTCGACGAAGCGGGCGCGCCGTGGGTCGTGTACGGCACGTTCTCCGGGTTTCATATCTTCACGAATCCCGAGGGGCAGCCGGTCACGCAGGCGGATATCGCCTCGGGTCGCTGCGAGTGGCGCTCGATCAAGGCGCCGGCCAAACCGGGGCTGATCTCGAAGCTTCGCGCGGGCATGATCGTGCATGGCGTGGAGATCTTTAGTTGGCCGGGCGGACCGACCTCGTCGGTGCATAGCGACGACGATCTCGAGCGCACGGTCGCTGCATTTCGCGGCACGCTACGACGCCTACGCGACGAGGGGGAGATTTGATGTGACGAGTGATGTCGTCGACCGCTCGCCTCACCTGCCATCATCGACCAGGAGAATTCCATGTCGCGGTTCAATCGATTTCTAGGACTCCGCAAAGTGGCGCGCATCGCCCTGGCGGCGGCGCTCGGCATTGGTCTTGCTTCTGCGGCCAGCGCACAAAGCGGCGGCGTGGCAACCGATGCCAGCAAACCGGCCGATCGCGCGGCGGATGAAAAAGCCATTCGAGCCAGCGCCGAGAAGTTCCTGGCGGCCTTCCGCTCCGGCGACGCCAAGGCCGTGGCCGCCGCCTGGACTGAAGCCGGAGAGTACATCAACGACGAAGGGATCGCGATCCGCGGCCGCGCGGCGATCGAAAAGGCGTACATCGAGCTTTTCAAGTCGGGCAAGCCCAAGGAAGTCGCCGTCAAGATCGACGCGATCCATTTCCTCAGTCGCGATACGGCCGTCGAGGATGGTACGTTCACCGTCGCCGGCAAGAATCCCAACGAAGTGCTCGTCAGCCGCTACGGCGCGCTGCACGTCCGCGAGAATGGCGGCTGGCGGATGGCGTCGCTGCGCGAGTGGGCCGCCGAGCCGGCCGCGCAGGGCAACCCGCTGACTCAGCTCGCCTGGCTGGTCGGCAAATGGAGCGCGAAGGGAGAGCAGGCGGAAGTCAGCCTCCAATATTCTTGGCTCGACGAAGGACACAACTTCTTGGAAAACCGCTTCAAGGTCACCGAAGGGGGTAAATCCAAGGCGGCTGGCGTGCAAATTATCGGCCGCGATCCCAATTCGGGCTTGCTGCGCAGTTGGACGTTTGATTCGCGCGGCACGCTGGCCGAGGCGCTGTGGACGTTCGACAAAGGACGCTGGCTGATCGAGTCGACCAACTCGAGCCCCGACGGCGAAGTGGTCGAAGCCACGAACCTGATGATCCCCGGTGGCCCGGACGCCTTCACCTGGCAGTCGCTAGTGGTTGCCGAGAACGCGGCGCTGGCGGGCGTGAAACCGATCAAAGTCGTTCGTGTGAAATAGCCGCGTCGACGATTTCCCGGGCTCGAACTCTTCTGAGGATTCCACGATGCCAACCACGGTGAAGTTACTCGTCGGCATTGTCCTGGCGGCACTTGCTTGCATTCCGCAATCCGTGTTGGCGCGTGGCGGTTTCCGCGGCGGTGGCATGGGAGGCGGGTTTCGCGGCGGCCTGGGGGGCGCCGGCGTGTCGAGCTTTTCGCGCGGCGGGTTCAGTGGCGGCGCTTCAAACTTTTCGCGCGGAGGTTTCAGCGGCAATTACGGCGGACGCGCTGGCGGCTACGGCAACTTCGGCGGACTCTCCGGTGGCTACGGAGGTCTTGGTGCCCGACCCGGCGGCTACGGCAACTTCGGCGGCGTATCGGGTTTCTCGGGAACTGGCCCACACGGCGGCAGTTGGAGCGGCGCGAGCACCGGCATCAACAGCCACACAGGACCAGCCGGCGGCACGTATTATCACGGCGCGGGGGCTGGTACTTACACCGGGCCGCGCGGCAGCACCGTCAGCGGGGCGGGGCGCGGTGGTGTTTATGTGGGTCCCAACGGCGCGGTGATGGGACGCGGCGGACATGTTGGCACGGCCAACGGTTATCGCGGTGGAAGCGCGGCATTTGGTGGCCGCAGTTCGTTTGGCGTAGGCCCCGGCGGCAACTTCGCGGCTCGCGGTTCGCGCGGCGGCGTGGCGATTGGCCCAAATGGCGGCGTCGCGGCAGGCGGGCGCTATGGTCGCGTCGGCGGTTACATGAACAACGGTACGTTCCATGTCAATAGCGGCTACCTGCACGGCCGGGCGGCGGCGGTCAACGGCGCGTTCATTCACAACGGCGTGTTTGGCCGCGGTTGGTACTCGCTCTATCCGCGCGCCTGGTATCCGTATCGCTGGGCGGGCGCCGGATTGTGGGCCACGGCCGGTTGGGCCTCGACCGCCGCGTATCTGGGGTGGGCAGCCGATCCGATTGCCTACGATTACGGCACCAACATCGTCTACAACGACGACGGCCAGGTCTATCAAGATGGCACTCCGATCGCTTCGCAAGACGACTACGCCCAGCAGGCGCAGGACATCGCCGACACCGGCCGTCAGGCCATGCCCGACGATCAGTCGCAGTGGCAGGCGCTCGGCGTTTTCGGCCTGGTGCAGGGAGACGACACCACGGCCAACGATTTGTTCCAGTTGGCGGTCGACAAAACGGGCACGCTCCGCGGCAACTACTACAACGCGCTTTCGGAAACGACGCTACCGGTTTACGGATCGGTCGATCAGCAGACGCAGCGCGCGGCCTGGAGCATCGGCGACAAGAAGGATGTCGTCTACGAAGCGGGCTTGTCGAATCTTACGCAGGAGGCCACTCCCTGCCTGGTGCACTTCGGCAAAGACAAAACGCAGCAGTTGACGTTGGTGCGGATCGAGCAGCCGGCGGGCGACGGGCAGGGCGATCAACCGGCCGATGGGCAACCGGGCGACGCCGCGCCGGCGCCGGCACCTGAAGACGCGCCAGCCGAGGGAGTCGAGACGTGAGTTTGAATCGATATCGTCCGCCGCGCTCGCATTGGTTCGCCGTTGCGATTTGGGTGGCACCGCTGGCTTGTCCAGCTGTGACACCTGTCTGTGCGGGAGCTGACGAGCCCGCGTCGCGCCCCAACATCATCTTCTTTCTGGCCGACGATCTGGGCTATGGCGACCTGGGCTGCTTCGGCCAGACCAAGACGCGCACGCCGAATCTCGATCGCCTGGCCGCCGCCGGCGTGCGGCTCACGCAGCACTACTCGGGCAGCGCCGTTTGCGCGCCATCGCGCTGCGTGCTGATGACCGGGCTTCATCCGGGGCACGCTTTCATACGCAACAACCGCACGGTGCCGCCCGAGGGGCAATATCCGCTCTACGCCGGCGCGGTCACCTTGGCCGAGCTGTTGAAGCAGCAGGGCTACGCGACCGGCGCCTTCGGCAAGTGGGGGCTGGGTCCGCCCGGCAGCGAGGGGGACCCGCTGCGGCAGGGGATCGATCGCTTCTTCGGCTACAACTGCCAGGGGGTCGCCCACAATCACTATCCGGCCTACCTGTGGGATAACGATCGTCGACGCGCGTTGGACAACCCGCCGTTTGAAGCACACCAACCGCTGCCGGCCGGCGCGGCAGTCGACGACCCGGCCAGCTACGCGCCGTACGTCGGTCGGCAATATGCCCCCGACGCGATCGCCGCTGAAGCCTTGAAGTTCGTGCGCGAGAATCAGCGCCGCCCGTTCTTCTTGTATGTGCCGACGACGATCCCGCACGTCTCGCTGCAAGTGCCCGACGATTCGCTGGCCGAATACCGCGGCCGGCTGGACGACGCGCCGTACGACGGACGTCGCCGCTACCTGCCGCATCACGATCCCCACGCTGCGTATGCCGCCATGATCACGCGCATGGATGGTGTCGTAGGCCAGATCATGGCGCTCGTCGAAGAGCTGGGGCTCGGCGAGCAGACATTGTTCGTCGTCAGCTCCGACAACGGGCCGGCGGCCGAGCGCGTCGGCGGCAGCGACTCGGAGTTCTTTCATTCGGCGGGGCCGTTGCGCGGGCTCAAGGGTTCGCTCTACGAAGGGGGCTTTCGCGTGCCGGGAATCGTCTACTGGCCCGGCCACATCGAGCCGGCCGTGTGCGATCGCGTGACCGGTTTCGAGGATTGGTTGCCGACCTTGTTGGAGCTGGCCGGCGCGGCGGGCGCGATCCCCGCGGGCATCGATGGCATCAGCTTCGCTCCCACGCTGCTGGGCGAGGAGCAAGAGCCGCGGCCGTTTTTGTATCGCGAGTTTCCCGCCGGCGCTGGGCAACAGGCGGTGCGCGTCGGTAACTGGAAGGGAATCCGCCCGCATCTCAAGCGCAAGAACGCCGGCGGCCGTGCTGCCGAGAACCCAGGCCCCGACTTGCACATCGAGCTGTATGATCTGGCGGCCGACGTGGGGGAAACTCGCGACGTGTCGGCCGAGCACGCCGACCTGGTCGCGGAGATCGAAAAGTTGATGCGCGACGAGCATCGCCCCTCGGCCGAGTTCCCGCTGCCGGGGATTGATGAGTCATGAGTACCGCGGGGGGCGAACGACATGCGGCGGCAGCGAGACTCGCGCTGGCTTCGTTCGTTTTCGCGATCGTCGGCGTTGGGTTCACGGTGGCGACGACGACTGCCGCCGCGGCGCAATCGGCGCCGCGACCCAACATCCTCTGGATCACCAGCGAGGATCACGGGCCGCAACTGGGCTGCTACGGTGACAAGTACGCCACCACGCCGAACATTGATCGGCTGGCCGCGCGGGGGATCACGTACACGCACGTCTGGTCTTGCGCGCCGGTCTGTGCGCCAGCCCGCACCACGCTGATCTCGGGCTTGTATGCTTGCTCGCTGGGGGCCGAGCACATGCGCAGCATGGTCGTGTTCCCGGCCGGCATGCCGGTGTTCACGCAGCTCTTGCGCGGGGCGGGCTACTACTGCACCAACAATGCCAAGGAAGATTACAACGTCACCCAGCGGGGCCCGCTGTGGGACCAGTCGTCGCGGCAGGCGCATTGGAACAAGCGGCCCGCTGCCGCGCCGTTCTTCGCGGTGTTCAATTGCGAGCGGAGTCACGAGGGGCAGATTCGCAAGCGGACCGGCAAAACCGTACACGATCCGGCCGGTGTCCGCGTGCCGGCCTATCACCCCGACACGCCCGAGGTACGCCACGACTGGGCCGCCTACTACGACGGAGTGAGCGAAGCCGACGCCGCGGCCGGGCGCCGCCTGCAAGAACTGGCCGACGCCGGACTGGCCGATGAGACGATCGTGTTCTACTTCGCCGATCACGGGCCGGGCATGCCTCGCAGCAAACGCACGGCTTGCGACAGCGGGCTGCACGTGCCGTTGGTGGTCTACGTGCCGGCGAAGTTCCGCGACCTGATACCAGCCGATACAGTGTCCGGGGCGCGCTGCGATCGCGTGGTGAGCTTCGTCGACTTCGCGCCCACCGTGCTCAGCCTGGCTGGCATCAAGCCGCCCGTGTGGCTACAAGGCCGAGCGTTCTTGGGCCAGTTCGCCAGCGCGCCGGCTCAGTACGCGTTTGGTTTCCGCGGCCGGATGGACGAGCGCTACGACCTGGTGCGCGCGGCGACCGACGGGCGCTACGTGTATGTGCGGAACTACCTGCCGCACCGCATCGCCGGGCAGCACGTGGCATACATGTTCGAAACGCCGACGACGCAAGTCTGGCGGCGCCTGCACGAGTCCGGCCAGTTAAACGCCGTGCAAGACGCCTTCTGGCAACCGCGCGCGTGCGAAGAGCTGTATGATCTCGATTGCGATCCGGATGAGACTCACAATCTGGCGGGCTCACCTGAGCACCGCGATTTGCTATTGCGGCTACGCGCGGCGCAGCAGCAGTGGGTTCGCGAGATTCGCGACGTGGGGTTCTTGCCCGAAGGCCAGATGCACGCGCGATGCAAAGATACTTCGGCTTACGACCTGGCACGCGACGAGGCGACATATCCGCTGGAGCGCGTGTTTGCCGCGGCCGAGTTGGCATCGCGCGTCGAGTCGGACGATCTCGATCGCGTCCTGGCGCTGTTGGACGACGCTGACTCGGCGGTGCGCTACTGGGGGGCGGTTGGCGTATTGATACGCGGCGGTAGTGCCGTGGAGACGGCGCGCGAGCGGTTGCTGACGCTGGCCGATCCGCCGATGGATTCCCAGGAAGCGCCCTCGGTTCGCATCGCGGCGGAAGAAGTACTCTGGCGCTATGGTAACGAAGCGGATCGCCAGTTGGCGACGCGCGTGCTCGTCGAGCTGGCCGACTGGAGCAAGCAAGACGTGTTCACGGTGATGGCGGCGCTAGGAGCGTTCGATCCCTGGGAGCCGGTCGATCGAGCGCTTGGCGAGCGCTTGGCCGAATTGCCCAAGCGAGGACCGCTCCCTCACCAACGCTACGCGAGCTACGTCCCGCGGCTCTTGGAAACGTTGCTGCCACGGCCCACGCGCTAGGAATCGCATGAGCGAACCGCAAGAAGACGTTCCCGCGCCGACGACCGAGATCGCCGGAATTACGACGAACACCAGCGACGTCGTGCTCGTCGAAGAGTACGTCGAACTGCTGGTCGACGAGCCACAGCCGCCGCCCGGGCCGGGCTTTGGGATGTCGCTCGTCTGGATGCTCATGCTCTTGCTCGGGCAAACGCTCGGCACCATCGTGGTGGCCGTGCCGATTTTCATCGTCTGTACATTGATCGAGTATCCGCTCAATGACTTCGACCAGTTGAACGTGCTGCTCGTGCCCGTGGGCACGGCCAGCGTGATCGTCGTGGCGCTGGTGATCGTGGTGGCGCATTACTGCTGGCGGACGCGCCCGTTGTTGGCTTGGCGCGGCCTCGGTCTCGGGCAAAGTTTGCTAGTCGTGTTGACGGTCGCGCCCTTGTGGCTGGTGGCCAACGAGCTGAGCACGTGGATCTCAAAGGTGCTCCCGTCATGGTTCGGGGAGCTGTTGGTCGACTTCGGCAAGTTTCCGCTGTGGCTGGTACTGATCGGCGGCTGCTTGTTTCCCGCGTTGGGCGAGGAGATTTTCTTTCGCGGCTTTGTGGGCCGCGGTCTGGTCGCGCGGCACGGCGTGTGGCGGGGGATGTTGTTGACGTCGTTCTTGTTCGGGCTGATGCACATCGACCCGGCACAGGCTGCCGGCGTGATCCCCCTGGGGTGGGCGTTTCAATACGTGTACCTGACCTCCAAGTCGCTGACCGCGCCGATCCTGCTGCACGCGCTGAACAACGCCACGTCGTTCGTGACGATCCGGTATGTTGCACCGATGGGCGAAATCGACCACTTGCCTCCGGCGCTGGTCGCCGCTGCAGCGCTGGCGCTGGCGGCGATACTCAGCTTGCAGTACCAGTCCCGCTCTCGTTGGGTGCTTGCCGATGGCAGCGATTGGTCGCCCGGTTACGTCACGGCCGAGGAGCCGCCGGCCCAGCTAGGGGCGACGCTTGTCGCGCGACGCCCCGGCGCGTGGTCGATCGTCGCTGCTGCGGGATGCTATAGCATTTTGATCGGCGCGATCGCGCTGGCGAGTGTTTGACTGAGCGCATGCCGGCAAGCAATGGGGCCGTCACGCGGCGCGGAGGGGGACAGTCCCATGTTTTCGGACAGCGCGGCTCGGTTGATACACCATCTCGCACCGAAAAATGGGACAGTCCCCGGCGCGATCATGGCGCGTGCACAGCAGCCGGCGCTTCCGGTTTTAAGAACTCCGGCGCGTCGCTCTTCAGCCATTTCAAGATCGCCTCGACGGCGATCGCGTTCGCTCGGCCGTTAGGATGATGATCGGACGTGTGCACCCACAGCTCGTTGGTGGTCTGGCCGGCGAAGGCCGGCGCGAGATCGAGCACTGGCAAGCCCGCCTCGCGCGCCATCTGCCCCACGCGCGCGTGAATCGGCGCCAGCGGCCAGTTGCCTTCGAGCCCCTCCAACAGCGGATACATCACCAGCGCCACCTGGCAATCGTCGATCGCGGCCAACTGACGGAAGGCGTCGGCCAGCCGCGCCAGGCCGTCGGCGTTCTGTGCGGGGTCGTAACAATCGAGATACCACTGGATCGTCATGTCGGTGACGCGCGTGAGCGCGTCGCGCGAAAAGATCAAGTTCGCCAACCGGCTGGGGCCGGCATTCCAGGCATGTCGGCGCAGCGCTCCCACACGCTCGTCGCGGACGTTGACCAGGTCGGTCAGCAGATTCTGCCGATCGAGCAGTTGCTGGCTGGGGACGACGTCGTTGGCCAGGAAAACCACGATCGCCCGACGGCAGCCAAATTCGCCGGCGAACAAGCGGGCCAGCTCCACTTCCTGGTCGGTTTGCAGGCCCGACTGGCTGGCATTGATCACTTCGAAATCCGGGCCCAGCTTGGCCTCGAGCTGACGGCCGAGCGTGCGCTCGATCGGTACCCCTTCACCAAAGACGAACGAATCGCCGATCGCCGCGATCCGCAGCACGCCATCGGCGGGTCGAGCTTCATATTTGCGATCTCGAATCTTGAACAGCCCCCGGCTGAACGGCGCGTACTCGAAGCGGTACTCGACGCAGTGCGGCGTGTCGCGCAGTTCGGCGAGCGGATACTCGTGCTTGGCGAAGTCGATTAACCGCCAGCGACCCTGCGACGTCTCGGGGGGCGAAGTGAACTCGCCGTGCGGATCGCTCGGGTAACAGTGGTATTCGAGCATTCCCTGCGTGTCGAGCGGCAGCAGATAGCGCTTGCTAAGCACCGGCTGCGGGCCGATCGGCAGCACGCGCAGCGCCAGCTCGACCAACAGCAGCCCCAGCACCAGGCCCGCGACCAGCGCGGTCAAGCGAAACAACCACCGTCGCATGCGCGCGAGTCGTTTGCGAGGCGAAGCGTCGGCTGGCGCGAGCGTTGTTGAATGCGTCGTGGCGACCATCGTGGACAAGATCGAATGCAGATTAGGCCGATCGGGTTTGATTGATTGAAGGACAGATTGTCGCACGGCGGCGTTTTGTCGCACACTGTTCAAGCGGCGATCGCGCGGCAGAATTCAACACACGCGCTACCACGCATTGCCGAGGCACTGCCGAGACCGCGCCATTATCGCACGAAACCGGCGCCGCAGCCGGCGGACAGTTGCCTAACCAGCGCGATTTGGCATACTACGGCGGTCGCGTTCGCGCCGGCCATGGCGACCCCGGCGCGCGGTCTCCGACATCAGGCGGATTGACCAGCTTTTTATCCGCGTAGCGCATTGAGCCAGCCGCACGGCGGCGCCCGGCCTCGGCTCACAGATGTTGTTCTTCGCATGGCACAGCTCTTTCATCCCAGCATGAACACCTTCTCCCGGATGACCATCTTCGGGGCGGTGTTCTTGTTGGGCGGGGCGCTCTGGCTGGCGTCGGTCTGGTCGCGCTCGAACTACGTGACCGAGGTCGGCGTCGTGCGCGATCAACCGGTGCCGTTCAGCCACGTGCATCACGTGGCCGGCTTGGGAATCGACTGCCGGTATTGCCACACCTCGGTCGAAACCAGCGCCTCGGCCGGCATGCCGAGCACCGCCACGTGCATGAATTGTCACGCCCACATCTGGAAGCAAAGCCCGCTGTTGGAGCCGGTGCGCGCCAGCTACCGTACGGGCGAGTCGCTCGAGTGGACGCGCGTGCACGATCTGCCCGACTTCGTTTATTTCAATCACTCGGTGCACGTGGCGGCGGGCGTGGGCTGTGTGTCGTGCCATGGGCGCGTCGACAAAATGCCGCTGATGTGGCGCGAGCACTCGCTGCACATGGACTGGTGCCTGGAGTGTCATCGCAATCCCGAGCCGCATCGCCGCCCGCGGGAGGAAGTGTTCAACCTGGCGTGGGAACGGCCGACGAAAGAACCCACGACACCCGGAAGCCACGCGGCGAAGCCTGCCGATCACGCGGAAGCCGTCGCTGGGCACGCCCAGACCGACGACATCCACCTGGCCGCGTTGGAAATCGCCGCCGCGATTCCGCCGGGCTACGACAGCGATGTCGCCCGGCAAGTCACGATCCTGACCAGTTGTTCGACGTGCCACCGATGAGCGATTCGCAGCTACAACCGCCGAAAAACGTTTCGCCCGCGTCTGCCGGCGGCGCGGCGGCCGACGCGCTGCGCATCTTGTCGGCGGCCGAAGTGCGCGAGGCGCGCCGTGGGGACGCCGGCCAGTGGGCGAGCCTCGATGAACTGGACGACGACGGGCAAGTTCACGCGGTCATTACGCGCGAATTCCCCGATCTGGCCGATCGCTGGGACGGCGACCCCGTCGGTCGGCGCCGCTTCCTCGAAATCATGGGGGCGTCGCTGGCCTTGGCCGGCGTGGCAGGCACCGCCGGCTGTGCGCGTCGGGCACCCGAGAAGATCGTGCCGTACGTCAAACCGCCGGCAGGGCGCACGCCGGGTGACGCTCAGTACTTCGCCACGTCGATGCCGCTGCCCGGCGCGAGCCTGGGCCTGTTGGTGAAGAGCGTCGACGGCCGGCCAATCAAGATCGAAGGCAACCCCGAGCATCCCGACAGTTTGGGGGCGACCGACGCCTTCGTTCAAGCGGCGCTCCTGGGCCTGTACGATCCCGATCGCTCGCAGATCGTGCTGGGGGCCAGCGCGGTCAGCACCTGGCAATCGTTTTACGAAGCGCTCGACGCGGCCCTGAAGATCGAAGACGGCCGCGGCGGCGCCGGGCTGCGCATCGTCACCGGCGCGATCGACTCGCCAACTTTGCTCGGCCAACTAGCGGCGATTCTCGCGCGCTATCCGCAAGCGAAGTGGTGCCCGTATGAGCCCGCCGTGGCTCATTTGGAGCCCCTCGGCGCGTCGTTCGCTTATCCGGAAGGGCCATTCAACTGCAATTACCGTCTCGCCGAGGCCAATGTCATCGTGGCGCTCGATGCCGACTTGTTGCACGATGGGCCCGGCGCGGTGCGCTACAGTCGCGATTTCGCCGAGCGGCGCCGGGCGTACCGCGATCGGCCGCTCAATCGCTTGTATTCAATCGAGAGCACGCTGAGCGTCACGGGTGCCGCGGCCGACAATCGTCTCGCGCTGCGGCCGAGCCGGATTCCGGCCTTCGCGGCGGCCTTGGCCAGCGCCGTTGGTGTCGATTTGGGCACGATCGGCGTCTCGGCAGCGGGCAAGCTCGACAAGCGCGAAACGCGCTGGGTCGACGCGCTAGCCGCCGACCTGTTGGCCAATCGCGGCAAGTCGGCGATTCTTGCGGGGCGCGAACAGCAGGCGTCGGTTCAAACGTTCGCTCACCTGATGAACGAACAGCTTGGCAATGTCGGCGCGACCGTACGATACGTGAAAGCCGAGTCCCAGACGATTCAATCTGGCTTGCGCGTGCTGGAGAGCCTCGCCAAGGACCTGCGGAACGGTGAGGTCGGCCTGCTGTTGATACTGGGCGGCAACCCGGCCTACAACGCGCCGGCGAATCTCGACTTCGCCAAGCTGATCGGCAAGGCCAAGTTCTCCGCGCACCTCAGTTTGTACGAGGACGAAACTTCGGCGCTGTGCGATTGGCATTTGCCGGCGGCCCATTTCCTCGAATCGTGGGGTGACGGCCGCGCGGTCGACGGCACGCTCACCACGCGTCAGCCGTTGATCGCGCCCTTGTACGAAGGCAAGACCGAATACGAACTGTTGTCCGCCGTGATGCGTCAGCCGCAGCGCACGAATCTCGACATCGTCAAGCAAGCCTGGCGCGAGCGCTATCAGGGCAACGACTTTGAAGACTATTGGCGCAAGGCGATTCACGATGGGCTAGTCGCCGACAGCGCGCCGCAGCGCGGTCCGGAAAGCGTCGTTTCGAAAACGGCCCCGTTGGCTCTTGGCTTGGCCGACGAAACGAAACCGCCGGCTCATGGTGCGGCTACAACGATCGAGCTTTGCTTGCGCCTCGACCCCACGATTTACGACGGCCGATTCGCCAACAACGGCTGGCTGCAAGAACTGCCCAAGCCGCTAACGAAGCTCACTTGGGACAACGCAGTGCTCTTGTCGCCAACGACCGCCAAGGAACTCGGCGTCGTCAATGAGCAAGTCGTCGAGCTGGAACACGGCGGTCGCAAAGTCCGTGGGCCCGTTTGGATTTTGCCCGGCCACGCGGATGGCTGCGCGACGGTTCATCTGGGCTACGGGCGACGGGCAGGCGGAAAGGTCGCCAAGGGTGCCGGCTTCGACGCCTACCCACTCTGGACGTCAGCGGAACCTGCCGCGCCATGGACGGTGTTAGGCGTCACGATCCGCCCCACCGCCGATCGCGTCGCATTGGCCTGCACGCAAACGCACAGCCGCATGGAAGGGCGACACCTGGCTCGTAGCGCTTCGCTTGCCGAGTATCAGCGCGATCCCGCGTTCGCCAAGCAGTTCAGCCACGGAGTCACCGGCGGCCCGCAGCGCGGCGCGCATGGCCACGGCGAGCATGCACACGCGCACGACGATCACGAGCTTGGAGATCACGCGCACGCCGACGAGTCGCTCTTCCCCTCGTGGAAATACACCGGCCACGCCTGGGGGATGAGCATCGACCTTGGCTCCTGCACCGGCTGCAATGCCTGCGTGGTGGCCTGTCAGGCCGAGAACAACATCCCCGTCGTCGGCAAGCAGCAGGTCATCAATGGCCGCGAGATGCACTGGCTGCGGATCGACCGCTATTGGGAAGGGCCCGAAGCAGCACCCGACTCGACGCACTTTCAGCCGGTCGCCTGCATGCACTGCGAGCAAGCGCCGTGTGAACTTGTCTGCCCCGTGGCCGCCACGGTTCACAGCGCCGAGGGGCTCAACGACATGGTCTACAACCGCTGCGTCGGTACGCGCTACTGCTCGAACAACTGTCCTTACAAGGTGCGGCGGTTCAACTTCCTGCAGTTCGCCGACGAAACGACGCCCAGTCTGAAGCTGCTGAACAATCCCGAAGTCACGGTCCGCAGCCGGGGCGTGATGGAAAAGTGTACGTACTGCGTGCAGCGGATCGACAACGCGCGGATCAAGGAGACGGTCGACGGCCACCCGCTGGCCGACGGCGCGCTGGTGACCGCCTGCCAGC
The DNA here is from genome assembly GCA_019745975.1 of Pirellulales bacterium. Classification (GTDB taxonomy): domain Bacteria; phylum Planctomycetota; class Planctomycetia; order Pirellulales; family JAEUIK01; genus JAIESQ01. Next base: position 27,527 of record JAIESQ010000045.1, read on the forward strand.
AGGCCTGCCCTGCGCAAGCGATCGTGTTCGGCGACTTGAACGATCCCAACAGCGAAGTCAGCCGGCGCAAGGCGCTGCCGCTCGACTATGGCCTGTTGACCGAGTTGAACACGCGCCCGCGCACCAGCTACCTGGCGCAGGTCCACAACCCGAATCCGGCGCTGGCCGCCCTGGAGGCGCCAGCATGACGCCTCCCGATCATGTCGCCACGCAAGCCGCGGCACATTCATCGGTGCAACCTCCCGATGCGCCGCCGCCGGTGCTTGAGCCAGGGCACACGCTCTCGACGGTCACCGACAAGATCAGTTCGATCGTGCTCACCGCGCCGCCGCCGCGCAGTTGGTACTTCGGGCTGGCGATTTCCTTCGCGCTCGTGATGCTGTTGATGTGGACCATCACGCAGCTCCTGTGGCGCGGCGTCGGCATCTGGGGGATCAACATCCCGGTTGGTTGGGGTTTCGACATTGTCAACTTCGTCTGGTGGATTGGCATCGGCCACGCCGGCACGCTGATCTCGGCCATCTTGCTGTTGTTGCGGCAAACCTGGCGCACCAGCATCAACCGTTTTGCCGAAGCAATGACCTTGTTCGCCGTGGCCTGCGCCGGGCTGTACCCGCTGTTGCACATGGGGCGCCCGTGGTTCTTCTACTGGCTGATCCCCTATCCCAACACGATGGGGCTGTGGCCGCAGTTCCGCAGCCCGCTGGTGTGGGACGTGTTCGCGGTTTCGACCTACGCGTCGGTGTCGCTGTTGTTCTGGTACGTGGGGCTGATACCCGACCTGGCGACATTGCGCGATCGATCGCGGCATCGCCTCGGGCGCAAAGTATACGGCATGCTCGCGATGGGCTGGCGCGGCTCGGCCTTGCATTGGCATCGCTACGAGACCGCCTACCTGCTGCTGGCCGGACTGGCCACACCGCTGGTCATCTCCGTGCACACCGTGGTGAGTTTCGACTTCGCCGTTGGGCAGGTGCCCGGCTGGCACACGACGATCTTTCCGCCGTACTTCGTCGCCGGGGCGATCTTCTCGGGCTTCGCCATGGTAGTGACGCTGGCCGTGCCGCTGCGGGCGGTGTACGGCTTGCAAGATTTCATCACCGAGCGGCACCTCGACAACATGGCCAAGATCATGCTGGCCACCGGTTGGATCGTCGCCTACGGCTACGCCATGGAAGCGTTCCTCAGTTGGTATAGCGGCAGCCCGCCCGAAGAGTACGTGCTCGTCAACCGCATGTTCGGCCCGTACCGCTATCAGTACTGGGCGCTGTTGGCCTGCAATATCGCGGTGCCGCAGTTGATGTGGTCGCGCACAGTGCGGCGCACCGGCTGGATGCTGTTCATCGTCTCGATCCTGATCAATGTCGGCATGTGGCAAGAGCGCTACATCATCGTGGTCACGAGCCTGCATCGCGACTTCCTGCCATCGAGTTGGGGCATGTACCACGGCACCAAGTGGGACTGGTCGATGTTCGCCGGCACGATCGGCCTGTTCCTGGCACTGTTGTTCGTCTTTCTGCGCTTGCTGCCGATGATCTCGATCTTCGAGATGCGCACGCTCGTCGAGGAGGAGAAGCACGTTCACGGCGGGCACAGTGACACCTCCGATCCCCGAGGGCCCGCGCCATGAGCGAACAACTCGCCACAGTCACCGGGTTGTACGGCCTGCTGGCCGAGTTCCGCGAGCCCGAGCAAGTCGTCGCGGCGGCCCGCGCCGCGCGGTCGGCCGGCTATCGAAGGCTCGATGCCTACAGCCCGCAGCCGGTCGAAGGTCTGGCCGAGGCGATTGGCCATCGCACGAGTCGGGTGGCGCTGTTGGTGCTGGTCGGTGGCGTGGTCGGCTGCTTGTCGGGCTTTGCCTTGCAGTACTGGACGATGGGTGTCGCCTACCCGATCAACGTCGCCGGCCGCCCGTTGAACAGTTGGCCCGCCTGGGTGCCGGTGATGTTTGAGCTCACGGTGCTCTGCGGCGCGCTGGCCGCGGTGCTCGGCATGCTGGGCCTCAACGGGTTGCCGATGCCATATCACCCGCTGTTTCACGTGCGGCGTTTCGAAGCGGCGACGCGCAACCGCTTCTTCTTGTGCATCGAAGCCCGCGATCCGCTCTTTGACCGCGAAGCGACACAATCTTTCCTCGAACGGCAGAAACCGCTGGAAGTCTACGAGGTGCCGTGGTGAACGAGCACCGAACCGCAACAACACGAAGGGCAGGTTCAAAACCGGACTCGATCCGACGTCGGGTGCCACTGCTAGCTCGCCTAGCAGTGCCCGGCCAAGTGTTGCACTGCTGGACAAGCCAGCAGTGGCACCCATCCTCGGTTTTGAAACTGCCGCAGCGAACTCGAATCGCACTTCAGCGCGGAGCGATCGCCCTTTGCATAGCGCTGGCGCTCGTGGCCGCCGGCTGCCGCCAGAAGATGACCGATCAGCCGCGTTACGAGGCTTACGAAGGTTCGAGCTTTTTTGCCGATGGCCGCAGCATGCGCCCGCCGGTCGACGGGGCCATCGCTCGCGGCACGTTGGATTCGACCAGCGTGCGCGGCACCGGCAAGCAGCAGGGCAAGTTCGTCGCCGAGATTCCGCTCGAAGTCACGCGGGCCACCGTGGTGCGCGGCCGGGAGCGCTTCAACATCTACTGCGCGCCGTGCCACGACCAGACAGGCAGCGGCCGCGGCATGATCGTGATGCGCGGCTACCCGCCGCCGCCGTCGTTCCATACGCAGGCGTTGCGGCAGGCCCCGGCGGGCCAGTTGTTCGATGTGATCACTAATGGCTATCGCCAGATGCCCGACTATGCGGCGCAAGTGCCCGTCGACGATCGCTGGGCGATCGTGGCCTACATCCGCGCGCTGCAATTGAGCCAGCACTCCACGCTCGACGACGTGCCGGCCGCCGAGCGCTCGAAGCTCGAAGCCGCGCCCGCAGCGCCGGACGTTACCAATCCGATCGCGCCAGGAGACACGCCATGAGCGCGACCACCTCGACCGAGGTAGTGGCAAACTCAGCGCTAGTGCGCGATGACTTGCTGGCCCTGGTCGAGCGCCGCGCGCTTTACGTCGGCGCGGGGGCCGCGGTCATTTGCGCCCTCGGTTGGTTGATCGACTCGGCCGGCTTTTACCGCGCGTACCTGTGGGGCTACGTTTACTGGCTGAACATTGCGCTGGGGCTCGTCGGCTGGCTGTTGCTGCAGAACCTGGCCGGCGGACGCTGGAGCGTGGCGATCATCGACGTGCTCTCCAGCGGCGCGCGAACCCTGAAGTGGTTGGCGCAGTTGTTCCTGCCGATCGCGCTGGGGATTCCGTCCCTCTACCGCTGGGCGCAACCGGCGGAGGTGGCCGCCAGCGAGTTGTTGCAGCACAAGCAGCCGTATCTCAATACGTCGTTTTTCCTCGGCCGCGCGGCCGGCTATTTCGCGCTGTGGATCGTGCTGGCCTGGCTCCTGAATCGCTGGGCGGTCCCCCTGGCCCAGCGCGGCGACGACGACACCACGCGCCGCATCCAGCGCACCGGCGCCATCGGCTTGATCGCGGTCGCGGTTACCGTCAGCCTGGCGATGGTCGATTGGATCATGTCGCTGGAGCCTGAGTGGTACTCGACCATCTACGGCTTGATCTTTGTGGCTGGTGACATGCTGGCCGGTATGGCCTTCGCCCTGTTGCTTTCGGGCTTTCAGGATCGTCGCGCGCAACTGGTCGCTCCCCCCGGCACAGCGGCCGCGCCGCTGGTGCGCCCCGACCAGTACAACGACCTGGGAAACTTGATGCTCGCCTCGGTCATGGCCTGGGCCTATCTGGTGTTCTCGCAGTACCTGATCAACTACTCGGGCAACACCCTCGAAGAAATCCCCTGGCACCTGCGGCGCACGCGCGGCGCATGGGGCGCGGTGGCCATCTTGTTAATCGTGTTTCACTTCGCACTGCCGTTTGTGCTGCTGTTGATCCGCGATATCAAGCGCGACGCCAGCCGCCTGGCCGCGGTTGCCGGCCTGGTGCTCGTCGTGCAACTGCTGGCGCTGGCCTGGATCGTCAAGCCGGCCTTCGGTGCGGGCCAGGGCTTCAGTTGGCTCGATCCGTTCGCGCTCTCCGCCGTCGGCGGGCTATGGCTGTCGCGGTTTCTTGGGCAATATCGGCGGCAATTGGCACTGACCCGCGGCGATTCGCCGGCGTTCAGCTCGGAGGCGCAACCATGAGCGAGCATCAATTGCCCGGTGATACGTCGCTGCCGCGCGACTCGGCGCCAGGCCCCGGCTACGACCCGGCCCGTCCCGACTCAGGCACGCGCGCGATGATCATCGGCGATCGCCCGCTGCCACACGAAGCGCACGGCGACGACCATCCGCTTCCCGATCCCGAGCCCGCCGAGGTGCGCATCGGGCCGATCCTGGCTGTCGGCTTCGGCCTGCTGTTGGTGATGGTCGTCGGCATCTTCGTCACGCTCGAAATGGTGCGCCGCTGGGGGCAGCGCATCGCCGACGAGCGGCCCCGCCCACAAGGCATCTTCCGCGAGACGGATCCCAAGGCGCCGCTGCTGCAAGTCGGCGGCCGGCAGTCGATGACCGAAATGCGCCAGCGCGAACACGAACTCTTGGAGAGCTACGGGTGGGTCGATCGCGAGCGGGGAATCGTGCGTATCCCGATCGAGCAGGCGATCGACGAGTATCTGGCCATGTCGGTAGCACCGGCGAAGGATGGCGCCGCTCCGGCCGATGATACGGCACGACCAGCCGGGACATCGCCGACCAGCGCGCCAAGCGGAGTACCGGCCAACGGTTCCAACACCCCCGACAAGCCATGAGCCAACGCCGCCACCGCACCGTCGTGCTGCCAATCGCCACGTGCTGCCTCGCGCTGGCCGCAGTGTGTGCTGTGCCTGCGCGCGCCGCCGCGCCCGTACAAACTCCGCAAGCGCTCAAAGAACAACTGCCGATGATCGGCATCGATCAACATCTTGGCGCGCTACTGCCGCTGGATGCCACGTTCCGCGACGAACAGGGCGCCAGCGTGCGGCTCGGGCAGTTCTTCGGCGGCAAAAAGCCCGTGCTCTTGATGTTGGCCTACTTTGAGTGCCCCGGCCTCTGCAACGCGGCCTTGAACGGACTGTTGCGTGGTATGCACGGGCTGGCGTTTTCGGCAGGCCAGGAGTTCGACGTGGTGGTGATCAGTTTCGATCCGCGTGAAGGCGCGCACCTGGCGGCCACTAAGAAGCGCCGCTACGTCGAACAATACGATCGCCCCGGCGCCGAGCAGAGCTGGCATTTCCTCACGGGCGATGCCGAAGCGATCCGCCTGGTGACTGAGGCTGTGGGCTTCCGCTATCGCTGGGACGAGCGGACCGCGCAGTTCGCCCATGCCAGCGGGATGTTCGTCGCCACGCCCGAGGGCCGTCTCGCCCGCTACTTCTATGGCGTCGAATACTCGCCGCGCGACATGCGCCTGGCGTTGGTCGAAGCCGCTGATGGCCGGATCGGCTCGCCGGTCGATCAGGTGCTGCTGCTTTGTTACCACTACGACCCGCTCACGGGCCGCTACGGGGTGGTGATCCATCGCGTCCTGCAAGGGGCCGGCGTGCTCACGCTCGCGCTCTTGGGAGGCTGCATCGCCTTCTCGCTGCGCCGCGAACGGCGCCGCGCGCGCCGCTCCTATCAAGCAAAGACCGAGGGCGCCACGTCTGGCATTTCCGCCACTTCGGCCGCCGCCGCACACGCGAACCCGCTGGGGGAGGAGGCCTGACCGACCATGCCCAGCCAATTCCGTTTCTTTCCCGAACAAGCCTCGACGTTCGCATCGCGGATCGACTTGCTTTATTTCGTACTGCTGGCGATTACCGTCGTGATGAGCGTGCTCATCTTCGTGATGATCCTGTTCTTCATGATCCGTTATCGCCGCGGCTCGAAAGTGATTCGCGGCCCGCAAGTCGGCTCCAACCTGCGGCTCGAGCTACTGTGGTCGATCATTCCGCTAGTGATCATGATGGGCATCTTCGCCTGGGGCGCCGACATCTACTTCGATCGCTCGTATCCGCCGGCCGCCGCGCTCGATGTCTACGTCGTCGGCAAGCAGTGGATGTGGAAGTTGCAGCACCCGCAGGGCAAGCGCGAGATCAACGAGCTGCACGTGCCGCGCGGCTATCCCGTGCGGCTGACGATGATCTCGCAGGACGTGATCCACAGCTTCTACGTGCCGGCCTTCCGCATGAAGCAGGACGTGCTACCGGGCCGCTACACCACGACCTGGTTCGAGGCCACCAAGACCGGCGAGTTCCACTTGTTCTGCGCCGAGTATTGCGGCACCGACCACTCGCGCATGAAGGGGCGCGTGATCGTCATGGAGCCGGCCGAGTACCAGGCCTGGCTGCAAAGCTCGACCGGCACGTTCGCTTCGCGCGGCGAGCAGGTGTTCAACGACTTCCGCTGCGGCAGTTGCCACTCGCCCGAGGCCGGCAACCGCGCGCCGCTCTTGACCGGCGCCTTCGGCCGGCCTGTGGCGCTGGTGGGCGGGCAGACCATCACGTTCGACGAAAACTATGCCCGCGAGAGCATCCTTCACCCGCAGGCAAAAATCGTGGCCGGCTTCGGCGAAACCGCCATGCCCACCTTCGAGGGGCAACTCGACGAAGAGCAAATCCTGGCTCTGATCGATTACCTCAAGTCGCTCTCCGGCCAGGCAGCGTCGCCGTCGGCCGCACCATCTGCCGGGAGCTCCGCGCCATGAAAATGTCGGCCATCGAACCGCGCACCGATTACTTGAACGCTGGCTACAGCGTGCGCTCCTGGCTCTTGACGCAAGACCACAAGCGGATCGCGCTGTTGTACCTGCTGGCGATCACCTGCATGTTCTTCATCGGCGGGGCCGCAGCCGTGCTGTTCCGCCTCGACCTGATGACTCCCGATGCCGATCTCGTGCAGTCGGAAACCTACAACAAACTGTTCACCATGCACGGCGTGATCATGGTGTTCTTCTTTTTGATTCCGTCGATTCCGGCCGTGTTGGGCAACTTTCTGCTGCCGCTGATGATCGGCGCCCGCGACCTCGCTTTTCCCAAGCTCAACCTGCTGAGCTGGTACGTTTTTATCGCCGGCGGGGCGTTCACCATCTGGGCCATCGTCCACGGCGGCGTCGACACCGGCTGGACTTTTTACACCCCCTACACCAGCACTTACTCGAACACGCACGTCATGTCGACAGCGCTGGGCGTGTTCATCGTCGGCTTTTCGTCGATCCTTACGGCGCTGAATTTCCTGGTCACTATCCACACCATGCGCGCCCCGGGACTCACCTGGTTCCGGCTGCCGCTGTTCGTCTGGACGATGTATGCCACGAGCCTGGTGATCATGCTCGGCACGCCGGTCCTCTCGATCGTCATCTTTCTGGTGGCGCTCGAGCGGGGGTTGGGCTTCGGCATCTTCGATCCTGCGCTAGGGGGTGATCCGCTGTTGTTCCAGCATTTGTTCTGGTTCTATTCGCACCCAGCCGTTTACATCATGGTGCTGCCGGCGATGGGGGTGATCAGCGAACTGGTGACCTGCTTCGCCCGCAAACGCGTGTTCGGCTATCACTTCATCGTACTGGCCAGCCTGGGGATCGCTGTGCTCGGCTTCCTGGTGTGGGGGCACCACATGTTTGTCAGCGGCCAGTCGGTCTACGCCGGCATGGTCTTTTCGATTCTTAGCTTTCTGGTCGCAGTCCCCTCGGCCATCAAGGTGTTCAACTGGACCGCCACGCTCTACGGCGGGCAGATCGGCTACGAAACCCCGATGCTCTACGCGCTGGGCTTCGTGGGACTGTTCACCATCGGCGGGCTGACCGGCTTGTTCCTGGCCACCACGGCGGTCGACGTGCACGTGCACGACACGTATTTCGTCGTCGCGCACTTCCACTACATCATGGTCGGCGGCGCCGTGATGGCGTACCTCGGCGGCATCCATTACTGGTGGCCCAAGATCACCGGCCGCATGTATCCCGAATGGTGGGCCCGGCTCTCGGCGCTGATGATTTTCGTCGGCTTCAACCTGACATTCTTCCCGCAGTTCATCCTGGGCTACCTGGGGATGCCGCGGCGCTATCACGTCTATCCCGAAGAGTTCCAGATGCTCAACGTGCTGTCGAGCGCCGGCGCTTCGATCTTGGGCGTCGGTTACCTGCTGCCGATGGCCTACTTCACCTGGTCGCTGTGGTACTCCCCGCTCGCCGGCGACAACCCGTGGGGTGCCACCGGACTCGAATGGCAGACCACGTCGCCGCCGCCGACCGAGAACTTCCCCGTCATTCCCACGGTCGTTACCGAGCCGTACGACTACGAGACGAACTCCGACCAGACGATCACCGTCCGCCGGCAAGGAGAGTTCGCGCATGAGTAGCTCAGCCGGCGCGCTGGCGCATCATTTCGCCAACATCCACCAGCAGCGCACCGCCGCGCGGCTGGGGATGTGGATCTTTCTGTTGACCGAAGTGATGTTCTTCGGCGGCGCGATCGCCACCTATTGCATCTACCGCACGCTCCATCCCTACGTGTTCGAGGCCGCCGGCCGCGAGCTGAGCAAGCCACTGGGCACACTCAACACCGTGGTGCTGATCACCAGCAGCCTGACCATGGCCCTGTCGGTCGTCGCGGCGCACTCGGGCAATCGCCGCCGGCTGCTCGGCTGGCTGGCGGCCACGATGGGACTCGGTTTGGTGTTCCTGGGCGTCAAGGCGATCGAATGGTACACGGAGTACGCGCACCATCGCGTGCCGGGCTTGAACTTCACGCCCGACGAGTTGGGCCCCACGGCCGAACTGTTCTTCGCCTGCTACTTCGCGCTGACTAGCCTGCACGCGCTGCACATGATCATCGGGCTGGCAGTGATGGGCGTGCTCGTGCGATTGGCGTATCAAGGCCGGCTGGGGCCCGAGCGGTTTATTCCCGTCGAAGTGACCGGCCTGTATTGGCACTTCGTCGATATTGTCTGGATATTTCTGTTTCCCCTGTTGTACTTGTTGTAGGCCGCGCGCCGATGTCAGCACACGCCCACCAACAGCACGACGCAACCGGCCATCACGACGAAGCCGGCTCAGTGAAACTTTACGTGACGATCTTCGTCGCACTGTTGGTGCTCACGGCGGCCACCGTCGCTGCCTCGAACGTGCCGCTCGGGCGCTGGCACATCCCGGTGGCGATCAGTATCGCCGTTATCAAAGCGCTGTTGGTGCTGTTGTTCTTTATGCACCTGCTGGGGGGCAGCCGGCTGCAGTGGCTCGTCGTGGCCGCGGCCGGTTGCTTCGCGACGATCTTCGTGTCGCTGATCGGGGCCGACTACGCCAGCCGCGACTGGTACTTGCCTCCACCGGCGCCACTCGAGCAGCAAATCTGGCAGCCCGCGGAAATACCGCCGTCAGCTCCGGCAGATAAGCCATAGCGCGCCTTCACGACCGCGCGCCAGGCAAAACTACGTCTTCCGCGCCAGCGCCGCCACGGCCGAGGGGACCGAGTAGACGATCAGCATCTGTCCCGGTCCGTAGGAGAGCCACACGGCGTCGCCGGCCATCGCGAACGGGCCGTGAAAGATGCGAAACGCCAAGATAAAGTCGCTCACCAGAAAGAGCACCGCGCCGGCCGCCAGCCCCCAGAAGCGCCGATCGCCCAGCGCCAAACCCATGGCCACGCCGGTCGTGCCGGCCAAGAGCAACGAATACGGCAATGCCGGCACCCGCAATTCGGTCGCCTGCGTGCCGGGCCAGACCACGAAGGCCCAGGCCACCAAGCCAATCAATTGCCAGACGACGATCGCCCCCAGCAGCCGGCCGCTTGTCGTCAAATTCCCCGCGCGATTGGCCCACACCTGTGCGGCGATGTACGAGATATGTCCGATGCCGAACGCGATGATTCCTCCCAGCGTGTTCCCCTGCCAGTTGAACAGGTCGCCGACGAAGCCCAACGTCATGCCGACGGCTAGCCCCAGAGAGTAAGGCTTGGCGCGCGTGGACCAGGCTGCGGCCAGCCATCCCCAGGCGGCCACGACCAGCACGGCCGAGGAGCCCAACCGAGTCGAGGCCGGCATCCGCTGACCCTCATCACCAGCGAACACTCCGAACAGGAAGCCGCCAAACAAGAGCGCCGCCCATAGTCCCCACAAACCGCTTTCGGCAGCGCGCGAACCACGCGCGCAACTCGCTTCGCCACCGGCTGCGGACGCGGCAGAAACAACGGCAGTGTCAGACGTCATGCGCGAAGCCCTCAACTAAGTGTCGTGGCGGTGACATCGGTCGCGGTCTCGATTGGTTGCTCGTCCGGCCGGGCCGCCCACCAGCGGATTGCCATCTGCTGCGTCCATTGATCGGCGCAACTGCATCCGGCCAAGGCGCGCTCGAGTTCAACGGCGTCGGGATAGCGATCCTCCGGCGACTTCTCCAGGCAGCGCATGATGACCGCTTCGAGGTCGGCCGGCAAGCTGGCGTCCAGCTCGCGCGGCCGCACCACCGGCTCGCGGGCGTGGGCGATCATTAGCTTCAGCGGCGACTCACCCCGGAACGGCGGCCGCCCCGTGAGCACGTAGTAGAGTACGCCCCCCAAGGCATAAATGTCTGAACGTGCGTCGGGCTCGCCTCCTTCGAGGAACCGCTCGGGAGCCAGGTACAAGGGCGACCCGGCGATCGTGCCGTCTTGCGTCAAGCGCATGTCGACCAACTCTTCGGTCGACGTGGCCAGCCCGAAGTCGAGCAGCTTGGCGACATCGTACACGCCGCCGCGCTGCGAGGCGATGATGTTGCTCGGCTTGATGTCGCGGTGAATGATCCCCATCGAGTGGGCTTCGCTCAGCGCCTGGCAAACTTGCCTTAGCAAGTGCACGGCCCGCTCGGGCTGCATGGGGCCTTGCCGTTCGACGACCTGCTGCAGGCTCAGGCCGGGAAGGTATTCCATCGCATAGTAGAAGGTGCCGTCGTCGGCCCGGCCGTAGTCGAAAATCTCGACGCTGTTCCAGTGAGTGAGCCGCGAAATCGCCCGCACTTCGCGCTCGAAGCGGGCCAGCGCCTTGCTGTCGGCCGCCTGCCCGGGGCGGATCAGCTTTACCGCGCAAGGGCGTTTGAGCATCTGGTGCTCGGCCAGAAAGACCTCACCCATGCCGCCGGCGCCCAGGCGTTCGGTAAGGCGATACTGGCCCAATTGTCGCGCTTCGAACGCCTCGCGCCGCAACATGGTGACCTTGTACGAACCATACCAGGCGGTCGCGAAGCCCACGCCCGACACTGCCATCGCCACGGTCAGCTCGTTAGGGAAGATGATCGGCCAGATCGATACGTGCAGCCAGCCGGCGGTCGCCAGCACGGCCAAAGGCGCCAGGCTCATCGCGCCCATCACCACAGCCCCGCGGCGCGGTGAGTTCGGAATGAAAGTGCCGTAGATTACTACCAGCGCGAACCACATCAACTCCACGACCATCGTCGAGCGCCGCACGCGGTCGATGTCGACCGCCGCCGCGGCACCCGGCGCGGCGAACACCGGCACGGCCGCCTCGCGCAGCGAACTTAGGTGCAGGAATAAGAAAAACACGCACAACAGCCCGAAGATCGCCAGCTCCAGGCCGCGCAGCTCCTGCATCGACAGGTTCCAACGGCTCCACAGTGCGATGGTGGCCAGCAACAGCACGACCATCACCAGGTAGCGATAGGCCAACAATGCCGAGCTGATCTGATCGCCGGGAAATGCCGTGCGCGCGCTACCGACCACCAGACCGCGCAAAGTGAAGAACAGCGTGGCCGCCAACAGCAAGGCCGCGGCCATGCGCAGCCGGCCGCGCAGTTGCAACTGCGTTTCGGCTGCGAGCTGAGGTCGTGTGCCGGCGACGAGCTCGACTTTCGGACGCTCGTGCGACGCCGAAATTTCGTCGACGATGGGGCCATCGAGCGTATCGCCCGGTAATTCTGGGTTGCGCGAAGCGACGTTCATCGACGCACCGCCGCCGGGGCCTGCCGCCGCGAACCGTCGAACCGGCCCCGCGGCGGACTTACACCAGCGGCGCCTGGCCAGATCGATCGCTAGCGTCGCGGGTGAAGTTGACTCGATGTTCCGAAAGGAGAGTTCAGTATAGACCGCGGCAGCCACGTCGGGGAGCGGCCTTTGGTGTCTGGAACCGCCGAAATAGAACGACACGGCCAAATCACTCAGTTCCGCCAATTCGCGCCACACTAGCCCGAAGCGCAGCGAAGGTCGTTCGGCGTCGCCCCGCCGGCACTACCTGGCGAACTCGCACGCTCCCTTACAAACCCTTGCTGCGCTTCGGGCTGGTGTGAGGGACCATGCGAGTTTACGAATCGCAACCCTTCCCCGTGCTACAATCCGTGGCGATCGCAACCGGCAAGCGATAAAACGGGGGCGGCCCGACCGCTTCACAACTCCAAGCGCCACTTGCTCGACAAGGAACCTTCGCGTGGCCCACACCGCTTCGACACTTCTCATCGGCATGGTTTTCGGCTTGACAATCGCCAGCGAAAACGTGCTGGCTCAAACCGATGCCGCCGCACAAAAGCCGGCCCGCTGGCTGGCCCACGACATGACTCGGCCCCGCCCGCCGGTGGTCGCGCCGGGCAAGCTTGCGCTGCCGGCCCCCGCTCCCAGCGACGCCTTGGTAATCTTCGACGGCAGCGACCTTTCCAAGTGGCGCAGCGCCGACGGCGGCCCCGCCAAGTGGAAAGCCCGCGACGGCTACATGGAATCGGTCCCGTTGAGTGGCTATCTCGTGTCGGCCGACAAATTCGGCGACGTGCAACTGCACATCGAGTGGGCGACGCCGTCGCCGGCGCACGGCCGCAGCCAGGGGCGCGGCAACAGCGGCGTCTTCCTGATGAGCCTCTACGAAGTGCAGGTCCTCGACTCCTACGAAAACGAAACCTACGCCGACGGTCAGGCCGGCGCCATCTACGGTCAGTACCCTCCGCTGGCCAACGCCTGCCTTCCGCCAGGCGAGTGGCAAGCATTCGATATCGCATTCCGCCGCCCGCGTTTTCACGACAACGGCACGCTCGAGCGCGCCGCGCGCATCACGGTCTTCCACAATGGCGTGGTAGTGCAAGACGCCGTTGAACTGTGGGGCCCCACGACCTGGATGCAGAACCTGCCGTACACCTCGCACGCCGACCGGTTGCCCATCTCGCTGCAAGATCACGGCAACCCGGTGCGCTACCGCAACATCTGGGTGCGCGAGATCGTTGACCCCGTTGGCCCCGAGGCGACCAAGCTCCCCCAGCGCGAGCTCGTCACGCTGGCCACCAGCCAGCTAGAGAAGTTTGTCGGCGGTTATGGCAGCCTGCTAGGGCCTTTGGGAGAGATCAAGCTCGTAGGCGATCAGCTTCAGTTTCACATGAAGACCGGACAGGTGATCGACTTGCTGCCGTTGTCGGATCACGAGTTCGCACTGCGCTGGACGGCGGCCTCGGTCGATTTCGAGCTCAAGGAGCCCGGCGATGTCGTCGGCTTCACGCTGAACCTGGCGGGCGACAAGCAAACGATCCGCAAGCTGCCGCCAGACAAGCAAAAAGAATAGTTCGACATAGCGTCGCTTCCCCGTATGCCCGTACTTCTCGAGCCTCAAGCCTGCGCCGCGGGTGCCACTGCTGGCTTGTCCAGCAGTGTTGGGCTGAGCGACTCGCGGATCGAAGTGTTAGTGACCGCATGCAGACGAGGTTCGGAACGAACCCTCTGCCCATGACCTTGTGTGGAGTATCCAGTGTCGGCGCCAACACTACGACAACCGACTCGAACCGTGCTGCTACCAGCGGTCGCATGGCTGGCGATTGCGGCCTGCGAGGTTCAGTCCGCCGAGCGCGTCGCTGAGTCCACCGCAGAGCAGCCCGCCGCAGCCGATCGTCCCAACGTCCGCGTGGCCGGCATCGTGCTCAAGTGGATTCGCGGCGACAAGGCGGCCAACCTGCGGCGCGTCGAACCGCTGATCCGGCAGGCCGCCGAGCGCGGCGCCCAGATCGTCTGCACCACCGAGTGCTTCTTGGACGGCTACGCCATCGCCGACAAGTCGATCCCGCTCGACACCTATCGCGCGCTTGGCGAGGCGATTCCCGACGGGCCCAGTTTTCGCAAGCTGGCGGCCCTGGCCGATGACCTCGATATCCACCTCATCGCCGGCATGCTCGAAGCCGACGGCGAGCTGCGCTATAACACCGCCGTGCTCATCGGGCCCGACGGTAAGCTCATCGGCAAATACCGCAAGCAGAAGCTCCAGCACGAACTGGTCCGCAACACACCGGGCAGCGATTCGCCGACCTTCGCGACCCCCTACGGCAAGATCGGCCTGATCATTTGCGCCGATCGCACCGAGGCCGACATCGTCGGCCGCATCTGCGCCCGCGGCGCCGACTTGGTGATCTGCCCCTCGGGCGGCATGTTCGGCGAAAAGAAGAACGATCCGATCGTGCAGGCCCGCTCGCGCGAGAACCGCATCCCGATCGTCTTCGTCCACCCGGCCGAGTTTCTCGTTACCGGGTCGGATGGCAAGATCGTCGCTCGCGAACTGGTTGGCGATCGGCTGCTGATCGACCCCGCGCAAATCGGCGGGCCCGAGGACAGCTCGGGCGTGTACACGGTCGACTTGCCGCTGCCGGCCGCCCAGTAGCACAGCGTCGATAGCGCGCTTTGCCGGCGATTCGCCGACAGGTTAAAACAGTCGCGCAATCGTCTCCTTTGCTAACCCATTGGTGGATGCTTCGATGCAACCCAACGCGTTATTCGATCTGACGGGGCGCGTCGCCCTGATTACCGGCGGCAGCAAAGGGCTCGGCAAGGCGATGGCCCGCGCCTTCGCCGCGGCTGGCGCCAGCGTGGTGATCTCCAGCCGGCACGAAGACGAGCTCCGCCAGGCCGCCGACGAAATCACGCTCGGCCTGCCGGCGCGCGCCGCGTATGTGGTGGCCGACGTCTCGCGTCGGCCCGAAGCCGAACGCCTGGCCCGCGAGGCCTGCCAGCCCTTCGGCCGCATCGACATTCTGGTGAACAACGCGGGGGGAAACGTACCGCAGCCGATCGACGAAATCACCGACGACGAGTGGGACCACCTCTTGGAGTTGAACCTCACAAGCTGCATGGTCCTCACCCGCGCGTTGGTACCAGGCATGAAAGAGCGCCGCTGGGGGCGCGTGATCCACATTTCGTCGATCATGGGACTGGCCAGCAAGGAAGGGCGCAACGCCTATTCGGCGACCAAAGCCGCCTTGATCGGCATGGCGCGCTCAAGTGCCCTGGAGCTTGGGCCGTTCGGAATCACCGTCAACTGCCTGGCGCCGGGTCCGTTTCTCACCGATTTGCCGATGAATTTGCTCAAGCCCGAAGAGAAGCAGACCTTCGCCGAGCGGACCGCCTTGCGGCGTTGGGGTGAACCGCGCGAGCTGGCCGGGCCCGCCTTGCTCTTGGCCAGCGACGCGGGGAGCTACATCACCGGCACGACGATCGTCGTCGACGGCGGCACGTTGGTGAAGACTTTTTAGCACCTCGCTAGCCAAGGCAGAGCCACGCGATGTTCGACCAGCGCCCCAATCGAGCTCATCCGCTGCTAGGAATCTGGCAGTCGATTCCGTCGCCGGCGGTTTCGCGCTATCTGGCGCGCACTGGCTGGCCGGCGGTGATCCTCGACATGCAGCACGGGGCGATGAGTTTCGAAACCGCCTACGAGTGCGTGCATGTGCTGCGCGACGCCGGGAGCCAGCCTGTTGTGCGCGTGTCGGTCGGCGTGCCGCACGAGGTTGAGCGCGCGCTCGATATCGGTGCGGCGACGGTCGTCGTGCCGATGGTCAACTCGCTGGCCGCCGCGCAGGCGTTGGCCGCCGCGGCCAAGTACCCACCGCTAGGGTCTCGCTCGTTCGGCGGCGACATGGCGGTACACGTTGGCGACGATTACGCCGAACGCGCCAATCGCCAGACGTGGTTGCTGGTGCAGATCGAGCACGCCCGCGGCCTGGCCGAAGTCGAGGCAATCCTGGCGGTCGAAGGCGTCGACGGCTGCTTTGTTGGCCCGACCGACTTGGCCCTCTCGATGGGCTTGCCGCGCGACAACTATGCCGAACACCCCGAACACCAGCGGGCGATGGCACGCATCGTGGCCGCCTGCCAGAAGTCGCGGAAGATCGCCGGCTGCAACACCTACAGCTTGGACGACGCGCAGGCCAAGCTGGCCGATGGCTTCGACTTCATCACGTTGCGGTCGGAGGTCGACCTGTTTCTGACGGCCTCGAACGAGCTTCGTTCACGACTGCAGCAGTTGGTCGCGCCATGAACGCCGTGTTGTCGACTGGCGCCGCGCATGTCCGAAGGATTGCTTGCCCGCGATGCGAAGTTTCGGCGAGGGCGACACTTCGGTCTCGTAGTTCGAAGTTCCAACACAACGGCGGCGCTTTGGCTCTTTTGCTTTCCTCATGCGGATGCTCCCCGTACACTCAAAGTCGGGTAGCGCCGCGGAAGTTTCGGAGCAGAGGGCCATGAAATCGAGTCGGCCGCAATCGCTTTGCGGCGCTGGGCGCTGTCGACCAGCGGCACTGGTGCTCGTCGCGATCATCGCCCTGGTTGGCGTATCGGGGTGCGGCGGGTGCCGCCGCGCCGAGAACCCCGACGCGGCGCAACAAGCCAAGTCCGAGGCCGAGCGCGAAGCCGAGCGCAAACGGCTCGAAGCCGAGCGGGCCAAGCCCGACTTTGAGCTGGGCTCGAGCGCCTCGCTGCCGGCGGACCCCAACCGCATGCAGTTGTTTGCCAAGCCGGGGCACTGGACCGCGGCCCAGTCGCAACTGGTGGCCAATCACCACGATTTTCGCGGGCGGTTTCGAACCGGCGCGCTCGACCTGGGAGCGGCCGCTCGGTTCCGGCTCGAAGTGACACGCGAAGTCGCTCTGGCGAAGGGACAGAAGAAGCGGATCGAGTTCAGCTTCTATCTACCGGCCGGACAGGAAACGAAGCAGGTTCCGCTGGCTCTGACGACCGACTCGGGCCGAGACGTGCTCGCCGCGCGCGATCCGGCGACGCGGCTGTTCGCGCATCAGTACTATTTCACGGTGCTGGCGCGCGAGCCCGACACGTTTCAGTTCGTGCGCCAGCTCGACACGCTGCAAGCTCCCAGCGGCAAGTACTTTTCGTTCAACGAACCGGTCGATCCGCACTATCGGTTGACGATCGTTGAACCTGGCAGCAGTGCCGCGCTACCCAGTCGCGCTGCGGCCTGGACCAGCGTGGCGGCGCTCGTGTGGGACGATTTCGATCCCAAGCCGCTGTCGCCCGAGCAGCAGCGCGCGCTCGTCGATTGGCTGCACTGGGGCGGAGAGCTGATCGTCAGCGGCCCGCAGACGATCGACTTGTTGAAGCAGAGTTTTCTGGCCGACTATCTGCCGGCCGACGGCGCCGGCGCGGTTGAGCTGGGGGCCGAGCAGCTCGGCGAGCTCGATCGTGACTATAGCCCGGCGACCGCCGCGCTGCGGTTGCCGGCCGCGTGGACGGGCGAACGCTTGACGCCACGCAGCGGAGCGCGCGTGGTGCTGGGGAGCGACGAGCTGCCGCTGGTGGTCGAGCGCGCGGTGGGGAGCGGCCGGGTGGTGGTCACGGCCTTTCGCCTCAACGAACGGGCGCTAGCGCGGTGGCCGGGCTTCGACTCGTTCCTGAACTGCTGCTTGCTGCGGCGACCGAGCCGCAAGTTCTCGCGCGCCGGAAACTCGGTGGCGCTCGCCTGGCGCGATGAGCATTCGTGGTTCGATCCGCGGCGCGTTTCGCGGGTCCGCTACTTCAGCCGCGACGCGGGCGAGTGGCGCCCCTGGAATCAATTCGGAACGGCCGAGGCGCCGCGCGAAGACCCCAACAGCACCCGCCAACTCTTCTATGCCAACCAGGTTGTGCCAGGAGCAGCCCCGGCAGCCGAGGACCAGCCTTTCGCCCCGCCCGGCTTCGGCCCGGGCGTCGCCGGCTGGAGCGATTTTGGCGACGTCAGCCGAGTGGCCGCGGGGCAATTGCAGGAGGCGGCCGGCATCAAGATTCCCAGCGCCGAGTTCGTCGTGCGTGTGTTGGGGGTCTACCTGCTGGTGCTAGTGCCGTTGAACTTCGCGTTGTTCCGGCTGCTGGGGCGCGTCGAATGGGCGTGGCTGGCGGTGCCGGTGATCGCGCTGGGGGGCGCGCTGGCCGTAGTTTACCTGGCACAGCTCGACATCGGCTTTGTCCGCGCGCAGAACGAGCTGGCAATCGTCGAGCTGCAAGGCGCCTATCCGCGGGCTCACGTGACGCGCTACACGGCGCTCTATACATCGCTGACGACGCGCTATGCAGCCGAGTTCGACGATCCCGGCGGGGTCGCGCTGCCGCTGGCGGCGGCCGACGAGGCGTTGCTCCCCGGTCAGTCGCGCTCGACGATCGCGCTGGCCACAGATCAAACCGCGCGGCTGAGCGACTTTCGTGTGGCCTCGAATTCGATCGGCATGTTGCACAGCGAACACGTGCTCCCCTTGGCCGGCGGCCTGATGCTCGAGCCCGCGCGCGCCAACGCGCCTGATGCCTGGCAAGTGCGCAACGCCACCGGCCTGGCGCTGCGCGACGTGCGCGTGGTGCACCGCCACATCGGGCGAGGGGGGGATCGCTACGGCGCCGGCGACATGCCGCGCGATGGTCGAGCGGAAGTTGCCACGGTGGGCAATCTCGCGCCGGGCGAGGTACGAGAACTGACATTCTCGGCCATGCCGCGAGTATCAGTAGCACTCAAACAGGCTGTGGCGCCGCCAGTCAACGGCGCAGATCAATCGAGTGGCAAGACCGATCCGCATGCCAGGGCCGGTGCCGCAGCGGCGCCCATCGCTCGTCCCGACCACGCTGCGCTCGTCGAGCTGGCTATCGACGATTGCCTTAACGGCGAGTACCGGCTGGTGGCCTGGTGCGATGCGCCGCTGGGGGGCATGACGATCGAGCCGCGGGCGACGCAGTTGCAGCAATCGTCGCTGGTCGTGGCGCACTTGCAATACGATTCAACTGCAACGGCGCTGGCGCGCGACAGTTCGAGCCGCCGTGAGGTGGAGCTGGAAATCGGCCGCTTGCCCGACGACCCAAACGTGTTCGACTACGGTGAACCGAAACCAGCCGCGGAAGCAGCTCCCCCGCCGAATCCGTAGACGCATTCTCGGGTTGCCTCCATGATCGAAATCCGCCAGTTCCATAAGAAATACGGCGACTTCACCGCCGTCGAGGCGCTCGATCTCTCGATCGCGGCGGGGGAACTGTTCGGCTTTATTGGCCCCAACGGCGCCGGCAAAAGTACGACGATCCGTTTTCTGGCGACGCTCTTGCAGGCCACGAGCGGCGACGCCACGGTCAACGGTTTCAGCGTGCGCACGCAGCCGCTCGACGTGCGTAAAAGCGTCGGCTACATGCCCGACAACTTCGGCGTCTATGACGGCATGAAGGTCTGGGAGTTTCTCGATTTTTTCGCCGTGGCGTACCAGATCCCGCGCAGCAAGCGGCGGGCGGTCATCGGCGACGTGCTCGAACTGTTGGACCTGACGCACAAGCGCGACGACTTCGTCAACGGCCTGTCGCGCGGCATGAAGCAGCGGCTCTGCCTGGCCAAAACGCTCGTCCACGATCCCCCCGTGCTGATTCTCGATGAGCCGTCGAGTGGGCTCGATCCACGGGCCCGCCTGGAGGTCAAAGCGCTGCTCAAAGAGCTATCTCGGATGGGCAAAACGATTTTGATTTCGAGCCACATCCTTACCGAGCTGGCCGATTGCTGCACTTCGATCGGCATCATCGAGCGCGGCCGGCTGCTGTTGCACGGGCCGATGGACGATGTTTACCGCCGGATTCACCGCAATCGCCACGTCGAGATCAAGGTCAACGATCGGCTCGAGGCGGCGCTGGCCATCGTGCGCAGCCAACCCGAGACATTGTCGGTCGACGCGACGGACCACACGCTGCGGGTCGAACTGGCCAGCGACGACGAGCACCTGGCCCGCCTGCTCTCGCAGTTGGTCGCGGCCGGCGTGCCGATTCGCAGCTTCGCCGACAAGGACCCCACGCTCGAAGACGTGTTCATGCTGGTCACGAAGGGGCTGGTGACCTGATGTACCTGGTCGAGAATCCAGTGCTGCAGCGCGAGCTGCTGTTGAACCTGCGGATGAAGCGGGCGTTTGTGCTGATGTTCGCGTATCTGGCGGCGCTGGGGGGCGTGGTTTACCTGGCCTGGCCGCGGCAGGAGCGCGTCGACTTGTTGAACCCCGTGGCGTCGCAGCGGCTGGTCAATCTGTTTTTTCTGGGGCAGTACTTGCTGGCCTCGCTGATGGCGCCGAGTTTCGCCGCGGGAGCGATCACCGGCGAGAAGGAACGCAAGAGCGCCGAGATGCTGCTGGCGAGTCCCTTGGCCCCCAGCGCGATTCTGCTGGGCAAATTGCTGGCGTCGCTGGCCCACTTGGCGCTGTTCGTGCTGGCGTCACTGCCGATCGTGATGCTCTGCCTGCCCTTGGGGGGCGTGAGCTTGTACGAAGTGCTGGCCGCGTACATCGCACTTTTGACGTCGACGATCACCTTCGGCATGATCAGCCTGGCTTGCAGTGCGTACTTTCAGCGGACCAGCGCGTCGCTGTTGGTCAGCTACCTGGTGATCTTGCCGCTGGCCATGGCGGGCTCGATCTTCTGGTGGACGACGAGCGAAACGGCCGCCGGCCTGCGGCTCGTGGCGTCGTTAACCGTGGTGCCGGCCGTGGGGGTGGCGATCATCGGCGTGCTGTTTGTGGGCACGACTGCGCGGCTGTTGCGTCCGCCCGACGTTGGCAGCGAAGGCAAGGAAGTCGTCGACGCCGAGGCCGAAATGCAGCAAGCCGTGGGGCTGGTGATCCAGCGCGGGCAGTTCCCCGACAGCTTGTTCGCGCCGGCCAAGCGCGACGATCTCTTGCCCGACGGCGCCAATCCTGTCTTCGACAAGGAGATGCGCAGCGAGATTTTCAGCCAGGGAACGCTGATGCTGCGGGTGGTGATCCAGATCAGCATGGCGCTGGCGATTCCGCTGATGTTCTTCTGCTTCTACCACACACACCCCGAATGGGCGCCGTGGTACGTCTGCTATGTGCTGTTGTTCAACGTGCTGGTCGGGCCGGTCTTTTCGGCCGGCAGCGTGACCAGCGAACGCGAGCGCGAAACACTCGAACTCTTGCTGACGACGATTCTCTCGCC
This sequence comes from Pirellulales bacterium, assembly GCA_019745975.1. GTDB lineage: Bacteria > Planctomycetota > Planctomycetia > Pirellulales > JAEUIK01 > JAIESQ01. Next base: position 48,689 of record JAIESQ010000045.1, read on the forward strand.
GTGGCAGATCTTGTGGGCCAAGCTGATCTCGGGCCTGCGCGTGTCGAGCGTGCTGACGATGTTCTTGGTATGGCCGCTGTTGCTGGCGGCCGGCATGGTCCGTAGTTATTGGACGAACTTGCCGGCGCTGGGGATGTACGTGGTGATCATCGCGATCACCTGTTTGACGACCGGCAACCTGGCGCTGTTCTGCTCGGTGCTGATGCGCAAGACGTCGGTCGCGCTGATGACGGCCTACCTGACGGTGCTGGCGTTGTTTCTGGCGCCGCCAGCCGCCAGCTTCTTCGCGCGCACATTCTTCGGCGGCACGGCGGCGCCGGCGATCGTCGATCGGTTGGGAACGGTCAGCCCGTTTTCTGCCGCGTTGGCAGTCCCGCTGTCAGTCGAAGGCCAGAGTTACGGTGGCAGTTGGCGCATGCCGGTGGATCATCTCGTTTTCGCCCTGGTGCTGAACGTGATGCTGCTGGCGACAATGAGCTGGCTGTTTCGCATTCGCTGGCGTGTGGCCAGGGAATAAACGGCTCAGCCACTGCATCCTATTGATTTGAAGGGGCTGCTAGCCTGAGGTTACTCACGTTTGTGTGCCACTGCTTGGCGGCAGAGACAGTGTGTTGCTCGTCTGCCGGACGCGCCGACAAGCAGTGCCGCGCGGGTGAGCTTGTGACCGACACTGCTTGCTTGTCCGCCGGTGTATTCTTTGCCAACAAGAGTTATCAGTAACAAGCAAGCAGTGGCACACCCGGAATAAACGGCGCGCGAAGTGCATCCCTTGAGGTAGAGTACCTCTGACTGATCTCCGCGGGCCGACCCACCTTTCGCGTTCTTGCGCATGCCAGACTGCCTCAGCGCCCTGACACTCTCCGATTGGCTCCCTAGCAGCATGTGGGCGTTGGCCATCGGGGTGGCGACCGCGGTTGTCAGCCTGTGGGGGGCGCGCTGGTACGTGTTGCGTTTGCCGAGCAATTACTTCGCGCCTGGCTATCAGCCGACCGATCGTTGGCGCGATCGGCATCCGGCGCTACGCCTGACGCTCAAAATTCTCAAGAACGCACTGGGCGTGGTCTTGCTGTTCGCGGGGTTGGTGATGCTGGTGACTCCTGGACAGGGGATTCTGGCGGTGTTGATCGGACTGTCGCTGTTGGACTTTCCGGGCAAGCGGCAACTCGAGCGCCGGCTAGTCGCGCGGCCGGGGGTGATCCGTTTCCTCAACCTGGTTCGCAGGCAAGCGGGGCGGCCGGGGTTCGAAAGGCGATAGTGCGCTGGCGCTCGAACGCAGCTCTTGTCGCGGACGCGACAGGAGATCGCTCGAACCCACGACGGGGCTTATGCGTCGTATTCTGTGGATGACGGTGCATGCGTCGATTGAGGTGCGAACGGATTGGCCGTCGCGATCCGTGCGAATGCGGCAGCGCACGGTTGCGTAACTTTCAAACTGAATGGACCCGAAAGCTGGGTGCCATGCCCACTGAGGTACTCCGAAGTGGGCATGCGGTCACGACTTCGCGCATGCCCACGCAAGCGTGGAGCATGGCACCCCAGTCGTGTCACTTGAAACAGTGCGTGGCGCTGAGGCGACACCGGCCGACGCGGTTGACACCGTCGCCCTGTGCCGGTTAACTAGCTCTCAAGCGTCGGCTGGCGTGACCGTGGGAGACGCAATTTCCCTGGCCATGCGGCGGTCGCGGGCCCCCATCGTCTAGAGGCCTAGGACATCGGGTTCTCAGTCCGAGAACAGGGGTTCGACTCCCCTTGGGGGTACTGAACGCAGCAAAAGGCCCCGCCAACCGCGGGGCTTTTTGCTGCGCGGCGGTCGGGCAGATTTTCGCGACTCATCTGGCTGAGCACGCGACATCACCAGACAATCGCACGGCGCTATCCGCCACGCTTCAGGGCTTTGTGAGTTTCTGCTCAGCCAGGTACTGCTCGCGCCCCGCGACGATCCAGTCCCAAAAAGCGTGTCGCCACAGTGCCACGCGCTGCCTCTCCCGGGGCGTAGTGACTTGCCCTTCGGCTGCCGCGATTAGCGCGCCCAATTCTTGCACGCGCTCGGCCGTGCCCAGGTGCTCCCAGGCCACGGTGCGCCAATCGGTGCTGTACTTGGTGCGCGTCGAGGCGGGGTAGTTCGCCGGGTCGCAGGCGATTTGTTCGAGGCGCAAATAGAAGCGCTTCATCGGTTCCGCGGCCGCCCCGAAGTAAAGCCGAAAGAACTCATCGAGCAGTTGATCAACGTCCAACTCGGCGTTGTCCCACAGCTTGACCATCACGTAATGTTCGAGCTGATCCTGCTCGCCGCAGACGAAAATGCCGCGCACCTTGTCGCCCACGAACCGCCGCATGTTGTCGGCCGTCTGGTGAACCATCACGTTGGGGAAACACTTCCAGCCCTGGATCAGCGCCGGTTCCATGGGGTGATGAAAGTAGACCCACATGAACATGGGGGCCTGCGTCTTCGGAAACCAATTCTGGTAAAGCTCCAAGTCGCTGTCGCGCACGACCGGATTGGCCGAGAACGCGCACGTGCCCAGGCAAGGCGCGATCGAGACATTCGGCTCGAGGTTGAAATCGGGCGGGATCGCGTAGAGCCAGTAGCCCAACGTGGCGATGTACTTGTCGGGGTGCGTTTTGCGGACCTCGCGGGCGACTTCGTTGACGAACGTGAACCAGTAGACGCTCGCCTCGCCACTGTTGAAGTAGCCGGTTTTGAGCTTTTGACCTTGCGCGAGCAGCGCTTTGCAATTCTGACACTGGCAGAAATTGGAGTTATCGTCGGGAACCAGGGCGAAGTAATCGCCCAGGGCCTTCCAGCCCTCGGGCAGTTCGCCTTGGCCATCGAAGTAGTCGCGCGCCATTTGCGCCACCTGCTCGATGAGCTTGCGGTTCGTGTAGCAGAGCTGCGAGCCATATCCGCGGAGATTTCGACATTGATATTCGCGGTCGCGGAAGGTGCTGTGGACGGTCTGCCGGTGAAAGGTGTGATTGCAGGCCCAGCGCTCGCCAATCAGTCGCAAGCGTCGCCAATGGAGCTGGATCTGCTCCGGCGAGACTTCGCCCCATTGGTTTTTCATAAACGGCCAATTGCCGCTGGCCAGCGCGTTGCGCTGCTTCAGGGCGGGCGCGCGGCGAACATCGTCGCCGGCCACCGTCAACGTCGATCGTTCGGGGATGACCGCGCCGATTTCGCCTGGGCCGTACCAGCGCACACCACAGTGGCGCTCCAGGAAATCACACGTGGCCAGATAGGTTCCCTGGTCGTCGTACAGGCCCGGCAGTTGCAGGTTGCCGGCGTCTCGATCTGTGCAACCGACGGTCTTCCAGTAGTTGATCTGATGTCGCGCCTGTTCGAGAGTATCGCCGCCAACCATCGGGCGCCCCTTGCGTTCCGTTGCGGCATCGCCTGGCCGCCAATCGCGGCCGATCAACACTAGCGTGTCAGGCCGAAACGCCACACAGTACTCTTGCGGCGCAAGGTCGTCACCGCGGAAGCCAAGTTCCGCGGCGGCCGCACTGTCGCCGACGAGGATGCGTCGCCCCGCGGTCGGCGAGTCGTCGGTCCGGATCGGTAGCTGGGCGCCGGTGATCTTCAGCACATGGAATTGCAGCTCCAGCGCCGCCAGTTGGGCCGCGGGCGTCGGGCTCTTGGAAACGACGATCGAACAGACTGGCTGTCCTTGCTCGACGAGGCGCAAGGCATCGGCGGCGCCAGCAGACGCGCATTGAAGCGCGAGCGCCAGGAGGCTGACGCCGCAGGCGATCACCAGGCGGAGATGGTCGAATCGGCACATGGATGGAACCCTTTGCTAAGGAAGTTGCGCTCGCCGGCCGTGCGATACGGCCGCCGCATCTAAAACTCACCGGGAGGCTCGTTGCCGGCGCGGGTGGCCAGGCCGCGATAGGTTGCGGCGTCGACCTGGTCGGCAATGAAGTGCACGCTGCCGTCGACCATCAAATGATGGGCGCCACTCGCGTGTTCACTACTTGGTCCCCACTTCCAATCGCTTTGGAAACCGCTGCTGGAGGGCGTGCCGTTGAGGTCGCTCTGCAGCATGTAGACCGAACGATTCAAGGCTGTTTGCGTGTCGCCGCTGGGGCTGGGATGGAGCATTAGCGCGACGGCTGCCGTGCTCCCCTCCCACCAGGCAGCGTAACTGCGCTCCTTGGTTTCGGTACACAACACCGTGTTCGTGGCCCCGTCCCTGATGTCGGCAAACCGGGTCGGGTTAGGGCGTCTGGTCGTGGGCGGAGACAGCACACCGTTGGGCACGGCGCCTGTCAAGAATCCCCACGTGCTCCCACCGACCCCGACGTAATTTGTCAGCGCCGGACTCTTCCAGGGAATCACATCATACTCAACGGCCTCGGAGACGAATTCATCGCCAAACGACGGGCAGCGAAAGGCCGGGAGTTGGGCCTGTGAAACGAGCACGTTTCCCTGCGGGGCCGCACCGCTGAACCCTGCCTCGTTCCATGTCGCGCGGCGAAAATCGATCGTGGCTTGCAGACTCTGTTGTTCCAGATGGGGCAACAACATCGCGAGCCAACTGAAAACGTGACCGCAAGGAGTGCCAGGTCGACTACCGACCGGCGCAAGCTTTGTGCGAAAGGTACCGCCAAATGGACCAACCACCGGGCCGGTGGAACTCGGCGGAAACGCGCCGCAGGAGCCGTGGTAGTTGTGCAAGGCCAAGCCGAGCTGTTTGAGATTGTTGCGGCACTGAGTGCGCCGCGCGGACTCGCGGGCCGCCTGAACTGCCGGTAGCAGCAGGGCGATCAGTGCGCCAATGATGGCGATTACGACCAGCAACTCCACCAACGTAAACGCGCTGCGGAGTTCTCGGGCTGTCCTCGCGGGGGATCTTCGATCGAGGCGCGACAGCCAGACGATGTCAGCGTGAATGGAATCGAGGCGGGTACGACCCCTGGCTAGTGATTCGCGCGGGTCGCGTTGTTCGGTGCGTGCGACGACTGTGTTACGGGGAAGGTGGTGCATGGTCATGTCTCCGTCCTCAGGCGCCTGTGCCCGGCCATCGGCAAGTCGGTGGCCGGCGTGGGGATCGTTGCGGCCCGTCAAGAGAGCGGGCTTGCGATGATCTACGCCGCCGCCGCCTGGGCGTTGCGCGCTGGCAAAAAAAATTCTTGTCGGGCACCATCCACTCGCGTGACAACAAGCTCCCGCCACACGACTTTACGGCTACTTCCCTTGGCGCCCTAGTCAGCCGGGGTGGCTAACCGGCCCTGTGGTGCTCGCCTGTCAAGAGGAGAAACAAGTCACGGAACTTCCGCACCATGCGATGGTGACGGTAGCGAACTCTTTCTGGCGTCGATCCGGTTCGCAGCGCCACCTCGGAAACCGATAGCTCCTGTACCGAACGGAGATAGAAAACTTCAAAGTTGCGTGGTGATACCTCACCGCGTAAGTGGTCGATAACCGTGTGGACCACGGCGGCGCGCCAGCGGCGGTCGATCTCTACCGTGGGATCGTTGCAGGGTGCGGCGACATGATCCGTGCGCTGCTGCGCCTTGAATCGCGCGGCGCGGCGCAAGCGGCGACGCATGAGATCGGTAGCGCGGGATCGCACGAGCGTGTACAGCCAACCGCGAAAGCTCCCGCGCTGGCGATCGTAGCGGAAGTCGCGAAGAGTCGACGTCACCGTCTGCAGCGCTTCCTGAACGCAATCGTCCACTTCGTCGCTCGGAACGCGACAGCGCAAGGCGAAGCCGCGAATCAGCGGTTCATAGATCTCGTAAAACGGCCGCCAGCCTTCGTCCGAAATCGGTTCGCCCCGACCCAAACGCTGTTCCAGATAGAATTGGGCGGCCACCAGAATCGCCGAATTGGTATAGCCGCTTCCTGAGTTCGACGATGCTTCCAAGTTCACGAGCGATCAATCCAAAACCAGGCCGTAGTTGCCAGGCCACAACCCTGGCTGACGAATGCCGCCGCCAAGGTGGTCCATTGTTCACAGGGCGGTCGTCGCCAATCCGACGCCACGGGCCTGGGGCAACCGTCTTGGGGACGCGGAGGCCCCAGGCCGAGCGGTCGATCGGCGCCAACGTGTCGAACCGAGAGGCGACACAATTGCGGCGCAAATTCGTCGACGCGGAAGCCAAGCTCCGCGGCGGCCGAACTGTCGCCAACGAGGATGCGTCGCCCCTTGGTCGGCGTATCCTCGCTGCGAATCGGCAGCTCCGCGCCGGCGATTTTCAGCACGTGAAATTGCAGTTCCAACGCCGCCAATCGCACGGCCGGATTCGGATTCTTCGCAATAACGATCAAACACGCCGGCTGCCCTTGCTCGACCGGCACGAAGGGCTCGGCACCGCGCGACGAGGACGCACTTGCCAGCAGTATCCCGCCTCGCAGTACCACGTACGCGACCAAGCACGTTGCATCCTTCGCCGCTCCACAAGTCAACAGCATCGAGCCCTCCGGTGCAATCCCGCATCCCCTTGCGACGAACAGTTCTATAGACCAGAGGACGACCTGGAAGTGGGCGCCACTGCTGGATGGGCCTTGTCGTGCGCCATCGAGCTTAACATTGCTGGATTACCCGCGCACTCCAGCAGTGGCACCCCCGCCAGGCGCGAGATGCGCGTTGCCACTCGAGTCGGAATTGCTTTCACCGAGACGTGCGGCGACGACGCAGCGCGACCAAGCCGATGGTTCCGATGCCCAACCCGGCGAGGCCGATCGAGCTGGGTTCCGGAACCAGGTGAGCATCGAGGTCGGCCAGAAAATTGATTTCCTCCTCGTACCAGTTCGCTACCCCGAAGCTAATGGTATTCACGCCCGGTACGAAACCGCTCGTGATATCGAAGGTGATATCCCTGTAGTGGGGAGGATCGTACGTGTTTATGTTAGCGGTAAGTACTGGACCGGCGATGCCATCCCCCTCGCTCCAAATTGTGGCGCCGTTGAGAACGATGTTGTGGATATATCCGTACTGAGCGTAAGCGCCCGCAAGGCCACCAATGTGCGCCTTCGTTTCGTCGTATCCGGTTAGATCGAAGTTCTGCAAGAATTCGCCTGAACCCGCGGGGCTGCTAATGCCAAGAGCCCAAGTAACGGTGGAAGTAGCAGAACCACCAATGGCGTCGCCGATCCACACGCCCGGCCTGTGCCCGAGCCACCCCCCCCAACCGCCATCGACCAGATCCTCGCCCGTGTCGTCGAGTGACCAGAGCACGTGGCTCGCAAGTGCGTTACCCGCCATGAGCCCGCTCAGGGCGAGGCCAAACGTAGCCAGACAGAATAAACGTTTCATTAGCGTCTCCTAGTAAAAAGGGCCAACAGTTCCAAGAATCACACGGAAACCTTCCGCGAAGCCGCACTCAATGCCCCCCAGCTTCGGAGCATCCAGGGTCAGTGACTGGCTACAGAAACCTTCCACCGTCGAGGAGTCGCCGCCGCCTCAGGCCGACTTTGCGACGGGGTGCCTGACAACCGCGCTACGGGCGCTGCACGCCAGTTCTTAAGGTTTCACCGAGACGCCTCCCCGCCTTCACCGATAGTAAAGACGTAGCGCCAAGGGAAACCGAACGAGGAATTCTTGTTTTTTACTCGTCGGCAGTCGGTTCCCAACGGCAGTTGTGAAGTTGGTTGCACTGCCGGTATCGCAAAACTACGATGGAGTTAAGTGCAATTCTTTGCTGGTTCTTCTCTTCGGGCAGCGGCGACTTCTCCATGACCCCCAAGAGCGACTTGCAGGCGGACGTTGACCAAGATTTGCTCTTGGCTCGTGCTGGTGACCAAGAGGCGCTGGGCCGGTTGCTGGAATATTTCCGTGACTACCTGCAACTGGTGGCCGCCGATGAGCTGTATTCGGGCGTGCGGCCTAAGGTGGGCGCGTCCGATGCCGTACAACAGACCCTGCACGCGGCGGTTCGTGGTTTCTCAGCGTTCCGCGGCGACTCTGAGCCAGAACTGCGGGCCTGGCTGCGACAGATTCTCGATCACCAGATGATCGACTTGGCGCGATCGTTCCGACAAGCCCGACGCAACGTCGCCCGCGAACGCGCCCTGAACCCGCTGCCGACGGTGGTCGATCCGCCAGCACGTGATGCCACGCCGTCGAAGGACGCTTGCGACAAGGAACAGCGGCTTGCGCTGCTGCGGGCGATCGAACAATTGCCCACCGACTATCGCGTCGTGATCGTCATGCGAAGCCTGGAAGAGAAGAGCTTCCAGGAGATGGGCGCGGCGCTAGGACGCAGCTCGGATGCCGTCCGCATGCTGTGGACACGCGCCGTGGAGCGCCTCCGCGTGGAGCTGGAGCGATCGCACGGCTGAGTGGGCGGGGGGATCTGGACGTGGATTGAAGCGCATGGGCGATCGCCAGCAATCCGACGAGCTGCGCGTGCCGCCAGACGCAGGCGTGGTCCCGGCGGATGCGCTAGCGCCAATCCTGGAGCGCTTTCGCACGTCGACAAGTCCCGCACTTTGGGAGTATCTCAAGGGGTTAGACGAACCCCTCTCGGCGCATGCGGATCAGCGGCGCTGCATTGGTCGCTTCGAAATTGTTCGCTGCATCGGCGAAGGAGGTTTCGGCAAGGTTTTTGAAGCCTACGACCCCGACAACGATCGGAAGGTGGCGCTCAAGGTGCCCAGCGCCGATACGCTTCTTGACAGCGAGCGCGTCCGCCGTTTCGTGCGCGAGGCCCAAATTGGCGCTCGCCTGCGCCACCCGAATGTCGTCAGCGTCTTGGAAGTCGACACCGACGGTGTGGTCGTCTTCTTGGTGATGGAGCTGTGCCGGGGTCCCGATCTGGCGCGCTGGTTGGCGACGCGCGACGGGCGGGTCGATGTCGACACGGCCCTGGAAATCTTGCTGCCGATCGTCGACGTGGTCGCGCTGGCCCATCGTCAGGCCATCGTGCATCGTGACATCAAACCGAGTAATATCCTGCTGGACCTGGCGGGCGACAGCCGCGACTCCAAGTCTCCGCCAAGGGCCTTCACCCCCAGGTTGTCCGACTTTGGTCTCGCCAAACTGCTCGACGGTGAGTCGTCGCGCCACACGCAAAGCGGTGTGGCCGTCGGCACCCCCAGCTACATGCCGCCGGAGCAAGCCGACCGACGTCTCGGCGAGATTGGCCCCTGGAGCGATGTCTACGCGCTGGGGATCGTCCTGTTCGAATTGCTCTGCGGACAGTCGCCCTTTCAGGGGAAGACCCCCGGCGAAACGGCCAGATTCGTGCTGGCTCGACACGTGCAGCTACCGCGAAGCGTGCGACGGGAGATTCCGCGTTCGCTCGAAGCGATCTGTTTGCATTGTCTCGAGACGGCGCCGCGTGACCGCTATCAGACGGCCGGCGAGTTGCAGGATGACCTGCGCCTCGCCCTGGCGCGCAAGCGCACGCGCGCCCAAGCGCGCCGCGGATGGACAGGACCAGGTCGCCGACAATGGCGGGCCGCCGCAGCGGGCCTGCTGCTAGCGGCCGTTGCCGTCGTCCTCGGCGCATTCTGGGTTCGTGAAGCCGAGGTCGCGCTACCTGTTCCGGCTGATGACAAAGTGGCAACATCGCTGGCGATGGCGCACATGCTTAGCGGCGACCGCCGACCGATGTTGGAGCGGATTGGCCGCTTGCAGCAGCCTGCCGGCGTCGCTGGGGACGACGCGATCGACGCGGCTGGCGCGCTCAACCGCATCGCCACCTGGGTTGATTCGGATACCGGCAAGAAACACGTCTATCAGTTGGTTTATATGTATCAGCAGGTCACCTGGGAGGACGCTCGCGACCTGGCGGCCGCCAGCGCCTATCAAGGAAAGCCTGGCCATCTCGCCTCGATCACCTCGCCGAGCGAGGCCACGTTCATTCGCAAAGAGCTCTTGGCGCCAGCCTTGAAAGCTGGGCATGGCAGGGACGTTGATAACGTCGAGGCGTGGATCGGGCTCGTGCGAGACAAGGCCAGCGGCGACTTCCGCTGGGTGACTGGCGAGAAATTCGAGTTTAGCGTGTGGGGAAATGCGGAGCCCAGCAATGGCGATACCGAAGATTGCGCAAGTGTCGCGCTGCGCTGGGGAATTTCGTCGCACTACGGTGACTGGAACGACTACAATCACGCCTCGCCGTTCGTGCGCTTCTTTCTTATCGAGTATGAGCTGTAGCGCGAGCATCCTTACACGCGCGTGATCGTGTTGCCCCCCAGGCGGCGCACGAGGCGGCGGATTTCCAGCGCGCTGGTGATCGCCAGAACTTGCGCCGTCGGCATTTCGCAGGCACGCACGACTTCGTCGATCGTCGACTGGCCCGTGCCGATCGCGTCGAGCACCTTGCGCTCCAGATCATTCAGTTTCAATTCGGCCGGATGATGTATCACGCGGCCGTCGGCGGCTGGCGTGGGCGCGACCAGCGGGCCCAGCTCCTCGAGCACGTCGTCGGGTGTTTCGACCAGCTTGGCGCCGTCGCGAATCAGCCGATGGCAGCCGTGCGACAGGCGATTGTCGACCCGACCGGGAATCGCGAACACGTCGCGTCCTTGCTCGCCGGCGTGGCGGGCCGTGATCAGCGCGCCCGATTGCACCGACGCTTCGACGACCAGCACGCCGAGCGACATTCCGGAGATCAACCGGTTGCGCTGCGGGAACGTGCCGGCCAGCGGTTTGACGCGCAGCGGCAGCTCGCTTAGGACCGCGCCGCTGCGGGCGACGTCGGCCGCCAGCTCACGATGCTCGGGGGGATAGATGTTCAACAGCCCGCTCCCCAACACGGCCAGGGTGCGTCCGCCGGCTGAAAGCGCGCCGCGATGAGCGGCGCCGTCGATGCCGCGCGCCAGGCCGCTGATGATCGTCAAACCCGCGCGAGCTAGGCTCGCGGCAAAACGCTCGGCAAGCTGCAATCCGTATTGCGTGGCGTGCCGCGAACCGACGATGGCGATCGCCAGCGAGTCCTCGGGCAAGAGCTCGCCGTGCACGTAGAGCACGCTCGGCGGGTCGGGGATTTCCAATAGCGTGCGAGGGTAGTTCGGCCGCTCGCGTGCCAAAAGCGTGATGCCGCTGCGGCGGGCTAATGCGACTTCTTCGGCCGCATCGATTTCGCTACGGGCAGCTACGATCGCCGCGCTGAGCTTGGCCCCAATCCCCTCGACCAGACAGAGCTCGTCGCGCGAGGCCGCGAAGATCGCCGACGCCGTCCCGAAGCGCGCCAACAGCGCCTGCGCCAAGCGCGGGCCGATGCCTGGTACCATCGCCAGCCGCACGCGCTCGACCAACTCGTCGTCTTCGGGCATGGGCGCCGGGGTCTGCGGTACTTCGAGACTCATGCTGCCCCTACTGGTCTGGTGGCAATACCACGGCTGGAAGCCGGCGTCGCTTGCCGGGGACGCCACATGTTTCGCACCAGTGTATCGGATGAAAGGTCGCGTCGCAGATTGTCGGATGCAACTGCCGAATCACATGGCCAGCCCACAAATATTTTGCGAGCCGACCGAGTGGTCCCCCTCGAACAGGTGAGTCGTTGGGTTTGACGATTGGTGTGTCCCCATCGCGATACGGTAGTCGAATAGACAATTTGTTTGCTAATCAGTTTGGCGTGGGTAAAACAGGGACTACCCACTGCTGGCACGGAGTCGAGGCAATCGGGCGGAGCCGGAAGCGCCGCTCGAAGAGGACAGAAGAGCGCTGTCGGGGATTTTGGATTCGCTCCCTCGGGGGCCGGTAAGCGGCCCCCCAACGCTAGCACGATCAAGGGTTTAAGTCGCATGCACTTGGCATCTGGCACGTTCGGACGACTCGTTGGCGGCTTCGCGGGATTGTTTGTGTTGTGCACCTCGTTGCCACGGCTCGACGCGGCCGAGGCGACGCGCGTCGGTCGCAAGATCGACGATTTCTCGCTCCGCGATTTCCGCGGCAAGCAGCATTCGCTCGGCGAGCTATCGGACGAGAAGCTCCTCGTCGTGGTATTCCTGGGGACCGATTGCCCATTGGTGAAGCTGTATGCCCCACGCCTGCAGGAGCTGGCGACCGAGTATGCGGAGCGCGGCGTGGAGTTCGTCGCCATCAACTCGAACTTGCAAGACACGGTGACCAAGATCGGCGCGTTCGCCCAGCGCGCCGGCATCAAGTTCCCGATTCTCAAAGACGCCGACAGCGCGATCGCCGATCGCTTTGGCGCTGAGCGCACGCCCGAGGCGTTCGTACTCGATGGCGATGGCGTCGTGCAGTATCGCGGACGGATCGACGACCAGTTCGGCGTCGGCTTCCAGCGCCCCCAGGTGGGCCGCAAAGACCTGGCGATCGCGATCGACGAACTGCTTGCGGGCAAGCCGGTCAGCATGCCCGAGACCGCCGCCCCCGGCTGCCTGATCGGCCGCGCGGCGAAAGTCGCGCCGACCGGCGACGTGACCTACACCAAGCATATCGCCAGCGTCCTGCAGGCGCGCTGCCAGGAATGCCATCGCTCGGGCGAGATCGCCCCCTTCCCGCTTACGAGCTACGACGAAGTGGTCGGTTGGGCGCCGATGATCTGCGAGGTGGTGGATCAAGGTCGGATGCCGCCGTGGTTCGCCAATCCCGAGTACGGCAAGTTCGCCAACGACTGCCGCCTGTCCGACGACGAGAAGCAGTTGATTCACACCTGGGTGGCCAACGGCTGCCCCGAGGGGAACAGGAGCGACCTGCCCGCCCCGCGCGAGTTCGTCGACGGCTGGCGGATCAAGCCCGACCAGATCGTATACATGGACGAGAAGGCGTTTCAGGTGCCGGCCGAGGGGGTTGTGGACTACCAGAACTTCTCGGTCGACCTGCAGGTGACCGAAGACAAGTGGCTGCAAGCAGCCGAAGCGCGCCCCGACAATCGCTCGGTCGTGCACCACATCGTTTGCTGGATTTCGCCCCCAGGGTCGGGGAGCGGCCAGATTTCGTTTGGCAACCGGCTGGTGGCGGTCTACGCCCCCGGCACGCCGCCGTGGTCGTTCCCCGAGGGGACGGCGATCCCCGTGCCGGCCGGTTCGCGGATCAGCTTCCAGATGCACTACACCCCCAACGGCACCGCGGCCGAGGACCGCAGCTACATCGGGCTGGTGTGGGCCGATCCCCAGACCGTCAAGCGCAAGGCGCAGAGCCTAATGGCGCCGCAACTGGGGATCAACATCCCGCCAGGGGCCGACAACCACGAGATTCGCTCGCGGTTCAAGGTCAAGCGCGACATGCTGCTTTTGAATTACTTCCCGCACATGCACCTGCGTGGGAAGGACTTCCGGTTTGAGGTCGAGTATCCCGACGGCACCCGCGAGATCCTGCTCGACGTGCCGCGGTACGACTTCAACTGGCAGTTGCGCTACGACCTGGTCGAACCGAAGCTGGTGCCGAAGGGTTCACGGATTCACTGCGTGGCGCATTTCGACAATTCGGCGGCCAACCCCTTCAATCCCGATCCCACGCAAACCGTGCGATTTGGTGAGCAGACGTGGGAAGAGATGATGGTCGGCTTCTTCACGGCGGCCAGCACCGAGGAAGACGCTGGCGAGGCCGATGAAGAGGCCGAGCACGGCGATGACGGGGATGATGGCGGCGACGATGAAAAGCCCGCGGCCGACGGCAAGCCACGCCGCCGAGGTCATTCCCCCAGCAAAGCGCTGCTCGACGCGCTACTGCCGTAGCAAGCTGCGTAAGGCCCGCCGTGCTCAGTCGGTTACGCGCAACAGGAACGGGCTTAGCGGTCGACAATCGCTTCGAGAGCCGCCACCAGCGGCGGCAAGTCCATTTGAATCGTTTGCCAGACGATATCCAAGTCGATGGCGTCGTAACCGTGGATCAAGCGGTGGCGCATGCCGATGATTTGCGTCCAAGGAATCTCGGGATGTTGATCTCGGGTCGCCTGGGAGAGGCGAGCGGCGGCTTCACCAATTACGGAAAGTCGCCAGGCAACCGCGGCGCCCAAATCTTCCTCATGCTCGAGGTCGTCCCGAGTGATGGTCCGCGCGCGTTCCAGAACCTTGCGCGCCTGGGCGAGCATGTGTTCAAGCCGAGCGACGTCACGGGCTGCCGTCAAACTGCACCTCGGCCGTCGCGAGCACGTGCTGTCGAAACCCCTCGTGAAGCGACGCTCGCGTGTGCAAGTCGATTCGCCGTCCGCCGAATAGAGCGGACAGCTCCAGTTCGATCGTGCCCAGCCCAATTAAGCCCGGCGTTCGTCCCGGCTCGAACTCGACCAGCACGTCGATATCGCTCGTGGGTGTGAAGTCGTCGCGCAACACCGAGCCAAACAGGGCCAGCCGTCGAATGCCACGACGGCGGCACAATTCACCTAACTCGGCCCTTGGAATCTCAACGCGTTGAGCTTTGCCGATCATGGTGCGATTTGCTCCTGCCCTTATTCTACCGCATCACCCCAAAATCGGCCGGATCACTTCGCCCGCCACGTCGGTCAGGCGGAAGTCGCGCCCCTGAAAGCGGTAGGTGAGCCGCGTGTGGTCGATGCCCAACTGGTGTAAAAGCGTCGCGTGCAGATCGTTGACGTGCACGCGGTTCTCGGTGGCGCGGTAACCGAGCTCGTCGGTCGCGCCATAGCTGATGCCGCCGCGGATACCGCCGCCGGCCAGCCAGATCGAAAAGCCGGCCAGGTGATGGTCGCGGCCGTTGCCTTGGGCCATCGGCGTGCGGCCGAACTCAGTGCCGAAGACCACCAGCGTGTCTTCGAGCAAGCCGCGCTGGCGCAGATCGGCGATCAAGGCCGCCGCTCCGCGATCGACTTCGGCGGCCGTGCCGGCGACGTTATCCTTCACGCCGCCGTGATGATCCCAATCGCGGTGATAAAGCTGAATGAAGCGCGCCCCACGCTCCGCGAGCCGCCGAGCCAGCAGGCAGTTGGCCGCGAAGGAACCGTCGGCCCCTTTCGTGCCATACAAGTCGAGCACGTGCTGCGGTTCGTCGGCCAGATTGACCAGCTCGGGCACGCCCGTCTGCATGCGGAAAGCCATTTCGTACTGGCTGATGCGGGTGGCGATCTCCGGATCGTCGACGACTTGGTTCTCCAGTTCGTTGAGTGCTCGAACCGTGTCGACCACGTCACGCTGCCGCGACGCGCTGACGCCAGGCGGATTGCCGACGTATAGCACCGGATCGCCCTTGCTGCGGAATTCCACGCCCTGGAACCGGCTCGGCAAAAACCCGCTGTGCCATTGGCGGGCGGCGATCGGCTGGTTCTGTCCGTGTCCGCCGGTCGAAACCATCACGACAAAGCCAGGCAGGTTTTCGACGTCGCTTCCCAGCCCGTACGTCAGCCAGGAGCCGACCGAGGGGCGGCCGGCGATCATCGTGCCGGTGTTCATGAAGGTGTGGGCTGGATCGTGATTGATGGCTTCGGTGAACATCGAACGGATGACGCACATCTCGTCGGCGGCATGCTGCCCGAGCATGGGGAAAACGCTGCTGAACTCCAGTCCCGACTGGCCGTATTTGTGGAACGGGTGCTGCGGACCGAAGCAGTTGAGCTTGGCCCCCTGCAATTGCGCGATCTGCTGTCCCTTAGTGAACGACTCGGGCATCGGCTGGCCGTGCAATTCGGCGAGTTTTGGTTTGTAGTCGAACGTTTCCAAGTGGCTCATACCGCCTGCCATGTAGAGCCAGATCAAGCGCTTGGCGCGCGGGGCGTGATGCAGCGGATCGACGACGCCGGTCCAGCGGTCTGCTTCCGACGCTTCGGAAGTCGCCGTCGCGGCGCGAGCGCCGCGCACACCCGGCGCGATTCCGCCAAGCAGCGAGACCAGCGCCACGGAGCCGAGACCTTGTGACGTGCGCCCCAAGAACGCACGCCGCGACAGACTACTAAGCTGTCGATGGCAATCGGGGCAGTCGTGCATGATGGTCAGTTCCTCGTGACTGTCTCGTGCAAGTTCAACAGCGCTCGCGTGACGCTCGTCCAGGCGGCCAACTCGGCCGCGTCCAGTTCGTTGGGCGCCGGGTGCGCGCCGACGGCCAAGAGCGCCGCAGTGGCCGCGGCATCGGCGCGATACTGGGCCAGGTGCGCCTCGAAAAGCGCGGCGAGCAGTTGCTTTTCCTCCGACCGAGCCGCTCGGGCCAAGAGCCGTCGCATCGCCCAATCGATCCGTTCGTCGCTGGCTGGGCCCGCTTCTCGCAAGAGCCGCTCGGCGAAGACGCGGGCGACTTCGACAAACTCGGCGTCGTTCAATAGCACGAGCGCTTGCAGCGGCGTGTTCGAGCGCACGCGATCGGCCGTGCACTCTTCGCGGCTGGGGGCATCGAAGGCCACGAGCATCGGGTGCAAATACTGCCTCTGCCAGTGGGTGTACACGCTACGGCGATAGAGCCCGTCTCCCTGGCTGTTCTCCCACTCGCGCACCGGAAAGTTCAGGTGCGACCAGTAGCCGGTGGGCTGATAGGGGAATACGCTGCGGCCGCCGATCGAGTCGACCAGCAGCCCGCTGGCCGCCACGGCCTGATCTCGAACGATCTCGGCGTCGAGGCGGTACCGCCCCTGCCGGGCCAACAGGCGATTGAAGGGATCGCGCTGGTGCAGCTTAGGAGTGACGACCGACGATTGCCGATAGGCACTCGACGTGACCATCAGCCGCACCAGGGCCTTGATGTCCCAGCCGGAATCGATCAGCCGACCCGCCAGCCAGTCGAGCAGCTCGGGGTGGCTGGGCCAATCGCCTTGCGCGCCGATGTCGTCGAGCTTTGTTGACAGGCCAGCGCCGAAGTAGAGCTTCCACAGCCGGTTGGCCAACGTGCGCGACGCGAGCGGATTGTCGCGGGCCACGAGCCAGTTGGCGAGGTCGAGGCGCGACAATCGCCCCTCGTGAGCCAGCGGTTGGGGGAGCGCGCTGGGCACGCCCGGCTCAACCACTTCACCGCTTTCATCCATCCAGTTGCCGCGCGAGAGCACGCGAATCTCGCGCGGCTCGCGCGAGACGGTGTACAGCGTGGTGGTAATCGAACGGTTGAGGGCCTCGCGAGCCTGCTGCAACTTGGCGGCGCGCTGGCGATAGGGCTCCAGGGTTGGGGCGATCGACCGATAGTAAGCGGCCAGCTCATCGCGCTGGGCTTCGCTGCGCTGGGCCACCGGATTGGCTAGCAGATCGCGAACGTTGCGCGGCAGACCTGCGCCCGCGGCGCGCACGGGGCGGGGAGCGCTGGTCGACAACAGACGGAACTTGCCCAGCGTGTGCTGCGTGCCAAACGCCTGGCGAAGCACGATCGTCAGCGACCCGCCGGCCGGCACGTCGAGTGCGGCGGCTCCTTCAAGTTCGAAGACGGCGTGATTTGCCTGGCCCGCCTCGGGCAGGATCGCCCAACCCCATTTCTCGCCTTGAGCGTCGGCGTCAATGGCAGCCGCAATCTTCCAGCCACCGTGTGGGTTCGCTTTGTCTTTTTCGTCCGGCAGTTGCTCGAAGCTGGCGGTCGCCGCGCCAAAACGTAGCGGCTGCGGCTCGGCGTCGGCACTGGCTTGTAGGCTTGCTGAAACTTCGGTCAGCACGAAGTTGCCGTTGGCCGCACGCCCCGGGCCCTTCTTGGGGAGCGAGTCGTCTGGGAGTGCGTCGATGCGCAGCGCGGTGATACCGTTCAGCGGGCCAGCGATGGCGATCGTGTACGCGTCGACCGCGGCCTTGTCATCGCCGCCGGTGGCAAAGATCGATCCATCTTCAGATACGGTGAGTACCGCGTCCGCCGACGAAGTGCTCGTTTGCGGGCGCAACACGGCCCACTCGGTCGCGGGCGCGAATGTCTGTTCCCAGGCCGCTTGGGTCGCGGCCAACTCCGGAGTCGTTGTATTGAGAACCGCGTTTGCTTCGGTCAGATCCGCATCGATCCGCGCCAGCTCGGCCGATTGTGCGGCGGTGGGCACTTGCATCACGGGGCCCCACTGCCCGGTGACATGGGCGTTGCCGTAAAAGCCCTTCTCTTCGATGTCGGCGAAGAATGCTTCAAGCCGGTAGAAGTCGCGCGTCGCCAGCGGATCAAATTTGTGGTCGTGGCATTCGCAGCATCCGAGTGTCAGTCCGAGCCAGGTGCCCCCCAAGTTGCGCACGCGCTCGGCGGCATACTTGGCCAGGTATTCCTTGTCTTGCGCGCCCCCTTCGGCAGTCATCATGCCGAGCCGGTTGTATCCTGACGCGACTTTCTGCTCGCGAGTCGCCGTGGGCAGCAGGTCGCCAGCCAACTGTTCGCGGGTGAACTGGTCGAAGGGCATATTTGCGTTGAAGGCCGCGATCACCCAATCGCGAAACGGCGACACGCTCACCGCCTGATCGCCGTGATAGCCCACGCTGTCGGCGTAGCGCACCAGGTCGAGCCAGAACATCGCCATCCGCTCGCCGAAATGGGGCGAAGCCAGCAGCCGGTCGACGAACGCTTCGTAGGAGAGCGGATCGGGATCGGCGAGAAACCGCTCCAGCTCGTGGGCCTCCAGCGGCAGCCCGACTACGTCCAGCGCTACGCGGCGGGCCAGCGTCGTTCGTTCGGCTTCGGTCGAGGGAGCCAGGCCCTGTTCGTCGAGCTTCGCGAGGACGAAGGCGTCGATCGGGTTGCGCACCCAATCGCCGCGACTGACGACTGGCAGCGGCGGCCGCGCAATCGGCTCCAGCGACCAGTGCTTCTGGTACGCGGCGCCGGCGGCGACCCATTGGGTTAGTAATTCGAGCTCGCCGGGCGTAAGCGACTTGCCCGAATCGGAGGGCGGCATGCGCAAGCTGTCGTCACTTGAAGTAATGCGGGCGACCAAGGCGCTGGCCGCGGTGTCGCCAGGCACAATCGCGGTTTCGCCCGATTCGAGTTTTGCGCGGGCGTCGGGCTCGCGATCGAGCCGCAGGCCCGCTTCGCGCTTGTTGGCGTCGGGCCCATGGCAGGCGAAGCAGTTGTTCGACAGGATTGGACGGATATCGCGATTGAACTGGAAATCGGCCGCCGCGGCAGCAGCCGCGATTTGGCACGCAGGTACCGCGACCAAGACAAGGCCCAGCAGTTTCAAGGCAAATCCCTCTTGTCGCTGTGCAAACACGGACTAGGGAAGGGCGCGGCACCCTGGAGTTAGGGTCTACAGGCCACGTTTCCCCCTCGAATATCATGCGATTGAGAGCGGGCCGCGTCGAGAGCTTTCCGCAGTCAGAGCGAAGAAAATGGCCCAACTGCTGTGCAAGAAATCGGCCGTGCCGGCCGCCCGACCGATTACTATGCTACGCAGCGCGTTTGTCGGGCCGGATTGCCGGCGACGAATCGCCGAGCATCCGCAGCGCGGCGTCGACCACTTGCGATACGCTGATGTCGAGCATGCAGCGGTGATGGCCCAACGGGCAGTCGCGCGCATGACACGGCGCGCATGGCGAGGCGCGGCTGATGATCGCGTGCCTACCCCGGCGAGCGCTGGGGCGCCAGCGGCGCAAATCGGTCGGGCCGCAGAGTGCCACCAGCGGCGTGTCGAGGGCCGCGGCCAGATGCATCGGGCCCGAGTCGACCGTCATCAACAGCGCCGCCCGTGTGAGCAGGTAAGTCAACTGCCCAATCGATAACTCGCCCGCCAGGTTGATCCAACGACGATGATCGCCGCGAATCTGTTCCAGCGACGCACGGTCGGCGGCAGTACCGGTGAGTACGATTCTGGTTCCGGTGGCGACTTCCAGATGTCGCGCGACCGCGGCCCAGCGCGACGGCTCCCAGAGCTTGTTCTCGCGCTTGGCCAGCGGAGAGATGACAACGAACCGTTCATCAGTCTGCAAGCCGCGGCGCCGCAAGACCGTCGCCACCTGTGCCGCGTCGGCGGGGTTGTACCAAGGCGCGGGCCAGGTCCAGTTATCGATCGACGCGCCCAGTGCGGCGGCGAGCTCGAGCTCGTTCTCCAGCTCAGTGCGGCCGACATCGTATTCGGCTCGCAGCGAGAGCAGGCTTGCCAGCTTGTCGCGGCGCGGTCCGCGGCGCGTGGGGGATGTCGGAAAGCCCAAGATCACTTTCGCGCCGCAGGCCAGCGCCCAAGGAATCCGTCCGCGGTCTTGCGCCGATATGACGAAGAGATCGACATGCCGACGGCGCAGCTCGCGGATCACGCGCAGTTTGTCGCGAAAACCGCTGCCGGCCACCAGCACTTCGTCGACCAGCGGCGCCCCAGTCAACAGCTCGCGCCCCGAAGTATGCTTGGCAAGCACGATCAGCCGTGCTTCGGGAAACCGCTCGCGCAGCTTCTCGAGCGTCGGCAGAAAGACCAGCATGTCTCCCAGGCATTGCTGCCGTGTGACCACGATCGTGCGCGGGGACGCCAGGACACGCGCGATCCGCGGATTCCGCGCGCGGCGCTCCGCGTTGGTCGTTAGCCGCCGCGCATGGTTTTGCAGGGCGACGCTGAGTGCGTGCAGCATGTCGCCCCCCTCTTGGCAACTGCTAGCGAGCGCGATTGGAAGCTGGCAGGTCGTGCTGGGCCGGTCGGCGGTGCCGGCGCGTGTGCCCAATGCGGCTCGTTGGCCGTCGTTTGGCCTTCCGATGAACCGCGGGCGGGATGGCGATGCCGCCCTTGGGCGGCGCGCGCAGCCCGCCCTGGCGGGCAACCTTAATCAAGAAATCGGTCGCAGCGATCGGGCGCCTTGAGTCGGCGAAGGGACCTGCGCCAGAGAACTTTCATCTCCAGGGAGCGGGCAAGTGCCACTCGCGACCGGTGGGCGCCAACCGCCGGCCTCTTGCCAACCCCCAACGCCTGCGTTAGCAATAGTGCCTTGGATCATGGAGATTGCCAGCTAGCACCGAACGCCGCACTGAAAATTACCTAGCGGCACCACCCGCCGCCAAGACGCGGCCGCTGACGAGGAGTGTCATGACCGACGAAACGCACCAGGCCAAGCCGGGCAAGCGCATTTTGCTGGTGGACGACGACTACGAGATCGTGGAGTCGATGCGGATCGCGCTCGAGACGCGCGGCTACGAGGTGCTCGTGGCGCGCGATGGCAATCAGGGGCTGGCGATGGCCGAGCGCGAAGATCCCGACCTGTTGATCCTCGACATGATGATGCCCAAGCGCAGCGGCTTTCTGGTGATGGAGAAGCTCCGGCGTACGCGCCCGGTGCCGCTGCGGATCATTATGATCACGGCCAACGAAGGAAGCCGGCACAAGGCGTACGCCGAAATGCTCGGTGTCGACGACTACATCCGCAAGCCGTTCGCCATGGATCGCTTGCTGGAGAGTGTCGACAAGTTGCTAGCCTGAGCGTTCAAGATGGCCGCCGCGGTCGGGCGCCGTCGCCGGATACTCGGGCCAAGGCGTGCCAGCGGCGAGTTTCGATCAGGGCACTGTCCACCCGATTCTGGCCGCTGCAAAGGCTCCCAGCACAGTCATCCCTTGGTGCTCGGGACGCAGCACCCGCGCAAAGCCTTTTCTCGGGATTGCCGTTACTAATCCTCGCCGCAGAAACGGTATAGGTCGGCCACGGCCGGGCGCCGACGGGCGCGTTACAACTTCGATATTGCCCCGGTGCGGGGTTCTAGTGATACTGGTGACTAGACACAAGATGTGTTGGATGCCGGCCGCCCGGTCGGCATTCGGCGAGCATGGAGCAGATTGCCCACGGGTTACGACCTCATCTCCGGCCCCGACTTGCTCTTTGTCAAGTTCTCTCTGGGTGTGCCCGCGAACGACTCGCGGTGACCGAGGCCGATATTCCCGCCGGCCAAGTGCTGGCCGAGTTGTCTGATTAGATCGTGGTTTTCTGGCCTGGAAAGCCGACCTCCGAGTCGCGCGCGCGTGCGCACCCACAGCCCGCCGGCGGAGCCTGACCGTCTCGGGTCGAGAGAACCACATAGAGCGAAAGCGCGTCGGAACAGAGAGCTAATCATGTCGCATCCCGGGCCAATCAGCGACGCCTCGCGTTGACAACCGAACGCTTGGAATCTTTGCCGCGAAGCCGGCGCCGGGCCAGGTTTTTCCCGCTGCGCACTCCTCATGCGCGAGGAGGGCCCCGAACCCGGCGCGGACCTTGCGCGCGAAGACAAGCAAACGAACAGGAATAACACCACAAGCCGCGGCCCGCACTTTCGGCCGGCCGCGGCGAGCCATGCAGACGCCGGTCGGGGCAGTGCCGAGACGGGCGACTTGATTTGTCAGTCGACTCGCTCGAGCAGAAGACCGGCTCAACTGGAGAGCCCATCGATGGACGGCCGCTCGATCGTCGAACTCATCGCGCAGCGCCAAGACCTGGACCAGTTTCGCCGCAAGAACTGGATCGGCACGTTTGAGGAGTATCTCGACGTCGCCCGCGCGAACTCCGGCGTCACCCGCAATGCCTTTCAACGCGCCTACGACATGATCATGTCGTACAGCACCGAAGCATACGAGGTGCACCGCGAGAAGCGCGTGCACTATCGCTTCTTCGACGATCCCGACGACGATGGCCGCGATGCGGTCTTCGGGCTCGACGAGGCGCTCTGCCAGTTGGTGAACGCCTTCAAGAGCGCCGCCAAGGGCTATGGCATCGAGAAACGCGTGCTGCTGTTGCACGGCCCAGTCGGCAGCAGCAAGAGCACGATCGCGCGGCTACTCAAGAAAGGGCTCGAACGCTACACGGCCACCGACGCAGGGGCCGTGTACACGCTCGGCTGGGTCGACCTGGAGAACAGCTCGCAGGTGCACTGGTGCCCGATGCACGAGGAGCCGCTGCACCTGGTACCCGAGCGGTTCCGCAAGGACGTGCTGGAGCATCTCAACGGCGCGCGCGGCCCCGACGACTACGTCGCGCAGATCACCGGCGAGCTGTGCCCCTTCTGCCGCTACGTATACAGCGAACGGTTGAAGCACTATGGCGGCGACTGGACGCGCGTCGTGCAAGACGTGCGCGTGAAACGCTTGCTATTGAGCGAGAAGGACCGCATCGGCATCGGCACCTTCCAGCCCAAGGATGAAAAGAACCAGGATTCGACCGAGCTGACCGGCGACATCAACTACCGCAAGATCGCCGAGTACGGCAGCGATAGCGATCCGCGGGCGTTCAACTTCGACGGCGAGTTCAACGTCGCCAACCGCGGCATCATCGAGTTCGTCGAAGTGCTGAAGCTCGACGTGGCCTTCCTCTACGACCTGCTGGGGGCCAGCCAGGAGCACAAGGTCAAGCCGAAGAAGTTCGCCCAGACCGATATCGACGAGGTGATCATCGGCCACACGAACGAACCGGAGTATCGGCGGCTGCAGAACAACGAGTTCATGGAAGCGCTGCGCGACCGCACGGTGAAGATTGACGTGCCCTACGTCACGCGCCTCTCCGACGAAATCAAGATTTATGAAAAGGACTACAACCCCAAGCGCGTGCTGGGCAAACACATCGCCCCACACACGATCGAAATGGCCGCCATGTGGGCGATCCTCACCCGGCTCGAGGAACCCAAGAACGCCAGCCTGTCGCTGTTACAGAAACTCAAGCTCTACAACGGCAAGAGCCTGCCCGGCTTCACCGAAGACAACATCAAGGAGCTGCGCGAGCAGGCGCTGACCGAGGGAATGCAGGGCATTTCTCCCCGCTACGTGCAGGACAAGATTTCCAATGCCCTGGTCTCGCACCCCGAGGCCACGTCGATCAACCCCTTCATGGTGCTCAACGAGCTGGAGAGCGGGCTCAAGCATCACAGCCTGGTTACCAGCGAGGAGACGCGCGGCCGCTACCGCGAGCTATTGGGCGTGGTCAAGCAAGAGTACGAGAACATCGTCAAGAACGAAGTGCAGCGGGCGATCGCCGCCGACGAGGACGCGCTCAAGCGGTTGTGCGCCAACTACATCGACAACGTCAAGGCTTACACGCAGCGCGAGAAGGTGAAGAACAAGTTCACCGGCCAATACGAAGAGCCCGACGAGCGGCTGATGCGCTCGATCGAGGAGAAGATCGACATCCCCGAAAGCCGCAAGGACGATTTCCGTCGCGAGATCATGAACTACATCGGCGCGTTGTCGATCGACGGCCGCACGTTCGACTACAAAACGAACGAGCGGCTCTATAAGGCCCTCGAACTCAAGCTGTTCGAAGACCAGAAGGACACGATCAAGCTCACGAGCCTGGTTTCCAAAGTGGTCGACGCCGACACGCAGGCCAAGATCGACGTGGTCAAAAGCCGGCTAATCCGCGACTACGGCTACGACGACGAGAGCGCCACCGATGTGCTGAACTACGTGGCCAGCATTTTCGCCCGCGGAGACGTGAAACACTAAAGACGAGGTTCGCTCACCGGGGACTGTCCCGAATGGCATCAAGTTAGTACTAAGTCGATTCGCCACAGGGCTGAAGCAGTGCTGTAGCAGCACGCTTGCATCAGACCGCTGTCGCGATGATTCTCGGGTTTCGCGCGCGGACATGGTTCGACGAATCTGCTATCGCAGCAATGCTTAACGAAACTGTGCACAGTATTTGCGCTTAACTTGATGCCATTCGGGACTGTCCCAATTTTGCCGCATTGGCTTGCGCGACGGTGCGCGGCACGACGGCAAAATGGGACTGTCCCCCTTCGGTATCACCGGAGACCGCCGCTTCAGGTAACGAATCGCAACCTGCCATGGTCCAACGCATCAATCACGATCACTCGCGCTTCCGCCAGATTGTTCGCGGCCGCATCCGCGACAACTTGCGGAAGTACATCACGCACGGCGAGATGATCGGCCGCAAGGGGCGCGAGCTGGTCAGCATTCCGCTGCCGCAGTTGGACCTGCCCCATTTTCGCTTCGGCCAGAATGGCTCCGGCGGAGTTGGCCAGGGAGATGGCGAAGTCGGTCAGCCGCTCGGCCCAGGCCAGGAACAGGGTCAGGGCGCCGGCCAGGCGGGGAGCGAGCCGGGCCAACACTTGCGCGAAGTCGAAGTCACGCTCGAAGAGCTCGCCGAAATCCTCGGCAACGAGCTGGAGCTGCCGCGCATCGAGCCCAAGGGCAAGGCCAACATCGACGAACTCAAAACCAAGTACACCGGCATCCGCCGCTCGGGCCCCGAGTCGCTGCGGCACTTCAAGCGGACCTATAAACAGGCCCTCCGCCGGCAAGTCGCCTCAAACACTTACAACCCGGCCGATCCGCTGGTGGTGCCGATCAACGAAGACAAACGTTACCGCGCCTGGAAGTCGATCCCGCAGCCGCAGGCCAACGCGGTGATCGTTTACATGATGGATGTCTCCGGCTCGATGACCGACGACCAGAAGCAGATCGTCCGCACCGAGGCGTTCTGGATCGATACCTGGCTCAAGAGCCAGTACAACGGGCTCGAAATCCGTTACATCATCCACGACGCCGCGGCTCGCGAGGTCGACGAGGAAACCTTCTACCACACGCGCGAGAGCGGCGGCACGCGTATTAGCTCCGCCTATCGTTTGTGCGTCGACTTGCTCGGGCGCAGCTTTCCGCCCGACGAGTGGAACGTCTACTGCTTCCATTTTTCGGACGGCGACAACTGGGGCGAAGACAACGAAACTTGCCTGGGGTTGCTGCGCGACGAACTGTTGCCGCGGATCAATTTGTTTTGTTACGGGCAGGTCGAAAGCCCTTACGGCAGCGGCGAGTTCATTCGCGCGCTGCGCTCGGGCTTCAAGGACGAGCCGGAGAAACTAGCGCTCTCCGAGATCCGCAACAAAGAGGGCATTTACGACTCGATCAAGCTGTTTTTGGGCAAGGGGCGGTAGTTTCTTCGCTTTTTGGGACCGGAATTTGCAGAGATTCGATTTGGGGCTTTGTGGCGTTCGTGCTTGGTTCACTTCATCCTCGCAATGAGCTGGCAACATCATGAGCTATCGACAACAGCCTCGACTGACCCGCTTTCGCGTAGAGGTGGGACATTCTCAGGTAATCGTGCTCGCCTGCGATGCCGTTGAGGCGGTTCGCGAAGCGCGCCTGGCGTTAGGTCGCGACATGCCCCGGTTGTGGGATGTGATCCACCAGTTGGACGACGGTCAGTTCGTCGTCCAGGCCGTCTGGAACGCGGGGACTAGCGCCGTGCCCTTTGCGGGCCCGGGTGGAGCCCACGGTTCCGCAGCCGGTTCGTAGACGAGTCATCCGACCGTGTGGGTGGCCCGGAGACGGCACAGCCGCATCCGGGTCGCGCAGCGACAAGAGGACTTGTTCGGAGTCGTAGCTGATTTCGGGTGCCGCCGCGAGCACGGCGCGCCGCCGCATTGCTGATCTGGTAACAAACGATGGCCGTCGTTCATCAATTCGAAGCCTTGCCCGCCGATCTCGCCGAGCTGCAAGTCGAGATCGAAGCGTATGCCCGCGCGCATGGCCTCGATTTCTTCCCCACGTTCTTCGAAGTGGTCGATTGCGAGCAGCTCAACGAGGTGGCCGCCTACGGCGGCTTTCCGAATCGCTACCCGCACTGGCGCTTCGGCATGGAGTACGAGCAGTTGGCCAAGGGCTACACCTATGGCCTGCAGAAGATTTACGAGTTGGTGATCAATAACAACCCGTGCTACGCCTACCTGCTCAAGAGCAATGCCCTGACCGACCAAAAGCTGGTCATGGCGCACGTCTACGGGCACTGCGACTTTTTCAAGAACAACTGCGCGTTCGCGCACACGAATCGCCGCATGGTCGACCAGATGGCCAACCACGGCAATCGCATCCGGCGGTATATCGACCGCTTCGGCATCGAGAATGTCGAAGTGTTTCTCGACGCCTGCCTGAGCGTCGAGGACTTGATCGACATCCACGCGCCGTTCATCAAGCGCTACGACGAGCCACGACGCGAGGTGCCCGATCCGCAGGCCGAGGATGAGCTACCTCGTCCCGGCCGCTTCGACGCCAAGCAGTACATGGACTCGTACGTCAATCCGCCCGATGTGCTGGCCGCCGAACAGCGGCGGCTGCGCAGCGAGCACGCGCGGCAGGAGAAGCGCTTTCCGGCTGAGCCGTTCCGCGACGTGCTGTTGTTCTTGCTGGAGCACGCTCCGCTCAAGGCGTGGCAGGCCGACCTGCTGGCGATCGTCCGCGACGAGGCTTACTACTTCGCCCCGCAAGCGCAAACCAAGATCATGAACGAAGGCTGGGCCAGCTTCTGGCACTCCACGATCATGACCCGCCAGGGGCTCAACGCCGCCGACGTGATTCACTATTGCGATCATCACTCGGGCACGATGGCCACGAGCCCCGGCCGCTTGAACCCGTACAAGCTGGGGATCGAGCTGTTTCGCGACATCGAAGACCGCTGGAACCGGGGCTGCTTCGGCCGCGACTATGAAGAGTGCGATTCGCTCGCCGAGCGTCGCCGCTGGAACACCGGGGCCGGGCTCGGGCGACAGAAGATCTTCGAAGTGCGCCGCATCCATAACGACCTGACGTTCATCGACGAGTTCCTCACGCTCGACTTCTGCCGCGACCACAAGCTGTTCAGCTTCGGTTACAACGAGGAAGCCGAAGTCTACGAGATCGAGAGCCGCGAGTTCCCCAAGATCAAGGAACGGCTGTTGTTCAGCCTCACCAATCGCGGGCGGCCGCGAATCACGGTCCGCGACGGCAACCACAAAAACCGCGGCGAGTTGTTCCTGGAGCACGACTTCAGCGGCGTCGAGTTGCACATGGACTACGCCCGCGACACCTTGGTGAATCTGCACAAGATTTGGGGGCGTCCGGTGCACATCGAGACGATTCTGGACGATAAGAAGACCGTGGTCTCCTACGACGGCACGGAGCACAAGCAAGAGCCGAGCCAGTCGACGGTGAAAAACGAAAAAGTCTGATTACAGTGGAAGGTGATCAGTCACTGGTTGGCGCACATCGATCAGCTCGTACTGAATACTGCCAGAATGTCCCTCAAGGCCGACTTCACTGCCGAGCTTGCCAGCACGCCGACGTTCTCAGGCGGCTGCGTCACGCTGCGCGCGGCCGAGGCCAATCGCCGCCTGACCTGTGAGCTGGTCGCGCTCGACACGATGGCCTGCGCCTTCGATTGGCTCGCCTTGCACGACGACAAGCTCGCCGGCCTGGGCCTCGACCGCCTCAAGCAAGTTGCCGATGCCCTCTCGCGGCGCTTGACCTATTTGCTGGAGCCGATCACGCCGATCGAGGTCGATCCCCAGCAGTGCACCGTGCAGTTGCGCTCCAATCCGCCGCAGACTGGCGACGACGCCACCTGCTATTACGAGCTTTTGGTCAAGCGCACGGGCGAGGTGAGCTTGTGCCGCTATCGGGCCAGGCCTGGCGCCCTGCGTGAGCGCGTGCCGGCGCACGTCACGCGCGAAGTTCTCTTGCGATTGGCCGACGATCTGTTGGCTGCCACGCCGTAGCGGCCATTGTTCCTGGCTGTGAATGCGCACCTCAGGGCTGGCCGAACGACGCTGGCCGGCTCGGGTTTGACTTCGGCAACTTTCTCGGGCGATAATCGCACCAAGCTTCGTGCGGCACTCGGGGCAGCCGATCTTCCGGCGCTGCTCTCGCCAGCCGAAGCGGTGGTCCGCAGAGAAGAGCACTCGGACACGAAAGCGGACAGGGTATAGGCAACAGTTTTCCGCTGGGGCGAAGCATCATCGCGATCATCGGGACGGCACCGCGGCCGGCGGCTTGCCCGTCCGCACCGAATCCGTTGCCAATCAAAAAAGGGGAGTGCTCGCATGCGATTGCGTCAGTCGTTGATCTGGGCGTTGTGGTTCCTTGTGCCTTGCCTTTGGGTGCTGCCAGTTTGGGCCGCCGACGACAAGGTTGATGAAAAGCTCGACGCCAAGGAGCCGGCCGACGTCGTACAACAGCGCGGCTTGAAGAAATCCACGACCAACTACGTGCTCCCCGGCGAGACCGACTTCAACAAGCTCTTCAAGGACGCGCGCACCTTGCAGCGCAAAGTGTTCGACGCCAGCAAGCAGCTCGAGAAAGCCAACGCGCTGGAGACCGAGCGCCGGGCGACAATCGTGCAGCTCTTGCAGGAGCGCCGCAAGATGCGCGGCATGCTGCAGAACACGCGCGATGGCGCCGCGCTCAACCGCTTGATCGACTTGATGGAGGAAGCCGAAGACCGCATCCGCATTCTCGAAGAAGGGGCCGAAGTCAAGCAGGCGCTCTCCGAGGCCGAGGCCCGTGCCTCCAACGCCCGCGACGCCTACACCGAGCACTTGCTAAAGATGCGGCGCCTGGCCGACGAAATCAGCGAGAAGTACGAGGACCTGGCCGCCGATCCCGCGCTCAAAAGCGCGCTGGAAAAACTCAACGCCGGCCTCGACAAGCCGCTAGCGCTGGGCCCCTCGGCTCCCTTCAAGCGCAATCTGCTCAACCTCAAGAAGCTCGAAGACGTCGTGCTCGCCGAGACGATCAAGCTCCGCCGCGACGAGGCCGACATGTATTACGTGCAAGTCGTCTTCGACGACCGCTATAGCAAGGAGATGGGCATCGACACCGGCGCCAGCCTGATCGCGCTCCCCTACAAGATGGCGGTCGACGTCGGCCTGGAACCCAAGGAAAACGACCCCGAGATCATGCTCGAGCTGGCTGATGGTCGCCCGATTCCCGCCAAGCTCGTCGTCGCCAAGAGCGTGCGGGTTGGCAAGTTCGTCGTCGAAAACGTCGAGTGCGCGGTCTTCCCCGAAGGCTTGCCCAAGGCCACGGCCCTCTTGGGCATGACGTTTCTGCGGAACTTCAGCTACAAGATCAATAACGAAGACAGCACGCTGCTGCTCTCCAAGATCGAATCGCCCGGCGGCAAGAAAGCCCGCGAGAAAGAGCGCGAAGATCTGGAACGGGAAGCCGACAAAGCCGACGGCGACAAGCCGAATGAGCCGGGCAATTGACGGTCGGTTCTGCTTCACGGCAGCGTGCTACCGCCCGCCGTCGACCACCAGGCACTGCGCCGATACATAGTTCGACAGCGGCGAGCATAAAAACAGGATCGCGCCGGCCGCTTCCTCGGCCGTGCCCGCTCGACCCAGCGCGATCAACAGCTTCGACATCTCGAGCATCTCCTGGGGAATGCCCAGGGCGATCTTTTCGCTGCCGCGGGCGACGACTTCGTTCTGCGATTTGGCCCGCGTCAGCCGCGTGTCGATCCAGCCGAAGGCCGCCGCGTTCACGTAGATATTGAAGCGGCCCCACTCCTTGGCAACCGTTTTGGTGAGCCCGATCACTCCTGCCTTGGCCGCCGAGTAGTTGGCCTGGCCCGGGTTGCCGTCGGTGCCCGAAATGCTGCT
The DNA here is from genome assembly GCA_019745975.1 of Pirellulales bacterium. Classification (GTDB taxonomy): domain Bacteria; phylum Planctomycetota; class Planctomycetia; order Pirellulales; family JAEUIK01; genus JAIESQ01. The sequence goes on from JAIESQ010000045.1 coordinate 78,748, forward strand.
GATGTTGACGATCTTGCGTGCGGGGGGCGTGGCGCCGCTTTCGGCTTCGCGCTTGGCGGCCTCGCGCATCGCACCGCCCACAGTTTGCATCATGCGGAACACGGCCGAGAGATGGACGTCGATAATCGCGTCCCACTGCTTTTCTTCCATCTTGTGGAAGATCGCATCCCACGTGTAGCCGGCGTTGTTGACCAGGATGTCGGGCGTGCCGAACGCTTCCTGACATTGCTTGAGCAGCGCCGCCGGGAAGTCGCGGGCCGTGACGTCGCCGGCCAGCGTGACGACTTCAGCGCCCTGCGCGCGGGCGATGGCGGCCGTTTCTTGCAGCGGTTTGTCGTCCAGATCGGCCAGTACGAGCTTGGCGCCGAAGTTGGCGAACAACTCGGCGGTGGCGGCGCCGATGCCGCGGCCGGCGCCGGTGATCACGGCGACTTTGTTGTCGAGGAGTTTGAGGTTCATACGAGGTAGCTCCCTGGTACGGTAAGCGACGCCGTGGCGTGGTGTCGTCGCGGGCTTTGTTGATGGGCTGATTGGCGAGTTATTGTGCCGACGCGCCGGCCGAGGTGCAATGTAGTGGTGCGACGTCGCGGCCCGTGGGCGACTGCGATTAAACTTGCGGTCGCGTTGAGTTCTACCCGCGCCGCCGAGCCTTTCGCCTTCTTGGCATCCTCTTCTTTCTTCACGATGTACCCGAAGGTGGCGCCGGCGGCGGTGACGATGCCACCCAGCACGAGCGCCACGACGAGCTTCCACTTGCGCGGATAGGGAATCTTCCGTACGCGGAACAGCAGCACCGCGCTCCAGCCGAAGGCTGGCAGCGCCAGCGGAAAGCAGACCAGCCCGCCGAGCGCCAGGTAAAAGCATCGGCGCGTCCAACGGTCGATTTCTTGCACGGCCTCGCCGAGTACGATCAGGTCGACATTCTGCAGGTCGAATTCGGGTCGCTGGACAAACGGGTGATTGGGCACTGGCTCGCCGCGTGCCCGGAGCTGGCGATCGGGCACGGCCTGCCCGCTTAGATAGAAGACGCCAGCTATCAGACCGCCGATGGCGGGGGTGGCGCCGAGCACTTCATCGGCGGCGACGACATCGTAGTAGGCGCCCTGACACAGAATCGTCATGGCCCAGAATTGCAAATCGCTGAAGTTGTTCGTGCGCCGTAGCACGGTGAGCACGCGCCCCACCATCAGCACGCGCGGTTGCGGCGGGTCGATCGCGCCGCCGTCTGGGCGAAACGTGCCGATCGGCGAGAAGAACTCGTCGGCGAGCCCCTGATACTGCCCCTGGGTATTGGCGAACTCCGCGGTGTCGGCGAAGTACTCCACTTGTTCTGCGAACGCGGCGACCTGCAGCGTAACCTTGGTGCCCTTGATGCTGAGCATCTCGCGAAAGATATCGAAATCAGCGATCTCGACGGGCAAGGGCGGCCCGGTTGGCTGATCGTCGGCGTCGCACAACGTACCGACCAGGACCGCTTCGAGCGGATTGCCCGCCGCCGGATGAATCGCCTCGATCCGCATTCGCAGCCGGGCGAGGCCGACGTAGTGCGGGTTGCCGCCGATGGGTTGCTTCTGCAAATTGAACTGGCCGATCCACTGCACGCCTTCGTCGGGGCCCATGACGACGTAAAAGCCGTGGTCCGTCGGCAGCCATTTTTTGACCATGATGCCGGCGGTTTTGGCAAATGCGGCGAGATCCAGCGGCGAATCGAAGGGAAAGCCGACGGAGCGAAAGTGGTTGGTCATGCGAGCATCCGCCGGAGACGCAAGAGAAACGACGTGGCCGCCGGCGCGGGCGCGCCACAATAGTTGGCCGGTTATTCTGGCGCGGGGCCGCCGGCCGGGCAAGCGTGCGTGTGGTTAGCCCGTGTACGAGGCGATTAGCCGTGTGCGCCATACGGCAGTGTCAACTGCTGAACACCTCGGGCGACTTTTGCAGGGCTCCAAGAGTTGCTTCCAATTCCAGCTTTCGTCCACTCGCCAGCAGAGTGACGCAGGTCGGGCCGATTAGTTGCTGCAAATCAGGCAGTACGCTTGGCAACACTTCTCGCGCAGCCAGTTCTGTCGGCGTGAGCACAATTGTGTTTCGCTCTGTTGGGCGAGCTTCGATGCGCTTTAGCAATTCATCGCTGATGCCGAGGAAGCGCACCTTTGCCGGGCGAAGGCGTGAGCGCAGCCAGGCAAAGATCATCAAGTCGGGCGGGTCGAGATCACCAAGAAAGAGTAGCTTCCGAGCTCCAATCAGCGCACTAATCCAACCCAGGTCGCGACCACTGGGCAGGCCATACCGTCCGATTAGGCCGATGTGTTGGTTGTTGTCGGACGCTGCGAGCGCATACCCAAGCGTTGAGGGCTTCGTAGTAAAGATCACCCTCGCGCGTGCGCCGCCAGGTGTAAGCACGGCGTAAGGGGCACGCGGCTCTGCACAAACAAAATCGTCATCGCCATCGGCGTGTTGAAACCATTGCTCGATTTTGGTCGCGATGGATCGACTCATTGGGACAGATCGCTCGTTCCAATCGCTGACTCGACAGCGGCTTCGGCACGCCCGGAAGGCGAGTCGGTGGCTCATTCTGCCGGTGCAAAGTTCGGCACGCAACCAGTTCCGCATGCGCGACGCCGAATGAGACGAATGCGCGCCCCTACCGAAACTGCAGATAGCCCCACGACGAGCCCGATTGCGATGGGGCTGGGGAAGTAAACGTGCCGGCCCAGGCGTGGCATGTGTCGCCCGGCAACACACGCACAACTCCCAGCGCCCAGGTCTCTCCAGGCATGGGCGCGCGCGGCGCCAGTTGCGTCCAGGGAATCGCCGCTTCCACGATCCAGGTGGCTTCGCTGCCGCCCGCGGCAATGTACCAGACGGGGTTCCAGGTGACGTCGCCAGCACAAACATCGGCGGGCCGCCCCTGGCTGTCGACTGAGAGGCGATACGCGGTCGCGTAGTCGCGATCGAGGTCGAGCGAGAATTCGACACGGTCGGCCGCGTGCAAGCCTTCGTCATGCTGACGCGGCGCGGCGGGCTGCGGCGAAGTGCGCCCTCGCCGGATGATCGCGGGCGCGGCGGCCGCGCTCCCGGCCAGCCGTCGGCATTCGACGGCCAGGTATAAGAACTCACTGTCGTAAGCGACGCGCCACATGGCGGACACTTCAGCCTGTTCGTCGGCGACTGCAGCTTCGATCGCATTGGGCTCGGTCTGCTGCCAGCACGCGTCGTCGAGCTGGGCGTCGAGCCGCGGCCGTGTGTCGGTCCGTGGGCAGAGGGCCAACGGCTTCGGGCAACGTGCGGCGGGAGCGGCGAGCCATTGTTCGCCGGCGGCACAGGCCCACCACGAGTCGTGCGGTCTCGTCTGGTGCAGCGTGGCGAGATAGCGATCAGCGATCCGCGAATCGTCGGCCTGCGGATCAGCCTGCGTCCGTTGTGAGACCAGCAGCCCAAAGCGCACAAACGGCTCGCTGAAAAGCGCGCCGCTTTGCTGCTCGAGCCGCTGGGCCCATTGCAACGCGCGCGAAGAGTCTATCGTCACGGGCGCTGGAACCGGCGACGTGGCCGATGCCGGGGCCACGACGCCGCTCGACTTACGTGCGCTGGGCTCTTCAGCGGCGCCGACGGGGGCGATTTCGCCGGCGATCGGCGCGGCACTCGGCTGCACGCCGTCGCGACGCATGCGCCAGGCGATCTCACTGCTGCCGGCATGCTTGATGAGCTCAATCAGGGCCGCAGCGGCCAGCGGCTCGGTCGGATGTTGATCGACGAGCAGTTGCCAGAGCTCGGTCGCGCGGTCCCAGGCCCCGAGCTCGGCCGATTGCCGGGCCAGGCGGTCGAGCAAACGCGCGGTCGCATCGGGCGGCCAGTCGTTCGTCAATTCGCCAAGCTGCGCCAAGAGCTCGCCGCCATGCGCGCCGTCTAACGCGCGCTGAAAGATCGCTTGCACGTTCCGCTGCTGCTGGCCATGCCGCTGCCAGCGCGCCGCGGCTTGCGGATCGGCCGCGGGCAAGCTGCGGCGTGCCGCGCCTCCCGCCGCTAACGGCAAGCCCACGAACAGGTCGCGGCCCAGTTCGCCGCCAGCGGGTTTGTCGAGCGAAAGGCCCCACAGTTCAGGACCCATCGCCGAAACTCCCATGAGCGCGCGGGCTTCGTCGGCCAGATCGCCGAGCGAGCGAGCCAAACGGGGCGGAATCTCGGTGCTGGCCAATCGCATTGCGGCCCGATCATCGCCAGCGCGACAGCCGACGACGCGCGCCACGTCCCAGGGTGGCAAGGCCAGATGTTCGGCAACGTGACCGAGCGCATGGGGATCGGCTGCGCGCGAGACCGCCGCGAGCGTGGCCGCGTGAATCCTGTCGTGGATGCCATCGCCGCGTGCTTCACGCCCATGGGTCAGCACGACGTGCGGTCGCCAAGTGCGTAATTGCACCGCCAGCCAATTGACACGTTGCTCGAAGGCGCGGCTGTCGATCGCGGCGCTTGGCGCTGAGCAAACCGCGCTCACGCCGGCCAGCGACGCGGCTGCCGCCAGCCGGTCGCAGGCTTCGTCATCGACGAGCGCATCGGACCGATTCACACCGCCTGCCTGAGCTGCGACTTGCGAGTGGTCGTCGTGCAAGGTTTGCACCACACCGCGGTAACCTAGCGCGGCGCCGAGCTGCGCGCAAATCTCAAATGGCACTTCGGCGCCGGTCGCGAAAATTCCCAGCCAGGCGGCCTGTCGCCCCGGCGCGCGAATCGCCTGCCAGGAGCGGCCGCCGTCGATCGTGCCGAGGATCGTTCCCAATGGTCCGACGGCCCAGCCGCGCAGGTCGTCGATGAACTCCAGAGCTGTGATTGGCAGCGACTGCCCCGTGGCGTGCAGCGCCCAAGTGCGACCGGCATCGACCGAGTGCAAGACGAACGAGCCGGGCGTACCGGCGATCCAAATTTGCGTCCCCACGATGTCGACGGCCGCGAGATCGGTGTACCGCAGAACTTCGCGCAGCGGTTCGCAGGCCGGTTCCGCTGTGCGCCCGCCGTCGCGGCTCACAAAAACTTGGCCACCATCGCCGACCAGCCAAGCCTCGCCATTCGGCGCCAGACGAACTGCCCGAAGTGACGGTGATTCGCGCCCACTGGCGACGGACAATCCAGTGGTGCGCCGCCAGGCGTGGCGATCAACCGAAGCGGCGCCGAGCTGTGGGCCAACCACGATTCCTCGCGCGCCGTCGCGCCAATCGCCCGCGCTCCACGATGCCAGCGCGTCGCCTGATACCGTCGACCAGCTTTGACCGCCATCTTCGGTCCAGAGAGTTCCGCCCGGGTAAAGCGCTGACGACGCGGCGACGGCCCAGCCCTGGGTCGGTGTGACAAATTTCACGGCGCGCAAGCTGGGCAGCAGCGTGTTGCGATCGCGACTCCAGTTCCGACCCCCATCGTCGGTGTGCAAGAGCACGCCGCGCGTGTGCGCGAGCCGTGGCCAAGGTTCGTAGCCTACGGCCCAGCCATGATCGGAATCGAGGAATTGCACGCACGTCAGCCGCGCCGTGGTACCGCTGGGCTGCAAGTGCCAGGTGATGCCCGCGTCGTCGGTGTGCCAGATAACGCCCCGATCGCCCACGGCCCAGCCGCGCATGGCATCGACAAACGCGACATCGTTCAAACCGGCGTCGTCCAATTCGTGAATCGACGGCGGACTGACCGGCGCCGCGGCCGCGACGGTTGCCGCCCGACGCGTAACTTCAGCCTGATCGAGTTCATCGGCAGTGGTCTCATCCGCTTCGCGCAGTTCGAAGGGATTGTCGTCCAGCAGGTCGCGAGCGCGTCGTTGTGCGCGGCTGGCGTGTGGGGCAAGCGCCGCCAGTGCCGCTGCGACAATCACCAGAGACTGGATCGCTTGGATTCGAAGTCTGGACGCAGCCACCGGCGGACCTCCCTGTCTGCGAGCGTCGTCGCCACCGCGGCGGGGAGCATTTTAGGCGAGAAGGCGACTGGCGGGCGATGCCAGCTTACCGCGCGGGCCGCGCGTGCGTACCAAGACACTCATTCTCCGCCGGCAAGCTCCGATTCGCCGTGACTGCTAGCAGGCGCGAAGCCGCGCCGCATTGTGTTTTCGCTAATCGTGCGGGGAATTACGAACTGCAGCAAGTACTCGCGTCCGCCCGCCTGGCTGCCGATGCCCGATAGCTTGTAACCGCCGAACGGCTGCCGTCCGACGAGCGCGCCGGTGATACCGCGATTGAGATAGAGGTTCCCAGCGGCAATCTCGCGTCGGGCTTGCTCGAGATGCGCGGGGCTCCGCGAGAAGACGCCTGCCGTCAGCGCGTAGGCAGAATCGTTGACGATCGCGATCGCATCGTCGAAATTGGCCGCCCGCAACACGGCCAGCACAGGCCCAAACACTTCCTCCTGCGCCAGCGCCGCATCGCGCGGAACATCGGCGAAGATGTGCGGGCCGACATAGTAGCCTTCGGCGGCCAGCGGACCGCAGTCGATCGCCAGCACTTCGCGCGCATGGCGCCGGGCCTCTTCAATCGCCCGCAGCACGCGCTGTTGCGACTCTTCATCGACCAACGGGCCAAGGTCGGTCGCGGGATCGTCGGCTGGGCCGATCTTCAAGGCCCGCGTGGCTTCGATCAGCCGGGCGAGAAACACCTCGTGGATGCTGTCGAGCGCCACCACGCGCGAGCAGGCCGAGCACTTTTGCCCCTGATAGCCGAAGGCGCTGGCAACGACGGCCAGCACGGCCTCGTCGAGATCGGCATCATCGTCGATGATAATGGCGTTCTTTCCCCCCATTTCGGCGATCACCCGTTTGACGAACCGGCCACCGCTGGCCGAGACTTCGGCCGCGCGGCGATTGATGGCCAGGCCTACCGCCCGCGAGCCCGTGAAGGCCACGAGCGCAACTTCCGGATGTTCGACGAGCGCGGCGCCGGCCGTCTCGCCGTCTCCGGGCAAGTAGTTCACCACCCCGGGCGGGAAACCTGCCGCGACGAACGCATCCATGAGCTGCGCCGCCACCAGTGGCGTTTGCTCGGCGGGCTTCATCACCACAGTGTTGCCGGTGGCCAGCGCGGCGGTCGTCATGCCGGTAAGTATCGCAAGCGGAAAATTCCAGGGGGCGATCACGGCCGCCACGCCGCGCGCAATAAACTCGAAGCGATTCTCCTCGCCCGGCACGTCGACGCCGTGCGGCCGTTCAAGGGCGAGGGCGCTGCTGGCGTAAAACTCGCAAAAGTCGATTGCTTCGGCCACGTCGGCGTCGGCTTCGCGCCACGGCTTGCCGGCTTCGAGCATGATCCATGCCGCCAACTCCAACCGCTTGCCGCGCAAATGTTCCGCGACGCGGCGGAGCAGATCGGCGCGTTGCTCCACGGGCTGCCGCGACCAGTCGGGCCAGGCTGCGCGCGCGGCCGCCGCGGCCCGTTCGACATTGCCCTGGCGCGCCGACGCGGCAGTGCCGATCACTTCGCGTCGCCGCGAGGGGTTCAGCGAAACAATCTGCTCCGCGGTTTCGAACGATTCTCCGCCGATCACCAATGGGGCGTGCCGGCTGAGTTGCTGGCGCACACTGGCGATGGCGCGCAGCATGGCGTCGCGATTGGCCGCCACGGCGAAGTCGGTCGGTGGCGTGTTCTGAAAGGTCCAGGCGAACGGGTCGTGGCGCGGCGCCGCAGCGGTCGACAAGGCCCCGCCGCGCGCGGCTTCGGTCGACGACGTGCGACGCTTGGCTTGTGACGCCAATAGTTCTTCGGGATTCATGAGCAATCGCTCCGGCGAGACATGCTCGGTGAAACTCGCTCTAAGAAAGGAATCGTTCGACGTGTTCTCCAACAACCGCCGCACCAGGTACGCCATGCCCGGGATCAATTCGCCAAAGGGCATGTACACGCGGACGCGGTTCCCCAAATCGACCAGCGCCTGCTTGATGGGATCGCCCATGCCGTACAAAAGCTGCAGCTCGAAACCGCTGGGGGCGATTCCGAGTTGCCGCGCCACGGCGATCGCGTGCGCCAGCGAACGGACGTTGTGGCTGGCAATGGCGGGGCGCAGCGCGTCGCGCGCGGCGAACAACTGGCAGGTCAAGCGTTCGAAGTTCGCATCGGTGGCGGCCTTTTCGTCAAAAACTGGCACCGGCCAGCCGACGCTGCGGGCGTGCACCGTTTCGTAATCCCAGTAGGCCCCTTTCACCAGACGCACCCACACGGGCGCGCCGCGGCGGCGCGCCCAGTCGGCCAGCGATTGTAAGTCGTCGGCCGCGTCGCGCAGGTACGCTTGCACGACAATGCCCACGTCACACACATCGCTGAACTCCTCTTCGCCGAGCACCTGCTTAAAGATCTCGATCGTCAGGGTCCGCTTGTCAAACGATTCCATGTCAACGTTGACAAAGGCGCGCAGCTCGCGGGCTTGACGCAGCAAGGGGCGCAGCCGATCGGCGACGCGCCGCGTGGTGCCGGGCGTGTCGAGCGGATCGAACCGGCAATCGAGCGCCGAGAGCTTGAGCGACACATTCACGCGCGGCAGTTGGCGATCCAAGGCGCGATCGATCTGTGGCACCTCGGGCCAGGCGTTGACGAGCGGGGCGATCTCGGCCAACAGCTCGAGATAGGCGCGCTGGTAGCGATCGGCCTCGAGGCCGCTGGTGACCGCCTCGCCCAACAGGTCGAGAGTAAATCCCCGGCGCAGCTTGCGCTCCCGCCAGGCGGCGGCCAGCACTTCGCCAGCGCTTGTGCCCGCGATGAACCGCCGCGCTTGCGCCAAGACATTGCGCCGCGCGGCGATGGCTAGTGCCCTTCCCGCCAGGCTGCCAGGGGGCGCGAGCTGCAGCCCCAGCCGGGCGGCTCCGGGCAAGTACTGCGAGACCTCGGCGAAGTATTCTTGCAGGTGGCGCGCCACCGCATCGCTCGTCGCGAGCATGGGGAGCACGTCGACGAAGCGGAACATCTGCACTTTGACGCTTTCGTCCTGCATCGCCCACGACATCAGGGCGTCATCCCACCAACGGCGTTCGAAGAGCGAGGGGCGGCGGTCATCAAGCCGCGCAAAGATTTCACGCCCCACCTCGCGCGTCATGCGCTCGATGCTCGCTAATTCGTGCGCATTAAATGGGGCCAGTTGGTGCATTGCCGAGTAGGCCGTCGAGCGCCAAACCGCGAAGACGTTCAGATTGCCAGACGCCAGCAGAATTCTATCCCGGTCGGATGGCGCGAAAGCACGATTTTCGCGCGGCGAGAGTTAACCGCCCAAGCCGTGGCCAATGGGACGGTTCGCCAGAATATCCAGGGCCAGGCCGAGGTCGTAAAACGCCGCTAACTCGATGACCAGCAGAACAACGAGCTTGAACAACAACACTCCCAAACGGCCGTCGATCGGGAATCCGTGACGCCGCACCCCAGCCGGCACGCTGGCAGGTAGTGGATCGCCCGCATAGAGCGCCCGTCCAGTGCGCGAGAGGAGCAGATAGAGGGTGCCGATCTGCACGATCGCGCAAAACAAGCCTGGCAACAGCGGATAGCCGGCATCGAAGCCGCTACCGATGGCTGCCAGCGCCGTGACGAGCAAAGCGCACGACAGGATCACCTGCGCCCAGCGCGCCCAGCGGTGTAGCAGAAAAACACCCACGGCCGCCAGCACGCCGTAAACGAGGTCGGGCGCCGGCGAAAGGAGCGGCCAGAACTGCCCCAGCGCCACAACGGCGACGACCGCTTGCGCATAGCCGAGGGCCAAAATCGTCGAGCCGCGCACCCAGAGAAAATCGGTGGAGAGACCGTCGGTGCTGGCGATCGCTGGGGGATCGTCGACCAGCGGCGGGGGCGCTTCGTAAGGGTTATCCGACGGCAGCGGCGATGCGCCGTGGCCTGGCGTTCGGCCGGTGTCAGCCTCAGCCTTCGAGGCCATATTCCTTCATCAGCGCGCGGAAAGTCGGCTCACCGCGTAGCGGATCGAGGTCGCGGTCCGACTCCAAATGCTCGAAGTCTTCATAGCCGCACTCGAAGGCTTGGCGCAGCTCGGCGATCGCTTCGCTCGGACGGCTGCTCATGGCCAGGCTGCAAGCCAGGTTGTAACGCACGATGCAATCGGCCGGCCGTAACCGAGCTAGCCGATGATCGAGCACCAGCGCCTCGGCGTGCCGGCCCTTGCGGGTGAGCAACTCCGCCTGGCAACGCAGCACATCCACATAGTCGGGATTGCGGGCCAGAATCTGACCGTAAAACCAGGTCTCGAAGTCGATCTGGCTCTGCTGGCAGAAGCGTTCCAGAGGGGAGGTCGCGGCGACTTTCTTGCGCGGTTCGGATGGCAACTGCGGTTCGGAGGCAGACATGCGCGCTCCCAAAGTTCAAACCACGCCTCGCACGCCGCCCCCGGCCGAAGGCTCGACCGTTTCCACGCGCTGCCGGCAGCCGACACGTTCGTCACGACAACCGCTATTGGCATTATAGAGTCAGTAGTCGGGTCTGCAATCGATTCGTCGAACGTCCCGGCCAGCACGCGGTCTAAAGGCATTGCGTGCCGTGACCGGCGGCGCCAAAAAACCTGCCGGCACGATCGATCGAGAGCGCGCCGTGAGCACGGCTAGGCCGGCGATCGCTCGGCGCGTGGATTTTTACTGCAAGCCCATGTGGCAAAAGTGCCTCGGCGTTGTAGCGAATCAGCGCCCTGGGGCGCTTGGTCGCGGCTCTTGACCCATTTCGCCGGCGGGGTTAGCGTTACAAGCGCAGTAGGGCCTGTCGCCCGGCGCCGCCGTTCGTTAAGCTATTAGCCCCTGTTTTTGACCTGGCGGCAAGTTGATCAGCCGGCCGCTTCGCATGCGTCAGGAGCATATTCCATGAGCGCTTCGTCGCACCCGAACCAAGAAACGCCGACGAACGGCTCGACGCGGCCCAACCTGGGAGATGCCGAAGAATTGCTAAGCCGCCGGCAGCCACTCCTCAGCGGCGAAGAGGAGGAAGAACAAGAGGAGGTCAACGACGACGATTTTGACGACGAGTTCGACGACGACTTCGAACAGGAACTGGCTGACGAGTGGGAGGAGCTCGACGACGTCAACGGGCTCGATACCGATGGCGAGCCCGACGAAGATATCGAGGGAGACGACTCGGAAGAATCGATGGACGAAGATGCCGAGGATTTCTGAGCGCCGTCACGCTCTCGTCGAACACGCCGCGTTAGGGCGATCATCGGCGTCATCCCGATAGCAGTTGGGCGGCACCCTCCGCGGCCTGCAGTGGTTCGTCGTCGCACAAGTCGGCGACCGATTCGACCATCAAGTCTGGCCGGTACGCGTAGCGCACCAGGTCTTCACGCCGCGTGCCGCCCGAGAGTACCAGCACCGTGCGGTAGCCCATTTGCACGCCGCCGAGGATGTCGGTTTCCATCGTGTCGCCAATGATCGTCGTTTCGGCGGTCGCCAGCCCCAGCTCCTTGCGGGCGGCGCGCATCATCACGGGGCTCGGCTTGCCGACGCTGAAGGCCTTGAGCCCGGTGGCCGTTTCCAGCATGGCGACCGTGGCGCCACAGCCGGGGCGCAGTCCGTGCGGCGTGGGGCAATTAGGATCGAGGTTCGTGGCGATGAGCTTGGCGCCACCCAGGATCATGCGCGAGGCGATCTCCATCGTTTCGAAGGTGAGCGAGCGCCCTTCGCCCACCACCACGTAGTCGGGGTCGTGGTCGACGATGGCGTAGCCGTTATGGTGCAAAGCCTGCAGCAGGCCTCCTTCGCCGATGACATACGCCGTGCCGTGCGGCTTTTGCGCTGCCAGGAACCGCGCCGTCGCCATCGCGCAGGTGTAGATGTGCTCTTCGCCGACGTCGATCCCCATGCGATGCAGCTTCATCGCCACGTCGCGACGTGTGCGCTGACTGTTGTTCGTCAAGAACGCGAACCGAATGTTCAGTTCCAAAAGCCGGGCGATGAACGTGTCGGCGCCCCCGATCAACTCGTTGCCCCGGTAAATCACACCGTCCATATCGATCAAGTATCCGTGTGGCATCGTCGTGTTGTTCCGCGGGGTGAAGTGGACAGGATGTGGCGAGATCAAAGCGGTGGGTTGCTAGCTGTGGGATGGTTGTCGGGTGGGCCAATCGCGGCGGTGGCGGCGCGCTAGGGCAGGCTCGTGCGGGACTGGACGACTAACGCAAACGCCGCGCCGCAAGGTGGTGCCGACAGTGCGAACCGTGTTGCGACTTGAGTTACGACCGCCCCAGGCGCGGTTGCCAAGGAAAAACTCGTGAGTTTCTGCCCGCAAGTTTTGCGGCTGCTCAGATTCTATGCACTCGCGTGAAGAGGGCGCGCAGAACGCGTCAAAGTTGTGCGGACGACGAGTGGTGTTTGGCGCACAATCGTTTAGCACGCTTGCGACTGGCGGCGATGCAGTGCAGGCGACCCCGCAGGAAACACGGCTGGATCGGCAACAGTGCCAAGCCTAGCTGTGCATGCGCGGCAGTGCGTCGCCGCGGGCGATGATTTCGGCTTCGGCCGCGGCCAGCTCAGCGAGCCGGCCGCGCACCACCTCGCTGTCGGCGAATTCCTCGGCGAAGCGCACATACGTGCTGTAGTGCCGTGCCTCGCTCTCGAACAAGCTACCGTAGAAATTGGCCAGCTCGGCATCGCGGCCCCCGTCGCGCAAGTGATCGCGCAACAGCGCGAACCGCTCGCAGCTGCGGGCTTCGATCAGCGCGGCGATCAGGCAGCGATCGACGGCGCGCCCCGGCTCTAGCTTGCGTGCCAGCTCGTGAAGCTGCCGGCCGTAGTTGCTCGGCGGCAAACGGCGGAAGCGCACGCCGCGGCGCTCCAGCAGATCGAGCACTTGCCGGAAGTGTTCGAGCTCCTCGCTGACGATCTCGGCGAGGGCGCGCACCAGGTCGGTGCGCTCGACATAGGAGAAGATCAAGTTGAGCGCGACGCCGGCGGCTTTCTTCTCGCAGTGCGCATGATCGATCAGCACTTCGTCGAGGTGGCGATCGACCGTAGCCAGCCAGCGGGCGGAAGTGTCGGTGCGCAAGCCCAGCACGGCGGCGATCCTTTCTAATCGCCGCCCGCGGCACCGCGCAACCGCCGCTGCGTGTGGCGCATGAACCAGGCCGGCGCCAGCCGCTTGAGATACCAGGCAATGCGTCCCTCGCGCGGCAGCATCACATAGAGACGCTTGCGTTGCATGGCCCCGATGGCGGCGTCGGCCACGTCGTCGGCCGTCATCTTGGCGCGCTCGAAGGCCCGTCGCGCGACCTTGATCAAGTCGTCGGTCACAAAGCGGCTATCGGCCAGCAGGTTGGTCGCGAAGAAGGCCGGGCACAACACGCTCACCCCGACGTTGTGCGGCAGCAACTCGGCATAGAGCGTCTCGGACATCGACAACACGCCCGCCTTGGTCACGTTGTAGCCGGCCATGCCGGGCACGGAACCAACGGCCGCCAGCGACGCGGTGTTGATGATGTGGGCGCCTTGCGGATTGCGCTTGAGCCAATCGACGAAAAAATGGCAGCCGTAGATGACGTTCCACAAATTGATGTCGACAATCCAATGCCAGTCTTCCAACGAGAACGCGCCGACTTCCCCTGCCCCGGCCACGCCGGCGTTATTGACCAGCAGATCGAGCCGCAGCCAAGTGGCTTGCAATTTGTCGCGCAGCGCTTGCCATTGTTCGGGGCGTCGCACGTCGAGTAGCTCAACCTGGCCGTCGCCCCCTGCCGCGCGCACGCGCTCGAGCGTCTCCTGGCTCCCCGCTTCGTTGATATCGCATAGCGCGATGTGCCAGCCGTCGCGGGCCAGGCGGAGACAGATGGCGCGCCCCAGTCCGCTGGCGGCTCCGGTGACGATGGCGTGGCGACGCTCTGGCATGAATCGGCGGTTTCAGTACGATACAGAGGAACTTCCGCAGGGCTCCAGCGAGCGCGCGGACTGAGTCGACTTAAGTCCGCGGCTAACCGTCGGCGCCGTGCGACGCGGCCTACTTGCCGGCGGTTTCCTGGGCCCGCAGTTGGCGATCCATCCAGTCGGTGGCGATCGCCACTTCCTCGTTGATCGTCGCCCAGGGATGCCCGCCCCCCTTCTTGACGATCAGCTCGCAGGGAACGCCCGCCTTCTTGAGCGCTTCGAGCATGACCTGCGATTGCTGCAAAGGCACCAGCAGGTCGGCGTCGCCATGAATCAGCAGCATGGGCGGCTCCTTGCCGGTGACGAGCCGGGCCGGCGAGATCTTGCCCATCTGCGCTTCGATCTCTTCGGGAGTTTGCTTTTTGATGCCCCCTTCGAAGAGCAAGCCACCCAGCATCAGCGCCACGGGGCTTTTGCCTGGCGATTTGTTGAGCTGCATGTTGCCCCAATTGAGGAAGTCGGTCGGCGGGAAGAACGCCACGGCCGCCTTGACGCGCGTGCTGTGCCGTTTGAGCGGGTCCTTCGCGCCCGGATCGCCGTCTTCGGCCAGCACGACCGACAGGCAGGTCAAGTGGCCGCCGGCCGACGCGCCGGTCAGCGCCATGCGATCGGGATCGATCTTGTACTCGCTGGCATGTTCTTTGACCCAGCGGATGCCGAGCTTGAGGTTATCGACCATTTCCATCGCGCAGTACTTGCTCGAGCTGCCCGGTCGAATGGCGAACACGGTGTAGCCGCGGCCGCAAGCGATGTCGTAGATTTGCGCCTTCTTGTGATCGTCAAGCCGGCCGCGCGCCGCCGACCAGCCGCCGCTGATGATGTCGATGATCGCCAGGCCATTGGCTTTGCCGGTCGGCGTGAAGATATCCATGATCAGGCCGACGCCGTCGTCAGTGTCGGCGAAGACCACATTCATGTGCTGCGTGTAGGGAGGTGTTTCGCTCTTGGCCGTCTCGGCCTTTTTGCTAGCCGGCTTTTCGGCGACAGCGGGTTCGGCGTACACACGCGCGACAGGCGCGAGCGCCAATAGCACGGCCCAAAACAAGGCAATCGTGAGTTTCTTCATCGCAGACGTTCCCTCTATTGATCAGCGTAAGAGTTCAGCGCGGTTCGTTCGTGTTTACTTTTTCAGCCAGCGGACCATTTCGGCCGTCACTTTGTCGGCGGCGTCTTGCTGCACAAAGTGCCCCGCGCCGGGGATGGTCACCAACGTCAGTTCGTTGTCGATCCATTCCCAGGTGTCGTTCAAGGCGCCGGGCAACAGCGCGGTGTCCTTCAGCCCGTGGATCACCAGCACCGGGCATTTGACTTTCGGCATCTGCTCGGCTTGCGAAGTTTCGGCAGTGTAGGGCTCGCGCGGGTAGTTGGCCTTGTAGTAGTTGAGCATCGCTTCGGCGTCGGAGCGCTGGAAGGCGGCGACGTACTTCTTGCGCGCGTCGGGGTCCTTCACCCAAAAAGCCAACATCGCCGGGACGATCTTTTTGGCGGCGTCGGGCTCCTGGAAGCCGCGGGCGTAGGCGCTGTTCTTCTGCTGCGCGGGATTGTTTTGCAGTTCGCGCAGCAGGCCGCGCGGGTGCGGTAGGTTCAAGATAATCAGTCGCTCGACGAGGTCGGGCTGTTGCATGGCCAGCGACCAGGCCACCATCCCACCCCAGTCGTGGCCGACGATCACAGCCTTGTCGCGCCCAAAATGCTTGACCACCGCCACTACGTCGCCAACCAGTTTCTCGATCTTGTAATTGTCGACCCCCTCGGGCTTGTCGCTGCGGTTGAAGCCGCGCTGATCGATGGCCACGACCTTGAAGCCCGCGTCTACCAGGGCCGGCATCTGTTCGCGCCACGAGTACCAGAAATCAGGGAAGCCATGAATCAAAACGACGAGCGGACCGTCGCCTTTGGTCACATAGTGAATCTTCACGCCGTTGGCGTCGGCAAAACCGTGTTCGCCAAGCGCGGTGTCCTCATCGTCGGGGGCCGCGGAGGACTCGGCGGCCGCGTCGCGCGCTTTGGCTGGCGCGGCAGCCGGTTCGTCGGCGGAAGCCACCATTTGCGAGAGCGCGGATAAGATCGTGGCGAGAACTACCAATTGCAATGCCCTGCGAGTTGTTCTGACGGTCATGACGAAGCCTTGATGCAAAGAACTTGGGCGACTGAAAAGCCGACTCCGGTGGCCGAGCCTAATGGTGGCGCGACGCGTCGTCAAGCATTTATCTTGCTTGACTTTACGCACAGCCGCCGATAGGCTGGCGCGCCGGGACAGTGAGTGGAGCTGGGTGCATCGTTCGATGCAATTCGTCCCGCGCCAAGGCTTTGTCCCGATTCCTATTGCTCACGGCAACATGGCTGGGGACTGACGTTTCGCCGCGGGGCACAATTCGTACCCACCTGTCGACGTCTTGTGGAGAGGAGAAAGTCGCGATGAGTGTGCTGCTGGCAACGCTCGCCGCGGCCATTCTGTCGGTGGCGCTGTTGCCTAGATCGAGACGGCCAACCGGCTCGCGGCCGTTGGCCGCGATCGCGCTGGTGACGGCGCTACTTTGCGTGGCGGCGACCTGCGACGTTTGGCTCTCAACCGCCCTGGCCGATCCGCCCGCGAGCGACGGCGCTTCGGCGAGCGCCGACGGAAAATCAAAGCCTGCGGCCGAAAAACCCGCCGCCGACGCCGCGCCTCTCGAAGCCCCCAAGAACTGGCCGGCCGGTCACCCGCTCCCCAAAGTTGCCTCGAATTGCGCCCGCTGCCATCTGACGGCCGGCCGCGAGTTGACGCTGGCGGCCAAGGATTTCGCCCACAGCGTGCACGACTTGCAAGAGATGTCGTGTTCCGACTGTCACGGCGGCAACACGCACGACGACGTCGAGGCGCACGAGCCGGAGTTCGGTTTTATCGGCACGAAGCTCAGCGCGCACTTGAATAAGTGTCGCGAGTGCCATGCCGACGTCGCCGAGCCGCTCGACGCCGGGCCGCACCATTGGGATTTCTCCAAACGCATCAATACGAAGTATCCGTCCTGCGTCGATTGTCATGGCAACCACGACGTCGGCAATCCGCCGGAGGATTTCACGCTCAATAGCGTGTGCGCCGATTGTCATCGCCAGTTCGAGACCAGGTTCCCCAACATTGCCTCGGTCGTGACCGAGAACGACAAGCTCTGGACCACAATCGGCACACTGCGCGCGAAGCTGGGCACAACCGACCATCGCGTGCCACCGGAGTTTGCCGACGAAGTGGCCGCGCTGCGGACCGACACGATGAAACTGGTGCACGCCTCGCGCGAGCCGTCGGCCGCCGAGGCCGCCGCCCTCAACGAGCGCGCCGCAAAAGTGCGCGAAGCACTCACCGCCTGGCTCAAGGCGCAAAAATAGTAATCCAAGTAAATACTCTACAAGCCTCCATCAGCTCCATTTGCGAGTGAACTCCCCATGTTCGTAACCACTCCTTGCGGCCGGCGAAAGTTCCTCCGTCAAGCAAGTGCCGGCGCAATGGCGCTGGGCGCCGGCGGGCTCTGGCGACCCGAATGGACCCGGGCCGAAGCGGCCATCGAGCAGCCCGCCAAGGCCACGGTCGGCATCGCCCGCGGCTCGAACATGGAAGACGCGGTGCGCCGCGCCGTCGAGCTCTCGGGCGGACTCGACTTCATCAAGCCCGAGCAGACCGTGCTCATCAAGCCTAACGTAACCGGCGCGGCCAAGAGCCCGACGACCACAAACCCCGAAGTGCTCTACGCCGTGATCAAACTGGTCAATGAGCGGCACCCGCGGCGGATCATCGTGGCCGATCGCAGCTTTTCGCCGTTGTTCGTCACGACTACGCCCAAGACGATCGATGTGATGAAGCGAGTCGGGCACGTCGACGCCGTGAACCAGGCGATTTCAGACTGCAAGGCGCCGGTTGTTGCCGTGGGGCTCGAGGACGCCGCGGCCGAATTCGTGAACCTTGGTCTCTCAGAGAAGACCGAGCATTGGCGGCGCATCAAGCCCGAGTTGGCCACGCATTGGCCCGACGGTTTTGAGATGGCCGAGCTGCTGTTCGCCGTCGACCATGTGATCAACGTGCCGGTCATCAAGACGCACTTTCAGGCCTGGTTCACGATGTCGATGAAAGCCTTCGTCGGCATGAGCCATCACCGCACGCGCCGCGAGTTTCATACGGCGTTCAAAGGTGGCGACGATCTGTTGAACCAGAAGAAGTCGGGCAGCCGGCGCCGGCGCGGGCCCGAAGCGCGGCAGCTCGACGTCGAAGACGTGCAGCCGCTAGTCAACCGCGTGGCGGAACTGAACCTCGGCCTGAAGCCGGCGCTGAACATCCTCGATGGCTCGCGGAGTTTCGTCTTCGGCGGGCCGTCGCAAGGCGACACGGTCGATCCCAAGCTGATCGTGGCCAGCCGCGACCGCATTGCCGCCGACGTCACCGGCGTGGCCGTGCTCAAGCACTATGGCACCGAGTACCGCTTGCAACGCTATTCGGCCTGGGAAGCGCCGTTCATCCAGCACGGCATCAAGATCGGGTTGGGGATCGATTCGGTCGACAAGCTCGACTTGCAGGACGCCGACCTCGGCGAAGACGCGGCCGGCATCCGCGAAATGCTGGTGTAGTAAGCAACCCGACGACGCGAATCCTGGGCACGATGACCGCGTTTGGAAAAAAATGGCGGCATTTGACCGCCAAGCGCGTGGTCAATAGCATGAATTGTTAATAGCCCTGGTGCGGATGGCTTCCATGGTTCGAGCGGGTCGGTACAGAACGTTGCGCTGGCTGTTGTCGGCCTTGCTGGCCGCGACAACGACGATGCCGCCAGGCTTGTGCCACGCCCATGCTCGCGGGGACGTGCCGCATCGGCATGATCGAGTGTCGGCCGATCATCGGCATTCACACCGTCACACCCATGCTCATCCGCGGGATGTCGCGCCGCCGCGGGCCCATGTGCATCTGAGCTGGTTGGGCTTTGAGTTCACGCTGCCAGCGTCGCACGAACCGCACGATGGAAGTTCGGCCGGCGATCGGCAAGCGCCGTGCTTCGTACGGCCCAGCGACGAAACCGCGGCCGACATCCGATCGCTCGCTGGCTCGACTCTGATCGCGATGGTCGCACCAGTGACGTTTTTCTTACCGGCCGTCGTCGAGCGGCCAATCACCGCGCGTGCTCCGCTTCCCGCGTATGGCACGCTGCTGTGTGACACTGCGCGCCATGAGCGCTCGGGCGTGCAGTTGAGCTGAGCGCCTGTTCGCGCGGTGGCGTCGCTCTGCCGCGCCTTCGATCGATGGCCCCCGGCCAGTAGTCATGCGCCGGAGGCGCCGCGCGTTGGCGATCTGAATCCGTTTCCGTACTTGAGGAGCTTGTCATGTCGATCCACTGGGCGTCGGCCATGGTTGTCGCCGTATTCAGTTGCACAGCGCTCGTCGGTTGCGGAGGCCAGGCAGGCACGCCGCAAGCCGGCACTTCGGCCGACGCCACGATCCCCGATCCGCACGACGTGCCGATCACCGAAGCCGACGTGCAGATGCCCACCAATTTCGCCGACGCGATCCCGCGCATCTGGGCCTACCGCGATACGATCCGCGCGGAAGCGCAGGGCACTACGCCCGGCAAGGCCCATCGCGCGCTCGACGAACTGGACATTGTGCTGGGCAAGCTTCCGGCGATCGCCCGCGACAGCGGCGTGCCCAAGGAACACTGGGAGGCCATCAACACGACCGCCCGCGAGTTGCGCGACCTGTTCAATCAGGTTCATGCGGCCATCGACGACGGGCGCACGCCCGACTACGCCGCTGTGGCGGAACCGATCGAGCAGGCCATCGATCGACTGGCCAGCTTCGCGCCTCAGGCTGCCCAATGATGGTGACGAGCTGCTTGTACCAATTCGCAAGGGACACTCGATGAACGATCCGATCACGCCCAGCGCACATCAACGGCACGCCCGTCCAGTCTGCGTAGAAGCAGTTTCAAAACCTGGTTTGGGTGCCACTGCTGGCTTGCCCAGCAGTGAATTGCTCGACACGGCCCTGCTAGACGAGCTAGCAGTGGCACCCGACGTTGGTTCAATGTTGGTTTTGAAGCTGCTTCTAGCACTCGCGAGCATAAGTATGTTGCTGACAACCGCCGACGCGGGGCGAGCGCACGAAGGGCACGAGCCCTTGCCGACCAAGGGCGCCAAGGTCGACGGCGATCAGTTGCTGATTGCCGACAGTGCCGCCAAGGCCGTCGGCCTGAAGACGACGAAGATCGAGCTGGCCGACCTCCAGCGCACGATCACCGCTAATGCGAGCGTGCAGTTGCCCAGCCATCATCAGGCCTTTGCCACGACGATGATTACGGGGCGGATTGCCGCGGTCCTGGCTCGGCCGGGCGATTCCGTGGCGACCGGCCAGCCGCTAGCGACCATCGAAAGCGTCGAGCTCGAATCGCTGCAGCTCGAAATGTTGCAGTCGTTCGAAACATACACGCTCGCTCAGCGGCTCTTGGCGCAACGCGAAAGTGCCGGCAGCGCGATGTCGGGTCGCGTGCTGTTGGAAACCCGCGCCGAGCGAAACCGCCGCGCGGCGCAGTACAGCATCGCCTGGCAACGCTTACGATCGTTGGGGCTGAGCGGCCAGCAGCTCGAGCAGGTGCGCAGCTCAGGCCAGCCCCTGGCCACGTTCGCCGTAACCTCGCCGATCGCGGGAGTGGTCTCTGAGGCGGATGTTCGCGTCGGTCAAATGGTCACGCCCACGCAACATCTGTATCACATCCTCGACCGCTCCCATTTGTGGGCCGTGGCCGACGTAATGGAATCGGACATTCCCTCGATGCGGCTCGGATTGCC
Organism: Pirellulales bacterium; assembly: GCA_019745975.1. Taxonomy (GTDB): domain Bacteria; phylum Planctomycetota; class Planctomycetia; order Pirellulales; family JAEUIK01; genus JAIESQ01. The sequence goes on from JAIESQ010000045.1 coordinate 99,398, forward strand.
AGTCCGAGTCTCGATCGATGCCTTGCCCGCGGCTGGCTTCACTGGCGAGCTCGAATACATCGGCTCGGCCGTCGATCCCCGTCGGCATGTGGTCTCCGTGAGCACGACGTTGAATAACGCGCAGGATGACTTGCGGCCTGGCATGTATGGTCGCCTGGTCATCACGACCCAAGCCGCCAAGCAGGCGATCGTCTGCCCGAACGAAGCAATCTTAGACGACGGGCAGGGCCACTTCGTCTTGCTGGGGGACGGACCCGGCAAGTACTTGCGCCGCCCCGTCGCGCTGGGATTGCGCACGCCGGATCGTAGCGAGGTGCTCGATGGGCTGTTTCCGGGAGATCGCGTCGTGACGACCGGCAACCACGAGCTGGCGGCGCTGTTCGCGGCGAGACCAACGAAAGCGCCTGCTGACAGCAAAGTCCCGGTTCCCAGGGCAGCCCCCGGCGATGCGTTAACCGGACCGCAGCCGCTCGTCGCCACCGCGCGACTGGAGCTGCCCACCAATCGCAAATCGTTCGCCAGCTCCAACGTGCAAGGAAAGATTCTGCAGCTCTTCGTCGAGCGTGGAGATCGTGTAACGGCTGGCACCGTCCTGGCCGAGATTGAGAGCTTGGAACTCAAGAACTGGCAACTCGATTTGTTGCGCAATCGCGTGCAAATCGAGTTGACGCAGACCACGCTCGAACGGGTGCAGTCGCTGGGTGGGCAGGGTGCGATCCCAGAGAATGAAGTCCTCCGCTTGCGCACCGAATTGCAGTCGTATCGCTTCGCCGAGCGCAGCCTGTTGCACAAGCTGCAAATGGTGGGCTTGTCGCAGGACGAGATCGACCGCATTCAAGAGCTCGATCTCGCCGATCCACGCGCCGGCGATCAGATTCGCATGGTGCTGCCGATCCGCGCTCCCGCCGATGGCGAAATCGCCTGGTTCGAGCTGGGCGTCGGCCAGGTGATCAATCCGAACGAGCACCTGTTCGAAATCCACGACCGCTCGCGGATGTGGGCGCGGGGCATGCTTTTCGAGCACGATGCGGCCCAGGTGCGAGCCGGTCAGGATGTCGAAGTTCAGTTGGTCTCCGACCCGCGCGTCCAGCAAGCGGCGCGCATTAGCCGCACCAGCCCCATCGCCAGCGCCCGCGAGCACGCAATTGCCGTGTGGGCCGAAGTCGATAACACCGAATTGTGGCTACGCGAGGGAATGCTCGCGCGGATGATCTTCGCCGGCGCCAGCACCGCGAGCGATGGCAGGCCCATCTCCCCAGTACGGTGACGCCGCGCTTGTCGATTCATGGCCTCGCGTTCAGGGCGAGCTGACATGCTCAATTCGATCATCGCCGCCTCGCTGAAGAACCGCATGCTCGTGCTGGCAGGCGGCCTGGTGCTGGTCTGCTACGGGGGCTACCAGGCGACGCAGTTGCCGATCGATGTCTTTCCCGATTTGAACCGGCCGACCGTCACCATCATGACCGAGGCTCACGGCCTGGCGCCCGAGGAAGTCGAAACCCTGGTGACGCTGCCGATCGAGTCGGCGATGAACGGGGCGACGAACGTGCTGCGCGTGCGCTCGGCCTCGGGAATCGGCATCTCGGTAGTATGGGTCGAGTTCGACTGGGGTACCGATATCTACGTCGATCGGCAGATCGTCGCCGAGAAACTGCAACTCGTCCGCGCCCGACTGCCCAAGGACACGAACCCCATCATGACGCCCATCAGTTCGATCATGGGCGAGATCATGCTGGTCGGTCTGCAGTCTACCGGCGCGACCAGCCCGCTCGAACTGCGGACGATCGCCGATTGGACGATCCGTCGTCGCTTGTTGGCGCTGGGGGGCATCTCGCAAGTGACCGTGATGGGGGGCGAACTGAAGCAGTATCAGGTGCTCACGTCACCGGCTCGGTTGGCGCATTACGACATGACGTTGAACGAGCTGACACAGGCCGTGTCCCGGTCGAACGCCGTCAGTGGCGGCGGATTCCTGCTCAGCAAGAACCAGGAGGCCCTGATTCGCATCGTTGGTCGGGCCACGACGCTGGCCGACATCGAGAGCACCGTCGTGCGGCCGGGAGAAGATTTGCCCGTCACCGTGCGGCAAGTGGCCGACGTGCGGTTTGCCGGGCGGGTGCGTCGTGGCACCGGCAGCATCGGCGCGCGTCCCGCCGTGATCCTGTCCATTCAAAAGCAACCTGGTGCCGACACGCTCGCGCTCGACGAGCGCATCGCGGCGGCGCTCGACGAAATTCAGGGCACGTTGCCGCCGGACGTGAAGATTCAACAGCACATTTTCCGCCAGGCCAACTTCATCAAGGTCGCCATCGCCAACGTCCAGGAGGCGATTCGCGACGGTGCCATTTGGGTGATCGTCATCCTGTTCATCTTTCTCTGGAACTTGCGCACGAGCATCATCACGCTGGCCGCGATTCCGTTGTCGATCATCGTGACCGTGCTGGTGTTTCGGTTGTTCGGCGTCTCGATCAACACGATGACGCTCGGCGGCCTGGCCGTGGCGATTGGCGAATTGGTCGACGACTCGATTGTCGATATCGAGAACATCTATCGGCGACTGAAGGAAAACCGCCAACTCGCCCAGCCCGCCAACCCGCTGCGCGTGATCTATCTGGCCTCGTGCGAAGTCCGCGGCAGCATCGTGTACGCCACGCTGATTGTCGTGCTCGTCGTGATGCCGCTGTTCTCGCTGCCGGGGCTTGAGGGACGTTTGTTCGCGCCGCTCGGCTTGTCGTACGTCGTCACCTTGTTGGCCTCGCTGGGGGTCTCGCTGACGATTACGCCGGTGATGGCTTCGTACTTGCTTCCCCAGGCGAAGTTCCTGGAGCATGCGCACGATCCGTTTCTGTTGCGGTGGCTGAAACGTCTTGATGCCCGGCTGTTGCACTTTGCGCTTGGGCACGCGAAGGCGGTGCTTGCCGTGGCCGTCGTGCTCGTCGCGGCGTCGATCGCGAGCCTGCTGTGGATGGGAGGCGAATTCTTGCCGCCGTTCAACGAAGGGACGCTCACGATCGGTGCCCAAGCGCCACCGTCGACCAGCCTGCAAGAATCGGATCGGCTCGGCACGCTCATCGAGACTTCGCTGTTGGCAGTGCCCGAGGTCACGCACGTGTCACGGCGCACGGGGCGAGCCGAACTCGACGAACACGCCGAGAACGTCAATTTCTCCGAGATCGACGTGGGGCTGGTCGAGTCGCATCGACCGCGGCCCGGAGTCTTCTTCGCCGTGGTCCGCGCGGTCCCTGGTCTGCATGCGTGGGGAGTCGAGCACGTCGGACGGCCGCGCGAAGCAGTGCTCGACGACGTCCGCGACCGGCTCTCCGCCGTGCCTGGCGTGCTTTGCAACATCGGGCAGCCCATCTCTCACCGGCTCGATCACATCATGTCGGGCATCAGGGCGCAGATTGCCGTGAAGCTGTTCGGGCAAGACCTGGCAATTCTACGCGCCCAGGCCGACGAGATTCGCGACCTGATGGCGAAAGTTCCCGGCGTCGTCGACCTGCAGGTCGAACCGCAAGTCGAAATCCCCCAGGTGCGGATCACGGTGCGCCGCGACGAGGCAATCCGCTACGGCGTCTCTCCGGCCGATGTGGCGCACGTGCTGGAGACAGCCCTGCAGGGGACCACGGTTTCGGAAGTGCTGGACGGTCAGCGGACGTTCGAACTCGTGGTTTGGTTCGATGAGCGCGCCCGCAACGACATCGACCTGATTCGTTCGACACAAATCAGCACACCCTCGAGCGCTCGCATCGCGCTGGGATCGGTGGCCGAAGTCCTGGAGACAACTGGCCCCAACACGATCAACCGCGAGCGCGTGCTGCGGAGGATCGTGATCCAGGCCAATGCGTCGGGCCGAGATTTGCAGAGCGTGGTCGAAGATATCCAGCAAGGTGTGAAGGCGCAGGTGCTCCCCACGCTGCCGGCGGGCTATTTTGTTGAGTTTGGCGGGCAGTTCGAAGCGCAGCGCCAGGCCAACCTGCGGCTCTTGGGCTTGAGCACATTTTCGATCGCTGGCATCTTCCTGCTGTTGATCAAGGGGCTCGGTTCCTGGCGCGCGGCCGTGCAGGTGATGATCAACATTCCGTTGGCGGCGATCGGCTCGGTGCTCGCTCTCCTCCTGACGAACTGGCCCAGTGGCGAGGCGCTGTGGGCAGCGCCGTTCTGGCAATGGCCGAGAGTGTGGGTCGAGGCCACGAGCCTGTCGGTGGCGCATTGGGTCGGCTTCATCACGCTCGTGGGCATCGTCTGCCGCAACGGCATCATGATGATCTCGCACTACATCCACTTGATGCGGTACGAGGGGGAGAAGTTCGACGAGCAGATGATCACCCGCGGCAGCCTCGAACGGCTCGCGCCTGTGTTGATGACCGCCCTGACGGCGATGATCGGCCTGGTTCCGCTGGCCTTGGGGGCCGGCCAGACCGGCAAGGAAATCTTGCATCCGTTGGCCATCGTCGTGATCGGCGGGCTGCTCAGTTCGACGCTCTTGGATCAGCTCGTCACGCCGGCGCTATTCTTCAAGTTCGGTCGCAAGGTGTACGAACATCGTTTCGATCAAACGGGCGATGAAGACGCGCTCTTCGCGCCGGCCCAGGTGCATGCCGGCTCCCCACCGAATTAGAATGCGCGGGGCCTAACTAAGCGTCGGCACGCCATCGCCCACGGCACACAGGTTGGGCTAGCCAATGTCGAAACCACTTCACTGGCGGTGCTGGCAATCGACCGCTGGCAGGCCATGAGCCGGTAGCTGGCTGACACGCCAGGCGAAGTCAGCGGCGCGGAAACGACAGCCCAAACGCTCTCGCACCACGTTCCTGGCGGCTTATCCAGCTTGCCGCGGTGCCACAAGTAAGCCCGCCTTGACGCTTCCTCAGGGCTCGTTCATACTCCCGCCCCCAAATTCGGGCTGTCAAGCGATTCTCCAAACGTCCTTGGCCGGGAGGGAACCTTGGCCACACGGCGCCAGAACGGACCGCCTGCGCGGCGCTGGCTTTCGTCGGTCGCAGTGGCGCTAGCCGTGCTTAGCGCTGCGCCGGCGGGCGCCGCCTGGCGCGACACCGTTGTGTTGCCGCCGTTTATCTGCCGCGCCGAGTTTCCGTTGGCCGAGCAAGCCTGGATCAAGGATGAGCTGACGCGGCTGTGGAGCGATGTGCGCGGCACGCTGGCGCTCGAGCCCCCGCGGCGCACGATCGACATCTATCTGTTCGGCGACGTGACAACCTATCGCCGCTATCTCGAAACCGTCATGCCAGGCGTGCCGTATCGCCGCGCGTTGTTCGTCGACGCGGGGCGCGGCGGCCGGGTCTTCGCCTATCTCAATCGCGAACTGGCGGTCGATCTGCGGCACGAAGTAACCCATGCGCTGTTGCACGCCGATCTGCACAATTTGCCGCTCTGGCTCGACGAAGGACTGGCCGAGTACTTCGAGGCTTCCCAGCCGCGACGCACCTGGCGGCACGCCCATCTGCCGGGCATCGACGAGAACTTGCGGCAAGGGCTGGTTCCTCGCCTGGCCGCTCTCGAACAGTTGCAGGCGCTGCGTGAAATGGGGCCTGACGAGTACCGCGACGCTTGGGGCTGGGTGCACTTCCTGCTGCACGGACCCGAGCCGGTTCACGCCGAACTGCGGCATTATCTCGACAATCTGCGCGCCGGCCGCACCGCGCCCCCTTTGAGCGCGCGGCTCGAGTCGCGGCTGCCCGATGTCGAAGCGCGGTTTGCCACGTACTTCCGCCAGTGGGGGGAACGTCCATGACACCCTGGCACCCGTTGTGGATTACCTTTGCTGCCACGTTAGCGGCGTCGCTGCTGCTGACGCCGGTTGCGCGCCGACTGGCCATCTTGTTCGGCGCGGTCGACGCTCCCGACGGACGCCGCAAACTGCAAAAGACTCCGGTACCGCTCTGGGGTGGCGTGGCAGTCTACGCTGCTCTCTTGATCGGACTGATGGTTGCCCGCCAGACAGCTCCCGACTTGGGGCCGGCGCTGTCGCAGTTCTCGCTGGCGTTGGCGGCCGCCGCGGGCCTGGTCTGCGTCTTCGGTTGCATCGACGACGCCCGCGACCTCAAACCGCGCTTCAAGCTACTGCTGCAAATCGCCTCGGTGCTGCCAATCGTGATGAGTGGTTACTACGTCGATCGGGTCGTCGCCTTCGGTTGGCCACTCGAGCTCGGTTGGCTCGGCATCCCGCTGACGGTCTGCTGGCTTGTCGGCTGCATCAACGCATTGAACCTGCTCGACGGCATGGACGGGCTGGCGAGCGTCGTCGGCCTGTCGACCGCCGGCATGATGGCCATCCTGGCTACCAACAGCGGCCATCCGCACGTTGCCCTGATCGCGATCGTGCTGGCCGGCGCACTGTGCGGCTTTCTTGTCTACAACTTGCCCCCGGCGAGCATCTACCTCGGCGACTCGGGCAGCATGCTGATCGGGCTGTCGATCGGCATGTTGAGCATTCAGGCCGCGCTGAAAACCTCGGCCACGCTGTCGCTCACCGTGCCGGTCGTGGCGCTGGCGATTCCGATGTTCGACACCGTGCTGGCCGTTGTGCGGCGGCGGCTCTCGGGGCGGCCGGTCGATGTCGGCGATCGCGGGCACATTCACCACCAACTGCTCGATCGCGGACTGACCAACTGGCAGGCGCTGTGCATCATCGGGGCGCTCTGCCTGACGACGGGTGCCGCGGCCACGGCCGCTACGATTCTCCGGAATGACGCCCTGGCCTGGATCATCACCGTGGCTGTGCTCTTGTCGCTGGTCTACACGCGCTCGTTCGGGCACCACGAGTTGGCCATGCTCAAGCTCTCCGTGGCGGGGCTGTTGGCCGCGGTGCTCAATTCGCTTGTCTCGCCGGCGCGAGCCAGCGTGCGGTTAAGACGCGCCGCCGAACGGGCCGACTTCGAGCAAGCCTGGAAGACGCTCCACGAGGAGATCGCCTTGTGGCACGGCCGCCGGCTCGAACTGCGGGCCGAGCTGACCGATGGCAGCGCCGCCGTGCGAACTTGGGTGGCCACGTCGAATAAACCGTCGCAGCCGGTCACCTGGACTTTGGGCTGCGAGCTGGATTCGCCTTCGGGCAATCGCTGCCGGCTGCTGTTGACCGGCGCCGACGAACGCCGCGCCGAACCGTGGTACTTGCTGCGGCTGGCGAAGCTCTTGAAAGCATTCGCGCAACACTGGATCGATCGGCCAGAGTTGATCGCCCCGCTGACCTCGCCGGCCGCAAGTCCCGCGACGGTCCCGCTGGTGGCGCCGCAGCAACCGCGCAAGCACGCGGCCTAATCGCTAGAAGTATTTTCAGAACTGGCGATGAACCGGCGTTGGGTGCCACTGCTAGCTCGTCTAGCAGTGCTCTATCGAACTTTGCACTGCTGGGCAAGCCAGCAGTGGCACCCCATGTGAGGTTCTGAAACTGCTTCTAGCCCTCGCTGATTCGCGCGCCGATTACTGCGCGTCGCGACGGATCACTTCCATCAGCGCTGGGATCGCCGACTCGGCGTCGGGACCGATCTGGCCAAGCGCCCGCGTCGCGCTGCGCTGCACTTCGAGATCGGCATCCTGCAGAGCCTGGATCAGCTCGGGAACCGACTTCGCAGCCTCGGGCCCCATCCGGGCCAGCGCCAGCGCCGCCAACTCACGGACGCGAGGCTGGGGATCGTGTAGTGCTTCAACGAGCGCCGGCACCGCCGTGGGACCGATGCGCGCTAGCGCATCGGCCGCGGCCTCGCCAAGCGTCGCCTCGCGCACCAGCGGCAGCGGCTGCGTCGTCGCCGAGGTCAACGCCGGCGCGGCTTCGGGGGGCGCCATCGCCAGGTCGAATCGATGGCGCACTTCGCGGATCGCTTCCGCCGTCGGATATCCCGTCGAGACCGGTTCGGTGGGACTACGTCGCAAACAGCCCGCCGACATGCCTAACAGCAAGAGCGCAACGAGCGACGCGACGGGCATGGGCCCGGCGCCGCGACCAGGTCGCAAGACGTTCATCGAAGCACCGCGAAACGGACCAGGATATGTATAACGACGAGCGGCAATTCTCAGAATGCAACAGAGATGAGGTGGCGTCCAGCGATCAGGCCGTCGCCAACAGTTATTCTTGGTCCAAGCCCTGCCGGTTGACGGCGGGCGCCATCGTCCGCCAGGCGGCGCCGGGTTGCCCAAGTCGTTCAGGCGAGCCAGCTTTCGACCGAAAGAAGAAAATCTGGCCACCGTTGCGCAAAACCGCGGCGGCGTGTCCGACCGCCGCGCGCCGCCGATCCTGCGGCGCCCGGCCGCGGCAATCGATTGCCTCAAACTGTTTTTTTGCGCATTCTTCTGGCGCACCCGGCGATGAAACCCGTCCCCCCATTGGCACTTGCGCGTCGTTCCGCGCCCCTCGGGCGCCCTTGTGGGGCATCTCGCTCGAAAAAACTTTCGCCGTTTAGCGGGACGAGTTACCCTCGACCGGCGTCACCTTCATGGAACGGGGAACCACGAGCCTTTTGGCGGGCCGCGTCCGCGCGACACTTCAATCAGGTTCGAGGCCAGCGAAACACCTCCCCAGGCCCCGATGGACGAAGCGGCCCTCAAGCTCGTGCAGCAGATGCTAACCCAGCAGGGGCCGGCACTCGAACTGTACGCGCGGCAGTGGTGTCACGCGCCGGAAGACGTCGTGCAAGAGGCGCTCTTGCGGTTGGCCGAACAGCGGCCAATACCCGATCGGCCTGTCGCGTGGCTGTACCGTGCGGTGCGCCGGGGAGCGCTCAGCGCGGCTCGGGGCGATGCGCGGCGGCAACGGCACGAAACGGCGGCCGCGCTGCCTGCCGAGTGGTTCGAATGCGACGTCGGTCTGGGGCTCGACGCGGAGGTGGCCACCGCGGCGCTCGAGGAGCTCCCCTTGGCCGAACGCGAGGTGGTCGTGACGCGGTTGTGGGGAGAATTGAGTTTTCAGGAAATTGGCGATCTGGTCGGTTGCTCGTCGAGCGCCGCCCAGCGCCGGTACGTCGCGGCTTTGGCCGCGCTACGCGAAAGGTTTGGTGTGCGATGTTCCGCGACGAAGGACTGCCCGAAGAGCTGACGGCCTTTGAGGCCGAACTGGCGGCGCTACGGCCCGTGGTGAGTCGCCTCAACCGCGACCGGTTGATGTATCGGCTGGGCGCGCAAGTGGCGCTGGGGCGGTCGACCTCTGGTCCGTCGGCGCTGGCCGCCAATGGATTGCGTGCATCGTTGCGGCGGCCCGCCGTGTGGCAGGCGGCGGCACTCCTGATGGCCTGCAGCACGCTCGTGCTGGGCGCGCGGTTGCTGATCGCCCCGCGCTACGTCGATCGCGTCGTTTATGTCGCCCGACAGACCGGCGAGGCGACGACACGCTCGGGCGTGGTCGGCGAGAATACTCCCGTCGCAAAGAACGCTACGCCAGTTCAGGTTGCGTCGGACCCCGGCCGGCGACCGAAAGCCGTGGATCGCTGGTTACTCGCCGTGGCCACGCCCGACTATCGCTGGGCAGGCGAACTGCGGGCCAGGCCCCGCCGCGACGACAGAGACCCGAGCGCCCCAATTCTTGTTGGTCACGATTGGTCAAGCACCGCGATTGGTGCCCCGTCGGCGGTTCACGATGTCCCGCATGCCGCACAGCCGCTGCGCTGGAGTGACGAGCGCACGTGGGTAGAGCTGCTGGGTGTGAGCTACTAGATACGCCGCGATACGGGAGAGGCTGCGGCGGTTGATTCACTTGACATTGCACGATTGACGTGAGGCCTTCGCATGCGAGCCGTAGTTTTGACAGGTGTTATCGTGTTCCTGTTCGCCCAGCCCGGCCGGGCTGCTGACAACGAACGCGTCGTCAAGCTCACGCTGACGCCTGCCGGCCGCCCAGAGCCGGCGATGAAGTACCGGCTCTCGCCGACCGATCGCGAGCTCGTGCCCGGCAACGCCGCCGCGCTCTACTATCGCGCGATCGTGCAAATGCAGAACGACAAGCGGCAGCTAGTCGGTGAAAATATCGACAAGGACATGCAGAGCGCGATCGATGGAATTTGGCTCGATCTACCCCCCGATCAATTTCCGCGCGCCGATGCCGCCAAGGGACTCGAGCGCTGGTCGAGCGCTCTGGCGGAAGCCGAGCTGGCGGCCCGCCGCCGCGGCGCGCAGTGGGACTTGCCCTTAAAGGAACATGGCATCCAGACACTGCTCCCCGAAGTGCAGGAAATGCGCAGCCTCGCCCGCCTCCTGGCCCTGAAAGCCAAACTCGCCTTGGCCGAAAAGAACTACGACGAAGCCGCCCGCACGCTCGAAACCATGATCCAGCTAGGGCAGCACGTGAGCGAGTCGGGCACGCTCGTGAGCTCGCTGGTCGGCGTGGCCTGCGATGCGATCGCGCTGAACGAGGCCGAATTCTGGGTCAACACCCCGGGCTCACCCAGCTTGTATTGGGCGCTGACAGCACTGCGTAACCCGCTGATCGATATCGGTGACGGACTCGAATCGGAGCACTACTGGGTCGGCTCGGCACTGCCGTACCAGGATATCCTGGCAACCTCGGTCCTCTCGGCCGATCAAGGGCGCGAGCTGACCCGCGCCCTCGGCAACCTGATGGGTGTCGCAACCGAAGGCTCGGCGATGGAGATCATGCCCGGGATCAAACTGCCGATTCCTCAAGACGCGATCATGCTCGTGCCGGCTCTGGCGACCTATCCCAGTGCCAAGCGCGAACTGATTGCCCGCGGACGCCCGGCCGCCGAAGTCGAGCGGATGCCGGTCGCGCAGGTGGTCGTGCTGGCTTGGGTGCAAACGTATCGCGAGCAACTTGACGAGATGGTCGCTTGGGGGCATCGCCCTTATGCCGAGTCACGGCGCGCGATCGCCCGCATCGACGAGGCCGCGGACGAGAGGAACCGCTCGCCAGCGGGTTTCTTTGCGCGGCTCTTGCTACCTGCCATCAACGCGGCGATGGGAGCCGGCGCGCGGCTCGATCAGCGCGTGGCCCTCTTGCGCACCGTCGAGGCGCTGCGGCTCTACGCCGCGGCACACGACGGCGCGCTGCCAGCCAACTTGAAGGAAGTCACCGAAGTGCCGATCCCGCGCGATCCGGCGACCGGCGTATCGTTCGCCTACTCATTGTCCGACGGGACGGCGACGCTCCAGTCGCGCGAACGATCGGTCTACCAACACACCATCTACGAGATCACGATTCGCAAGTAAACCGTTTCGTCGCGCAATCCTGTGTTACCCAGACCTCATCAAGAGTCGACTTCAACAGGAACCCTCCGATGCCGATACGTAAACGCCTGCCCGCGCTGGTTAGCACGCTAGAAGCGGTTTCAGGACCGGCGATGAACCGACGTCGGGTGCCACTGCTAGCTCGTCTAGCAGTGCCCTATCGAGCTTCGCACTGCTGGGCAAGCCAGCAGTGGCACCCAATCCAGGTTTTGAAGCTGCTTCTAGCGACCACAATCGTGCTCGCCGCGCCACGTGTTTCGGCCGCCGAAGTGCCGATCGCCGACACGCTGGCCAGCCTGATGGACGACGAGGCGATCGCCGTCGCGCGCATCGATCTTGAGCGCGCCGACCCGGCAGGACTCGCCAAGATCTTCTCATTCATGCCCGACTTGGCCGAGGGTTTGCCGGCTCCGGAGGTCGCGGTGGGCGTCGCGCAGCACATCAGCGCGAAAGCCGGTCCAGTGGTCTATTTCATTCTCTCAGTCCCCACGAGCAACAAGCTGCCGATCGTGTGCGTCGTTCCGCTGGCCGACCCGGCGCGCAAAGAGTCCGCGCCGCAGGCCTTTCACATCGCGAAGTCCCAGCGCGACTGGCGGCACGAAGTCGTCGACAATCTATTGATCGCCGGACCCAAGGACAGAGTCGATCGCTTGCTGGCCGGGCGCGACGCCGCGCAACAGACTTCCGGCGCGCAACCAAGTTCGGCCACTCCACCGCGCCCGTACCTAGCCGCCGCGCTGGCGGCCGCTGGCGACGCTCCCGTCGCGTTGGCCTATGTACCCTCGGCCGATCAGCAGCGCGTGCTCGACGAGCTGACGCCCGAGCTCCCCGCCGAAGTGGGCGCTAACACCTTGCGCGATCTGGTGCGCGCCACGCGCTGGGTAGCCACCGCCTACGAACATCGTAAATCGCTGCGCGTAACCCTGGCGACCGAGTCGGAAGCAGCCGCCAAACAGGCGCTGGAAAATGTCGACGGGCTGTTGGGCGCTTTGATGTTGCAGGGGCGGTTGACCAATCCCAATTCGGCTGAATCGCAACTCTTCAAGCTGTTGGGTCCGGTGCTGGCGGCGATCGAGCCGCGCCAGGCCGGCGAGCGCGTTGTGCTTGAAGTTGGCGGCGAGCAGCTCGCGGCGCTCTTTCCGCCTGCCGACCAGGTTCTCAGCGGAGTCGTCGGTCGCCAGCCGGCGATGAACAAACTCAAACAGCTCGCCCTGGCGATGCACAACTTTGCCAACCAGCACAAGAAGTTCCCCGACGCCGCCACGGCAGGCGCCGACGGTAAACCACTCCTCAGTTGGCGCGTGCAAATCCTGCCGTATCTCGAAGAGGGGGGTGATGCGCTCTACAAGGAATTCAAGCTCGACGAGCCTTGGGACAGCGAGCACAACAAGAAGCTCATCGAGCGCATGCCCGATGTCTTCAAGTTGCCTGGCAGTAAGGCTCCGGCGGGCCAGACCTGTGCGGTGCTGCCGGTCGGTGACGCGACCGTCGTGCCCAAGGGCAAGGGCATGTCGTTTCGTCAGATCACCGACGGCACGTCGAACACGATCCTGATCGTCGAAACCGACGACGAGCACGCGGTGCCTTGGACCGCGCCCAACGACCTGAAGTTCGACCCCGAGAAGCCGGCCGCCGGCTTGGGCGGACACTACGGCGAGGGCTTCCTGGCGGTGCTGTGCGACGGCTCGGTGCACTTCCTCGGCCCCGAGTGGCCGGTGGAAACGCTTCGCGCGCTGTTCACGCCCGCCGGCCGCGAAGTGATCGAGCGACCGTGATCTGCCTCCGCAGCGCCGCCAGCGTATGGCGATTCTCAGACCACCCATTCCCCGCCAACGACGCCAAGTGCCATCGTGACAGTGCAGCGGCGTCGCGCTTTTCGTTTAATTCGTGACGCGCGGCCTCGTTATCGCCTTCTCTCGCCGGTATGCTGAACCAGAGGGAGTACCAATGCTCTGGACGACTGCAAGCCAGGTCAGGGGGCTTGTCCGGAGCGATCTTGCGCGCGGTCGCTCGTGTCCCGTACTTCTCGACCAGTTGCCAGGATGTCGCGCCACTTATGTCATGCAGGTGATAGACCTGCGCCGCTGCGCGCGATCGGATTTCCATGCCCACTAGGGCAAAAGGAGTTGCCGTGTCGGGCCGTCAAGCAACAACGCTCAAGCAGTACGCGCCCGCCGTGTTCGGAACCGTGCACTGGGGTCAGGCGATTCCGATCGGTCTGATTCATTTGCTCGCGCTGTTGGTCTTCGTTCCTTATTTTTTCAGTTGGACGGGCGTGGCTGTATTCGTGTTCGGGCTGTTGGTCTTCGGCCAGGTGGGAATCCCCATCTGCTATCACCGGCAGTTGACGCATCGCAGCTTCCGCACGGCGAAATGGCTCGAGCGCTCTTTCGTGACGCTTGCCTTGTGCAGCGCGCAGCAGACACCCGCTAAGTGGGTCGCCTGGCATCGCAAGCACCACAACCTGTCCGACAAGCCCGAAGACCCGCACTCCCCCTTGGAGAGCTTCTTCTGGGCGCATTTGGGGTGGCTGTGCGTCGACAACGCGCGCAACTGCGACCATTCGTTCTACGACAAGTACGCCCGCGACATTCTCGAAGATCCGTTCTACTTCTATCTCGAGCGGCATCGCGCGGCGATGATTTGGATCTATCTGGCGCATGCCGCGTTTTTCTTCGTAGCGAGCCTGGGGATCGCCTGGGCGGCGTTGGGCAGCGGTGCGGCCGCGTTACAGTTGGCCCTTAGCGTGCTGGTCTGGGGCGTGATCGCCCGCACGGTTTATGTGTGGCACATCACTTGGAGCGTCAACTCGCTCTCGCACTTATACGGCTATCGCAACTTTGCCACCGGCGACGACAGCCGTAACAACTGGTTCGTGGCCCTGATCACCGGCGGCGAGGGCTGGCACAACAACCATCATGCCGATCAAGCGGCCGCCACCGTGCAGGTCCGCTGGTGGGAGTTCGACCTGAACTACTACGTCATCAAAGGTCTGGAGCGCATCGGCCTGGCCACGCACGTGGTGCCCGGCACCAGGCGGCGCCGCCGCGACCAAGGGCGCGTCGATGTGCGGATCGTGACGACCGCGGCTGGCCCGACGGTCACCGTGATCGACTCGCCGGTGACGTCAGCCGACGCGGCGCTGGCCAGCCAAGACACGGTGGAGATTGACGCGACCTTAAGCGACACGACACTAAGCAACACGACAGCGATCGAGCGCGATGATCGGGAACTGGTGACGCAGGTAGTGGAGTAGCCATCGCGACAACGTCCAATCAAAAATCGGGGCCAGGAAACGCTAACAACGCCACCAGGAAGATGCCATAGACTTCAACGAATACAAACACGATCGAAGCAATCACCAGCGCGATCTTCCAGCGTATCGAAACTCGCATCCATACGATCAGGAAGCAGGCAAACAGCGTCGTGCCACACCAATACCATTCGAGCCAGTTCCCGAGTTCGTAGACCCACTTTACGCACATCCATAAGAGGAGCGCCGCGCCATTCGATAGGAGCAAAGCCAGCACATAACAAATGATCCACGTGTTATACGCCCGATCGCTCAGACGGCGGTGGGCGGTTGCCGTGGGCGACTCAGGTGCTTGATAGGGATTGCTCGCTGGGTGCATGGCAGTAGGCGGACTATGCCGCCGTCAGTTGTTTTGCTTGGCGAAGCATCGGCATCAGATGCCTGTCGCGGCCGACACCCGCCATCTTGTCTACGTCGTGCTCCGCCATCACAATACCAGCCAGCTTCGCCGGGGGGCGATACCGATCGGCATCCTCGCCGCATCGGTCGGCAACATATCGCGGGTACCACTCGTCATGCGCAACAAGATTTTCATGGGTCTCGGGGTTTTTCTCGGCATACTGGCGATCTTTGCCATCTTCGTCGCCATGCAGCCCGACGAGTACATCGTCGAACGCTCGACGACCGTGGCGGCCCCGCCCGACGTCGTCTTCAGCCACGTGAACGATTTGCACAAGTGGGAAGCCTGGTCACCCTGGTTGAAGCTCGATCCGCAGCTCACGAAAACCTACGAGGGCTCCGAAGCCGGCGAAGGGGCCAAGTTCCATTGGGCAGGCAATAGCGATGTCGGCGAAGGCGATATGTCGATCGTCGAAAGCCGCTCGCCCGAGCACGTCAAGCTCGACCTGCGCTTCATCAAGCCGTTCGAGGGCAAAGCCGATACGCACTTTCATTTTGTCCCCGTAGAGAACGGGACCAAAGTGACCTGGCGCATGGAGGGCAAGAACAACTTCTTCGGCAAGCTGGTCGGCCTGTTCATGGATATGGATAAGATGATCGGCGACAAGTACGACGAAGGCCTGGCCGAGATCAAGAAGATTGTCGAAGCGGAAATTCCCATCGGCTTGGCACCGCCTGAATCGCCGCCAGCCGAACAAGCAACCCCGCCGGCGGAACCCAGCACCGATGTCGCGCCGCCGGCGGAACCCAACTCGTAGCATGGACGATTCGGGTGGCCCTGACTCCGTCAGGGTGCCACAGGCACAAGAGGCAATTGTTGACGCTCGGGCACCTGCGAGCGGCCGCGCAACACGGAGTCCTCTTGTCGCTGCGCGACACCGACTGGGTCGGTGCCACCCGCGCGCAGGCCGTAGTAGCTACGCCCCGGCGGAAATCTCCAGCTCCAACAAGCTGCCGTCGCGCACCACGCTCACGGTCAAGCCCTGGTCAAGCGACAACTGGGCGAGCAACCGGTGCAAATCGTCGGCGCCGGCCACCACGCGCCCCGACAAGCCAACGATCCAATCCTCGGCCCGTAAGCCCGCCGCGGCCGCGGCGCTCCCCTTCTCGATGTCGATGATCTCAACGGCCGTGTTGGTCAGCAGATCGAGCTCGCGCACTTGCGCCCGCGGAATCTGGATCGTTGTGACCACAATCCCCAGCTTGCGCCGCCGCACCCGGCCATGCGCCAGGATCTCGCCGACAACCCAGCCGGCCGTGTTGCTCGGCACGGCGAAACCCAGCCCCTGCGCCATGGCGATGATCGCCGTGTTGATGCCGATCACTCGGCCGCGCGAATCGACCAGTGGGCCGCCCGAGTTGCCCGGATTGATCGGCGCCGAATGTTGAATGATGTTCTCGATCAGTCGGCCATCTTGCCCGCGCATGCTCCGCCCGATGGCGCTGGCCACGCCGGTCGACACCGTCGAATGAAAGCCCAGCGGGCTCCCCATCGCGATCACCAGTTGTCCGACACGCACGGCCGCGGAGTCGCCGATCGCCGCGAAAGGGAGCTCGCGCGAAGCCAGCCGCAACACGGCTAAGTCGGTCGCCGGATCGTCGCCGACGACTGCCGCGTCGACGTGGTCGCCATCGCTGGTCTGCGCAACAAGCTTCGATCGGCCGCCGACCACGTGGCTATTGGTGAGCGCGTACCCGTCAGGCGTAATCAAGAACCCGGAGCCCGAGCCGCCGCGGCGCTCGTCGTGCGGACCGCTCACGCTCACCACGGCGGGCGAAACGGTCTCGACCACATTGACCACGGCCCGCGAGTAGGCGTCAAGCAAGTCGCTGTCGTCGGCGTCGGGTCGGGCCGGCTGCGCCGCGCCGCGTTCCGGCTCGCCCGAGTCACCCGTGTGGATACGTTGCCAGCCGAACAGATCGAATCGTCGGTGTGTCATGGGAACTTCCACTCCCTAGTATCTGCCTCGCGTTGCCTTCGCCCGAATTATAGGCGCGGGTGCCAAGCCGCCCTGCCGCGACGAGCGGTGCGTGGTAGTCTGTGCCGTCCGACAGGAGATTGCCGCCACGGCCTGCACAGGCTCCGGCTCGTCGCAAAGCACGCTGGTGAAAAACGATTCGCGTTTGGCGCGACCGGCCGCTATCGTAGCGCGATCCCGCCGGTCGCAGGTCACGGGACTCTTGGTTTCAACCCCGGGGGCGAACAGCCATCCATGCGCGTGACGACCGATTCGCACGACACTTCCGCTGCTGCCACGGCAGCGTCCGGTGAACCGTCGCAGCTCGCGCACGACGAGCGGACCGCGCGGCCACCGTTCGGCCCGGCTTCGTCGGGCGAACAGATGACCGTCTGGTCGCTGTGGTTGATTTACGGCGCGTTCTACTTCTGCCGCACGAACCTCTCGGCGGCCGTGCCGGGGATGCAGCAACCGCTCGACGCCGGCGGACTGGGGCTCGACGGCGATCAAACCGGCACCATCCTCGCCGCTCTCAAGCTGACTTACGGCATCGGGCAGTTGCTCAACGGGCAATTTGCCGAACGCGTCTCGCCGCGGCGGCTGTTGGCCGTCGGCATGTTCGGCTCGGCCGCGCTCAACGTGCTGTTCGGTTTCAGCACCGGCTTCTACTTTCTGCTCTTCGTGTGGGCCACGAACGGCTATTGCCAGTCGCTGGGCTGGCCCCCCACGGTGCGCGTCGTCGGCAATTGGGTGCCCATCCTGCGACGCGGCAAGGCACTCGGCATCATTGGCACCGGCTACCAGGTGACGCTCGGGCTGACCTACTTCGTGGCTGGCCAGTCGGTCGATTGGCTCGGTTGGCGCGGTGCGGTGCTCGTGCCGGCCAGCGTTCTGGCCGCCGCGGCGATCTTCATGTTGTTCTGCTTGCGCGACGAGCCCTCGGAACATACCGCGACGCACTCCGGGCACGCGGCGCTCGTCGGCACGGTCGCCTCGCGTGCGCCTCTCGGCACGACGTTGCGGCTAACATTCACCAACCCCGCCCTCTGGTTGCTGGGCCTCGCACTCGGGTTGTTGAATGCCTGTCGCTACGGTTTTCTCGATTGGGGAGTGTCGCACTTGGTCGAAGTACAGAACGCCGCAGTGAGCAAGGCGACGCTCAACTACGTGGTGTTGGCCATTGGCGCGGTGGCCGGCTCGTTCCTGACCGGCTGGGCGACCGACCGGTTTCTCGGTGGCCGCCGCGCGCCCGTGATCTGCCTGCTCTTGGTGCTGCTGTCGGGGCTGACGCTGCTTTACGAGCGCGCCGCGACGACGAGTGTACCGGCGACTGTCGGTCTCCTGGTCGCGATCGGCTTCTGTATCTACGGCCCGCAAGTGCTGCTGGTCGGCACGGCGCCAGCCGACATGGCTAGGCATGGAACCGCCGCCGCCGCCGCGGGCTTCGTCAATTTCATTGGCTACATGGGGGCGGCCCTGGGGGACCGCGTCACCGGGCATTACAAAATGGCCGAGCATGGCGGCTGGCAGGTGGCGATCTACATTTGGGCCGGCTGGGCGCTGGCCGCGGCCGTCGTCACACTGCTGCTCTGGACCGCCGCACCCCGGCGAGATTGAGCGATGCTTGCGGCCGCCGTGCTAGTGGCCGCGCGCACGATTCAACCGACACGATTCCGCAGAGGGACCACATGCAGGCGATCATCATCGGAGCCGGCCGCGGCGCGCGGCTCATGCCCACCACGGCCGACGCCCCCAAGTGCTTTGCCGAAGTGCGCGGTCGACGGATCCTGGATTGGACGCTCGCCGCGTTCCGCTCCGCAGGCATCGACCGCATCGCCTTCATCGGCGGCTATCAGATCGACAAGGTTCGCCAACAGTATCCCGAGCTCGCGCTGCGGCACAACGCCAACTGGCAACAGAACAACATTCTCGCCTCGCTGTTCTGCGCCGAAGACCTGATGAACGGGCCGTTCATTTGCGCGTACTCCGATATTCTCTTCACGCCGGCGGTGGTTGCGCGCGTGCTGGCCAGCGATGCCGACATGGCGCTGGTCGTTGACACCGCCTGGGATGAGCGCTACCGCCAGCGCACCGAACATCCGCCCGACGATGCCGAAAAAGTGACCGTCGCCGACGGACTAGTCACCCGCATTCACCGGGCGATCCCGCCGGCCGACGCCCACGGCGAGTACATCGGCGTGGCCCGCTTTTCCGCGACAGGCGCCGCGCGCCTACGCAAGCACTATCGCCGCTGTCGTGAGCAGTTCGCCGGTCAGCCGTTTCGCGAGGCGGCGACGTTCGAGCGAGCTTACTTGATCCACCTGTTCCAGGAGATGATCGAGGCCGGCGAGCAGTTCGCCCACGTCGACACGCCCGGCGAGTACATTGAAATCGACACGCAACAAGACTTCGACTACGCCCGAGCGAATTGGAAGTAGCCCGCTCGCCCTGGAGCCTGCCATGTTGTTCCCCACTTCGGTCGTTGGTTCGCTGCCGCGCCCCGACTACGTGAAGGACCTGGTCTTCGGCGAAGCGCCGCGCGATCCCGAGGAGTATCGCCGGCTGATGCGTTCGGCCGTGGCCGCCGCCGTGGCCCTGCAAGAATGCGCCGGGCTCGACGTGGTGACCGATGGCGAATGGTGGCGCAAGTCGTACATCGGCGTGATTGCCGAACTGGCGCACGGCTTCGAGCTGGGGCGCAATCCGACCGATGGTCGCCCTTGGACGATCGTCGTCGATCGGCTGGCGCCCAAGCAGCCCGGCTTCATCGCGGACGAGGTCAAGTTGCTCAAGCAACTCACCCGCCACCAGATCAAAGCCACGCTCCCTTCTCCCGCACTGTTGGGGGAAAGGATGTGGGACGCCCAGCGCAGCAGCCGCGCGTACCCGACGCGCGAGGCCTTCGTGCGCGATTGCGTCCCGATCCTGCGGCACGAGCTGGAGCTGCTGCGCGACGAAGGGGTATCGATCGTGCAGATCGACGACCCGCACCTGTGCTTGTTCGTCGATGTCGAAGTGCGGGCGACCTACGAGAACGCCGATCGCGCGGCCGATTTCGCTGTCGACATGGTTAACCAGGTTGTGCAAGGGGTCGAGGGCGTCAAACTGGCCGTGCACTTATGTCGGCGCGCGGGGGCCCGCGTTCGTGGCGAGGCCAGCTTTCACGGCGGCTACGGCCCGATCCTGCCGCAACTCAACCGCCTGAAAGTACATCACCTGACGATGGAGTTCACGGCCCCCGAGGCGGGCGACATGGAGGTCTTTCGCCAGTTGCGGGAAGACTTCGAGATCGGGCTGGGCTGCGTGAGCTGTGCTCCGGGCGTTGTCGACACGGCCGACCAGATCTTCGGGCGCGTCGAGCAAGCGCTCGGCTACCTTCCCGCGGAGCGGATCACGCTCAATCCCGATTGCGGATTCGCTCCCGGTTCGGCTGCCTTGGTGAGCATCGACGAGGTCTATCAGAAGCTGAAAAACGAAGTGGCCGCCGCCGAGCGCCTGCGCGAAAAGTACAGCTAACTTCGCGCGCGGCGGATCGCCACAGGAATGAATGCATGAAACGCAAGGCGATTGAATGTCTGGTGCCAATCCTGTTCTTGATAAGTTGGTCACCCTTACTTGCCGCGGATACGCCCCCCGAGCGCCCCAACATCGTCTTCATCCTCGCCGACGATCTGGGCTGGGCGGACCTCGGCTGCTACGGCGCCGACTTACATGAGACACCGAATCTCGATCGACTGGCCGCCAGTGCGTTGCGGTTCACGCATGCCTGCACACCGGCTCCGGTCTGCACGCCAACCCGCGCCAGCATCATGTGTGGCAAACACCCGGCGCGGCTACACATGACGATCTGGCGCGAAGCGGCCTCCGACCAGCCGACCGATCGCCGGCTGTTGCCGCCAACCGCCGAAGCCGATCTGCCGCACGCCGAACGAACGATTGCGGAAGTACTGCGCGACGCTGGCTATCTGACCGCTCACGTCGGCAAGTGGCATCTCGGCTCGGTCGAGCACTTTCCCGAAACACAAGGCTTCGACGTACATCTCGCCGGCAATCATTGGGGAGCGCCAGCGACGCACTTCTTTCCTTATCGCGGTCGCGGTCACGGCGCGATTCGCTACGTACCAGGGCTGGGATTCGGCAAACCGAATGAGTACCTGGCCGATCGATTGACCGACGAGGCCATCGCCATCATGCGGCAAGCCGGCGACCGCCCGTTCTTTTTGAACCTCTGGCACTATGGCGTGCACGCGCCGATCGAAGCCAAGTCTGGTGACATCGAGCTCATGCGCGCCAAGGCGCGTCCTGAGTTGCATCACCAGAACATCCCGTATGCCGCCATGGTCAAGAACCTCGACGACACCGTCGGCCGGCTTTTGGCCGCGCTCGACGAACTGGGAATCGCCGATCGCACACTGGTCGTCTTCTCCTCCGACAACGGCGGCTTCCTGGGGCCCACCGGCCGCGAGCCCGACCGACCGGTCACCAGCAACTATCCGCTGCGCTCCGGCAAGGGCTCGCTCTATGAGGGTGGGATCCGCGTGCCGCTCATCGTGCGCTGGCCCGGCGTGACTCAAGCGGGCGCGGTGTGCGAGATCCCCGTCGTTTCGACCGATTTGTATCGCACGCTGGCCGAAGTTGCCGGCACGGTGCCGCGACTCGACGCCGCTCAGCAAACCGATGGCCGCAGTCTGAAGCGGCTATTGCTCGACTCCAACGCGCCGCCCGAGGCGCGCACGCTGTTCTGGCACTACCCGCATTATTATCCGACCACCACGCCGGCTAGCGCCCTGCGCGATGGCGACTGGAAACTGATCGAATACCTCGAAGAC
This sequence comes from Pirellulales bacterium, assembly GCA_019745975.1. Classification (GTDB taxonomy): domain Bacteria; phylum Planctomycetota; class Planctomycetia; order Pirellulales; family JAEUIK01; genus JAIESQ01. Next base: position 121,090 of record JAIESQ010000045.1, read on the forward strand.
GGCCGCGTGGAGCTTTATGACCTGGCGGAAGATCCCAGCGAAGCGCACGACCTGGCGAAGAGCGAAGCGTCGAAAGCCGCCGAGCTGCGCGACAAGCTGCATGCTTGGCGCACCGACATCGGCGCGCAAATGCCCTCCGTCAATTCGGCCGCGCGGCAATCAAACTGACAAGCGGATCTCCGGTCGACCATGTCGCGCGGAAACGAGCGCCCCGCTAGAAGCGGTTTCAAATCCTGGTTTGGGTGCCACTGCTGGCTCGTCTAGCAGTGCAAAGTTCGACACGGCACTGCTAGACGAGCCAGCAGTGGCACCCGACGTCGGTTCATCGCCGGTTTTGAAACCGCTTCTAGTCACTTTGCGTTGCCGCGACCCTCGCCAATCGAAATCGGGATCGATGGCTGGCCTAGTTCGGGCACGCTGAGCCTGGGCGGAGGCAAATCAATGTCTGGCGCGAGTTGTGCCACCTCCGTCGCCAAGACTTCGAGGCGCGTGAAGAGATTCGCCAATTCCGGCGCTGGCGCCTCCTGGGCCTCGAAGGCCCGGCGAACCGCCGCGAGGCGGTCCTCCACGGTTACGAGCGATGCCGGCTCGATCGCTTGCGAAACAGTCCGCGCGCCGTAGGCCAGGCGGCTGAGAAGTATCTGGATGGCCGCGGCCGTCGGCGGACCAAGCAACATGCCTGCCAGCCCAAGCTGCTCGGCCATCGCCAGCACGACCACCGCGACGAGCAGACCGTTGTAGCGCCGGCGATTGAACAGCTTCGGCTCGACGAGCCACTCCATGAGCAGCAAGACCGCCACGGTATACAGGATCGCCGGCGCGGCAGTCAGCCACCACGTGCCGCTCGTGTCGAGTACGGCCGCCGGGGCGATCAGCACGACAACGCCGGCCACCGCGAAAAACACTCCCACCCACGGTAGCAACCAGGCCAGCCCCGCCACGAGCGCGGCCAGCGCCGGAAACCGCAGACCAATCAGCCAGTAGCCGGCCCCCAACAACCAGGCAGCGCACACCGCCTGGGCCACTTCGCTGCGCAAGTAGCTGCCGACTTCGTCTTCGACGTTGCGCCACAAATCGCGCGTCCAGGCGCGCTCGTCCGCCGGCAGGAGCGAAAGCCACAACCGCTCGAAATGGATGCGATCGACCGACCAATAGATGCTGATCACCACCACCACGACCAGGTTCACCAGCGCGCCAAACACGCCGAACGTCACGCCAACCGCCCCCTGAAAGACTTCATGTCCTCGCCCATCAGTGAGCGCGGCGTAAAGCTTGTCGGGGGGGAGCAACCGTCGGCCGATGCTGCGCCGTACCGGATCGCTGAGCTCGGGCCAGGTGGTCGTGACGTGCTCGTAGGCGCGCACCAGGTCGTCGGCCGCGAGTTGAACTTCGGCCACGAACTGTCCCCCCGCGACGACGAACATGCCGACTACCGCGCAGACTACCATTACGTACGCCAGCGCCAGGGCCAGTGATCGCGGCAGTCCACGCTCAGCGACGCGGTCGACGACGGGCCGCATAGCCGCCGCCAGCGCCAGCGACAGTAAGAAGATCAGCACGGCCTCGAGCAACTGCCAAAGCATCAGCAGTCCGACCAGGGTGGCGACGACGATTGTGGTCCCCAAGGCCAGACGCTTCATAATGCACCGCTCGCGACGGCCGCTTCGCGCTCGACCTCCAGAGCGTGATCGAGATCGCGCGCCAGCACTTCGATCCGCTCTTCCACGGTGTCGTTTCGATCGCTCGAGGCCTCGGACTTATCGCGCACGTACAACCGCACGTCTTGCACCAACTGTTGCAATTGATAGCGCAACTTCCCTCCAGCGTCGCGAGCCACAACGCGCGGAGGTTCCAGCGCTTCGCGGCTCAGCAAGTACCGTTGCAGGACGAGCTGCAAAATCGCCGCCAGAGGAATCGCCAACACCGCCCCGGCAATTCCCAACAGCGCGCCGAAACCCGCGATCGCCAGCAAGGTCACGAGGCCGTTAACCCCCACGGCGCGATCCATCACGCGCGGCACCAGCACGTAGTTTTCGAGCTGTTGGATCACGACCGCCGCCACGAGCACCCACACCAATTGGCCAGGGCTTACCGACAGTGCGACGGTAGCGGCCGGGAGCGCCCCCAGAGCCGGACCAAAAATCGGCACCGCCTCGAGCACCCCGGCGATGGCGCCCAGCGCCAGCGGCGATGGCAGCCCGATCAGCCAGTACGCCCCCAGGCTCATCACCCCCACGACCAGACACAAGACACCTTGCCCGCGCACGTACGCGCCGACCTTGGCCTGCATCCCTTCGAGCAACTCGCGCACGGCGTCGCGCCGCTCGGGCGAGGTGGCCAACAGCACCGCTCGCAAGGTGCGCTCGCTCAACAGCGACCAGTAGAACGCCAACAGCAATGTGGCCAGCGTGGCGAACAAGCCGCGGGCGATCAGGCCGCTGTAATTGAGGGCCTGCGCCGCGCTTTCGAGCGCTTCGCCCGCGACGGCTTCCTCCTCGGCCAGCTTCGGCAAGGTGGGCGGAATCCGCGACAACATCCGCGCCAAGGGCTCGCTGGCAACTTGCAGCAGTTGTTCGCGCGCGGCTTGGTACGTCTCAGGCAGGCGATCGATCATCGCGCCGACCTGCTCGGTAAGGGCCGGCACGATCGCGATGGTCGCGGCCAACCCAGCCACCAACAGCGTGCAGTACAGGAGCGCAACCGCCGCGGCGCGCGACATTCGCAGCCGCATGAGCCGCACCACAAACGGCTCGAGCGCCGTGGCGATGACGATCGCGGCGAACAGATAGAAAATCACCGATCGGCAAACGTAAGCCAGCGCGAACGCTCCCACGACGCCGACGACCACGAGCGTGCCGGCGAACACCCGCCCCATGAACTTACGGCGCTCGATCTGCAAGTCGTCGTCGGCCATCCGGCAAATTCTCCGCGCGTCGATCCCGCGGCACACCCGCGCGCCTGAAGCTCAGTCGAACTCCACTCCGCAAATGGCATCGGGGCCGTGCCGGGCACCCGCGTCAGTATAGCGAAGGGTAGCGACGCGGGACTTCCGCGGCAGGTATCGCCGCCGGGCAGGCGCGAGACTTCGCTCATCCGTCCACGTGCGGGAGCACCACGAGCGTCAGCCAGAAATCCTCGATTGCCCGCACGACGCGAATAAACTGTTCGAGATCGACCGGCTTGGTAATGTAGCAGTTGGCGTTAAGCTCGTAGCTCCGCAGCACGTCCTCTTCCGACTTCGAGGTGGTCAGCACAACCACCGGAATGCACTTCAGCTCGGGGTCGGCCTTGATCTCGGCGAGCACTTCACGGCCATCCTTCTTCGGCAAGTTCAGGTCGAGCAGAATCAAATCGGGGCGCGGTGCCCCGGCATGGGGGCCATGCCGCCGCAAGATGGCCAAAGCTTCTTCGCCGTCGCGCGCTACCGCCAGGTTGTTCTTGACCTTGCCCTCGTGCAGCGCCTCGAGCGTGAGCCGCACGTCGCCCGGGTTGTCTTCGACCAGGAGAATCTCGACAGCCTTTCCCATGGCGAGCCTGTTCATATCGCGGCGCCCTGATAGACCGGTGGGGGTAAATGCTCGTGGCTCAGCTCGGCCGCACTGTGTGGAAGCGTGAACGTAAACGTGCTTCCTTGTCCCAGTTTCGACTCGACCCAAATGCGCCCGCCGTGCCGTTCGACGATCTTCTTGGCGATCGCCAGGCCGACGCCGGTGCCGGGAAACTCCCCCCAACCATGCAAGCGCTTGAAGATCATGAACACGCGCTCCAGGTGTTCGGGGGCGATGCCGATCCCTTCGTCGCGCACCGAAAACTGCCATTCGCCGTTGCGTTGCACGGCGCCGACGTGCACGCGCGGCGGCCCCACGGCGCAAAACTTGATCGCGTTGCCTAGCAAGTTCTGAAACAACTGCACGAGCTGCGGACCATCGGCGACGATCCGCGGCAAGGCATCGCGGGTGACGATCGCCCCGCGTTCGGCCACGGCCGCCTGCAAGTTCTGTAGCGCGTCGTCGACTACGCTATTCATGTCGACCGGCGCCAGGGTGAGCTCGGCCCGCCCCACGCGTGAATACGCCAAGAGGTCGTTGATCAGCGTTTGCATGCGGCGCGCGCCATCGACGGCAAACTCGATGAACTCATTGGCGTCCTGATCGAGTCGATCGTGGTAGCGACGCTTCAGCAGTTGGCAGTAGCTGGCCACCATCCGCAGCGGTTCCTGCAGGTCGTGCGAAGCGATGTACGCAAACTGCTCCAACTCGGCGTTGGAGCGCGCCAAGTCCGCGGCCTTCCTGCTCAGCGCCTCTTTGGCGGCATGTTGCTGGGTTACGTCGCGGGCAATGCCCTGCACGCCCACCGCCCGACCCTGGCGCAAGATCAGCCGGCTGTTGACTTCGACCGTGCGGAACTGCCCCTGCTTGGTGCGAATGTTGAGCTCGTACGGTTCGAAATGCTCGTGTGCAAGCTTGCGGCGGGTCATCTCGCGCGCCAAAGCCCGATGCTCTGGCACCACGAGATCGTCGACGTTCATCGCCAGCATTTCGTCGAGCGGAAAGCCCGTGACTTGCAACGCGGCCGCGTTGGCCGAAAGAAACCTGCCGCGCAAATCGTGCGTGTAAATGATGTCGTTGGCGTTTTCAACCAGCTCGCGGTAGCGCTCTTCGCTTTCGCGCAGCTCCTGCTCGGCGTGTAGCCGCTCGGCAAGGTCGCGCTCAAACTGCCCTGGACCTCGACAGGCCAGTGCGACGCGCGCGACGAGCTGCTTCCAGAGGTTCATCGGCCCAGCGCCTTCTCAGGCAACACCCCGGACGAATCCTCGCACCCGCGGCCGTCAGCCCCCGACAGGCTGGAGCAGGTGCTCGAGCCAATCGCGCTTCATCTGCCGGACAACCGCCAACAAGCGATCCGCCGCGACCGGCTTGGTGAGATACGCATCGACCGATAGCGACTCCGCCCGCAAATAGTCTTCGTGCGCTTCCGAGGCGGTGAGCACGATGACGGGGATCGCCGCCAAGTCGGGATTCGCACGGATCACGGCCAACAGCTCGCGCCCGTCCATCTTCGGCAGCGACAGGTCGAGCAAGATCAGGTCGGGTCGAGGCGCTCGAGCGAATACCCCCTGCCGGTGCAAGAACTCGCTGGCCTCCTGGCCGTCGAACAACATCGACAATCGGTGCGGGATGCGCCCGTCGGCCAGCGCCTCGCGCGTGAGCCGCGCATCGCCCAGATTGTCTTCGATCAACAGGATTTCGGCGGGTCGGCCGATCGCTCGATTGCGCATGGTCATTGAGCCTTCGGGCCCTCGCTGCCGTAAACCGTTTGCCGTGCCGCGCGACTCAACTGGTCGTGCTAGCCCACGACGCGCCGCGCTGCCGGCGCCGAGGTGCTCGGCGGTTAACTCCGAGCCAGTATATCACGAGCTGCTGAACGGTTTCGACGAATCGGCCGTGAGTCACCGGCTTGGCCACGTAACTCACGGCCCCCAAGTCGTAGGCCGTGCTCACGTCTTGCTCGGCATCGGACGACGTAAACACCACGATCGGCGGCGCGTGCTCGTGGCCAGCTCCATGGGCGTTGTGCATTACCGTGAGCACCTGCAATCCGTTGAGCTTGGGCATCTTCAAATCCAACAACACCAGGTCAATGTCTGCTCCCGGTTCAACCCGCCGCTGGTCGGCCGTGCCAAACAGGTAACGCATCAGCTCCTCGCCGTCGCGGGCCACTTCCACGCGGCAATTGATGTTCGCTTGCGCGATGGCCTGTCGGAACAGCTCTTCGTCGTTGGGATCATCTTCAGCCAGCAGGATGGTTTTGTGCGAGATATCCATGGGGCGCGATCTCCGTGGCAGGGGGCAAGCCCGCCGCGCCGCCGGTCGGCGTCTGCGGCGGGGGCGCAAGGGTAAAGTAAAAGGTCGCCCCTTCGTCGACTGCCCCTTCCGCCCACACGCGCCCGCCATGGCGCTTGACAACGCGCTGGACCGTCGCCAGCCCGACTCCCAACCCCTCGAAGTCGCTCTCTCGGTGCAAGCGCTCGAACGGCGCGAATAGCTTATCGGCGTAGGTCATGTCGAACCCCGCGCCGTTGTCGCGCACGAAGAACACCTCCTCGCCCAAGTCATAGTACGAGCCCACCATAATCCGCGCGCACTGCCGGCAGCGGGTGAACTTCCAGGCGTTCGACAAGAGGTTTTCCAGCACGATGCGAACCAGCGCCGCATCGCCGATCGTGGCCAGGTTCTCGGCCAGCCGGCGCTCGACGTGCCGGTCCGGCGTGCGGCGGGCCAGCTCGTCCAGAATCTCCTGCCCGAGCGCGCCCAGATCGAGCGGAACTTGCCGCAGCGGAACATAGGGTAGTCGCGTCAGTTCCAACAGCGCGTCGATCAACCGCGACATCTGGTCGCACGCGCGGCGAATCCGCTCCAGGTAGTCGCGCTGGGGGGCGCTGAGCCGATCGGCCGCGTCCTTGATCAACAGATCGCTGAAGCCATCCATGGCGCGCAACGGTCGCCGCAGATCGTGCGCCACGGTGTAGGCGAACGCTTCCAGCTCGCGATTGGCCTCGATCAAGTCGCGCGTCCGCTCGCGGACCCGTGTCTCGAGCTCGATGTTGAGCGTCAGGATTTGTTCCGCAGCGCGCTTCCGTTCGATGGCGTAATGCAGCACGCGCGACAGCAGCGAGCCGCTCAAATCGCACTTCGGCAGGAAGTCTTGTGCCCCCTCCTGCACGGCCGCTAGTGCCAACTCGTCATCGCCGCAGCCCGACAGGATCACGATCGGCCGCCGCGGTGCCGCCGCTTGCACCGCGCGAAACGTGGCCAGCCCTTCGCTATCGGGCAGCGAAAGGTCCAAGAGCACGACATCGACCGGCGCCTGAGCCAGTTGTGCCAGCCCGTCTCCCAAGTCGCACGACCAGTGCAGCGCCAATTGGGGCGCGCACTCGGCCAGCGCTTCGGCGACAAGGCGGGCGTCTCCCGCGCGATCTTCGATGAGCAAAACGTGCATACCTGCTGCGCTGGTCGCTCGCCTTTCGCCGAGCCGCATGACCCCTGGAGCCGCGCGTCGGACGCGTCGGCACGACGCGCTTGGCACGCTCCGCGCCAACGGCCGACCGCGCCTAGTCGCCCACGCCCACATCTTCGTACAGTGCTCGCACCATCAAGTCGCTCTCGCGCAACTCGTGGTCCTCGAAGTGCTGGCAGAAGCGCTCGAAGTCGGCGCAGATCCCTGGGATGCGCAACGCCGACGTTTCGCGATACAGCACCTTAGTGGCCCGCTCCGTCAGCAAGTGCAACTCGCCATACAGCAGGCGATGCTCGTCGCGCAACCGCTGCGCGGCAATGCTGATCTGCGGCTCCGTCCAGACCGGATCTTCGAAGTAGCCATACGCTTCTTCGAGTGCGAAGTGCATCGCCAGCCGGTCGCGCACGCGCTCGAGCAAATCGACCATGGCTCGCGGGGTGCGATCACGCCAGTAGCTGCCCCAGCGGCCGAGATGATGGCGCGCCGCGGCCAGCAGGCGATAGAAGTTACGATGATCCTCCTTGATCTCCTGCAGAAACGCCGGGTTCAACGTGACCCGTGAAGTGCGATTCATCGGAGCCTCCGGCGATCACCCTGGCGACACGCCGCTGGCCAGACGAGTCGTGGGCACGCGATCGCGAGCTATGGGAGCCGCTCGGGAAGCTTTAAGGGCCGCTGGCTGCAGAAATGGCAACGTGGCAGCGCGGCGACCAGGTTCCGCACGAGTGGCTCGGGGAATTTGAGCCCCAATTCGAATCCTATGCCTGTCGGCGGCGCGGGTCAAGAAATCGGCGCTCCGTCTTGGCATCCGCCTCCTGGCTTCGGGAAGACTACAGCCACGTTAGCCGGGCCGCGGGACTCGCGCGTGGACGAAACGCGACAAAACCGCTCTGCATTGTCGACGCGAAACATCCGTCGTGCGCCGGCGCGTGTGCTACGGATTGGCACCAATCCGCAGCGCTTTAGTCAAGAATCCCAGTGTGTCGGCGGCTTCGTCGATGAGCTTGGCGGTAGGCTTGCCCGCCCCGTGCCCAGCGCGCACGTCGATGCGGATCAGTATCGGATTCGGACCCTGTTGAGCGGCCTGTAACGCGGCGGCGAATTTGAAACTATGCCCCGGCACGACGCGATCGTCGTGATCGGCCGTGGTGATCAACGTCGGCGGATAGTTCGTGCCCGGCTTGATGTTATGTAACGGCGAATAGGCCACCAGCGCGCGGAAATCCTCAGGCTCATCCGACGAACCGTAGTCGGAAACCCAGGCCCAGCCGATCGTGAACTTGTGAAACCGCAACATGTCGAGCACGCCCACGCCGGGGAGCGTGGCGCCGAACAAGTCGGGCCGCTGCGTCAGGCAGGCCCCGACCAACAGCCCTCCATTTGAGCGGCCGCTGATCGCCAGCCGGTCGGTCGAGGTGTAGCGCTCGCGCACGAGGTACTCGGCCGCGGCGATAAAGTCGTCAAAGACGTTTTGTTTCTTGTCGCGCGTGCCGGCCTCGTGCCACTCGCGGCCATACTCCCCGCCACCGCGCAGGTTGGGCACCGCGTAGATGCCCCCCATTTCCATCCACACTAGCGACGACACCGAAAACGAAGGCGTCAGCGATATGTTAAACCCACCATAACCGAACAACAGCGTCGGGTTGCGGCCATCTTGCTTCAGGCCGCGCTTGGCGCTGATGAACATCGGCACGCGCGTGCCGTCGCGGCTCGTGTAGAAAACCTGCCGCGTCTCGTAGTCGGCCGGGTCGAACAACAGCTTGGGCTGATGCACGAGCGCGGTGCGTGCCGGCTCGATCTCGTAGCGGTAGATCGTCCCCGGCGTCGTGTAACTCGTGAACGAATAGAAAGTCTCATTGTCGCGGCGGCGCCCCGTGAAACCGCCGGCGCTCCCCAAGCCTGGCAGCTCGATGTCGCGCACGGCCTTGCCGGCCAGATCGAACACGCGCACCTGGCTGTGGGCGTCGCGCAGGTAATCGGCGATAAAGCGATCGCCAACGACCGAGACGCTTTGCAATACGGCGTCGGCCTCGGCCACGAGCTCGCGCCAATGTTCGCGCTGCGGCTGGTCGAGCGCGATGGCGATCACGCGGTAGCGCGGCGCGCCCGAATCCGTCAGAAACCAGAACGTCGTTCCCTCATTCCCCAGAAACACATATTGGGCGTCGAACGCGCTGAGCAGCTCGACCACTTTGGCCTGCGGATCGGTGAGGTCCTTGTAGAAAACGTCGTTCTTACGCTCGGTGCCGTGCGAAACGCTGATCACCAGGTAGCGTCCATCCTCGCTTACCTCGCCGCCGAAGCCCCACTCCTTCTGGTCGGGGCGCTCGTAGACGAGCACATCGTCGGACTGTGGCGTGCCGAGCTTGTGGTAGTAGAGCTTCTGAAAGTAGTTCGAACCGACGAATTCGGTTCCTTCCTTGGGCTCATCGTACCGGCTGTAGAAAAAGCCCGCGTTGTCGGCGGACCACGCTGCCCCCGAAAACTTGACCCACTTCAAGAGGTCGTCGCGGTCCGCGCCGGTATCGACGTCGCGAACCTTCCACTCTTGCCAGTCGGAACCGGCCGACGACAAGCCATACGCCAACAGACGACCATCGTCGCTCAGCGCATAGCCCGACAGCGCAACCGTGCCATCGGTCGAGAGGGTGTTGGGGTCCAACAGCAAGCGCGGCTTGGCCAGGTGCCCCTGGGCGTCGAGTCCGGTCGATACGTAGAGCACGCTTTGATTCTGCAGTCCATCGTTCTTGGCGAACAGGTAACGTCCGCCGCGCTGCACGGGCACGCCCACCTTTTCGTAATCCCACAACTCGGTGAGCCGCGTCCGCAACCGATCGCGCGCCGGAATCTTCCCCAGATAGGCGCTCGTCAGTTTGTTTTCGGCCTCGACCCAGGCACGCGTCTCCTCGCTATCGGGGTCTTCCAGCCAGCGATACGGATCGGCGATGCGCGTCCCGTGGTAGTCGTCGGCCTGGTCGCCGCGGCGCGCGGCTGGATACTCGATCGCGGCACCCGCCGCCGCAGCATCGGGCTGGGTGGCGTTTGCTTCCGTGCGCGGCTCTTCCGCCACGGATTGGCGTGCGATCGCGCCAATCAGCACCATGACTAGAAGCAGTTTCAAAACCAGCATTGAGCCGACGTCGGGTGCCACTGCTAGCTCGTCTAGCAGTGCCGTATCGAGCCTCTCACTGCTGGGCAAGCCAGCAGTGGCACCCAACTTGGGTTTTGAAACTGCTACGAGAATTCCGCCAAGCAGACAACTTCGAGGCTTCAAGCAAGGCATGGCCATGCAATTCCCTATCCATGTTCCGTGAGAGTCATTTCTGGCACGCGAGTTCGATCCAACGAGAGCATCACCGTGTGCCGAGAATGGCCAGCTTTGGCGCGATGCTCGCCAGCCGGTCGTTCGACACCCGTGCGATCTGGGCCGCTGTCTTCAATTCCAGTACTTCTTGGAGCAACTGCCGCGTGTCGGCGCGCGTCAAATGGCTGACCAGTTCCTTGATGGCCGGGATGAAGGCCGGGCTCATGCTGAAGCTCCGCAAACCCATGCCATACAGTAGCAAAAATGCCGGCGGATCGCCCGCCATCTCGCCGCACAACGTGACCGGTTTGGCCGCGCGTCGACAAGCCCGGATCACCTGATCGAGCACGCGCAGCACGGGCGGGCTCAGCGGCTGGCACAAATGACTGACCTTGGGATTGTCGCGATCGGCCGCCATCAGGTACTGCACCAGGTCGTTCGAGCCGATGGAGACAAAATCGACCACGTCCAGCAAATTGTCGATCGTTACGGCTGCCGCGGGCACCTCGATCATCAGCCCGATCGGCACTTCTTTCCACGGCTGCTTCTGGCGATCGAGCGCGCGGCCGGCGCGGCGCACCATCGCCCGCACGCGCCGGATTTCTTCGAGCGTGGTGATCATCGGGAACAACAGCCGCACGTCCGACTTGGGGCCTTTCTCGTCTGCCGTGGCCGCCGCGCGCAGCACGGCCCGAATCTGCGCGGCGAAAAACTCGGGATGCTCAAACGACAGCCGGATCGAACGCCAGCCCAAAAACGGATTGGCCTCGCGGCTGTGCCCCAGGTACGGAATCGTCTTGTCACCTCCCAAGTCGAGCGTGCGGATCGTCACGCGGCGATTCGGGCTCGCCGCGATCACCTCGCGATAGGTCGCGAGCTGCTCGTCTTCGTCCGGCACGTCGGGATGCGTGAGGAACAGATACTCGGTGCGATACAAGCCGACGCCGCTGGCCCCCATGGTGCGGGCGGTCGTGGCATCGGCCAGGTGATTGATATTGGCCAACAGTTCGACCGCTTCCCCGTCGGCCGACACTGCGGGTTGTTCGAAGTTGCTGGCCAGCGAATCCTTCAGGTGCACGAACTCGCGCTGCAGCTTGCGGTAGGCGCTGGTCACCTCGGGACTGGGGTTGACGATCACGTGCCCATCGCGACCGTCGACGACCACCGTCGCCCCGTTGCGCACCTGCCGCAGAATGCCGCGTACTCCCGTGACCGCTGGTATGCCCCGGCTGCGGGCCAGAATCGCCGCGTGGCTCGTCGTGCCGCCGGTTTGCGTAATGATGCCGGCCACCGGCCGGTCGCCGATCGCCACGACCTGCGAGGGCAACAGCTCATCGGCGATCAGGATCAGCGGCCCCGAGATCGCCCGGCTCCCCGGCTTCAAGACCTCGGTCAAGTGCGAGCTGAGCCGCACGATGACGTCGCGGATGTCGGTCAACCGCTCGCGGAGATAGTCGTCGCTGATCCGCGCGAAGATGCGCGTGTATTCATCGAGCAGTCGCCGCAGGGCAGCCTGGGCTGGCTGCCGTTCTTTGACGATCCAATTGCGCACCCGCTTGGTGAACGCCGCGTCGTGCAGAATTGTAAGTTGGCTTTGAAAGACGCCGGCTTCGGTGGCGCCCACCTGGCTGGCGACCTTCTGGATCAGGGCCCGCAGGTCGTCGGCCGTTTGCTCGCAAGCCCGCTCGTACCGCGCGACCTCGGCGTTCACCTGCTCGCCATCGAGCTGTTCCCCTTCGCGGGCGACGAAAATCTCATGAATGACATAAGCCGTGCCAACCGCCACGCCAGGCGAAACTGCGATCCCCTTCCGCATGGCCGAATCGTACCCCTCGGCCGACGCAGTAGCAACGAGGCACGATCAACCTGAATAAAAGCCTCAACTGCCGTCGTGCTATAATTCGCAGGGTAGCCAGGGCAATCCAGCGAGCCGGTCGCATGGCAAGCGTCAAACTGCTTCTTGTCGGCATCGTCATGCTTGCCGTCGATGCGCGAGCCGACGGCGCCGCGGCTCCACGCGTCCAGTTCGACATCGTCACCGACGACGGTGTGCCTGCGGAAGTCATCCGTGACTGGTATCAAGTCTTCGCCGATTTGCAGGTGCGGCAAGCCGACTTCCACGCCCCCCGCGGCGCGCAACCGCTCGAGATTGAAACCCTCGGGCGCGGATCGGGCTACGTCGTGCACGGCCGCTTGACGAGGGCGCGAGAATTGCTCATCCCCGGCAACCGCTTCGCGCTGGCCGATCGCACGCGGCTGGCTGCCTGGATCGAACGCTTGGCGAGCGACGGGCCAGCAGCCCTGGCCGACGCGCGCCCCGACGCGTTTGGCCTGCCGGCGACCACGCTCGATAAGCTCCGCCAGCGACTGGCCAGGCCATACGAAGCCGCCACACGCGGCCGCTCGCCCAGCGATGTCGTCGACGACCTTGCCGACTCACTGAGTCTCGATGTCATCGGCTCCGCTGCCCTGCGGTCGAACCTCGGCCGTGCCGAGCCGGTGAACGACGAACTCCAAGGTCTCGCCGCCGGCACGGTACTGGCCGCAACACTGCGCGGTGTCGGGCTTGGCTTCGCACCACAACGCGGCGGCGATGAGCGGCTGCGGGTGGCCTTGATCGCTCTCGATCCTAAGGCTGCTCGCACTGTCGAAACCTGGCCTGTCGGCTGGCCGGCCGACGACCGCCGGCGGGAGCTCGTTCCCAAGCTTTTTGAGTTTCTGAACGTCGAGATCGACGGCGTCTCGGTCGGCGAGGCCGTCGACAACATCGCGCCGCGGCTGGACGTGCCGGTGCTTTACGATCGCGCGGCGCTGGCGCGGCACAAGGTCGATGTCTCGAACATCGACGCGGCAGTCCCCGCCAAGCGCACCAGCTACAGCTTGCTGTTGCAGAAGTTGCTGTTCCAAGCGCGGCTGAAGTACGAATTGCGCGTCGACGACGGCGGCCGACCGTTCATTTGGATTACTACGATCAAGAAGTAACGCGCGCCGCGGCGGCGCAACACGCCACGCACGGAGCACATTGGGCATGTTCACCGGAGAAGATGTCGCCGCGACGCTCGCCCAGCTCGGCATCTCGCACGTGGTCTGGTTGCCCGATTCGGCGCTCGGCCCCTGGGAAGCCGCGCTTGAAGCCAGCCCGATCAAGCTCGTCCGCGCCTGTCGCGAAGGAGAAGCCTGGGCAATCGCCGCTGGGCTATATCTCGGTGGAGCGCAGCCGCTGGTGATGATCCAGAATACCGGCTTGTTCGAGTCGGGCGATGCCCTGCGCAACGTGCTCTTCGATCTGCAGTTGCCGCTCTACGCCGTCATCGGCTATCGCAGCTATCTGGTGCCCGACTCGCCCGACACGGCCAAACGCTTCACCGAGCCGATCTTGCACGCCTGGGGGCTTGATTCGATCTTGCTCGAACGACCCGACACCCTTCCGAAACTGGCCGCGCACGTTCGCGCCTGTCAGGCGGCGGGTCGCCCAGGCGTGGCCCTGTTGGCGGAAGGAAAGATGTAGCCATGTCCGAGCAGGTGCGAACCGCAGCTCGCCCAGCCCCCCAGCGACGCATGCCGCTCGTGCCGGCGCTCGAAGCGTTGCGCGACCAGCGCCGGGCGGATGAAGTCGTGGTCACGTCAATGGGCTCGGCGCGCGAGTGGCCCAAGCTCTCGCGCCACCCGCTCGACTTTATCTATGTCCCCTCGGCGATGGGGCAAGCGCAGTCGCTGGCGCTGGGCATCGCGCTGGCGCAACCTGATCGCCCCGTGACCGCCATCTCGGGCGATGGCTCGTTACTGATGAACCTCGGCTCCTTGGTCACGCTGGCGGCCAGCGGCGCGCGCAACCTCACCTTGGTCGTGCTCGAGAACGGCATATATGAAGTCACCGGCGGGCAGCGCACCGTCGCGTCTTCGCCAGCCCTCGCGCCGGCGCGCGTCGATTTCGCCGCGCTGGCGCTGGCAGCCGGCATCCCATCGGCGCGGCGCTTCGAGGAGCTGTCGGCGTGGCAGAGCGCCGCCGACGCGACGCTACGGCTGCCCGGTCCGCGCGTGATCGTGTTGTCGGTCGAACCGGTAGCCGACTACGAGCTGCCGACCCCTAAGCCGGCGATCAGCCAGCGTGCCGCACGGCTGCGCACAGTGCTGGCTCCCTGAGCGCAATCGCGACAGCCTTGCGGGCTAACGTCGCGCGGCGATCCGCGGGTCGAGCCGCTGAGCTTCAAGCCAGTGCCCCTTGGCCTCGTCGAATCGTCCCAATTGCTGAAACGCCACGGCGAGTTGCTGGTGGAGCGCCGCCGCGACATGTTGAGGATTGCCAGCATCGGGCGGAATGTGCGCTAGCGCCGCTTGCAGACGCGGGATGGCCTCGGCCGAATGGCCTTGCCGCAGTTCGAGCAGGCCAAGGCTCTGGTTCGCCTCCCAATTGTCGGCTTGCCGCGACAGCAAGTCTTTGTACGTCTGCGACGCATCGGCCAGCTTGCCAGCCATCGCCTGACAGATCGCCAGGTCGAGCCTGAATTCTACCTGGTCGGGTTGACGCGCGACGCCGATCTGCAACAGGCGTTCGGCGAAATCGAGATGGCCCGCCTCCACCAGCAGCCGTGCTCGTCCTCCAAGTTGCACGGCCGGGCGCTGCTCGAGGGTTGGATCGAACCAATACTTCTCGAGTAGCCAATCGCGACTCGGCGTGCCGGTGGCCACGTCGCTGGGAATTCGCGCGCGGTAAACGATCAACGGCGAATCGAACCGATCGTCGTAGATGATCGGATCGTGATCTTCCGGCCTCGGTACGGTGATCCGTGCGTAGCGATAGTACACGCTGTCGACATAAACCAGCGCCACTTCGCGCTCTTGATTGACGAGCCAGCCACTCACGTCGGGAAAGGCCTTCACCGTAAAGTCGCAAGTGCAATATCCGTGCAGGGTCTTCTCAACGTAGCCGAGCCGCGGCAAGCAGAGATAGTACGCATAGGGGTGCCCCGAGACGATCGGAACATCCGCGCACTGGCGCTCGACGGCGCGCATGGCACGGATGACCGAGAAATGGTCCCAGCGATACGACGCAAAGTTGCCTTCGGCCGAGTTGCGCCCGCCAGACATGTGAATGCGATCGCGACCTTGCCAATTGGCGAAGTTGTACGCCGTGTCGACCGTGAGAATGAAGGCCAAGATACCGATCGCCAGCCGCCGGCGTGCGGGTTCGCGCAGCAGCAGGTCTCCCGCTATCAGGAACGCAAACGGGATCGATAGCGTGTAGTAGCGCGGGCAGCGGTCATGAACGTACCAGGCGATGGCCGCCAGCGTGCCGGCATACACGAGTCCGGAGAACAAGGCCACCTCGTGCCGTTGCAGCAGGCTTTGGCAGGATCTCCACGGCGCCGCCACGAGCGCGCCAAGCGAACCGCCGCGCACAGAGCTGATCGCCACGCGGCACAGACCGATGGTGACGAGCAGCAGTAGCAGCACTGCATCCAGCGCCAAAGTCGGGCTGCCAAGTAGAAACTCCGGTAAGAAGCGACTGAGCATGGGGGTCTTGAGAATCTTCGCGCTGTACCCACTCCAGTCGTAGAGCGCGTAGCACGCTGCCACGCTCAGCGCGGCCATGATCGTCGCCGTCATCGCGCGGCGCCGTTCGGCGCTGCTCGCGACGTTCCAGTTCGCCGCGAGCCAGGCGACGAGCGCCAGCAGCGTCGCCACCACGACAATCAGGCCCGTGGCTTTGATGAAGAAGGCCAGCACCGCCAACAGCACCGCGGTCCGGAAGCGGCGCTTCACAAGCAGCCAGGCCACGCCGAGCGCGCAAGTGGCCAGCGGCAAGTCGAGACCAAGCATGTCGACCTGCACGGAGAACACCGGAGTGGCCAGCACGGCCAGCGCCGTCAGCGTTCGCACGGTCGCTCCGGCGGCCGCTGGCAAGAGCGCGTACACCAGGACCAACGCCGCCGCCCCGCAAGCCAGCACAATCAGGTGATAAACGACAAACAGCCACACCGGGCTCGGCAAGGCCAGCATCCCCGCGGCCACGAGCGTCGGCACGATGCTGATCATGTAGCAATAGGGTCCGCCTTCGTTGAAGTACGGCTGCTCGCGCAGCGCCAGATAATCGAACCGTGAGTCGGCCAGATAGTTGGCCTCCATGAACACCGCCGTCGCGCAGTCGTGATAGGGGGGCGTGGCCACGATCTCCCAGCGCAACGCGACGAGTGCAAGAAACACGACCAGCCAGGCGCCCCAGGGACCAACGCCCCGCAGCGACGCCAGCCACGCATCGCGGCGCTCGTCGCTCGCGCGCCGCGCCTCTGCCACCTGACTGGAACTCCCTACTTCGGCGCGCATCGTTCGTGGCCAAATGATGTGATGTGATCAACCGATCGTACCGGGACCACCGGGTTACTCCGGCACTCACCGGCAGCTCGTCACCGCGGCAATGCCCCCGCTCCGCTTCGAGCCGCCGATTTCACCGCGCCGACAATCAGCTCTTCGACTTCCGGAGCCCATGGACAGGGCAGGCCGTAGTAGACCATCGCCCCGCCCCCTTCGTAGCCCCCTTCGGCCAGCACGCGTCGCGAGGGGATGTAAGCCATCACGTCGTTCGTGTAACCGGCGATCCAAGCGGTCGTCGGCTCAAGCTCAACCTTCAACCGCAGCGCGTAGTCGACCACGACTTCGCCCCCCAGCGTGACGAACACCAGCTCGGGATCGAGCCGCCACGATTGCACGGGATAAGGGTACGTGGCTGCCAGCGGCTGACCTGCGTCGATCTGCGCCAGCAGGCGCTTCGCCCGATTCGCCTGATAGCGATCGTTCGCTGTCGACTGATTTACCAACTCGTCGCGAGTCGGCAGCGTTCCCAGCGGCAAGTCGACCTCTTGATACTCAACCGCCAATGGCCCGCGCGCCGGCTTCGTCGGGCCGGCTAGCGCCGTCTCAACCGCGGCTGCCAACTTTTCGCCGTAGCCGCGGGCCAGCTCGACCGTCTGCCGGGGCAGCGGATTCTGATCGGCCCCGCAGCCCGCGAAGAACAGCGCCGTCGCGCCGGGATGCGCCTCTTCGAGTTTTAGCATCGCGAACCCCGGATAATCTCCCGACCACCGATAAAACGACAACGTCGTGGCGTGACAGGCATATCCGAACAGCACTGCGTGCAAGGCGCCAGTGTCGGCGCGGTGCACGGCCAGCACCGGCACGCGATGATCGACCGGCCCGACGAGCGCTCCCTGCTCACGCAGCTTGGGGACCTCGGGCTCGCGATTGTTACGGCGATTCACGGCGAAGTCGGTCGAGCCTTCGGTCCATGTCACCCGAGCGGGGCGCAAGTCGTCGACGGCCGACGCCACGACGCCGACCAGTTTTTCAGGCAGGGCGGCGGTGTACTCGCGCGCCAGTTGCTGCTGCTGGTCGTCGAGAAAGTACATCGTCCCCAAGTTTTCGCCGACGACCGGTCCTGTGTGCGTGTGCGAGCAGCAGATCGCCACGCGCGCGGCGGGCAGCCCCGTGCGTTCTTCGACTCGCTTCTTGACTGCCAGCGAAAACTCGCGGTCGATCCCCACCAGGTCGAGCGTGAGCACGGCCACGCGCTGCCCCTGATCGTCTTCGAGCACCAGTGCTTTGGCCCACAAGTCGGTGAGCTTCCCTTCGGCCGGATGGTTTCGCGAGGCATAGCCCGACATCCACATCGGCCGCTCGGGCGTGATCGTGACCTTGGCGGCGCCGGCGCGCCAGGCAGGTTCCTCGGCAATGACCACCATTGAATTCATCCAAGTGGCCGCGACTACTACCAGCCACATGACGATCCGACGGCAACGTGTCAGCAAACTCCGGGTGCCACGGGCTCTGCCCGTGCCGCTAGACATTGCTAGAAGTAGTTTCAAAACCAGCATTGAACCGGCATCGGGTGCCACTGCTAGCTCGTCTAGCAGTGCTGTGTCGAAGTTTGCACTGCTGGGCAAGCCAGCGGTGGCACCCAATTCAGGTTTTGAAACTGCTTCTAGCATCTTTATGACCTCATCTCGCAGAAAGCAATTCCCGCAGTCGCTCGATCACGATCGATTCTTCTCCAGGTGCCAGACAAAACGGATCGAGCCCGACGACACCTCGATCGGCCGCCGCCTGCGCGACGAACACGGGCGGATCGCCGGCGGCCAACTTCCGCACCAGCTCGACCGCGCCCAGCGCGGCGCGCTCGTGATCGATCGAAATCACTACGTGCGGCCAGAGCCCCGCGCGCGGCGCGAGCTTCACGTCGACTCCGCGCAAGCCCGCTGATCCTTCGGCCAGCCGCGCGGCGGCCGCCGTGTGCCGCGCAATTTCGGCGTCCTCATCCAGCTCCAGGAAACGCTCCAGCGCCACGGCCAGGCCGACGAGCTCCTCTTTGCCAACTTTGCAGCCGCGGCCAAGGCCGTGGTTCGGCACGCCATCCCCCAGCCAGTCGCGATCGATCAGGCTCTTGGGCGGGTTCCACAGTGCCGGCAGAAAATCGAGATCGAGCATTTGCAGCGCGGCCGAAGCAATCAAATCACCGCGGCCGCAGAGGATGCCTGTCGCTTGTGGGCCGCGCAGCCCTTTGCCGCCGCTGAACACCACCAGATCGGCGCCGGCCGCGATAAAGGTTCGCAAGTTCGCCCGTGGCGGCAGCGCGGCCGAGGCGTCGACAATCACCGGCAGCCCGCGGCGATGCGCGACCGTGACCACGCTCGCCAAATCGAGCGGCGAGAAGCCGACGCAAAACGCCACGGCCACGGTGCCGGGGCCGATCGCGGCCTCGATCTCCCACGGTTGCGGATCGCGCGTACGTTCGGCCAGGCCGACCTCGACCAATCGTGCCCCCGCGGCCCGTAGTGCGTGGTCGTAGGCGTTGCGGTGCGATCGCGGAATGACGATCTCATTGGGCATGCCCGACGTATCGGGCAAGCGGTCCATCCGGGCGAAATCGCAACCGGCCAGGCAGGCGGCGGCGGCCAACGTCAACCCGGCGGCAGCTCCCGATGTGACGAGCGCCGCTTGGGCGCCGGTAGCCGCCACGATCCGCCGTCCCACGGCAGCTTGCAACTCGTCGATGGGCACAAAGCCCCGCGCCGCCTCGGCCATGGCGGCGGTGACTTCGGCTTCCATCCGCGAACCGCCCAAGCGTGTCAGAGTGCCCGCCGCGTTGATGCCTGGGCGCACGCCGAGCTGTTCGTAGACGGGTTGGTGCTCGCGGCCGACCATAGAGGCGATTCTGGCTGCCGGTGATGCGCGACGCAAGCGGGCATGGATTGACGACGCTGCCCGAGCTAGCGCGCGGGACAAGTCCCGCGGCTAACTGAATTGCAGTGCCTGTCGCGGCGTTACTTATCGAACCACTTCTTGATCGTGTAGACGGTTGCGGCGCGGCCCGCCCAGCCGATCGACGTGGTCAGCGGAATGTGTTTGGGGCAGACGACCACGCAGTTCTGCGCGTTGCCACAATCCTGGATGCCGCCGGGAGCGACCAGCGCCTCGAGCCGCACATCGGCACTCATCTTGCCCACCGGATTGCTGTTGAAGTACCGCACCTGGCTGATCGCGTGCGCGCCGATGAACGAGCGGTCGAACGTGGCGTCTTCGCGCGTTTTGAAGTCCTCGGCCGTCTCGCCGTCGCGCGGCCGCAGCTCGACCTTCTGATACTGGGGGCAGGCCTCCAGACAGCAGCCACAGCTCATGCACTCGCTCAAGGGATACGCCGTGCGCTGCTGATCCGTCGATTGGCGCGGGCCGGGCCCCAATTCGTAGTAGCCGTCGACCGGAATCCAAGCGCGAATCTTCTCGAGCGCCCGGAACAACCGCCGGCGATTGACCACCAGGTCGCGCACCACGGGAAACTTGCTCATCGGCCGCAGCTCAATGCCGTCGGGCTGCTCGTCCAACAGGCGGTCGACCAGGGCGCTACAGGCCTGACGCGTGCGACCGTTGACCAGCATCGTGCAGGCGCCGCAGACCTCTTCCAGACAGTTGCAATCCCACGCGACCGGTGTGACCTGCCGGCCATCGACCGTCTCGCTCTGCGCGGCAATCCGCTGCAGCACGCTGATAACGTTCATGTCGGGCTCATACGCCACGCGATGCCGCTCCCAGTAGCTGGCCTCGCCCGGACCATCCTGTCGCAAAATGCGGACATCGAAGGTGCGGGGCTCGGCCGCGTGGCCATTCGTGTGTTCGTGCGCCGAATGAGTTGCCGTCTGGGTCATGAAAACGAGTTTCCCGGTAGTCGGTCTTGGGGTGCCACTGCTAGCTCGTCTAGCAGTGCCGTGTCGACTTTCCACTGCTGGGCAAGCCAGCAGTGGCACCCGACATTGCCATCTCTTGTTTGTCTGTCGTGTACTAATGCGCTCCGGCCGCCACGCCCGCAGGCTTTGCCGTCGCGCCGTTGCCGTCGCCGCCGGCCGCCTTACGACGCGCCTGGCGCTGGTTCCACACTTCCTCGATCACTTCAGCGCCGACCAGGCCGTACAACCTCGGCCGCGGCGGGATCAGTGTCGTGTCGACTTCCTCGTACGAAATCTGCGGCTCCCCGTCGGCGCCGTGTTCGCTGATCGTCGACTTGAGGAAGCGGCGATTGTTTTCCTCGAAGCGGTCGCACCACGCTTCGGCCTCGCGGCGGCGCGCGGCCGGCTCGGTCGCCGCGATCCCCGGCATGGCGAAGTCGGGTTTGAAGTGCGCCCCTCGGCACTCGTCGCGCAGCCGGGCACCTTTCAAGATCGCCTTGGCCAGCGGGAACATATCTTCGAGCGCTTTGGTGAACACCACGTTCTGGTTGGTCCAACTGCCGGTATCGGAAAGCGAAGCGCGGCCAGCCCGCTGTTCAAACTCCTGCACCTCGCCGTAGGCTTCGTCGAGAATGTTGTTGTAGCGCACCACCGTGGCGGCGCGCGTCATGCACTGCCCTAGCTCGTGATGCACGAGGTAGGGGTTCTCGCCGCCGCCGCTGCGCGCCAGCAGAGCGTCGTGCCGCGCTTGTTCGCGCTTGAGCGCCTGGTCGTATAGCGTCGCCCGCCCTTCGCCGGCTGCCTTGCTCTGCGACTTGAGCCACGTCTGCACGCTGGGAGCCACGATCAAGCCGCTGAAGATGCAGCTCAACAGCGAGTTGGCTCCCAACCGGTTGGCGCCGTGATACTGGTAATCGCACTCGCCGATCGCATACAGCCCGGGAATGCTCGTCTGCTGATTGCGCGGGCTACCGAGCTTGAGCCCGCCGTCGGCCGTGCGCTCGTAGTCGACCCACAGCCCGCCCATGAAGTAGTGGACCGCGGGAAAGATCTTCATCGGCACGTCGCGCGGATCGACACCCTGGAACTTCTCGTAGATTTCGAGGATGCCGCCGAGCTTGAGATCGAGCATCTCGCGCGGCAGGTGCGTCAGGTCGAGGTACACGCAGAGCCGATCGTGCTCGACGCTCAGCCCCTCGTGCGTGCAGACATTGAAGATCTCGCGCGTGGCGATGTCGCGCGGCACGAGATTGCCGTACTTGGGGTACCGCTCTTCGAGGAAGTAATACCGCTCGCTATCGGGAATCTGCCGCGGATCGCGCGAGTCCTGTGGCTTGCGCGGCACCCACACGCGGCCCCCTTCGCCGCGGGCGCTCTCGCTCATCAGCCGCAGCTTGTCGGCGCCGGGAATGGCGGTGGGGTGAACCTGCACGAACTCGGCATTGCCGTAGCGGGCCCCCGCCTGATAGCAGCGGCTGGCGGCGCCGCCGGTGCAGACCATCGACATCGTTGAGCGGCCGAAGATCAACCCGGCTCCCCCCGAGGCCACGATCACGGCGTCGGCCGGAAACGCGCGGATCTCCATGCTGTAGAGATCCTGTCCCACACAGCCCCGGCACACACCGGCGTCGTCGAGGATCGGTCCGAGAAAATCCCAGAACTCGAACTTGCGAATCTTGCCTTCGCTCTCCCAGCGGCGCACTTGTTCGTCGAGTGCGTAGAGCAGTTGCTGCCCCGTGGTCGCGCCGGCGAAGGCCGTGCGTTTGAACAGCGTGCCACCGAAGCGGCGCTGATCGCGGAAACCTTCCTCCGTGCGATTGAACGGCACGCCGAGCCGATCCATCAGGTCGATGATCTTCGGCCCCCACCAGGCCATTTCTTTGACTGGCGGCTGATGCTGCAAAAAGTCGCCACCGTACACCGTGTCGTCAAAGTGCAGCCACTCGTTGTCACCCTGCTGCCGGGTGAGCGCGTTGACGCTGTTGATCCCCCCCTGGGCGCACACGCTGTGCGAGCGCTTCACCGGCGTGAGGCTCATCAGGTCGACCGCCACGCCCAGTTCGGCCAGTTTCATGGCGGCCGCCAGGCCCGCCAGCCCGCCGCCGACGATCATCACCCGCTGGTCGGCCATGTTGGTTACGCCTTTCCGCAAATTCGTTGAGATGCTTATCGATTGAGCGCCTGCGCTCGGGCGATGGCATCGCCGCGCGCTTCGCGCCAAATCAGCTTAGGTCTTATCTAGCGGCGCCGGCTCGCCGGTCGCCTGGGCTTTGTCGGGCCCGGCCGCGCCCGCCGGTTCGAGGGCTTTCAGGTGCGGTTTATGCAACTCGAGTTCTGCGGGCGACAGGTCGCCGTCGGCCAGTTTGTTCGCGTTGATCTTTTGTTCGACTTCGTAAGCGCCCTTCACGTCGACCGTGCTGATGCCAAACAACGCCGACATGCCGACCGCCGCCAGCGCCACGCCAAACGCGCCGCACACCCAGTTCGCGCGGCGCTGCGCGGCCGGCGTGGTCCATAAGCCCCAGGTGATGCCCGAGGTCCAGAGGCCGTTGGCCAGGTGATAGACGCACGACAGAATGCCGATCGCGTAAGCGATCTCAATCCAGAATGATGCTTGAATCGCGTCGGCGGCCGACGACGTGGCGTGCAAATGGCTGAACTTGCCTTGCCCCAATTGGTGCGCGACCGGTTTGACCCAGCCGTGCAACTGCAGCACGTGAAAGAAGATGAACGCCAGCGCGATCCAGGCGGTCGCCCGTTGCAGCAGGTAGCGGACGTTGCCGCCGTACGGATAGCTGCTGGTGTTCGAAGTGCCGCTGCGGATGATCGCCACCCCGACGACCGCGTGAAAAATGATCGGCAGAAAAATGAACGTCCATTCGACCGCCGGCAGCAGCACTCCCAGGCTGTGGATCGAGTCGACCGCCCGCTGAAACGACCGCGCCCCGTTGAGCACCGTGGCGTTGGTCAGCAGGTGCACCACCATATAGGCGCCCACCGGGACCAGGCCCGAGAGCGAGTGCAATCGGCGGATCAAGAACTCGTGACGAACAAAAAACGAGTCGCTCGTGGTTGCGGTCACGGAACATCCTTCGCCAGCCAGGCGGAAAGCTCCCAGCGGCTACGCTGTAAACGTTGCTGGCCGGTGGGGTTGCGACGACAATCGGCAACCGAACCGGCCCTGAGCGCCGTTCAGTATAAGGCCACGGCCCCGGCTGACAAGCGACGCGGCCATCTGCGCGGACCCGCCGCACTTTTGCCGGTCGTCGCTGCTTCAATCGGCGCCTTCTCGACACCTTGAATTGTACGCCGCGCGACGGGCAGGGCGACTCGCCTCGGCGCCGACCGATAGCGCGACACGACCGCCGCCGGCGATAGCTCGAAGCGGCGGCCAACCGTGCCATCGCCAGCGCGCTCGGGCCTCCTGATTTCGTGAATTGGCGTCCGTCGCGCCCCTGCTTCACCTGCCCGGCGTGCCGCTTGCGACCGCTATGCCAAGCTACTAAAACAACTTGGTCGCCGCCGCGTTTCGCCAGCACGTGGGGAGTTTGTAGGGTGCGTGAAACGCACCAAACCAATCCGTCAAATCCTGGTGTGCTTCGCACACCCTACCAAAACACTCGCACCAGAATATTCCTAGTTTGTAGAGTGCGCGAAACGCACCAGCATCAGGCACCAATGCCCGGTGTGCTTCGCACACCCTACAAGAACCACCGCATCCGCATCGTCATAAAGGAATCGTCCCACCATGATTCGTTCGACCGTCGCCAAGGCCGATAACGTCGCCGCCTTGCTGGATCGCGCCTTGTCCGCCGGCGAAGGGATGCTGCGCCTCACCCCCAACTGGGTGCCGCGCAGCTTTCTGCACCCCGGCAAGCGAATCAAACTGGCCCCCACCGACTGGTACGCCTACGGAGCCCACCGCGGCGGCATCGACGAGCGCTGGTTCGCCAGCACTACCGAAGCGGCCAACGAAGGGCGCGTGCCCGACGAAGGGCTCAGCTACATCACCATCGAAGGCCAAAAATTCCAACTGCGCGACGCCGTGGCCGAAGCCGGCGACCGCCTCATCGGTAAAGCGCTGTTCAGCAAGTACAAGAAGTGGCCCGTCTATTCGAAGTTCTTCGACAACATGGGGCCGATCCCCCATCACATGCACCAAAGCTTCGAGCACGCCAGGCTCACTGGTCAGGAGGGCAAGCCCGAGAGCTATTACTTCCCGCCGCAGTTGAACAACGTCGACAATAACTTCGCTTACACCTTCATGGGCCTGGAGCCGGGCACCACCAAAGGCGACGTCCGCCGCTGCCTCGAAAACTGGTCGCAAGGCGACAACGGCATTCTCGATCTGTCGCGCGCCTACCGCCTCAAGCGCGGCACCGGCTGGCTGATTCCCCCCGGCGTGCTGCACGCCCCCGGTTCGCTCTGCACCTACGAGCCGCAGTGGGGCTCCGACGTCTTCGGCATGTTCCAGTCGCTTTGCGAAGGTCGCGAAGTCCCCTGGTCGCTGCTCGTGAAAGACGTGCCGAAGGAAAAGCACCACGATCTCGACTTCATCATCAGCCAGTTGGACTGGGAGAAGAACGTCGACACCCACTTCAAGGAACACAATTACCTGGAGCCGATCGTCGACGAGTCGCGCAGCGGCCCGGGCTACACCGACCGCTGGATCGTCTACGGCACCATCGACGGGCAGCAGCTCTTTAGCGCCAAGGAACTGACGGTTGAGCCGGGCGCGAAGTGCAAGCTGCAAGATCCCGGCGCCAGCGGCTGGATCACCGTGCAAGGGCGCGGCCGCATCGGCAAGCTGCCACTGCAAACGCCGGCCATGATCCACTTCGGCGAAGACACCGAGGACGAAGTGTTCATCACGCACGCCGCGGCGACCGCCGGCGTCGAAGTGGAAAACACCGGCAGCGAGCCGCTGGTGAGCCTGCGCTACTTCGGCCCCGACACGCATCCCAAGCTGCCGGCCGTCGGCGCCGCCAAGAAATAAGTGCGACGCGGCCAGGACGGGGACGGGAGTCGTTTCTGGCCGACGTCTTTTCATTGACACAAATCATCACCCAGAAACGACTCCCGTCCCCCTAGGTCAGTCTCAGAACAACGCCCCTAGCGGAGCCCCGCATGACCAAGCGCATCTCGATCGGCACCTGGGCCTATTCGATCGGTCCCTATGCCGACAAGCCGGTCCCCTTTACCGAAGTCGTCACCAAGCTCCACGAGCTGGGCTTCGACGGCCTGGAGCTCGGCGGCTTCGGCGTACACCCCAATCCCGACTTGCAAAAGACCAAGGAAGAACGCGCCAAGGTCCGCGAGCTCTGGGAATCGCGCGGCATGGGCTGCTCGGGCCTGGCCGCCGATCTCTGGAGCGAAAAACTGATCACCGCTCCCGACGACAGCTCCTACCTGGCCACCTTCAAGAAGAACGTCGCGTTCTGCAACGACCTGGGGATCGACGTGATCCGCGTCGACACCACCGAAGACCCCGGCGTGCTCGGCCAGGTCCCCGGCGAAGAAGCCAAGCCGGTGCAAGTGCCCTACGCCGACGCGCTGAAGCGCGTGGCCGGCACGTGGCGCAAGTGCGCCCAGCACGCCGCCGACCACGGAGTGCGCGTCGTCTGGGAGTTCGAGCCCGGCTTCGCCTTCAACAAGCCCAGCGACATCTTCCGCGTATTGGACGCCGTGGGGCACGACAACTTCAGCACGATGTACGACACCTGCCACGCCAACATGGTCGCCCGCCACGGCTCGCGGCAGCCTGGCCAGCGCGAAACCCTCAAAGGGGGCGCTCGCGAGCTGGCCGAAAAGCTCAAAAGCAAGATCGGCCGCGTGCACCTGATCGACTCCGACGACTCGCTGCACGACAACCACACCAGCACGCATCCGCCCTTCGGCGAAGGCCATCTCGACTTCGACGACCTCATGCCGGCAATCGTGGCGGCCGGCTGCCCCGACGACTGGTGGACGATCGACCTCTGCTTCTGGCCCGACGCCTGGAAAGCCACGGCCAAGTGCAAAGTGGCCATCGACAAGCTGGCGCAAAAATACGGCTAGTGCGACGTGAGTCCGTGCCGGGGACTGGTACATTTTTCGGAGTCAACCGGGTGTGCCACTGCTTGGCAGTCGGCCGTTCGTGTGTTGCCTTGGCGCATGCGATCCGCCGACGAACAAGCAGTGAGGACTGGTACATTTTGCGGCGTGCGGCGCCGCGATGGCCAGTAGCCTTCGTCCGAAAACATGTACCTGTCCCCCTCGGCTGCTTGTTTGGCTTCGCCGCGGGACCGCGGCGCGCCTGCTTGCCACAACGGCAATCCGGGGACTGGTACATTTTTCGGCGTGTGATGTTCTTTCAACCGGCCCGCGCCGACCGAAAACATGTACCTGTCCCCCTCCGCTGCTCAACGGCAATCAAAACCCGGCTATCATGACCGCATGGACCCGCTGCCGCGCGAAGCCGACCAGGCGATCTTCACCCGCCGTGCCGCCATCGCGTGTGCGGTGCTCTTCGCGACGCTCGTTACCACGCAGCGGCTCATGGGGCGCGAGTTCGTCAGCGACTCGGGCTTCGGCCTCTGGACCGGCGCTTGGACGCCGAACACCTCGCAGTGGATCGCGGATCCCTATTCCACCTCGCACGTCCTGCACGGGGTCTTCTTCTACTGGCTGCTGTTGCCGCTGGCACGCTGGCTCTCGGTCCCCGCGCGGCTGATCGCGGCCACCGCGATCGAGACCGGCTGGGAGCTGTTGGAAAACTCGCCGCTGGTCATCGAGCGCTACCGCGCCAACACCGCTTCGCTGGATTACTACGGCGACAGCATCATGAATTCGACCTGCGATACGCTCTGCGCCATGCTCGGGTTCTGGCTGGCGTGGCGGTTCGGCTGGAAGTGGATGATCGCCCTGATCGTGGCGATCGAGCTGGCCATGCTGTACTTTGTCCGCGACAACCTGACGCTCAACATCCTGATGCTGCTCTGGCCGAGCGAAACGATCAAAGCCTGGCAGACCGGTGGGTAGCCTGCGGCTGTCAGCGATTTTCGATTGTTCCCAAACGTTGAGGAAGCCACGCGATGCGTACTCGATTTTGCGGGTCTGGTTCGGGTGCCACTGCTGGCTTGTCCAGCAGTGCGCGTTGCGCGAGCCACAACACCAGCCCGAAGCGCAGCGAGGGAGCATCCACTCCCCTCTCCCCTTGTGGGAGAGGGGTAGGGGGTGAGGGGTTTTCCTCCTTATTCCTTTCCTCTCACCTCTGGCCTCTCGCCTCTCGCCTGTTCTCGTTGGGTGCCATTGCTGGCGGGCATCGACCGCCGGAGGCGGGTGGACCCAGCAGTGCCAAGTTCGACGTGCTGCTACTAAAATTCCTTCTCTTCGTCGTGCTGATTGCCGGCGCATCGCGCGCGGTCGCCGCCGAACCAGCCGACGCGGCGCCGATCGCGGCGCTGCGGCTCAATCA
Organism: Pirellulales bacterium; assembly: GCA_019745975.1. Classification (GTDB taxonomy): domain Bacteria; phylum Planctomycetota; class Planctomycetia; order Pirellulales; family JAEUIK01; genus JAIESQ01. The sequence continues at coordinate 149,078 of JAIESQ010000045.1, forward strand.
AATTCAAGTCGTCGGCACGCACAACAGCTACCATGTCCGCCCGCCGGCGGCGATGCTCAAAACGGCCATCGCCGTCCGCAAAGACGCCAAGGAATGGGACTACACGCGGCAACCGCTCGACCAGCAGCTCGATCAGGGAATCCGCAGCTTCGAGCTCGATTTGCACGCCTCCGACAGCGGCTGGCAGGTGATGCACGTGCCGATCTTCGACCCCGGCACGACCGTCGCCACCTTCCGCGACGCCTTGCAGGTGATCGCCGCCTGGTCGCAAAAGCACCCGCGGCACGTCCCCGTCTCGCTGTTGCTTGAGCTCAAGGAGGAGGGCTTCCAGCTCAATCGGCGCCGCTTTCGCCAGCCGACGGCCCAGGACATCGAGCGGCTCGACGAGGAAATCCGCGATGTCCTTTCAGACGAGCGGCTGCTGGTGCCCGACGACGTGCGCGGCCAGCACGCCACGCTGTTTGCAGCCGTGGCGGCCGGCGCTTGGCCGACCCTGGCCGACGCGGCCGGCCAGGTCTTTGTGATCTTGCACGAGACCGGCGCGAATCGCGACGCCTATCTCGCAGGGCATCCCGCGCTCGAAGGCCGGGCGATGTTTGTCGAGTCGGACCCCGGCGCGCCGCACGCCGCCGTCTTGATTCGCAACAATCCCACTGATCCTCAGATCGCCGAGCTCGCGCGCCAGGGCTACCTGGTCCGCACGCGCGTCGATTCGCAGGGCGATTGGGACGCTGCGCGCCGCGACGCCGGACTGGCCAGCGGCGCCCACGTGCTGACGACCGACTATCCGCCGGGCGAGATCGCCGCCGAGCGCGCGTTCGCTTTCAAGGAACTTGCGCCGGCCCGCGTCAATCCGGTCACCGGGCCTGAAAACGTGCGTGGCGAGTTGCTCAAGGAACCGCTCGGCGAGTAGCGCCGGGGCCTGGCATATTTTTCGACGTGCGACGAGCCTGGGGACTGTCCCGTTTTCGGTGTCATCCGGGTGTGCCACTGCTTGGTAGTCGGCCGTTCGTGCGTTGCCTCGGCACATGCGATCCGCCGACGAACAAGCAGTGCGGACTGGTACATTTTTCGGCGTGCGACGTGCCTGGGGACTGTCCCCTTATTCGGTGCTCGACTTCGCGATAGCTAACCGGCGTCGCCCGAATACAGGGGACTGTCCCCCTCCGCCCCTCGCGCGACATCACGCCGGGGACTGTCCCGTGTTAGCCGCGCATGCGGCGAAATCGCTTAGCCGTGGGTGCAACCCACGGAACCGTGTCCCAATCGAATCCTCAAGCCGCGCAGCGGCGACATCGTGTTGGGGGCTTTCCCGTTTTCGGTGTCATCCGGGTGCGCCACTGCTTGGTAGTCGGCCGTTCGTGCGTTGCCTCGGCACATGCGATCCGCCGACGAACAAGCAGTGCGAAGTCGTCGTATTTCATTGGCCGCGCACGCGGCGCGATCGCTTAGCCGTGGGTGCAACCCACGGACACTCGGCGTCAAACGAAACTAAGCCGCGCAGCGGCGAGATAAGCCCTCCTGCGTGGGCGCGAGTCCACGGCGAACTCCCATTCGACGTCGCCGCGGCGCGGCTTTGTGGTTTATTGCCAGGCTTCCGTGGGCGATCCGCCCACGGCTAAGCGCCTCCGCCGCTACGCGGCGAAATCCGTGACCTAGTCATACCATTTCCAAAATCACCCTGCCGCACCGCCGACCTCCGCCAACCAGCTAGCGGACTTGTGTCGAGACCAATGGGCTCCGCCAGTGCTTGGCGGCGTGGCGACGAGCGAGTTGAGGCCCGCCAGCACTCGCCCGGCGAATTTGCCCCCCGCGCGCAGGCGTAGCTAGAATGGGCTCGCGGTAGAATTCTCAGATCTAGCGGCGGCAGCATCATCGGGGAGGGACGCTAGTGCATTGCAGCTTGGTTGCGCAAGCCTGTCGTGCCGTGGCTCCGCGCCGATCTTTCGCGCGGTCTTTGTTCGAGCCACTTCTTGGCCTGCCAACAGTTCTCTCCAGTCTGATCGCGGCCCTCGTCATCGCGCTGGTGCCCGGCACTTCTTCGGCGGCCATTCTGAACAATATCACGCCGCTCCAATTCCCCGGCGGGAACAACACGCACGCAATGGACGTGTCAGGCAATAGCATCGTCGGGTATTACCGCGACCAATTTGGGATTTCACATGGCTTTTTGTACGACGGATCGAACTATACGAAACTCGATGGGCCCCCTAGCCTAGCATTGAGCGCTATGCACGTGGAATTGATGGGACGAATATTGTCGGCACATACGCAGACTCGAAGGCGACGGCCCACGGTTTCCTTTTCGACGGTTCGACGTATACGACGCTAAACAATCCCCTAGCGGCGTCGGGGCCGAATTTAGGCACTTATGCTGAGGGCATCGACGGCGACAACATCGTCGGCTACTACTTCGACGCCGCGAAGCGGGCCCACGGCTTTCTCTACAACCTGACCTCGAACATCTTTTCGACGATTGACAATCCCAACGCGGGGACTTCCAGCACGTTTCTCGAGGGGATCAGCGGCAACACGATCGTCGGTCGCTATACCGTGGCCGGAGGGGAGTCGGTTGCCTTTGTCTACGACGGTACATCGTACGTCACACTGAATCCGCCATTCGGAGACGGCGTCGGGACACAGCACTATGGCTATGCCGAAGGGATCTCGGGCGATTTGATTGTCGGCAACGTCCATACTTCATCCCCCGGCAATCGGAATGGCTTCCTCTACGACGGCGAGACGTTCACCGGCCCGTTCTTCTACCAGTTCTACGGCATCGGCGACAACAAGATCGTCGGCACCTTTGTCTCGAAGGTGAACTTCGGCAATCCCAGCTACACCGGCTTCGTGGCCACGATTCCCGAACCGTCCTCACTGGCGCTGGGGATAGCGGGGGCGATCGGGCTGTGGCTGTTTGTGCGCAGGGTCCGCGCGCCGGGGACTGCTACATTTTTCGGCGTGTGACGATGCCCGCGGCTAACGATCGCTGGCACTTGGCACGCGCCCTACCAAAATCGTGAACCACGGATATCTCGGATTCCACGGATCAGATGAGACGCTTGCCGCTTACCAATCTGCGTCCTCGGCACAACCTGCGGACTAGATTCTTTGCGCCTTGGCGCGAGGTCCAAGGAACAGGCCAGAGGTGAGAGGACAGAGACCAGAGGGGGGGAATGGCTCTCTCACCCGGACGCAAACTGCGCGATGTTACATTCGCCCCAAGTTGTGCCCACAATTTGAGTTCGGGTCCAATAACAAAATACCCGGACGCAAACCGGACGATCACCCGGACGCAAAATGTGCGATGTTACACTCGCCCCAAGCTGTGCCCTCTATTCGATTTACGGTCCAATATGAAGACACCCGGACGCACCCGGACGCAAATTCCCGGACAATCTTATTCTGGGGGGGTGCGCCGCCTGCCGCCGCCCCATCCGCGGTTAGAATGACACCACTCAGATAACGCAGCGGCATGTCATGAATTGCCAGGACCACCTCTATCGCAACGCCGATCCGCGGGCCGTCGCCCGGCGGTGGTTCTTGCGCGACTGCGCCGTCGGCCTCGGCGGGTTGGCACTGGCCGAATTGCTCGGCCCGGCTACCGCCCGCGCCACCGACCAGGTTTCGCCCGAACCGGCGTCGAGCCCGTCCGCGGCGCCGCCTGACGCGCTGGCCCCCAAGGCACCGCATTTCGCCCCGCGCGCCAAGCGGGTGATCTTCTTGTTCATGGCCGGCGCGCCCAGCCACCTTGAGTTGTTCGACAACAAGCCACAGTTGGCCAAGTTCGACGGCACGCTGCCGCCGCCCGAGCTGCTCAAGGGCTACCGAGCGGCGTTCATCAATCCCAACAGCAAGCTGCTCGGCCCCAAGTTCAAGTTCGCCCGGCACGGACGATGCGGCGCCGAGATCTCGGAACTGCTGCCACACCTGGCGGGCGTCGTCGACGAGCTGGCGATCGTTCGCTCACTGACGACCGACGCGTTCAATCACGCGCCGGGTCAGATTCTGATGAACACCGGCAGCCAGCAGTTCGGCCGCCCCAGCATGGGGGCCTGGTGCATGTATGGACTGGGGAGCGAGTCGCGCGATCTCCCCGGCTTTGTAGTCTTCAGCTCGGGGAGCAAAGGGCCCAGCGGCGGCAATTCGAATTGGGGGAGCGGCTTCTTGCCGACCGTGCATCAAGGCGTGCAGTTCCGCACCACAGGCGACCCGGTTCTGTATCTCTCGAATCCGCCGGGAGTCGACGATGCGCTCGCCCGCGACACGCTAGATTCGATCGCGGCGCTCAATCGCTCGCAACTGAGCGCCGTCGGCGATCCGGAAATCGCCACCCGCACGGCGGCGTTCGAAATGGCATTCCGCATGCAATCGAGCGCGCCCGAACTGATGGACGCGGCCAGCGAGCCGCAGCACGTGCTCGACATGTACGGCGTTGAGCCGGGCAAGCCCTCGTTCGCCAACAACTGTTTGCTGGCGCGCCGGCTGGTCGAACGCGGCGTGCGCTATGTGCAGTTGTTCCACGAAGCCTGGGATCAGCACGGCAACCTGGTGGCCGATCTCAAGAAGAACTGCAAGAACACCGATCAGGCTTGCGCGGCACTGATCAAGGATTTGCGGCAGCGCGGCTTGCTCGACGACACGCTGGTGATCTGGGGTGGCGAGTTCGGCCGTACCCCGATGGTGCAAGGCGGCAGCGACGGCCGCGACCATCACCCCAATGCCTTCACAATGTGGCTGGCCGGCGGCGGCATCAAGCCTGGCATCACTTGGGGTGAAAGCGACGAGCTGGGCTTCAATGCGACGCGCGACGTGGTGCACGTGCACGATTTGCACGCCACGATCCTGCACCTGCTGGGCTTCGATCACACCCGGCTCACGCACCGCTTCCAGGGGCGCGACTTCCGCCTGACCGACGTGCACGGGCAGGTGGTGCGGGGGCTGTTGGCGTAGCGGCGGCAACTTGTCGCGCGGATGCGATGCTTACTCTTTCTCTTTTTCGTCGCGCAGGTGCTTGTGACAGTTAACACAGCTTAGCGTCAACTGGGTGAAAGCCAGCGCCGCGCCGTCGACGTTCTTCTCCTTGGCATGGCGGATCAGTTCGTCGTTGGCAAACTCGAAGATCTGCAATTGCGCGCGGTATTCCTTGGCATCGGTCCGCCGCGCGAAGCCTTCGATGTCGCTCAGCCGCCGCATCGCGTTGGCGCTGGCGCGTAGCGCATCGAAGTCTTCCAACGCCAAGGCACGTAGCGCCGATTGCGAATGCTCCAGCTTCTTCTTCATCCAAAAGTTCATCGGTTGCTCGTCGGCCCCCCAAGCGAGCCAACACGTGCCTAAGGCGGCCACCAGGGCGAGCGAAACGGTGAGCGGGCGCATGGCGAACCCTCCTTGTAAACAGTTGTGTGTGTGACGACCGCGGCTGTGCAAGCACCAACCGTGGATCGGCTACGCGCGGTGTACACGAATCTGGCCCAAAGGCCAAGAGCAGTCACCAGTAAGCTGGCAGCGTCGCGGGCTTCTGCCGGATGACGATGCCAAAAACCTCGCTCTTACCTCGCCGGACCATCCAAATCTACCCGTTGAGTTCCGTTGCCTCCTCCCAATGCTCGTACAGTCTGGCGAGAGACGCCTTCTCGGCCGCGATCTGGGCCGGCACTTCGCGCATCCGCTGCGCGCTGCGATAGACCTCGGCCGTGGCCAGCGAGGCTTCGAGCTGGGCGATGGATGTCTCGCGCTCGTGAATCTCATGTTCGATGTCGGCCGCCTTGCGGTACGGAAAGCGTCGCTTGCGCCGGGCTGGCTTGCCGTCGGCGCGAGCGGTTGCCGTACTTGGCGACGTCCCATCCGCCTCGGCGTCGGTCCGCGACTCGTCGGTTTGCCGAACCGAACGATCCTCGGCGGCGCCAGCCGCGGCGCGCCACGATTCTTGCAGGGCCAGAAATGTCTCGTAGTTGCCGTCGATCACCCGCACCCGCGGCGGGTCGAGCACGAGCATGTGATCGGCCACGCGATTCAAAAAGTAGCGGTCGTGGCTCACAAACAGCACGGTGCCGTCGAACTCCATGAGCGCCCGTTCGAGCGCATCGCGGGCCCACAAATCGAGATGATTCGTCGGTTCGTCGAGCACCAATACGTTGGCCTCCTCGGCCGCCAGCCGCGCCAAGGCAGCCCGGCTCCGCTCCCCGCCGCTGAGGCTCGCCGCCGTTTGGAAGACGGCGTCCCCTGTGAGTCCGAACTTTGCCAGCAAGTCGCGCCGCTGCGGCTCGGTGAACTCCTTGCGCGGCGGACGGATCGCGTCGACCACCTGAGATTGCGGGTCGAGTCCCGTGAGCATCTGGTCGTAGTAGCCCAACTGCACGCCGGTACCTGTGATCACGTGACCGGCGTCGGGCCGCACCTGGCCAACGAGGCAGCGCAACAGCGTCGTCTTGCCCGATCCGTTGGGGCCCAGCACCCCCCAGTGCTGCCCGCGGAGCACGTCCCAGTTCAAATCGTCGAACAGCGCTCGATCGTAGCCCTTGGCCAGATGCTCGACGCGCAGCACGATGTCGCCTGTGCGGGCCGCCGCCGGGAACCCAAACGCGGGAGCCGCAATCGTCCGCGGCCGGGCCACGGCTTCGACCCGGGCGAGCTTCTTCTCGCGGTCCTTCGCCTGAGCGCTCTTCTGGCCGTACTTGTTGCGGCGGATGAAGTCCTCGGTCTTGGCGATGAACTCCTGCTGCCGCTCAAACGTGCGCCGCTCGACTTCGAGCCGCTCGCCTTTGAGCCGCCAGTACTGCGAGAAATTGCCGGGATAACTCTCGACGGTGCCGTTGACCAGCTCCAGCGTGCGGTTGGTCACCTTGTCGAGCAGGTAGCGGTCGTGGCTCACCACCAGCATCGCCTGCTGGCTCTCGACCAGAAACCTCTCCAGCCACTCGGTCGCCTCGATATCCAGGTGATTCGAGGGTTCGTCCAACAGCAGCAGATCGGCGCCGCCCAACAGCAGCTTCGCCAGCAGCAGCCGGTTCTGCTGGCCACCGCTGAGCGACTCGACCGGCTGGCTGTGCGCTTGCCGCGCGAAGCCCAGCCCGTCGAGCACCCGTTCAATCCGGTAGCGAAATTCGTAAGCCCCGTGCTGCGCGACTTCGTGCTGCAAGCGATCGTAGCGGGCGGCCAGCCGCTCGTGCTCGGGATCGTCGTGAGGCGATGCCGCCAGCCGATGGGCGGCTTCCTCGGCCTCGGCTGCCAAGGCCTTCAGATGCACCAGCGCCGACTCGGCCTCGTCCCACAGCGTGCGGCCCAGCGTGAAGTCGGGGCGCTGCGCCAGGTATCCCAGTCGCGCCGTCGGGTGCAGCGCGAGCGTGCCGGCATCGAACGACTCCAGGCCGGCGACGATCCGCATCAGCGTCGTCTTGCCTGCGCCGTTCGGGCCCACCAGGCCGACGCGCTCGCCGGGGCGCAGGTCGAACGAGACCCCATCGAGCACCGGCTCGGGGCCAAAATGCTTGCGCAATTCGGATACGGTGACCAGGATCATTCGCGCGTCTTGGTGCGATTTTGTGCCAGCCCATGCCGGCGCAGCGGGTTTGGCGGGTCTCGCTATAATTCTGCGGTCGCTCGAGTTTGTCCAGCCACGCGAGACGAGCCCATGGCCAGCGCCAAGATCGACATCGTCGGCCCGAACGATATCCCGTTGGTGGCCGACCTGTACAGTTCGGTGTTCCGGCCGGCCCGCGATCAGGCGTTTTTCAAGCGGCGTTTTCAGGGGCGCTACAATGTGCTGATGCTTGTGGCCAGCTTGGACGAGCACCCGGTCGGTTTTTTCGTGGGCTTCGAATTAAAGCCGACTGCGTTTTTCGCCTGGCTCTACGGCGTGCTGCCCGACCAGCGGCGGCAGGGGATTGCCAGCCAACTCATGGAGGCGGTCCATAGCTGGGCCCGCGACCAAGGCTACGATTCGATCCGCTTCGAGTGCCACAACCAGCACCGACCGATGCTGCACCTGGCGATTCAACAGCTCTACGACATCGTGGGCATTCGCTGGGACCCCGACCGCGGTGAAAATCTGGTCATCTTCGAGAAGTCGCTCTTGAGCTAAGCGAGATGCCATGACCGCTGAGGAGCCGTCACGGCCGCAGCCGCGCAAAGCTGAGTGTCGTCGCACAAAAACACTTTCCTGCGCAACCGGCCCCGTTAGAATGAGGCGCAGGCGAAAGCGTTGCGCGGTGCAGGCCGACGGGCCTGCGCCGCGAGGGAACGAGCCGCTGGGCGCTCAACTGACGCGGCGGCGGAGCCGAAGTCGCCTTGTGCCAGCGGGGGGCTGTCAGTATAAAGCCCCGCAAGTCCGGCCAGCGGGTCGGTCCAGGGAAGATCCGTAGGAGAAGGATGTCATGCAGGGCAAGCGCGTGCGAGAGGCCAATGCCTCGCGGGCCAATAGCGCCATTCGAGTCGACACGCCCGCAGCAGTCGCACCAGACACCGCACCCGCGGGTGACGCCGAAGAGCCTCCGGGTAGTCTGCCGGCGTCCACCCGGCATCCCCAGTGGAAAGACGTGCCGCCAGCACAGTGGGATGATTGGCGCTGGCAGATGCAGCACGCTGTCCGAACCACGCGGCAACTGGCCGAGCTGCTGCCGCTCCCGGTCAAAGGTCTGGCCGATCTTGAGCGCCTTGAGAGCAAGTACAAGCTCGCGTTGCCTCCCTATTATCTGTCGCTGATCGACGCGAACGATCCGTACGGCGATCCGATCGGCTTGCAGTCGCTGCCGCATTTGGCCGAGACCGCTGAAGACTCGAGCGAAGAGCTCGTAGACCCGCTCGAGGAAGATCAGGATTCGCCAGTCCCGGGCCTGACGCATCGCTACCCTGACCGCGTTCTCTTGATCACTACGCCGGTCTGCTCGATGTACTGCCGGTTCTGCACGCGCAAGCGCGTCACCATGGATCGCGAAGGCTGGGACGCCCCCAGCCACGACGAGCTGCGGATGATCGATTACATCCGCCAGCATGAACAAATTCACGACTGCATACTGTCGGGCGGTGACGCGCTGATGTTGCCGCCGGCCAAGCTCCGCTGGTTCCTGACCAGTCTGGCCGAGATTCCGCATGTCGACGTGATCCGCGTCGGCACGCGCGTGCCGGTTACGCTGCCGCAGAAACTGTTCGACCAGCAGTGGATCGACATTCTGCACGAAACCGGAAAAGTGTGGGTGCAAACACACTTCAATCACCCGAGAGAAATCACCCCCGAAGCCGTCCGCGGTTGCCGCAACCTGATCAACGCAGGTTTGCCGATCAACAATCACACCGTGCTCCTCAAGGGCGTCAACGATTCGCTCCGCACGATGCGCGACTTGATGCGTGGACTGCTGCGGATCAAGGTGCGCCCCTACTACCTGTTCCATTGCGATCCAGTGACCGGCGCCGGCCACTTCCGCACCAGCGTCTGGAAGGGGCTCGAAATCATGGAAGGCCTGCGCGGCCACATGTCGGGGCTGGGTGTGCCCACCTACGTGATCGACGGGTTGTACGGCGCCGGCAAGATTCCGGTCATGCCCAACTACGTCATCTCGGCCTCGGATCAGGCGATCGTGCTACGCAACTACGAGGGCATGGTCTTCCGCTATTCTCCCGAAGATCACCACGGGGGCCGCGCCCACGTGGTCACCACCACGGGCGTGAGCGACCTGCTTAGCGGCGAGGGGCAAAAGCTCGTGCCCGCTGGCGTGGCCCGCATGGAGCGCCGGCGGCGCCGCGCGGAAGCAGCGACAACGGGCGACGACAAAGTGGACGCAAGCGACGAAGCCGCGCTCATGTCGGCGGACTCGGCTCCGATGATCGTCGAGATCGCCCCGCCGGCGACGGCGGCCGAGGCGACGGTCGTGGCAGGCCGCATCCGCCCACGACCAGCCAAAGCGACAGGCGGCAATGGCGCGAGCCTCACGGGCGCGGGTTGTTCCAGCATCGCTAATGGAGTTTCGCAAGCCGCCGCCGTGCGTAAGCAAGGTCGCAACGGTGCGATGAGCGCGACCAGTGTGATGAGCGCGGCAGCGGTCGAGGCCGCCCATTCCAAGAGCGACACCGTCCCCGAGACAAAGCCCGCAAGCCGCGCGACACGCTCCGTTTCGGCTCGCGGCAACAAGGCAATCGCGCGCGACGGTGCGAAATCGACCGCGCGCAGCAAGTCGGCCAGCGCGTCGACGTCCGCAACGCAGCCGGTCGCCTGCACGGAGTTACTGGTCGGGGCCTGGCCCACGACCGACGACTCGGTGGTGCGCGTGCTGAGCGACGTCGTGCGCTAGCTTTGGAAACTGGCATCGAATTGTCGCGGCGCGACACTGATTAGGTCGGTGCCACCCCAACGTCGCCTATCGCGGCGACAACACATCGAGGACCAATCGTGCGTATCGGCCTCACGTTCAATGCCCGCAGCCCTGCCAAGCCGTCGTGCGGCGCGACGAAGCTCTCGGCCGCGGCGCGCGACGCCTTGTTGGCCTGCGACGACAGCGAGGAGGAATTCGACTCGCTCGAAACAATTTCCGCCTTGGCCGACACGCTCCGTAGCCTGGGGCACGAAGTCGAACTGTTGGGAGAGGGCGAATCGCTGATCCGCCGACTGCTCGACGGCCCGCGGCCCGACCTAGTCTTTAACATTGCCGAAGGGCGCGGCGTGAGCCGCTCGCGCGAGTCGCGCGTCCCTGCGATCCTGGAAACGCTGGGCATCCCGTACACCGGCTCCGACCCGCTGTCGCTGGCCGTCGCGCTCGATAAGGACTGCGCCAAACGGCTCGTCGCGCAGGCCGGTGTCGCAACGCCGGCGTGGGTCACGATCGACGATCGCTGGGAAACCGCCCCCGACGAGGTCATGCGGCAACTGGCCGAACTTCCCTTACCGCTCGTCGTCAAGCCGACATACGAAGGTTCAAGCAAGGGCATTCGCAACAAGTGCCTCGTCGAGACGCCGGCCGAGCTGCGCGAAACGATCGCCGAGCTGCGCGGCGCGTACCAGCAGCCGATTCTGGTCGAAGAATTCATCGATGGCGACGAGCTCACGGTCGGCATCGTCGGCCATCCCCCCGAGGTGCTCGGCATTATGCGCGTGGTGCCGACGAAGGGGACCGGTCCGTTTCTGTATAGCCTGGAAATCAAGCGCGACTGGGTCGACACGATCCGCTACGAATGCCCCGCCCCGGTCTCGCCGCGCGCCACCCAGCGCGTGGGCCAGGCGGCGTTGGCGGCCTTCCGCGCGTTGGGTTGCCAGGACGTTGCCCGCGTCGACTTCCGGCTGCGCGACGACGTGCCGTACTTTCTCGAAGCCAATCCGTTACCGGGATTGGCTCCGTTTACGAGTGACCTGGTTTTTCTCGCGCGCGACGTGGGGGTGGATCATCGCGAGCTGCTGCGCCGCATCCTCGCAGGTGCCATCAATCGCTTGGGCCGTGCAGCGCCCCGGACCACCGAGCCGGCCCTGGCCGATCGCCGATAAGGCAATCGCCTTGACGAAAGTCCCCGTCGGCGCGTAGGTTACAACAGTCGCCGAGCGTCGTTGGCGGCGCGCCCGCTCGACCCCGCGTGTGACATTCGGCCCTCGATCGGCTACGCTGACGAACTATAACTGCCACGCCAGCCATGTTGGTCGCACACACCGTTTTTCCCCATCCAGCCCTGAGAAGATTCGCTTGACCGCTACTATGACCGAACCCCTTGGGTCGGTCCCCGCCAAATTCACCGACCTCTCGCTGTCGGACACGATGTTGGCGGCCCTGGCCGCCGCTCAATATCTCGAACCCACGCCGGTCCAAGCTGGCCTGATCCCCAAGGCGATCGCCGGCCACGACCTGATGGGGCAGGCGCGCACCGGCACGGGCAAGACCGCTGCTTTCGCGATCCCCATCCTCGAACGGCTCCGCTCCCGCAAGGAGACGCATGGCCCGCAAGCGCTCGTCCTAGTTCCAACGCGTGAGCTGGCCGTGCAGGTCCGCGACGAATTCGTCAAGCTGTCGCACGGCCGCAAGGTCAACACGGTGCCCATCTATGGCGGCAAGCCGATTCGCCAGCAGATCGAAAAGCTGCGCCGCGGCGCCGATGTCATCGTGGGCACGCCCGGGCGGGTGATCGACCACATCCAGCGTGGCACGCTCGTGCTGGAGCACATTCATATCGTGGTGCTCGACGAAGCCGACCGCATGCTCGATATCGGCTTTCGCCCCGATATCGAGCGAATTTTGCGCCGCGTGCCGCGCGAGCGACAGACGCTACTTTTGAGCGCCACGGTGCCGCCGCCGGTCGAGCGGCTCGCGGCCCGCTACATGCGCGATCATGAGACGCTGAACTTCTCACCTAAGGAAGTCTCGGTCGACACGATCGACCAATACTACTTCACGGTCGATCAGCACCAGAAGTTCGATCTGCTGGTCAAGCTCGTCGAGCGCGAGCAACCGCGCCAGGCGATCATCTTTTGCCGCACCAAGCGCGGCACCGAGAAGGTGAATCATCTGCTCGGCCGGAAGGCGCAGCAGGTCGCCTGCATACACGGCGACTTGCAGCAGCGCGTGCGCGATCGCGTGATGGCGCAGTTTCGCGAAGGGAGCATTCGCTACCTGGTGGCCACCGACGTCGTGGGGCGCGGAATTGACGTTTCGAGCATTTCACACATCATCAACTACGACCTGCCCGAGTTCTGCGACGACTACGTGCATCGCGTGGGGCGCACCGGCCGCATGGGGCGCGAAGGGGTCGCCTACAGCTTTGTCACGCCCGAAGAAGGGAACGAGCTGACGCGCATCGAGATTCGCATTAATCGGCTGTTAAAGCGCGACGAGATGGCCGGCTTCGAGGCCTTTCAGCGGCCGCGCGCCACGCCGGTTCGGCCAGCCGAAACAGGCGAAGGACTGCCGACCGATGGCTCAACGGCCGGCGAAACCCCGGTGCGCAAGGCCGCCCCGCTGGGGCGCGGCGGCCGCCCGCCTCGCCGCCTGCGCCGGGCACTCTAGTTGTAGACCTCTGAGCCGGCGGCTCGGCGTCGATCGCCTCGGCGCCAGGAGCGACGCCACGATCGTGGCCTGTCGATGCGCGGCTTGCAGCGCACGAATCTGAGTTCGCTCGTCCGACGGGCTGCGCTTCTCGCGGCTGGTCAGACCTCGATTTCTTCTGAATCTTTTGTGCCTTCAGTGCCGGCTACCTGCGGCAGGCGGCAACAAGTTGCCGGGGCACACCTCCGCGAGTTGGGTAGATTCATGCTTCCGGCTCGCCGAGTTCCTTGCGCAGGTCCTTCCAGGCCGTGCGAATGACCTGGTCGGCCGCCGCGCGAATGAGCGCTGGGCTGATCGTGGCGATGAGTCCTTTGAGGTCCGTCACCACGGCGTTCCATAGCAGTCGCGAGCCGCCATCGCGCAGTGGGCTGATCGTCAGATTCGACGTCACGCGCAAGCTTTGCCCGATGCCGCGTCCGTCGATCGAGAGCGTGGCGGATTCCGGCGGATTGAGATTGGCCAACTGGATCACCAGTTTGAGCGTGCCGCGCATAAAGCCAAAGCCGGGGCGAGCCGTGCATTCGAGTGTGTGAGCATCGATCCGCTTCGCCAGGGTCAAGTCGTGCACGTTGCGCGCGAGCCCATCGAGATCGGTCACCACGGCAAAGACGCGATCGGGCGCCGCGCAAAACAGTTCTTCGCCGCCAAATTCCAGATTGCCCGCTGCCATACGATCTCCGTTTGGTTTTGTTTAACGAGCAACCAGCGATCCAACGCGAGAGAAGCATCGTCGATCCATCGCGAATCGCGAAGTAGTCTTGAAGCTGTCCGTGCGCCACTGCTTCCCTTGCAGCAAAAAGTGCGCGTGCCTCAACGTCGCACTGCTTCTGCGAAGCAGTGGCACACCGACCACCCCACTTCCAGGATCGTAACCAATCCGAGTTGTGAAGCGGGAGTCGGTGTCGCCGCATTCAGGCTACACTGCTGGCCGCTTCGAGCAACTGCCCTTCGGCGACAAACTGACAGAACGCTTCGACCAATTGCGGGTCGAAGCGCGAGCCGGCCTCCGCGCGCAGCAAGCCGAGCGCTGTGCTGGCTTCGCGCGGATCCTGGCCGTCGAGTCCATAGACAAGCTCATCGAAGCGATTGACGATCGCCACCAGGCGGGCAGCCGCCAGGGGATCGTCGATTTCGTCGTCGGATTGCGGTGTTTCGGCCGCGCCTGGCAAGTTGCGGAGCGTATCGGTCAGCGCGCGATTTGCGAAGCACTCTTGCACGATCGCCAGGGCGACGCCGCGTCGGCGGTCGACGTGGCGCGGCGCGTCGGCGTCGGCTTCTTTCACGTCCGCGGCCGGCAAAGCAATCGCAGCGATGTCTTGCAGCAGGGCGGCGGCCTCGGCCAATTGGCGCCGTTCGTCGGGCCATTGCAGACGACGCGCGGTTTCGGCCACGAGCCGGCTCACGCGCCGATCGTGAGCGGCCCGATTGGGATTGCGCCAGGCCAGCACCACCTGAATCGCGTCGGTCACTTCGCGCCAGCTCTGCTGCGAGAGCACTTCGGTCGACGAAATTGCAGTCGCGGCGGGAGCAGTCAGTCGCGTGACGTTGGCATTGGGTTCGTGGCAGATGACGCGGTTCCGCCCGGCACGCTTGGCGCGAAGCAAGGCCTGGTCGGCCCAATCGATGAACGATTCGACCGTCGTGGCATGGCACGCCCCGCTGGCCAACCCTACGCTGATCGTGCAGCGCACGCCAGCGGGTAGGCCGGGGAGCGGCATCTTGGCGATCGTTTCGCGCAGCCGCTCAGCAACGCGCCGCCCGATCGAGGGCGTGGCGTTTACCAGCAAGACACAAAACTCCTCGCCGCCAAACCGGCAGAGAATGTCGTTGGTGCGCAGACGAGCCTTCAAGGTCCGCGCCACCGCGCAAATCACGGCGTCGCCCGCCGCGTGGCCAAAGGTGTCGTTGATCCGTTTGAAGTGATCGATATCGATCATCAGGCAGTTGATGGTGCTGGCCGACCAGTCGACCTGCTGCCAGCGTTTGTGCGCTTCTTGCTGAAAGGCGCGGCGGTTCAACAACCCCGTGAGCGAATCGGTCACGGCCAATTCTGCCAGCTTTTGATTGGCGCTCTGCAGCTCAGCGTTCTTGTGGTGCAAGCGCTCCTGGAGCGCGACGATCCGTTCGCCCGCCCGCACCCGGGCGAGCAGGTCCTCTTCGCGAATCGGCTTCACGATGAAGTCGTCGGCCCCCGAATCGAGCCCCAGCGTCTGTTCTGACGAATGAGTGACCAGGAGAACGTACGGGTACCAAGGTACTTCGGCCCGCAGCCGGCGGATCAGGTCGAGCCCGTCGACGCGCGGCATCTTCCAATCGGTGACAATGATCTGCGGTCGGAACGCCAACGTCTGCGCGAAGGCCTCCGCGCCGTCACTGGCGCATGCGATTTGGTACCCCGCGCGGGAGAGCATGCGGTCGAACAGCCGCAAGCAGGTCGGATCGTCATCGACGACCAGAATTCGCCGTGGTGTTTGGTCTTCCACGAATCACCTTTGGACCCTGTTGCCAGGCGCAGAGCCATGCAGTGACAGGCAATCGCGCTTGATGTTGGCCGAACGGCCCGCCCGATGGAGCTGTGAGAGGAAATCGCTCTCCCGGGCGTCGTCGCTAGTTTAGGTCATCCGTCCAGTGGCGGGCGCGCAGCGAGCGCGGACCGGTCATGGCGATACGCATCGCGCTTCGGTCCGCGACAACAGTGCGAGTTGTAGCGAAGATGCGGAGCGTGCAATCAAGCTTCGCGCCGCTAACGGCCGCGGTCGACGAGGTGCGCCGCGACGCGCAGGGCATTGGCCGCGATCGTCAAGCTGGGATTGATGCCGCCACTGCTGGGGAAGAACGAGGCGTCGGCGACGTACAAGTTGTCGAGGTCGTGAGCCCGACAGTGCTTGTCGAACACGCTGGTCCGCGGATCGTCGCCGAAGCGACAGGTGCCGCAGACGTGCGCGATCGCCCGATTCTCGCTGGCGCCGCGCAGTTGCACGAGCTTATAGGGCTTGAGCACATTCTCAACCGCCTTGCGGAACGTGGCCAACCGATCGAGCTCGTAGGTCTGCAAGCGGTAGTTGAGCTGGATCCGCTGCCGCAAACCATCGAACGTTGTCGCCGAGGGGAGCACGCGATGCTCGGCGTACGGCAAATCTTCCATGATCGTCGTGACGACGAGGCCCTTCGACTTGAGCTGTTCGCCAAAATAGACCAACAGTGGACGGAGCAGTCGGAGCCACCAGCCTGTTCCTTGATTCAAGAAGTAAGCGATTGGCGGCAGCGGACCGAACGACTGAAACGTGCCGAGCTTCTGGCCGCCGAGATGGTAGAAGTCGTTGAACGCGAGCTCCTTGATCTGTCCTCGGACCGGCTCCTTGGCGTTCATCTGCACCATCAGCATGTCGATGCAATGGCGCATCAGGTTGCGGCCAACCTGGTCGGATGAGTTGGCCAGGCCCTGGGGAAACTCGGCCGACCGCGAATTCAACAACAGGATCGGCGTCACCAGCGCGCCGGCCGCCAGCACCACGTAGCGGCCCCGTAAGACGATTTCCTCATCGCCTCGGCGACAGACAAGGCGCCGCACCGCGGTTCCCTCGGCCTCGAGCCGGGTGGCCGTGCAGCTCGTCAGCAAACCGGCGCCGTGCTGCTCGATGGCCGGTCGCAGGCAGCGATTGCCCGCGTCGCTCTTGCAGTCGCGCGAACAGAGATACCCCTGGCAGTTCTGGCAGTCGGGCAAGTGCTCGCAGCCGATGTGCAATTGATAGGGGTGCAGTCCCTTGTTCTGAAGATGGGCGAATAGCTCGCCGTTGGTCGGCGTCAGCGGCGGCGATTCGATAAGCGGGGCATCGGCGTCGCCGGGACGCAGCGGATCGGGCGAGCCGTGCACGCGGTAGAGTCGCTCGGCCGCCACGTACCAGGGGCGCAGCGTTTCGTAGTCAATCGGCCAATGCTCCGGCAAGTTCGCGCCCTCGGCGGCAGGGTGATCGGCGCGCGGGGCGAAGTCGGAAGCGAACAACCGCTCGAGTGCCATGCCGTAGAGCGCCGTCGAGCCGCCTGTCCCCGAACCGATGAACGGCGTAAACGTCGGCGGCTTCTGGCCGCTGATGTCTTCAACCAGATCGGTCGAGCGACCGCCGCGAGCCAAGAGTTCGACATACTCGCGCTCGGGCAATTTCAATACATCGGGGCGATCGTCGGGCAAGGCATCGCGAATGCAGTCGTCGCTTGCGTACAGGCTCGAACGACCGCGCTCGACGAACAACACGCGCCAGCCGGCCCGGGCCAGTGCCGCGCCCAGTGTTCCGCCCCCCATGCCGGTGCCGACGACGATTGCGTCCCAGACGACATCCTGGGGGCGCTCTGAGGGGTCACTGGCCATCGACGCGCATTTCCGAGCCACTTGCAGGTGAACGATGGCCCGATGCTACCATGCCACTGGCGGCATTCAATCCGGACAATTGAAGGCCAAGAATCGACTCGATCGTGCAGCGGAGCCTTGGCTACGATACGCTAGTAGCCGAGGGCACCATTTCGCCTCGCGGTTCTCCTCCACTTACTCGGCGGGAACGTTACATGGACACCAATCGTCGCCAGTTTCTGGCTCGCTCGTCGCTGGCCTCGCTGTTGTTGACCTCGGGCAGGTGCCTGCCGCTGGTCGCCGCCGAAAGCGACGACGCGTCGGCCGGCGATGCGGATAACCCCAGCCCTTTTTTGCTGGGCAACTTCGCACCCGTGCACGATGAGCTAACGATTGAGCGGTTGGAAGTCGTCGGCCAGTTGCCCAAAGGGCTCGGCGGGATGTACGTGCGCACCGGACCGAACCCGCAGTTTCCGCCGCGCGGCCGGTATCACTGGTTCGACGGCGACGGCATGTTGCACGGTGTGCTCCTGCGCGACGGCGCGGCGAGCTATCGCAACCGCTGGGTCCGCACCGCTGGCTTCGAGAAAGAACGCGCGGCCGGCAAGGCGCTGTGGACCGGGCTGGCCGAGCCCCCCGACATGGCCAAGATGTTCGGCGGCGAACCGCTGTTCAAGAACGCCGGCAACACGGCGCTCGTCTGGCACGACCGCCGCTTGCTGACGCTCTGGGAAGGGGGCCCGCCGCACGAGATTCACGTGCCCGACCTGGAGACGGTCGGCGTGCTGGACTACGGCCGTCGGTTGCGGCATCCGTTCACGGCGCATCCGAAGGTCGACGCCGAGACGGGCGAAATGATGTTCTTCGGCTATTCAGCGATGGCGCCCGTCGTGCACTACAGCCTGGTGAACGCCGCCGGCGAACTGGCCAGCACGGTACCGATCAAGCTGCGCCGCTCGGTGATGATGCACGACTTCGCGGTCACTGCCCGGCACTCGATCTTCATGGAGCTGCCGGCGACGTTTAATCTGGGGCGGATGGCCAAAGGCGAGCCGCTCTTGAAGTACGAGCCCGACTTGGGCTCACGATTTGGCATCTTGCCCCGACATGGCAAGGCAACGGAGATTCGCTGGTTCGAGGCTCCCGCCTGCTTCGTGTTCCACACCCTCAACGCCTGGGACGACGGGGACGAGGTGGTGCTGGTCGCCTGCCGCTTGAGCGAATATCCCGATATCGTGGGGACTTCGCCGGTGAAACGGGCCGCGGCGGGCTCGCCGAACGACATGCCGATCGATACTCCCGCGTCGCTCTACGAGTGGCGCTTCAACCTGGCGACCGGCGAAGTGCGCGAGCGCGCGCTCGACGATCTGCGATCCGACTTTCCGCGCGTCAACGATCGGCGGCTCGGGCGCCCGACGCGCTACGGCTACACCATGGCGCTCGACATGCATGCGCTGGTGAAGTACGACCTCGAGCGGGGGACCAGCACGCGGCACGACTTCGGCCCGGGCCGCTACGCGGGCGAAGGGGTGTTTGTCGCCGCGCCCGACGCCAAGCAGGAAGACGATGGCTGGCTGGTGACGTACGTCTTCGACGCGGCCGACGAAAAGAGCGAGTTGGTGGTGATCGACGCCAGTGAATTTGCTTCGGCGCCGGTGGCGCGGGTGCGGATTCCGGCGCGGATACCGTTCGGCTTCCACGGCATCTGGCTAGGGGACGAGCAACTCGGCGAACAACGGGTGTAGTTAGCGTACGCGACGCGACGCGCGCCAACCGGCAACCCCCGCGACGATCGCAAGCCCGCCGAGCACCACAAGCGCGATCGCCACAATTCGAAACACGGTGAAGCGCGACAGCGTGAGCGCGGAAACGGTTTCGCCAGTGAGATGCGCGCGTAGCGTCGCTATGCGCTGTAAGCCGCCGAAGCCGATCGTCAAGCTGGCGGCGCCGACAAACATCAAAGGACGCCAGAGCCATTGGCGCTGGCCGCGATGAGTAGACGGCAATTCATTTGGCGCGCGATACGGATTGTCGTGCATGCCGTGCCCTGTGGTTTCGCGTTTGAGTCTCTCACGTCATCCGTGCCATCCGGTGTGCCAGGCAAAGCTTGGTTGTTCTTGTCAGTTGAAAGGTACTGATCATGGCACTTGCTCGTTCACCATG